>NZ_JBBCBS010000006.1:0-384458 GCF_037203945.1 Pseudarthrobacter sp. CCNWLW207 | reverse complement strand
ATCCCGGTAAACCAGCCCAGGAACCAGGTCAACAACTACAGCCAGGACGGCGCCGGACGCTACCTGTTCAACGCCCCCACCACCCCGGTCTACGCCCCCAACTCCGTGGGCGGCCCGGCAGCCGTGGAGCCGCAGAACCCCGCCGGCGGCTGGGAGAACGACGGCGAACTGACCCTCTCCGCGCACACCCTGCACGCCGAGGACAGCGACTTCGGCCAGGCCGGCACACTCTACCGCGAGGTCTACGACGACGCCGCCAAAGCCCGCTTCCTCGACACCATCACCGGCGCCGTGGGCGGCGTGAAGAGCCCCGGCATCAAGGAACGCGCCATCCAATACTGGACCAACGTCGACGCCGAACTCGGCGCCAAACTCCGCGCCAACCTCGGCACAGCCGCTGCCGCCGACTCCGACGCCGAAGCAGCCAACAAAATCGGCTAACCCGCCGACCGGTTCTGTGCCACCGGCTGGCTTATGCCACTGGTTGGCCCGGCACCTGAGAACACCCCGCTGCGGATTTTCCGCGGCGGGGTGTTTTGCGTTGCTGCGATTTCCACACTGTTTTGCGTTGCTGCGATTTCCACATAGGGAATGCCGGCTCTGGCTGGAGGCACCCTACCGTCCTTAGGATCACTGCATGAGCACATTCCAAGGCATCCCCGCAGGGGCATTCGAGTTCTACGCTGAACTTGAGGACAACAACAACCGGGAGTGGTGGCTGGACCACAAGGACCGCTACAACACCTTGGTCAGGGATCCGGTCACGGCCCTGCTGGCCGAACTGGAACCGCGGTTCGGCCCGGGCAAAGTCTTCCGGCCTAACCGGGATATCAGGTTCTCCCAGGACAAATCGCCCTACAAGACCGCCCAGGGGGCCTTTGCGGCCACTCAGGAGGGCGTCGGTTACTACGTGCAGGTGAGCGCTGACGGGCTGTTGGTGGGCGGCGGATGCCACACCAGCACACCGGCCCAGCTGGTCCGGTTCCGGAATTCCGTCGATGCCTCGGGCACCGGCGAAGCGCTCCGGCAGATCGTTGAATCAGCGGCCGCCGCCGGCTTTGTGGTGGAAGGCGAAAAACTCAAGACCGTGCCGCGCGGCTTCGACAAGGACCACCCCAGGGCGGAGTTGCTGAAGCACAAGTCCCTGTCCGCGCGGGTTGAGCTTGGCCAGCCGGACTGGGTGCATGGACCGGAAGCGGCCGAGAGGATATCCGCGATGTGGGACCAGCTGCGGCCGCTCGTGGAGTGGGTGGGCCGGCACGCAGCCCCCTAAAACGTTCGCCGGAAAGTCAGGCTCCCTGGGACACCGCAGCCAGGCGGGCCTCCAGGTTGTTGAAAAAGACAGTCAGCATCAGCTCAAAAGCGCGGGTGGCGGCTTCGGGCTGGTTCATCACCACAAAATCGAACTGCAGGCCGTAGAAGGTGGACGTGAACAGCCGGGCGTCCGTATCCGCAAAGTCCTCCGGGATGCCCTGAACCATGAGCCAGTCCCGGGTTTTGTGGTGCAGCATGCGGAAGTTTTCCTGAGAGGTCCCGCGCGGTTCGGCAGCCACAATGTCCTGTGCCGTGGCCTCGAACTCAAGCCTGGCCAGATGCCGGTTCCGCTGTGCCATGGTCCACTGCCAGGACTCCAGCAGGTAGGTCCTCCAGGCGTCCCGGTCGATGTCGTGCACGTCCGTGGTGCGCATGCTGTCCAGCCGTGACTCGATGGACCCGATGATCTCGTTGACCAACTGCTCCCGGCTGCCGAAGTGGTACACCAGCACGTAGGCGCTGATGCCCAAACCTTCGGCCAGGCTGCGGAAGGTCAGTTCAGCAAGCGTCTTGTCCATCAGGTAGTCCAGGATCGCGGAGAGCAGCTCTGCCTTGCGTTCGGGTTTTGCGGGGCGGGCCATGAATCCATCTTAGGTAACAGGGCCTGGCAACCCTGCCGTGGGTGCCTTGCGCCAAGGGCCGGTCACCATGCAGCGGCGCTGCCCGTACGGACGGCGCTGCCCCGCACCGACGGCGCTGCCCCGCACCGCTTGAGCGGGCAGGGCAGCTAGTGCGGGACAGGCCGGTCTCTTGCCGCCGGCCCAGGGTGGCCGCTAGGCGCGGCTGAACTCGTCCTCATCGTCGGCAGACTTGGGGGCGGCCTGTCCGGCGGGGCCGTTGACAGCTTCCTTGGCCTCGGTGAAACGCTCGTTGAGGCGTGAGTGCCGCTGTCCGTACGAGAAGTAGATGACGATGCCGATCACAAGCCAGATCGCGAAGAAGATCCAGGTCTCCACCGCCAGGTTGGTCATCAGGTAAAGGCACAGCAGGGCCGAAACCACCGGCAGGACCTTGCCGAACGGCACACGGAAGGAGGGCTTGAGGTCCGGGCGCTTCTTCCGCAGCACCAGGATGCCCAGGCTCACCATCACGAATGCGGACAGCGTCCCGATGTTGATCATCTCTTCGAGTAGGTCCACGTTGGTGAGTCCCGCGACGAGTGCCACGGCGGCGCCGCAGATCACCTGGAGGCGTGCCGGCGTCGAACGCTTTTCACTGGTCTTGGACAGGGCCCGGGGCAGCAGGCCGTCGCGGCTCATGGCCAGGACTACGCGGGACAGGCCCATGAGGAGCACCATGATCACGGTGGTCAGGCCGATCAGCGAGCCGAAGGCGATGACCTTGGCGGCAGTGGTGTCGCCCACCGCCTCGAAGGCAGTGGTCAGGGTGGGGTTCTTGGCTTCCGCGAGGTCCGTATAGGACACCATTCCGGTCAGTGCAAGGGACACCAGGATGTAGAGGAGTGTGACGACGGCGAGGCCGCCGAAGATACCGCGTGGCAGGGTCTTCTGCGGGTTTTTGACTTCCTCTGCCGAAGTGGCCACCACGTCGAAACCGATGAAGGCGAAGAACACCAGGGCAGCGCCGGCGAAGATGCCCAGTGTGCCGTACTGTGCAGGGGCGGCTCCGGTGAGGAAGCCGAAGAAGGACTGCTTGAGTACATCAGCGGTGCCGCTGACACCCGTGGGTTCAGCTGCAGGGACGAAGGGGCTGTAGTTCTCGAATTTGACGTAGGTGAAGCCCACCACAATGACAAAGAGCACCACGGCGATCTTGATCAGCGTGAAGATGTTGCCTACCCGGGCAGAGAGCTTAGTGCCCAGCACCAGAAGGACGGTGAAGACCGCAACGATCAGGAAGGCTCCCCAATAGAGGTCAACGCCGCCAATGGACAGTGCTGCCGGGACGTCGGCGCCCATCAGGGCGAAGACCTTGCTGAGGTAGATGCCCCAGTACTTGGCGATCACCGCGGCGGCAGTGAAGAGCTCCAGGATCAGGTTCCAGCCGATGATCCAGGCCAGCAGTTCGCCCATGGTGGCGTACGTGAAGACGTAGGCCGACCCGGCGACAGGGATGGCGGTGGCAAACTCGGCGTAGCACATGATGGCCAGCGCGCAGGTGACGGCGGCGATGGCGAAGGAGACGGTCACGGCGGGTCCGGCGAAGTTGGCCGCTGCCTTGGCTCCGACCGAGAAGATGCCGGCGCCGACGGCGACAGCCACACCCATGATCATCAGATCCCAGGTGCTCAGTGACCGCTTGAGCTTACGTCCGGGTTCATCGGCGTCGGCCATTGACTGCTCGATTGTTTTGGTCCGGAGGAGGTTCATAAGGAGATCCACAATCCTGATAGGGGATGGAAACAGACTTATCAACTTTACTGTCCATCCACTGGACGGTTCCAGTTGTCCCGTATCGTGAGACGGGCCGTATGCCGAAGTTAATTGCGGAAAACACCTTGAGGCCCTCCTTTTGGAGGGCCTCAAGGCTAAAGCATCGAACTGCCTAGGCGGGCCAGTCCATCAGCGTGGAACGGATGAGGAAGCGCTTGCCCTCCGGTGATTCCACCGAGAATCCGCTACCCCGGCCCGGAACCACGTCCACTGTCAGGTGGGTGTGGCTCCAGTAGCCGAACTGTTCCCGCGACATCCAGAACTCCAGCGGCTGCCCTTTCCCGGGGCCGCAGGGCGGGTCGGACGTGACGCCGCCGCCGGTCCCGGCTCCGGATAAGTCGAACAGGCCCAGCAGCACATCCGAGTCGCCGGTAATGAACTCCCCGGCGGGATAGCACATGGGCGAGGAGCCGTCGCAGCAGCCGCCGGACTGATGGAACATCAGCGGCCCGTGCTGCAGCCACAGTTTCCGCAGCAACTCCACGGCTGCGGCGGTGAGCGCTACCCGGGAAAAGTCCTCCCCGGGCAGCGTCACTGCAGCGTCGAGCTTTGCCTCCGGCATCAGAACGCGTCCTTCATCAGAACTTGATGACGACGCGGCCGTCGATCTTGGCGTGCTTCATTTCGTCAAGGACAGCGTTGACCTCGAAAAGTTCCCTGGTGGACACCGTGGGGTGGATCTTCCCCTGGGCGTAGAAGTCAAGTGCTTCCTCCAGGTCCTGCCGGGTTCCCACGATCGAACCGCGCACGGTCAGTCCCTTGAGCACAATCTCGAAAATGGGCGCCGGAAAGTCGCCCGGCGGCAGCCCGTTGAACACAATCGTCCCGCCGCGGCGTGCCATGCCGATCGCCTGTCCAAAAGCGGACGGGTGCACTGCGGTAACGAGGACTCCATGGCAACCTCCGGTTTCACGCTGGATAACTTCTGCTGGATCTTCGTGTAGGGCGTTGACGGTCAGTTCGGCTCCGTGGGCCTTGGCCAGGGCGAGCTTGTCGTCCGCGATGTCCACGGCCGCAACGCGCAGGCCCATAGCAACCGCGTACTGGACGGCGATGTGCCCCAGGCCCCCGATGCCGGAGATGGTGACCCACTGGCCCGGCTTGGCCTCGGTCATTTTCAGGCCCTTGTAGACGGTGACTCCGGCGCAGAGCACGGGGGCCACTTCGACAGGGTCCGTGCCGGCCGGGATCCTGGCGGCGAAGCGGCTGTCCACCAGCATGTACTCGCCGAAGGAGCCGTCCACGCTGTAGCCGGCGTTCTTCTGCACCTCACAGAGTGTTTCCCAACCCGTGCGGCAGTACTGGCAGTCGCCGCAGGCGGACCAGAGCCAGGCGTTGCCCACAAGATCGCCGATGGCGAGGTCCGTGACGCCCTCGCCGAGGGCTACTACTTCGCCCACGCCCTCATGGCCGGGGATGAACGGCGGGGTCGGTTTGACCGGCCAGTCGCCCTCCGCTGCGTGGAGGTCGGTGTGGCAGACACCGGTGGTGAGTACCTTGACGAGGGCCTCCCCCGGCCCGGGGGTTGGAATGGCGAGCTCCTGGATCTGGAGATCCTTGCCGAATTCAGTTACTACTGCTGCGTGCATTGTCGTCGTCATTGGCGAAATCCTTGCGTTGTTAGCGGGTGGTCGGGGTGGTAGGGAACGCAGGCTGGACTCTAGAAGAAGCCCAGCTTGTTCTCGTTGTAGCTGACCAGGAGGTTCTTGGTCTGCTGGTAGTGGTCCAGCATCATGGAGTGGTTTTCACGTCCGATGCCTGAGGACTTGTAGCCGCCGAACGCGGCGCCAGCCGGGTAGGCATGGTAGTTGTTGACCCAGACACGGCCTGCCTGGATTTCGCGTCCGGCGCGGTACGCAACGTTGCCGTTGCGGGACCACACGCCGGCTCCGAGGCCATAGAGGGTGTCGTTGGCGATTTCCATCGCGTCGTCATAGTCGCTGAAGCGGGAGACGGAAACCACCGGGCCGAAAATCTCCTCCTGGAAGATCCGCATCTTGTTGTGCCCCTCGAAGACGGTGGGCTGGACGTAGTAACCGCCGGCCAGGTCACCGGGAAGCTCCGCACGGGCACCGCCGGTGAGCACCTTGGCGCCCTCCTGCTTTCCGATGTCGATGTAGGAGAGGATCTTCTCGAGCTGGTCATTAGAGGCCTGGGCGCCCACCTGGGTCTCGGTGTCCAGCGGGTTGCCCTGGATCATCTTTTCCACCCGGGCCACGGCGTCGGCCATAAAGGACTCGTAGATGTCCTCCTGGACCAGGGCCCGGGACGGGCAGGTGCAGACTTCGCCCTGGTTGAAGGCGAACAGCGCGAAGCCTTCCTGGGCCTTGTCGTAGAACGCGTCATTGTTTTCGGCGACGTCGTTGAAGAAGATGTTGGGGCTCTTGCCGCCGAGCTCCAAGGTGACCGGGATCAGGTTCTGGCTGGCGTACTGGCTGATCAGCCGGCCAGTAGTGGTCTCGCCAGTGAAGGCGATCTTGCGGATCCTTGGGCTG
This sequence comes from Pseudarthrobacter sp. CCNWLW207, assembly GCF_037203945.1. Lineage (NCBI taxonomy): Bacteria > Bacillati > Actinomycetota > Actinomycetes > Micrococcales > Micrococcaceae > Pseudarthrobacter > Pseudarthrobacter sp. CCNWLW207. Next base: position 378,256 of record NZ_JBBCBS010000006.1, on the reverse strand, counting down.
GAGGCGAGCGGTTTGCCAGCCTCGACGCCGAACCCGTTGACGATGTTGAGGACACCGGCAGGGAGCAGGTCACCGATGAGTTCGATCAGGACCAGGATGGACGACGGCGTCTGCTCGGCCGGCTTGAGGACCACGGCGTTGCCTGCAGCGAGGGCGGGAGCGAGCTTCCAGACGGCCATCAGGATGGGGAAGTTCCACGGGATGATCTGGCCGACCACGCCGAGCGGCTCGTGGTAGTGGTAAGCGGTGGTGTCGTCGTCCAGCTGGGACAGCCGCCCCTCCTGGGCGCGGACGGCGGAGGCGAAGTAGCGGAAGTGGTCCGCGGCGAGCGGGATGTCCGCGTTCAGGGTTTCACGGATGGGCTTGCCGTTGTCCCAGGATTCGGCCACGGCCAGCATTTCAAGGTTTTCGTCGATCCGGTCGGCGATCTTGTTCAGGATGGCCGCGCGTTCGGCCACCGAGGTCTTGCCCCAGGACGGCGCGACCTTGTGGGCGGCGTCGAGTGCCAGCTCAATATCCTCTGCTGTGCCCCGGGCCACCTCGCAGAAGACCTTGCCGGTGACGGGGGTGATGTTTTCGAAGTACTGGCCCTTGACGGGGGCAACCCATTCGCCGCCGATCCAGTTCTCGTAGCGGTCCTTGAACGTGACCTTCGAACCGTCGGTACCGGGCTGTGCGTAAACAGTCATTGCTAGCTCCTTTGCTGTGCATGGGGCGGGCCTTGATGCTGGGGCCGCCGTTGGTTTCAGCGTAGGAGCGTGAAGGTTGCAGCCAGGTTGCACAGCCGTGAGCCAGCTCACAGCAAAGGTTGCACAGACAGTTAAGCGCTCAGCTCGGCTTCCAGCCGTTCAAGGTCGGCGACGACGGCGGCCCGCTTGGGCGAGCGCGCGGGCAGCAGCTTCAGGGCGGCAAGCCGCACGCCGACGTCGTCCCTCGCCTCGGGCAGGGCCGCGTACTTGAGCAGCGTCTCGGCGCTGCCGTCGGTGAGCACTGCCTCACGCATCAGCGAAGAGACCCTCTGGCGAAGGTCGATGATGCCCGGGGCTTCGGACCTCGGCAGCACCGCGCCGCGGTAGATCTCCAAGGCAATCCGGTGGGCACCGCGTTGCAGGCAGCTCAGGACCTGGCCGCTGTCCGGCACGAGGTCCATGCTGAGCTTGTACGGCCGGGATTCGGGCACCGCAGCGGGGTTTAGCTGCTGGAGGATTTTGCGCAGCCGGACCATTTCGGCGCGGAGGGTCATCGTGGAGCCGTCGCCCGGGTAGAGCAGGACGGACAGCTCCTCGGCGTTCAGACCGTCAGGGTGGGTGCTGAGCAGGGCGAGGATTTCGCTGTGCCGGGCGGAGAGAGCCACGGTTTTACCTTCGATGCTCAGCAAGGCCTGGTCTCGCCCCAGGAGCTGCAAGCTGTTGCGGTAGAGGCTGCCTTCCTTTGCACCGGAGGCTCCCGCTCCCCCGGCCGAACCCTCCCTGGCCGCGGAACTGTTGCTCCGCCGTCGTACAGGCCTGCTTGCCAGGGCGGCAGCGAGCTGGAGCCGCTCAACGCGGAGCTGCGCCTGCGCGGCGGCAACCGTGGCTTCGACAAGCGAGAGGGTATGCGGGGCCACCGCGGTGGCCTTGCCCGTGATATCCACAACGCCCAGTAATGCGCCGGAGTCGGGGTCGTGGAACGGCACTGCGGTGCAGCTCCACGGGTGAACCGACCGCTGGTAGTGCTCGGCTCCGGAAATCTGGATCCCGCGGCCCAGGGCCAGGGCAGTCCCGGGTGCGCTGGTGCCTACGGTGGCTTCGGACCAGTCCGCCCCGGGCACAAACATCATGCCTTCCGCTCGCCGCTGCAGGACCGGGTCGCCTTCCACCCAGAGGAGGCGGCCCACTTCGTCGCCCACGGCCACCAGGAGGCCGCTGTCGTGACTGGGCTGGACCAGCAGCTTGTGGATCACGGGCATGATGCTGGCGAGCGGGTGCTGGCGGCGGTATTCCTCCAACTCGTCCGTGTCCAGGGCGAGCGGCGCTTCGGGGTTGTCCGGGTTGGCCAACAGCTGTGCGGACCGCCGCCAGGACTCCCGGATCAGCTTGCGCAGGCCCGGGATTTCCTCAGCGCCGGGGAAATCTGCGCTGGCGTCGGCGAGGCGTGCCACGCCGTCGAGCTTTTCATGGCCCGCCAAGGCACTCCGCTGGATCAGCCCCTCGGAGTCGTTACCGGGAGCTGCCGGGTGGATCAGGTTCCTCATCGAACTCCCACTTGCGCTCGGCCTGCAGGCACGGGGCATCGCTTCCAGCCTGCGTGTGGCCACCAGTGTAGCCCCGCGGCCGCAGACCCGCCTAGCAACCCATGAGCGGCGGACTGGAAGTCAGCCGCGGGAGATGCTGATCATTTCCTCGCGTGGGACCACCTTGATGCGTTCGCGGACGATGCCGTCGGTGGCTTCAGAGCCGGTCCAGGCCGCGCCGAGGGCTGCCTCGTGGGCGTCCAGCTTGTTCCAGCCCTCCCACGTGGTGTACTCGATTCCGCGCTCCTCCAGGAGGTGGATGATCGCCTGCGGATCCGGGTTCTGGGCAGGGGGCAGCGTGAGCCGGTCCTCCAGCAGGAAGCCGATAGTCTCCAGCGCGTCGCCCTTGGTGTGCCCGATCAGGCCTACAGGGCCCCGCTTGATCCACCCGGTGGTGTAGATGCCCGGCACAGGGTTGCCCTCAGCGTCCAGCACGCGGCCGCCCTCATTGGGGACCACACCGCGTTTGGCGTCGTACTCGAGCTCGTCCAGCGCGGAGCCGTGGTACCCGATGGCGCGATAGACGGCCTGCACGGGGTAGTCCACCATCTCGCCGGTGCCTTTGACGTTGCCGGTGCCATCGAGCTGCATCCGCTCAAACTTGATGCCTGCCACTTTTCCGGCACCGCCGTTGTCGGGGTCGTCATAGATCTCCACCGGGCTGTGCAGGAAGTGCAGGTGCAGGCGGCGGGAGGAGGGCTGTTCCGATTCGGCGTGCTCCTCGACCAGCCAGTTGGTGAGCGTGTTCACCATGGTCTTGATTTGGTTGTTGCTGCGGATCGCTTCGTCGGACGCTTCGTCGAACTCGAAGTCCTCCGGGTAGAGGACGATATCCACGTCCTTCATGTGGCTCAGTTCGCGCAGCTCCAGAGGGGTGAACTTGACCTGGGCGGGACCGCGGCGGCCAAAGACGTGGACGTCGGTAACCGGGGAGTTTTTCAGGCCCTGGTAGACGTTGTCCGGGATTTCGGTGCTGAGCAGTTCATCGGCGTGCTTGACCAGCATCCGGGCTACATCCAGGGCCACATTGCCGTTGCCGATCACGGCGATTTCCTTGGCGTCCAGCGGCCATTCGCGGGGAACGTCCGGGTGGCCGTCGTACCAGGAGACGAAGTCGGCGCCGCCGAATGAGCCGTCGAGGTCGATGCCGGGGATGTCCAGCTGGGCGTCCTTGATGGCGCCGGTGGAGAAGATCACGGCATCATAGAAGGCGCGGAAATCGTGCAGCGTCAGGTCCCGCCCGTACGTGACGTTGCCCAGGAAGCGGATGTCGCCCCTGTCCAGGACCTTATGCAGGGCGTTAACGATGCCCTTGATGCGGGGGTGGTCCGGGGCCACCCCATAGCGGATCAGGCCGTACGGCGCGGGGTAGGCCTCGAACAGATCGATACTGACCTCGAAGTCGCCACCTTTGACCTCGTTGGACTTGGTGAGGATGTCCGCCGCGTAAACCCCCGCCGGTCCGGCGCCCACAATGGCGACGCGGAGGGGACGTTTGGAGCTGGATTCGCCTGGGTTGGACACCGGGAGCCCTTCTGGAACGAGGAGGATGCGAGTTGGTGGCTCACAATGCAGGTAGCGCACACGCAGTTAGCGCACAATGCCCCATTCTAAATGTCTACGGGGCCGGACGGGGTAACCCGTGACGCAGGCCTCAGCCGCTTTTCTGCAGCGGCACTACATCCCCTTCGCGGTACAGCAGCGCCCGCAACTCCGCCTCGGCGGAGTCCACGCGTTTGGGGTCGATGGTCTCCCCCGCAGCGAAATGGTCCAGCAGCCGCGGATCGACGTAGCTTTTACGCGCAATCGACGGCGTGTTCCCAAGCACCTCAGCCGCCTCCATCATGGCCACGCTGATGGCCCGCTTCCGGGCCGCCACGGTCTTTTGCGGACCGCTGCGGGCCAGGCTCACTGCAGCTGCAACCGTGCCGCGCAAGGTACGGAAGTCCTTGGCGGTAAAGTCCGATCCTGTTCGTTCCTTGACGTAGCCGTTGATGTCGGCGCTGGTGACCGGATGCCAGCTGCGGCCATTCTTGTAGGCGAGCAGCCGGGCGTTGCCGCCCCGCCGCTTGAGCGCGCGCACCAGGGCGGCGAGGTCGGCATCGTGGATTTCCGATTCCCAGTCCTTGCCGCTCTTGGCGGGAAACTTCAACTCCAGGCACTCCTTGCGGACGTGCACGTGGGCACACAGGAGGGTGGCCAGGCCGTGGCTGCCGTTCTCATTCGTGTACCGCTCCGAGCCCACCCGCAGGGATCCGCTGTCCAGCATCCGGAAGGCCGCGGCCAGGACGCGCTCGCGGCTATGCCCCTCGCTGCGCAGGTCCAGGGTAACCAGGCGCCGGGCTGTGGGGAGTGACTCCGCCAACTGGAGGGCACGGTCGAACTTCACCCGGTCTTTCCGCTCGCGCCACTCTGGGTGGTAAATGTACTGCCGCCGGCCCACGGCGTCCAGGCCCGTCGCCTGGATGTGCCCGTTGTCGAAGGGCGCGATCCATACGTCAGTCCAGGCCGGCGGGATGCCGATGCTTTCGAGCCTGTCCCGTACGGGCCCGGGCGGCACCGTGGAGCCGTCCAAATCGCGGTAGCTGAAGCCTTTTCCTGCGGCAACCCGGCGGTAGCCGCGTCCGGAGGCGTTGCTGCGGCGGAGCCTCACGCCGAGGCCTCCTGGGGATTCGTCCTTCTCATAAAAGCAAGCATACTGACCAGTTCTTGGAATACCTGTCCACCGACTGGTGTTATCGGTTAGGTGCCTACTCCCGACGGATCCGTCTCCTCCCCCGCCCCCAGCGCCCGGTTGAATTCAACCCGGCCAGCCGCGTCCAGGCAGGGCATGCCGGCTCCCGGGCCCAAGGCCGTGGACAAGGAGACGACGGCGGGGATCGCCTTCGGCATCGGCGCTTACGGCCTGTGGGGACTGCTCCCCGTGTACTTCTTTGTGCTGCAGCCGGCGGGCGCAGTGGAAATCGTGGCCAACCGGGTGGTCTGGTCGCTGATCTTCTGCGCGCTCCTCATTACCGTCACCCGCTCGTGGAGGGCGCTCACCGGAGCGTTCCGCGACCGTTCGGTCTTCGGTACCCTCACCATTGCGGCCGTCCTCATCGCCGTGAACTGGCTGACCTACACCTACGGCGTGACCACCGGCCAGGCGGTGGAAGCCTCCCTGGGCTACTTCATCAACCCGCTGGTGTCCGTGCTGCTCGGCGTGTTCGTCCTGAAGGAAAAGCTGCGTCCCCTGCAGTGGGCCGCCGTCGGAATCGGGTTTATTGCCGTGGGTGTGCTGACAGTGTCCTACGGCAAGCTCCCATGGATAGCACTGACGCTGGCAGTGAGCTTCGGCCTGTACGGTTTTGTGAAGAAACGCGTGGGGCCAAAGGTCGACGCCGTGACTTCCCTCAGCGTGGAGACCATGGTCCTTACCCCGCTGGCCGCCGCCACCATGGTGTGGCTGGGCGTCAGCGGCACGGCCACGCTGACCAGCTACGGTCCCGGGCACTTCTGGCTCCTGCTGGCCTCCGGCGTCATCACCGCCGTGCCGTTGCTGTTTTTCGGCGCCTCCGCACGGCGGCTGCCGATGACCACCATTGGGCTGCTGCAGTACTTCGCGCCCATCCTCCAGTTCATTGTGGCGCTTGTGGTGTTCCGGGAGGCCATGACGCTGGAGCGCTGGATCGGCTTCGGCGTGGTGTGGCTCGCGCTGCTGGTCCTCACCGTGGACATGCTCCGCGCCACCCGCAAGAACTCCGTGGCGAGGAAGCTGGCCCGCACCTCAACCCCCTGAAGCGCGGACACGTGAGGCCCTGGAACATCAGTTTCCAGGGCCTCACGTGCTTGTTCGCGCCGTTGCGAGGGGGCGCTAACTCTGTAGCGGTGCGTCCTAGGCGTTGGCCTTGATGGCGGCGGCCAGGACGTCCAGGCCATCGTTCAGCAACTCGTCGGTGATGACCAGCGGAGGCAGCAGGCGGATGACGTTGCCGTAGGTGCCGCAGGTGAGGATGATGACGCCCTCCTTGAGGCAGGCAGCAGCCACTGCCTTGGTCAGCTCCGGGTTGGGTTCCTTGGAGCCGGCCTGGACCAGTTCGATGGCCAGCATGGCGCCGCGGCCGCGGATGTCCCCGATCACGGCGTTGCCGGCGCCGGCCAGCTCGGCCTGGAGTGCCTGCAGGCGTCCGGTTGCGAGGGCCTCGATGTGGCGGGCCCGGCCGGCGAGGTTGTACTCCTCCATGGAGCCGATGGCAGCGAGTGCGGCGGCACAGGCCACCGGGTTACCGCCGTAGGTCCCGCCCAGGCCGCCGGGGTGGACGGCGTCGAGCAGGTCGGCGCGGCCGGTGATGGCGGACAGCGGCATGCCGCCGGCAATGCCCTTGGCCATGGTCACGATGTCCGGGACAACGCCCTCGTGGTTAACGGCGAACCATTCGCCGGTGCGGCAGAAGCCGGACTGGACCTCGTCGGCGATGAAGACGATGCCCTTCTCCTTGGCCCAGTCGGCCAGCGCCGGCAGGAAGCCGTCCGCCGGAACGATGAAGCCGCCCTCGCCCTGGATGGGCTCGATGATGATGGCGGCCACCTGGTCGCCGCCGATCTGCTTCTCGATCATGGTGATAGCACGCTTGGCAGCCTCGGCACCGGTGATCGAGGGGTTTTCCTCGCGGTACGGGTAGCTCATGGGCATGCGGTAGACCTCGGGCGCGAACGGGCCGAAATTGGTTTTGTACGGCATGGCCTTGGCCGTCAGCGCCATGGTCAGGTTGGTGCGGCCGTGGTAGGCGTGGTCAAAGGCGACGACGGCGTCACGCCCGGTCGCGAGGCGGGCCACCTTGACGGCGTTCTCCACTGCCTCGGCACCGGAGTTGAACAGCACGGTGCGCTTCTCGTGCTCGCCCGGGGTCAGGCGGTTGAGCTGCTCGGCGAGGGCAACGTAGCTTTCGTACGGGGTGACCATGAAGCACGTGTGGGTGAAGTGCTCCACGGCTTCCTTCACGGCACCGACGACGGCGGGATCGGACGCGCCGACGCTCGTCACCGCGATGCCCGAGCCGAGGTCGATGAAGGAGTTGCCGTCGACGTCGTGGATGATGCCGCCGTCGGCGTCCGCAACGTAGACGGGAACGCTGGAGGCAACTCCCGCGGCGACCACTGCCTTGCGGCGTTCGGTCAGGGCCACGGACTTGGGACCCGGGAAGTCCGCCTGGACGCGGCGCTTCTGCTCCAGGCGGAAGGTGATTTCACTTGCGGTGGTGGTCATGGCGAAGCCTTTCTTCAAAGCTGGGGTGAGGCGAAAAGGTTGGGGGGCCAGTGGGGACTAGGCAGCTGGGTTATGCATCAAGCGCACTCATCACGTGCTTGATGCGCGTGTAGTCCTCAACGCCGTACATGGAAAGGTCCTTGCCGTAGCCGGACTGTTTGAAGCCGCCGTGCGGCATCTCGGCGGTGAGCAGGATGTGGGTGTTGATCCACACTGCACCGAAGTCCAGGTCGCGGCTCAGGCGCATGGCCGTGCCATGGTCGGACGTCCAGACGCTGGAAGCCAGGGCGTAGTCGACGTCGTTCGCCAGCTCCACCGCTTCTTCCTCGGTGCTGAACTTCTGCACCGTGATGACCGGGCCGAACGTTTCCTTCTGGACGATGTCGTCCGTCTGCTTCGCGCCGGTGACGATGGTGGGTTCGAAGAAGAAACCCTTCTCCCCCGCACGGTGGCCGCCGGTGACAATTTTGCAGTTCTCCGGGAGGTGCTCCACCACGGACGTGACGGCGTTGAAGTGGTTCACGTTGTTCAGCGGGCCGAAGTAGTTGTCTTCATCGTTCTGCGAGCCCGTGTGCAGGGTCTTGGTGTGCTCCACCATGGCCGCCACGACGTCGTCATGGACCGAGTCCTCCACCAGCACGCGGGTGATGGCGGTGCAGTCCTGGCCGGCGTTGAAGAAGGCGAATTCCGCAATGGCCGCCGCGCTCTTCTTGATGTCGGCGTCCTTGAAGACGATGGCCGGGGCCTTGCCGCCGAGCTCCAGGTGGGCGCGCTTGAGGCCCTTCGCAGCGCCGGATGCCACGGCAATGCCGGCGCGGACCGAGCCCGTGATGGAGACCAGCCCGGGGACTTTGTGGTCCACCATCATCGCGCCGGTTTCGCCGGTTCCCAGCACCACGTTCAGCACGCCGGCTGGGAGGATGTCCCCTGCGAGGCGGGCCAGCACGAGGGTGGATTCCGGCGTGGTGTCCGAAGGCTTGAGGACCACGGTGTTGCCGGCGGCCAGGGCGGGGCCGATCTTCCAGATGGCCATCAGGAAGGGGTAATTCCAGGGCGCGACCTGGGCCACGACGCCGATGGGCTCGCGGCGCACGTAGGACGTGTGGCCTTCGAAGTACTCGCCGGCGGACTTGCCTTCAAGGATGCGGGCGGCGCCGGCGAAGAAGCGCAGCTGGTCGGCGCCGGCCGCGATTTCCTCGGAGGCGATGAGTGAGCGGACCTGGCCGGTGTTGCGGTGCTGCGCTTCGACGAGTTCGTCGCTGTTGGCTTCGATGGCGTCGGCGAGCTTGAGCAGCATGAGCTGGCGCTGGCCGGGGGTGACGTGCTTCCAGCTCTTGAACGCATCCTTGGCGGCTGTCATGGCCGCATCAACGTCCGCCTGGATGGAGACGGGCGACTGCGCCACGACCTCGCCGTTGGTGGGATTGACGATGTCCAGCAGGCTGGTGCCGGCGGGCGTGACGAACTCACCGTTGATGAAGTTCTGCAAGGTTTGAACCACGGTGTGCAACCTCTTTCATAGGAATCATCAGCTGCGAAGCGGATGGATGCGACTGCTTTGAGCCTATGCCAGCGCCCTTGGCCAGGGAATAGCCACCTGCACACCCTTGAGGGAAATGTTTAGTGCGGTTGACCAGCGTCCGGTTATCCTTGGAACCATGGCCATTTCCCTCGCTGCTCTCCTTGGCGTGAGCTCCCTGAACCTGTCCAAGGCAGGCCTCGCCGAGACCACCTGGCACCAGGACATCAACTGGGTGGCCGTGACCGAACTTGAGGATCCGCAGCGGTTCATCAACGGCGGTGAACTGGTGCTCACCACGGGGCTGCGCCTGAAGTCAGCGCCGGAGCAGCGCAGGTTTGTCCGGCAGGTCCAGCGCGCCGGGGCAGTGGGGATCGGATTCGGTATCGGCCTCTCGCACGACGTCGTCCCGCCAGCGATGATTGCCGAGGCAAACCGCTGGGGCCTGCCGATGGTGGAAGTCCCCTATGAGACCCCGTTCATTGCCATCGGCAAGCTCGTGGCGGATGCCCAGTCCGCGGACCACTACTCCAAACTGGAGCGGCTGATCGCCGGGCACCAGGTCCTGGCCCGTGCGCTCCTGACCGGCGGCGGCCTGGCGGAGCTCCTGAAGCACCTGGGCAGCATGCTCCGGACCGACATCGCACTCACCCAGTTCACGGCGCAGCTCTACAACAGCAGCAAGGAGCACCCCTCCGCGGACACGTGGGCCTCCTACCCGATCCCTACTGGCCGGCGCGATGCCTGCACGCTGTGGGTACGCCAGCCGTTCGAGGACTCAGGCATCATCGGTTACGCCCAGAACCTGATCAGCGTGGAGCTGAACAACATGGTCAAGCAGCGCCAGGCCCAACGCGCACTGTGCGGCCAGGTACTGGAGGACGTCATCCACGGCGCCCTCGAAACCAGCGAGGCCCAGCGCCGTCTTGCCGGCGTGGGGCTGAACAGCACGCGCAAGAACGTGGTGCTCCTGGCTGTCTCCGCCGCCCACCACAAGGCCTTGGTGAGCACCTCGGTGCCGCAGCCCCTGGAGAACGCGGTGGCCGCCGTCGTCGGGAAGGACCTGGCAGTGGTGATTAACGACGACGGCGGCGCGGCACCTGCGCTGGCCCGCAAACTCAGCGATCACCTGGCTGAGGCGGGCATCCATGCGACAATCGGCATCGGCGGCGCGTACACCAAGCCCAACGGCCTGCGCTGGAGCTACTTTGAGGCCCGCGACGCGGCCAGCCACGGCCTGCCGGTGAACGAGCCCGAACGCCTCAGCCTGACCTCGCTGCTGCTGGCCAGCGAGGACGTCCCGCTGGCGGACATGGCCAACGAGTCCCTCAATCCGCTGCGGGCCTTCGACTCCGCCCACGGCGCGGAACTGATGACCACGCTGGAGAGCTACCTCAGCAACAACGGTTCGGTGGCCGCCGTCGCCGAGGCCCTGACCCTGCACCGGAACACCGTGCGCTACCGCTTGGCCCAGATCACCGAGCTGACCGGCTACGATCCCTCAGTCACGGCGGACCGGGTACAGCTGTGGCTTGCCCTGGCGGTGGCCCGGCTCGGCGGCCGGCAAGGCAAGTAGCCCCCGTCCCCCGCCCAACTAGGTAGCAGCAGATGCTGTTATGAGGGCTCATAACGACATCTGCTGCTACTTAGTTGGGGCCTAGAGCACTCCCGCCTTGAGCCGCTTCTTGGATTTCTTGCGCACCTTCAGGTACTTCTTCTCGGCGGCGGCGGCGAGCTGTACCTGCCGGGTCTTGAGCGTGACGTACGCAGACGCGACCGGTTCCGGCACGCCGGACGCGGCGGCGCACCCAGCCAGGAGATCCCGGGCGATGACGCTGTCGTGGAAATCGCCGAGAGCCTGCTGCTGCCGGTGCGCGGCCTTGGCGACCTTAGCCGCGCGCTTGCCATAGACCGGGCCCGCCGATTCCGCCACATGCCGCAGTTTCTTGGCATTCTTGCGGACCTGGTGCAGCGCGGTCTCGTATGGGGCGCCCCGACGCGTGTTCTTCGCGCCGCGGTGCGACCGGCGCAAGCGTTTGGCAGCCTTGTTGACCGCCTTGCCCGAAATCTTGCGTCCTGAAGACGCACCTTCCGGACGGACCGGTGGGTGGTCGCGGAAGGTTTCGAGATCGTCAAGGAGCCTGTAGTAACGCTCGGAAAGGAGGGCCTTCTGGAGCTTCCGGTAGCCGGCATCCAGGGTATCGCCCAGTTCCTTTTCGAGCCAGCCCTTCCCTGCCGCTGCGGCCTCCTCTGGCGGAAGGTCGCCGATGTGCCCGCGGAGCCTGTCCAGCATGACCTGGGCATCGCGCGGTTCCCCCAGGAGCCTGCCGAGCAGTCTGAGTTCATCCCGCAGCCGCCGGACTGTCACGGCGTCGTAGAGCCGGCGGTAAGCCGAGAGCGCCGAGCGTGCCCGGCGGGCGGCTGAGCGCATGTCATGCACCGCTTCGGGCTCCTCCAGCCGGACACCCGCATCGTGCACCAGGATTTCCCGGATCTGCGCGGCAAGGTAGGCGGTAACGACGGCGGTGGCAGGCGATTTCTTCCCCGGCACCGGAACGGCGGGAACCGCTGTGTCAGTGGCACCCTGGCCCGGCGCGCCGGCGAGCGCCCGCGCGAGCTTGGACACGTGTTCCGAGGGCTTCGCTCCAGCATCGGCCAGGACCGCCGCCGCTGCAGGGAAGAGGTCGGGGCTGCCGTGCACGAGCTCAAGTTCCCATTCACGCCACTGCTGCGTACTGCCCGGCCCGTCCTCCGCACCAAGCAACGCGGCGCTGACCCGGTCATCGAGGAGGTCCGCGAGGTGCGTGCCGTCCTCGCCATACAGCGGGTGCGTGGTCCGCTCGGTTTCCAGCCTGACCACAGGTGCCACAGTGTCACCGCGCAGGTAGGCGCGCAGGTGCGCCATCAGCCTGTCAGGCACGACGTCGGGCTGGCCCAGCGGTTCATGAAGCTCGCGCCGCTGCTGGGGTGCTGAATCAGGATCGGTCGCCGGCGCTTCCGGGGCGGCTTCGGGCGGCAGTTTCAGGTGCCATCCGGCATCGGCACCGCCGGTCCGCCGCCGCAAGGTCATCCGCCGGGAAGCCAGGGTGTGCCGGCCCGTGTCAAAGTACACTGCATCCAGGGTTGCCGTGCGCGGCTCCCCCACGCGTGCCACCCCCGGCACATCGGTGAGCGAAGGTACCTCAGCCGACGCGCCGACGTCGTACTTCTTTTCGATCTCGACTCCCTCGGAAACCACTGCAGGCCGTCCTTCCGCATCAGTGCGACGCCTCCGGACCAGGTTGCCCGGACATGCCGTGGCCACGAGTCTATTGCCCCGAAGTTAACGGCGGGGAGAGATTTACCACAAAACCGTAGACATCAAACGTCTAACGTCTAACCTTAGAAAATGCCCATCGCCGCCCCTGCCCCCTCAGCACTGCAAGCTTCACCACCCAAACCGCGCACCGCCGTCGCGTTCGGTGTCATTGCGCTGGTGCTGATTGGCCTGAACCTCCGAGCCGGGATCACCGGGGCGTCGGCGCTGCTGCACGATCTGCAGCTGGTGCTCGGCTACGGGCCGCTGGTGGCATCGATCATTCCGTCCATTCCCACGCTGTGTTTCGCGGTGGCGGGCGCGGGCACGTCCTGGCTCACGGGGCGGCTGGGCGTGGAGAAGGCCATCCTGCTGGCGCTGGCCATGCTGGCCGCCGGCTTGATGGTCCGTGGCATTCCGGCCACGGGCGCACTGGTGGCCGGCACGGTCCTGGGCATGTCCGGGCTGGCCGTCTGCAACGTTGCCATGCCGTCCTTCATCCGCGAGCACTTCGCCCGCCGTACCTCGCTCATGACCGCCCTGTATACGGTGACCATGACCACCGGTGCCACTGTGACCGCCGTCGCCGTGGTCCCTCTCGCCCAGGCACTCGGCTCGCCTTCGGCCGCCGTCGGAGCGATCGGCATCATGGCCATGGCGGCGTTCCTGGGCTTCCTGCCCGTGGCCCTGCACGCGCACCGCAACAGCACGCGCACCAAAGCTGGCCCCATCTCGCCATGGCCGCTGCTGCGTACCCGCAAGGGGCTGCTCCTCACCGCGATCTTCACCCTCCAGGCCCTGCTCGCTTATGCCCTGCTGAGCTGGTTCCCGTACATGCTCACCACCATGGGGCTCAGCGCCTCCGCGAGCGGCCTGATGTACGGTCTGATGCAGCTGGTGTCCGTGCCCGCCGGGATGGTCCTGATTGCCATCGGCTCCCGGCCCCGGATGCTCCGCCCGGCGTTCTACCTGGCCAGCGTCACCATGGCCGTGGGCGTGGCGCTGCTGCTGTTCCTGCCCGTCACGCTCGCCGTGGTCCCTGCCGTCCTGCTGGGCTTCGGTTTGGGAATATTCCCGCTGGTGATGGTGATGATCAGCCGCAGCGGCGAGAGCACGGCGGAGACCACGGCGCTTTCCACCCTCGCCCAGTCCACTGGATACCTGCTGGCTACCGCAGGCCCGTTCGGCACAGGGCTGCTGCATAGTGCCACCGGCGGCTGGACGCTGCCGCTGGCCATCCTGCTGGGCCTCGCCCTGGTCCAGATCGTTGTTGCGCACCTGATCAGTGGCCGGCCGGCCGCTCAGAAGAAGTAGGACATCATGACCCTGAGCACCTCGCACCGCCAGCCGCTTGCCGACGAAATCACCGCCAAACTGCGGGCCATGATCCACTCCGGCGAATGGCCGCTCCAGCAGCGGATCCCGTCCGAACCCGAGTTGATGGCCAAGCTGGGCGTCTCCCGCGGTACGCTCCGCGAAGCAATCAAGGCCCTGGCCCACAGCGGCATGCTGGAAGTCCGGCGTGGGGATGGCACCTACGTCCGCGCCACCAGCGAAATGTCCGGCGCGGCGCGGCGCATGTACCAGGATCACACCGAGGAGCACATCCTTGAGGTGCGCGTGGGGTTGGACACCCAGGCTGCGCGCCTCGCCGCCCGGCATGCAACGGCCGACGACGTCTCCGCCCTCCGTGCTTTGCTCGCCGAACGCGACAAGGCCTGGCACGCAGCCGACTACGCGGCGTGGGCCCGCGCCGACTGGGGTTTCCACGAGCGTGTGGCCCAGGCATCCCGGAACCCGCTTTTGCATGAGCTGTACGTCAGCTTCGGCGATGTTTTCCACGACGACCTCCTGAACCAGCAGCGCCGCGCCGGCTTCGAAGGACTTCCCCATGAGGGCCACGGCGCCCTGGTGGACGCCATCGAGGCCCGCGACGGGGAAGCCGCCGTGGCCAGTGTCAACCGGAACCTGAACTCCTGCGCGGAGTGGCTCGGGGCGTAGCCCGGCGGCACGGGGTTTCGTCGGGGTTTCGTCGGCGCCTAATCGGTCAGTAGGCTTACTATCCTAGTGAGGTAGTTATGCCTGCGTTGCGCCCCCGCACCCAGGCCCCCGCTTGACGATGAGGAGTTCCCATGGCGCGAGCACCACGCCTGACCGAACGCGGGCCGGGCAGTGAGAACCCGCAGCCGGCGCCAACCGATGAAGCGCCCCGGCCGAAGCCCGCAGCCGTCAGCCGGGTGAAGGAATCCAAACCGGCCAGCGCTTTGTGGGCCGACTCACTGGGCAGGGTAGGCATCCGCTCCGCCCAGGTCCTGCTGATTCTGGCCGTCGCCGTGGTCTCGGTCTACGCCCTGATGCAGATTAAGCTCCTGGTGATTCCGGTCCTGATCGCGCTGATCCTGGCCGCCGCCATCGGCCCGTTCGTGAACATGCTTCGGCGCCGAGGCATACCGGGCGCCGCCGCAACGGGCATTGCCTTTGTTGCCCTCCTCATTTTGCTCGGCGGCGTCTCCACGGTGATCTATTTCTCGGTCCGTAGCCAATGGACAGAGCTGGCGCAGCAGGCCTCTTCAGGCCTGGACGAACTGGAGAACTTCCTGCGCAATGGCCCCGTGCCCATCGACCAGGAGCAGCTAAACCAGGCGCGTGAGGGGATCATTCAATTCGCTACGAGCAGCCAGGTCCGCTCAGGCGCCATCACCGGCCTGTCCGTGGTTACCGAGTTCATCACCGGGACCATCCTGATGGTGGTCATCCTGTTCTTCTTCCTCAAGGACGGCGCCAAGATCTGGAATTTCTTCCTCCGGCCGTTCAAGGGTGAGCGCGAAGCGAAACTCCGCCGCGTGGGAAGCCGCACCCTGGAGGTGCTGGGCGGTTATGTCCGTGGCACCGCCATCGTGGCCCTGGTGGATGCAGTAGCAATCGGCGCAGCGCTCCTCATCCTGCAGGTACCGCTGGCATTCCCGCTGGCCATCATCGTCTTTATGACCGCCTTCATTCCGCTGGTGGGGGCAACGGTGGCGGGCATCCTCGCGGCACTGGTTGCCCTCGTTGCCAACGGCCCCGTGGTGGCGCTGATCGTCGTCGCGGTGGTTGTGGCCGTCAACCAACTGGAGGGCGACTTCCTGCAGCCTGTCGTCATGGGCAAGTCCCTCCAGCTCCACGCCCTGGTGATCCTGATGGCACTGACCGCTGGCACCATCCTCGCGGGCATCGTGGGCGCGGTGCTGGCCGTCCCGCTGGCCGCTGTGGCCTGGGCCATCATCCAGGTCTGGACTGCGGAAGACCCTGACCTCCAGGACATGAACCCGGACCTCCCACCGCCCAACAGCCAGCCCGTCTGACACCGGCACCAGGGCTTCCGCAGGGGAACGCCCGACGGCGGCCAGGCACCTGGGTGCCGGACCGCCGTCGTACTTCCCGGTGCCGCTTAGGAGCGGAGGCCGGCGAAGACGTTCTTGGGCCGCTGCATCTCGCCGTGCTTCGCACCCAGGATGATGACCACTGCGGCGAAGGCCGGTATGGTCCACTGCAGCATCTTGAGCTGCTGCTGGGCCGACTTCAGCTCCTCGGACGCCTCCGGCGCGGGCTCCGTAGCGCCGCGCGCGCCCTCATCGGCGAGCTTGTCCACCTTCTTGCCAAGGAGGCCGGCATAGAGCGTCACTGCAGCGCCGGCGACTGTCACCGCCGTCTTAATCGCGGTGTCCCGGGCCACACCCTCCTGCTTGGCGATACGGCCCTTGTTCTCCCAGGCGATGGCGAGGTCGGCCACCAAGTGTGAAGCGAATGCTGCCGTCTGGATGGGCGCCCACTTCATCCAGCCGGAACTGGAGAGCCTTGTGCGTTCCGCCGGATCCTTGGCTTCCGCGGCTGCCCCGTTGAGCCCGATCGCTCCCATCAGCGAACCGCCGAACCATGCCGCAGCGCTCAGGTCGTGAACGGACCGGGCAACAAGATTTCCTGCCATGATGTGGTTTCCTAACGTCGAACTGGTTCCGAAATGCCGCGGGTGCGGTCTTTATTAACCGTGTCCAATAAAGGTCATGGTCAGGCTATGGTAAGCACACTTACTAATGTTACGAAACCCCGACTTCCAGCACTGTTACGCGTAATATCGTCGCCATGGAGAACACTGGGACCTTATTTGGCTGGGCATTCGGGGACCCCGCCCGCCAAGATGACGAGTCGTACCTGGCAGGCCTGGAGAAGGAAGCGTTGGAAAACGCGACGGCGACAGCAAAAGCCAAAGGCGTAACGGTGGTTAAAGGCTCAGAAGTCTTCACGGCCCTCAGCGCCCATGACAGCCTGGTGGAGCTGGACCACGCTCCCGGCAAGCTCGTGGTCCGCTGCACCGTGCACGTGGAAGGCCCCGGTGCCGGGAAGATGCATGCTGAAGGGCCCATGAACGGCTGACTCATGGCAGACGGGGAATCCAGCATCAGCGAGGCGGCAGACGCCGTCGAGGAGGCGTCGGACACCAAGGCGCTGGACATCGTGGCGCGCTCCGGATTTGCCGTGATGGCCCTGCTTCACATCATTGTTGGCGCTATTGCCATTGCCCTCGCTTTCGGCCAGGCGGGTCAGGCGGAGGCCACCGGCGCCATAGAGCAGTTGGCCGCAAACCCTTGGGGCCCCGCGGTACTGTGGGCCTGCGTCATTGCCTGCACCGGCCTGGCACTGTGGCAACTGAGTGAAGCAACGCTGCGGGCACGGCACCGGCCCGGCACGAAGCGGTTCGGGAAGCTGATCTCGTCAGGCTGCCTGACAATTGCCTACGGAAGCGTTGGCCTAAGCTTTGCTGGCTTTGCCATCGGCATGCGCGGGGACTCGGGAGACACCACCCGGGACTTCAGCACCGCACTCCTGAACGCCCCGCTCGGGCTGCCTGTGCTGGTGGCCGTAGGGCTGACCACCATGGGCGTGGGCGTCTATTTCGTGGTCAAGGGCCTGCGGCGCGGGTTCAAGAAGGAGCTCTTCCGGTTTGAAGGCACGCGCCGTGGCCGCCTGATCGACTCGCTGGGGGTTGCCGGCCACGTGGCCAAGGGCGTGGCGCTGAACCTGGCCGGGCTGCTGTTTGTCATCGCGGCCGGCAAACAGAGCCCCGAAGAATCCACCGGCCTGGACGGAAGCCTCAAGGCGCTCCGCGACCACCCGTTTGGCCCGTACCTGCTCGTCGCGATCGGGGCGGGCTTCATTTGCTATGGCATGTTCGCGCTGGTCCGGGCGCGTTTCGGCCGGATGTAACCACCAATGGAGGAAAACCCATGTCAACCGTGAGCCGTCTATTCAACTCTCCTGCCGACGTCGTCTGGAAGGTGATCGCCGACGGCTGGCTGTACTCGGGCTGGGTAGTGGGCGCCTCCCGCATCCGGGCCGTGGATGCGCAATGGCCCGAGGCCGGCGCCAGGCTCCACCACTCAGTGGGCGCCTGGCCGCTGGTGATCAACGACAGCACCCGCGTTGTCGCCGTCGAGCCCGGCCGCTCCCTGGAACTGGTGGCCCGCGGCTGGCCGCTGGGTGAAGCAAAAGTGATGATCACATTGGAGGACCTGGGCACCCAGTGTCGAGTCTCCATCGCCGAGGATGCCATCCGCGGACCTGGCAAGCTGGTCCCCAAGGTGCTGCGCGACCCACTGATCGACGTTCGGAACCGCGAGACCCTCAGCCGGCTGGAACTGATGGCCGCCGGCGGGGCGGGGAGCTAGCCCAGCCGGGTTAACGCAAAAGCGCGAACCGGCAGCGGATGACTCCAAACTTGCGGTTTGGAGTCGGTAACTGCCGGTTCGCGCCGTGTGGAGCTGGAACCGGTCCGAAATCAGACGTTGGCGGCTACGCCGTCGCGGGAGATGGCCACCATGTCCTCGCGCGGCACTACCTTGATGCGCTCACGCTTGACCTCAACACCGTGGGATCCGCCGGCTTCCGTGGCTGCGGCACCCAGCGCAAGCTCGTGGGCGTCCAGCGCCAGCCAGCCTTCCCAGCTGGTGAACTTTACGCCGCGGGAGTCGAGGAGTTCAACGACGGCGTCCGCCTCGGGAACAGCGGCAACCGGAAGGTTTTCGCGGTCTTCCAGCAGGTACGTCACCGTCTCCAGGGCGTCGCCCTTGGTGTGGCCGATGAGGCCGACCGGACCGCGCTTGATCCAGCCAGTGGCGTAGATACCCGGCACATGGGTGCCTGCGGCATCCAGGACGCGTCCGCCGTCGTTCGGGACAACACCCTTCTTGTGGTCGAACTCGATCTCCGGCAGGGCCGAACCGAAGTAGCCGATGGCGCGGTACACGGCCTGGACCGGGTAGTCCACGAACTCGCCGGTGCCGCGGGCGTTACCCGTCCCATCCAGCTCCGTGCGCTCGAACTTCATGCCGGCCACCTTGCCCGGCGTCTCGGCGTCGTCGTAGATTTCCACCGGGCTGTGCAGGAAGTGCAGGTGCAGGCGGCGGGAGGCGGTGAGCTCGGAGAGGTCCTCGGGCTGCTCGGCGATCCAGTTGGTGAGCGTGCCCACCATGGTCTTGACCTGGTTGTTGCTCTGGATCAGGCGATCCGATTCCTCATCGAACTCGAAGTCCTCGGCGTACAGGATGATGTCCACGTCCTTGGAGTGGGACAGCTCGCGCAGCTCCAGCGGGGTGAACTTCACCTGGGCGGGGCCACGGCGGCCGAAGACGTGCACGTCCGTGACGGGCGAGTTCTTCAGGCCGGCGTAGACGTTGTCCGGGATTTCGGAGACCAGCAGGTCATCGGCGTGCTTAGAGAGGACACGGGCCACGTCCAGTGCCACGTTGCCGTTGCCGATCACGGCGATTTCCTTCGCGTCCAGCGGCCATTCACGCGGGACGTCGGGGTGGCCGTCATACCAGGAGACGAAGTCCGCGCCGCCGTAGGAGCCGTCCAGTTCGATGCCGGGGATGTTCAGGTCCGCATCCTTGATGGCGCCCGTAGCGAAGATGACGGCGTCGTAATGTGTGCGGAGGTCCTCGATGGAGAGGTCCGTGCCATAGTCCACGTTGCCGAAGAATCGGATATCCCCCCGGTCCAGGACCTTGTGCAGGGCGTTGACGATGCCCTTGATGCGGGGGTGGTCCGGGGCCACGCCGTAGCGGATGAGGCCGTAGGGTGCCGGGTAGCGGTCAAAGAGGTCGATGCTCACGGTGAGTTCGCCGCTCTTGACGGCTTCGCTCTTGGTGAGGATGTCCGCAGCGTAGACGCCTGCCGGGCCGGAGCCCACAACGGCAACGCGCAGCGGACGCTCGGCAGATCCTACGGTGGTGCTGGTTGACACGGCTGTGTTCCTTTTCTTCGTTCCGGCCCAACTAGGTAGCAGTAGATGTCGTTATGAGGGCTCAAAACAACATCTGCTGCTACCTAGTTGGGTGGGGGCTAGGTGGTGAGGACTCGGGGCTTGTTCGGGCTGGTGGTGCTGTAGTCGGCTGTCTTGAAGTGCGAAGGCGCGAAAGGGCTCACGCGCACCACGTCACCGATCACAATCACTGCGGGATTCGCGACGCCGGTGGCTTCCGCCTGGTCGGCGATGGAACCGAGCGTGCCGATGGTCACGCGCTGATTCGGCAGATAGCCGTTCTCAACGATGCCAACTGGAGTGTCCAGAGGCAAACCGGCGGCGGCCAGGGCGGCAGCGGAATCCCGGAGGGCGGCCACTCCCATCAGCAGGACTACGGTGTGGTCAGGACGGGCCGGGACTTCGGAAAGTTCCTCGTGGCCGGTGACCACGCTGAAGCCCTTGGCCAGGCCGCGGTGCGTCACGGGAATACCTGCAGCGGCGGGAACGGAGATCGCGGACGTGACGCCGGAGACCACTTCAACCTCGACGCCGTGCTGCCGGCAATATTCGGCTTCCTCACCACCGCGGCCCAGGACGTACGGGTCGCCGCCCTTGAGCCGAACCACTCGGTGGCCCTTGAGGGCTTCTTCGACAAGGATCCGGTTGATCCCGGCCTGCGGCACAGGATGATTCCCCGGGGTCTTGCCCACCTCGATGACGCGGACATCCGGAGCGAGTTCGTTAAGCAGTTCGCGCGGGCCGAGGCGGTCTGCCACCACGACGTCGGCCTGGCCCAGGAGGCGGCGGCCGCGGACGGTGATGAGGCCGGTGTCGCCCGGCCCGCCGCCCACGAGGGCAACGGAACCTGCGTTTTTCGGAGCCCGACGGCGGCGCAGCGGGAGATCCCCCGTTTCCAGGGCGGTGGCAACGGCGTTGCGCAATGCCATGGCCCGGCGCGGGTCTCCCCCGGCGTTCACCGCAATCTGTACGTCGTCCACTACGGCGACGGCGGGGGTCCACGCGGCTGAGGCTTCGTGGTCGGAGGCGTTGACGCACCAGATGCGCTGCGCCTCGGCGTCGGCTGAAACCTGGGTGTCCACGGCGGAATTGCCCGTGGCCGTCTGGACAAACCAGACGCCGTCGACGTCGGACGGAAGGTACGTGCGCGGCTCCCACGTGAGGAGGCCGGAGTCGGCCAGTTCCACCAGGGCCTGGCAGGCAACGGGAGCCACGACGGTAACGCGAGCACCGGCGTCGAGCAGCCCCTTGGCGCGGCGCGCGGCAACGGGTCCGCCGCCCACCACCAGCACGGGGCGGCCGAGCAGCCGCAGTGCTGTGGGGTAAATATCCTGAATTGCCATGGATCAACGGTAGGGCGCCGTCACATTCGCCAACAACGGCGCGGAAACACCAGTTCACGTAAGGTAACGCTGCGTCACATAGGGCAGGGCCTCAAAAAGGCGCCGTTGTGGGGCACATTGGCGGCGATTCGGCCCTAGGCAGGCTCAATCCGCGCCGTGTCCGTGTCAATGCGCCCCACTTCGGCTACCGGTGCCTGCCAGGAACCGGCCGCGGTTGCTGATCAGCCGCATCAGGTACCGCCGGAGGATCAGGTTCTCCGCCAGCCGGCCCAGGAACCCGAACGGCGCCGTGAACTCCACACGGTCGGTCATGATGGTGCCCGTGGCCATGGACTGGAACTCATGGACGTGGCGGAAGGCCTTAAACGGGCCGCTGACCTGCTCGTCCGTGAAGCTGGTTGGAAACTCGAGGGCCGTGATCCTGCTGGTCATCGTCAATAGGATGCCGAAATGCCGGGCCCGCCAGGTCACCTCCTGACCCTCACCGATCAGCCCGGTCACCACGCCACCGACGGCACGTTCCCCGGCGCCCTTTTGCGAGTCAACATGCGCGTCAATGCTGCGGGCCAGGTCAAAAAGCCGCTCCCTGGGGAGGGAAGATTCAGTGCGGCACACAAAGCTCACAGTCATGGCGCCAGTCTGCCAGACCTAAGGCTTGTGCCCGGCGACGCAAATGCGTCACTTTTGGGACGGCCCGGCGTTGGGTCCCGCGGATTTCCGGGCCTCTGGGCATCCGGGCTGGCCAAAACTTACGCCATTGGGTGGCGGCAAACAGCAGGGCCCGACGGCGGTACTCGCCGTCGGGCCCTGCAGTCCAGTTTTCGGAAGGGTCAGCGGGTGCTGCCGGAGAGGAGGCCGCGGCTGCGGAGGAGTCGCTTCTCAATCGGTGCAAAGACGAGCAGTTCGATCAGGATGCCGACGCCGAGGATGAGGAGGATCGCGGACATCACCACGGTCATGTCGGACAGGATGCGGCCCTGGTCCAACAGCGAGCCGAGGCCGAAGCCGATAGTGCCGCCCACGGCGATGATTTCCGCCGCCATTAGGGACCGCCACGAGAACGCCCAGCCCTGCTTCAGTCCGCCGAGGTAGCCGGGAAGGGCCGCGGGCAGGATGATTTGTACGGCCATCTGGAGGCGGTTCGCGCCCAGGACCGTGCCTACACGGCGGTACTGCGGCGGGATCTGGTCCACGCCGGAGATCAGGCCGTTGATGATAGACGGGATGGCGCCCATGAACACCACGAAGTAGACGGTGGCGTCGGTCAGTCCGAACCAGATAATCGCGGCCGGAACCCAGGCCACTGATGGCAGCACCTGAAGCCCGGAAATCAGCGGTCCGAAGGCCCGGCGCAGCGGAGCAACCTGGGCGAGCAGGAGTCCCACCGGGGTGGCGATGGCGACGCTGATCAGGAACCCGACCAGCCCGCGCTGCAGCGAGGTCCAGACCGCTTCCTGGAGTTTGCCTTCGCCCCAAAGGACACCGACCTGGCCCAGGACATCGAGCGGGCCGGGCACGAGGTCGCGGCGTTTCACGCCAAGGGAGACATAGAACTGCCAGATCAGGACCAGGACCACCAGGGCGGCAACCGGCAGCAGGATACGGCTCCAGTCGATGCGTGCCTTGCGGGCGGCGTCGGACTGCAGGGAGTCCAGGCCGGATTCCAGCTCGCGCAGGTCCTCGCGACCGGTGGAGGTCCGGGTCAGGGCTGCGTGGATGTGCCGGAACTCGGGCTGGGTCTCTGCAGGCTCGACCACAGCGTTACTCTCGGCCAGGGGTGTGGGGTTATTTGGCATGGCGGCGAATCTCCTCCCGGAGCCGGGCGGTGATGACCCCGGTCAGCTGTCCGGCCAGGCCGGCGTCGGTTCGGTGTTCCTCGGTGACGGCCCATTCCTCCACTACCCGGCCCGGGCGGGAGGACAGCAGCAGCACGCGCTGGCCCAGCCGCACCGCCTCGCGGACGTTGTGGGTCACAAAAACGATGGTCCGCCCGGTTTCCTTCCAGATGCGTTCCAGCTCGTCGTGGAGGAGGTCGCGGGTGATGGCATCAAGGGCCGCGAACGGCTCGTCCATCAGCAGCAGCTGACGGTCCTGGGCGAGCGAGCGTGCCAGCGAAACACGCTGGCGCATGCCGCCGGAAAGCTCGTGCGGGCGCTTGTCCCCGGCTCCGCCGAGGTGCACCAGCTCCAGCAGCTCGTTGGCCTTGGCGCGGCGCTCGACCTTGCCCACTCCCCGCAGCTGCAGGGCCAGCTCGATGTTCTCCCGGGCCGTGAGCCACGGAAACAGGGCGGCGTCCTGGAACATAAAGGCTGCGCCGTCGCTGGGCACCTCCAAGGCGCCCGACGTCGGGAGCTCAAGTCCCGCCATGATGTTCAGCAGGGTGGATTTGCCGCAGCCGGAAGCACCGAGGAGGGCGACAAACTCGCCAGACGCGATGTTGGCGTTGACGTCGTCCAGCACCGGGGCGCCATCGCCGAAGCGCTTGCCCAGGTTCTCCAGTACGACTGGCATGGTCCCGTCCTTACGTTGGTGGTGCGGTTGCTGGGGTGGTGTGCTGGTGCGTGGTCAGTCCTGGCCGAGGCCGGCTGCGGAGATCGACTTTCCGGTGACTTCGTTCAGTGCCCGGAGGTCGAACAGGCCGTTGATGTCCGCCTGCTTGGTGGTGCCGGCGTCCACCCCGTCCTTCAGGAGCTTGGGGTAGGTTCCGGCCAGCGGATCCACCGTGAAAATGATGTTCTTCAGGGACCGGTCGATGACGTCGGCAGGCAGGGCGGCGCCAGCGGATTCCTGCAGCGCGGCATTGATGACGGCCGCCTTTTCCGCGGACGGGGTGTCGTTGAGCCAAGCCACGGATTTGGCGTGCCCGCGGAGGAGGGCCTTGACCGTGTCCGGGTGCGCCGCCGCGAAGGCCTTGTTGACGATCAGAATGGTGGTGGGGAACTCCCCCGGTTTACCGGACGCTGAACCGTCCCAGAGGTCCTTTTCGTCAACCAGCACCTTGGCTCCGGCCTGGAGCACCAGGCGCGAGGCCCACGGCTCAGGCAACCACGCGCCGTCGAGCTTTCCGTCCTGGAAGAGCTTGAGCGTCTGGGCATTTTCGGTGGGGTTGATGGCCACATCGCCGCTGCCATCAACGTTCGTGTCGTACCCTTGCGAACCAAGCCAGGCGCGCAGCGCCACGTCCTGCGTTCCGCCCAGCTGCGGGGACGCGAGGGTCTTGCCCCTCAGGTCCGCGGCGGACTCGATTTCCGGCCGCACGACCAGTTGGGCACCGCCGGCGGCAGCACCGGCGATGACGCTGACGGATTCACCCTGGCTCTTGACGAATGAGTTAATGGCCGGGTTCGGGCCGATGTAGGCGGCGTCGATGGCTCCGGCGTTCAGGGCCTCAATGGCAGCCGGCCCGGCGTTGAAGGTTTCGGTGCTGAGCTTCGTGGTGCCCAGTTCCTTGGCCAGGAAGCCCTGGTTGATGCCCACGAGCGCTGCGGCGTGCGTGATGTTGCCGAAGTAACCGAGCTTCAGTTCTTCAGCCGGGGTGGGCGACGGCGTCGCGGCCTGGGCGTCAGTGTTACGCGAAATGCTGGACGCCACCACGGCGCCGACGGCGATCAGGAGGACCAGCCCAATGGCCAACGCAGCCTCAATGGCACGCTTGCGCCTGGGCACCGCGCTTTCACCGGCCACGATCCGGGTCATCCCGGGCTTGGAACTAGTCATTGTTTCACCATAGGGAGTGCCGATTGCCCGTTCAACGAAGCAGAAACGGGGGGTCACGCAGGTTCATCTGACGTCACATTCGCTGCCCAAGCTGCGCCTTCAGTTGCCCTTGACGTTGACCAGCTGGCGCAGCTTGTGCCGCACCCTCACCAGGTCTGCGGCGTCCCGCATCACCACATCGATGGGCTTGTAGGCGGCCGGGATCTCGTCGATGAAGGCCTCAGAGGCGCGGAACTCGATCCCGTGCATCGCCTCCTTCAGTTCGGCGAGGGTGAAGGTCTTGCGGGCGGCGTTCCGGGAGTACTCCCGGCCGGCACCGTGCGGTGAGGAATTCAGCGACACCGGGTTGCCCAGGCCTTCCACAACGTACGACGCCGTCCCCATGGAACCCGGAATAAGTCCCGGATCGCCGGGCTCTGCCCTGATAGCTCCCTTGCGTGAGACCCACACGGACTTGCCGTAGTGCGTCTCCAGCTGGGTGAAGTTGTGGTGGCAGTTGATGCGTTCGCGTTCCCTGACATGCCCGCCCACCCAATGGCTGAACTGCGTGATGACCCGGTCCATCATTTCCTCGCGGTTCAGCAGCGCGAAATGCTGGGCCCAGCGCAGCTCCTCGATATACCGCCTGAACTCGGACGTGCCCTCCTCCAGGTAGGCGAGGTCGGGGTCGGGCAGCCTGGTCCCCCGTTTCCGGGTCACCTGCTGGGCGACGCCGATATGATGCTGGGCGATTTTGTTGCCGACGCCTCGTGAGCCGGAGTGCAGGAACAGCCAGACGGCATCGGTCTCGTCTGCGGAGACCTCGATGAAGTGGTTCCCGGACCCCAGGGAGCCCAGCTGCAGTTCCCACTTCGCCAGGTACTGGGCTGGGTTGAAGCCCGCCGTCGCCGCCAGTTTCTTGAGCTCGGCGATCCGTGGCTCGGCGGTGGCCTGGACTGACCGGTTGTTGTGGCCGGCGGACAGCGGAATGGCCCGTTCGATGTCCTCGCGCAGCCGTTTCCGGTCCCGGGGCAGTTCCTTCACGGAGTACTGGGTCCGAACGGCGATCATGCCGCAGCCGATGTCCACTCCGACGGCGGCCGGAATGATGGCGTGGAGGGTGGGGATCACCGAACCCACGGTGGCGCCCTTGCCCAGGTGCGCGTCCGGCATCAGGGCAAGGTGCGGGTAGATGAAGGGCAGCGTGGAGGTGGCCAGCGCCTGCTCAAAGGTCTTGGCGTCCAGGATCGAGGCCCAGCTCATGAGCTTGCTGTTGATGGTCTCCACGCTTCGCCTCCCACCCTTAAGGATACGAAAACGACAAAACCGCGGCTTGTTCGCAAAACCGGCCCGTGAAGGCCAGGATCTGCGAACAAGCCGCGGTTTCGGGAGAATCTCAGATGGAGTAGCGCTCGTCCTCGTGGTCGCCGGGGTGGTCCTTGACCAGGCCCGCGGCCAGCGTGTTGCCGTCCAGCGGGTCGATCACCAGGAACGCGCCGGTACGGCGGTGGTGCAGGTAGTTCTCCAGTGGCAGCGGTGCGGAAAGCCGGAGCTGCGCGTGGCCGATGTCGTTCAGTTCCAGGCTGGACGCTGCTTCAAGCTTGAAGGAAGCCAGGTCCAGCTTGCCATTGACGTTGCGGACCAGCGCCTGAACGGTGCGGGTGCCGTGCTTCACCAGCACCTTGGCACCTTCCCGCAAAGGCTTGGGCGAAAGCCAGCACAGCGCGGCGTAGAGGTCTGCGGAGGACTCCCGGACAGTCCCGGCGGCGGCGATGGTGTCACCGCGGGCGACGTCGAATTCCTCGGCCAGGCGGATCGCCACGGACTGCGGCGCGAACGCCTCCTGCAGTGACTCCCCGGCGAAGTCGATGCCGGTCACCGTGGTGGTGCGGGGGGCCTGGCCGGGCGTCAGCACAGCAACCTTGTCCCCCACTTTCACGGAACCCTCGGTGATTTGGCCGGCGTACGCCCGGTAGTCGCGGTAGGCCTCAACATCCAGGCCGGCAGCCACGGCGTCCGGAGCCAGCGCACCCTGCGGGCGGATGACCAACTGCACCGGGAAGCGGAAGCTCTCCAGCTGCGTATCGATTTCGTCGGCGGCCGGCAGGGTTTCGAGGACCTCCAGCAGGGCCGGGCCGTCATACCAGGGCGTGCGCTCGGAACGGTCCACCACGTTGTCGCCCTCGAGGGCGGACACCGGGATCACCAGCAGGTCATCGATGTGGTCCGCGGTCCCCAGCGCAGCCGCGCCGATGCCCAGTTCACGGGCCACCTGCTGCACGTCGGCCTGGATCTCACGGAACACGGACTCGCTGAAGTCCACGAGGTCGATCTTGTTCACGGCCACGATCACGTGCGCCACCCGCAGCAGCTGCAGCACGGACAGGTGCCGGCGGGTCTGCTCCAGGACACCCTTGCGGGCGTCAATGAGTACGACGACGGCATCCGCAGTGGACGCGCCGGTCACCGTGTTCTTGGTGTACTGAACGTGGCCGGGGCAGTCGGCCAGGATGAAGCTGCGCTGGTCGGTGGCGAAGTAGCGGTAGGCCACGTCGATGGTGATGCCCTGCTCGCGCTCGGCACGCAGGCCATCGGTGAGGAGGGCCAGGTCGATCGCCTGGGTGCCGGTGGCACCCGCGCCGCCGAAGCCGCGGTCCGCGGAGGTGCGGGCGACGGCGTCGAGCTGGTCAGCGAGGATCGCCTTGGAGTCGTGAAGAAGGCGGCCCACCAAAGTGGACTTGCCGTCGTCGACCGATCCTGCGGTGGCGAAACGGAACAGCGTGGTGGGCAGGGCTGTTTCCAGCTCCGCGGCCAGGAGTGAAGTTTCGGTGCTCATTTAGAAGTAACCATCCTTCTTGCGGTCTTCCATGGCTGCCTCGGAGATGCGGTCATCTGCACGGGTGGCACCACGTTCGGTGATGGTGGAGGCGGCAACTTCGATCACAACGTCGCTCACGGTGGCTGCGGCCGATTCAACGGCACCGGTGCAGGACATGTCGCCTACGGTGCGGTAGCGGACCGTCTTGGTGATGACTTCTTCGTGCGGCAGCGGCTGGGAAACCTCGCCGACGGCGCGCCACATGCCATCGCGGGCAAAGACTTCACGGCTGTGGGCATAGTACAGGCCGGGCAGCTCGATGTTCTCGCGCTCGATGTAGCGCCAAATGTCCAGCTCGGTCCAGTTGCTGATGGGGAACGCGCGGACGTGCTGGCCCACGGTGTGGCGGCCGTTGTAGAGGTTCCACAGTTCGGGGCGCTGGTTGCGCGGGTCCCACTGGCCGAACTCGTCGCGGAGGCTCAGGATGCGCTCCTTGGCGCGCGCCTTGTCCTCGTCACGGCGGCCGCCACCAAACACGGCGTCGAACTTGTTCTTCGAGATGGCGTCCAGCAGCGGGACGGTCTGCAGCGGGTTGCGGGTGCCGTCGGCGCGCTCGGCCAGCTCGCCGCGGTCGATGAACTCCTGCACGGAGCCGACGACGAGCTTGAGCCCCAGCCGTTCGACAGTGCGGTCTCGGAAATCGATGACTTCGGGGAAGTTGTGGCCGGTGTCCACGTGCAGCACGGGGAACGGAACCTTGCCCGGCCAGAACGCTTTGGTGGCGAGGTGCAGCATCACCACGGAGTCCTTGCCGCCGGAGAACAGCAGCGCGGGCTTCTCGAACTCGGCCACAACTTCGCGGATGATGTGGATGGCTTCGGACTCAAGGGCGTCCAGGCTGGAGAGGCGCGTGGATACGGCGGCTTCAGTCACCTGGGTAGTCTCCTCAGTTAGGAAAGTGCTCATACGTGTAGTCCGCATTCTGTCTTGTCGGTCCCTGCCCAGCGGCCGGCGCGGGGGTCGTCGCCCGGCGCCACCTTCCGGGTGCAGGGCTGGCAGCCAATGGAGGGGTAACCCTGGGAAAGCAGCGGGTTCACGGGCAGGAGGTTGTCGTCGGAGTACTGGACCAGCTGGTCGAAGGTCCACGCTGCCACCGGGTTGACCTTGACCAGGCCGTTGACTGCGTCCCACGTGACCAGCGGTGTGTTGGTCCGGGTGGGGGCTTCGTCGCGGCGCACGCCGGTGAACCAGAGTTCGTAGCCGGCAAGGGTGCGGCGAAGCGGGGCCACTTTGCGGAGGGCGCAGCACTGGGCGGCGTCGCGGGCAAAGAGATCCTTGCCGAGGAGCCGGTCCTGCTGTTCCACGGTGTTTTCCGGCAACACGTCCACAACGTTGACGCGGAGGTTCGCTGCCACTTCATCGCGCGTGGCGTAGGTTTCCGGAAAGTGGTACCCGGTCTCCAGGAACAGGACGTCGACGCCGGGCATCTGGTCCGCGACCAGCGCCGGAAGGACGGCGTCAGCCATGGAGCACGCGACAGCCACTGAGGAGAGGTCAAAGTTGCGTTCCACCCACGCGATCACGTCGCGGGCCGGGGCGTCCCAGCCGAGCTCGGCGGCCCCGGACTCAGCGAGGGCTTTCAGCTCGTCGTGGCTGCGAAGTGTGGCAGGTCGGGTGTCGGTCACTGGAGGGCCTCCTCATCTGCTGCGTGCGCCCATTCGGCGAAGGTCTGGCCTTCAGCGCGCTGGGCAACAAACGTGCGGACGACGCGTTCCACGTAGTCCGGCAGGTCTTCAACGTAGACCTTGAGGCCGCGGACGGTGCGTCCCAGGCCAGCCTCTTCGCGGCTGGTGGAAGCCAGCCCGCCGCCGAGGTGGACCTGGAAACCCGGGGTGGGGTCGCCGTCGGGCGTTGGAAGCATCATGCCCTTGAGGCCGATGTCCGCGGTCTGGATCCGGGCGCAGGAGTTGGGGCAGCCGTTGATGTGCAGGGACAGCGCGTGGGGCAGTTCGCCGGAAGCGGCGAGGTCTGCCAGGCGGCGTTCCAGCTCGGCAACCGCGGTGGCCGCTGTGACCTTGGTCTCCACGATGGCCAGCTTGCAGTATTCGATGCCGGTGCAGGCGATGGTGCCGCGGCGGAACACGGACGGGCGGGCGGACAGGCCCAGGGCGTCCAGCTCGGCAACCAGCGGCTCAACGTGTTCCTTGGCGACATCCAGCACCACAAGCTTCTGGTGCGGGGTGGTGCGCAGCCGGAAGGAGCCGCGGGCCTCGAGGGTGTCCGCGAGCTTTACCAGCTGACCGCCGGACAGGCGGCCGGCCAGCGGGGTGGCGCCGATGAAGAACTTGCCGTCCTTCTGCTCGTGCACGCCGATGTGGTCGCCCGGTGAGGTGGGCTTGGGGGCGGCGGGGCCATCGGCCAGCTTGTAACCGAGGTATTCGTCCTCGAGGATCTGGCGGAACTTCTCCGGACCCCAGTCGGCCATCAGGAACTTCAGGCGTGCCTTGGTGCGCATGCGGCGGTAACCGTAGTCGCGGAAGATGCTGGTGACGCCGAGCCATACTTCGGCGGCTTCCTCCGGGCGGACGAACGCGCCGAGGCGCTTGCCGAGCATCGGGTTGGTGGACAGTGCGCCGCCGGCCCAGAGGTCGTAACCGACGCCAAGCTCGGGGTGCTCAACGCCCACGAGGGCGAAGTCATTGATCTCGTGGACCACGTCCTGGCTGGGGTGGCCGGTGATCGCGGTCTTGTACTTGCGGGGCAGGTTGGACAGCAGCGGGTTGCCGATGAACCGCTCGCCCAGTTCCGCGATGAGCGGGGTGGGGTCGATGATTTCGTCCTTGGCGATGCCGGCCACCGGGGAGCCCAGGATGACACGGGGCACGTCGCCGCAGGCTTCGGTGGTGGACAGGCCAACACCTTCCAGACGGGTCCAGATCTCGGGAATGTCCTCCACGCGGATCCAGTGCAGCTGGATGTTCTGGCGGTCGGTGAGGTCGGCGGAATCCCGCGCGAAGTCAACGGAAATCTGGCCTATGACGCGCAACTGCTCGGTGGTGAGCGCACCGCCGTCGATGCGGACGCGGAGCATGAAGTACTTGTCCTCGAGCTCGTGCGGTTCGAGCGTTGCCGTCTTGCCGCCGTCGATCCCGGGCTTGCGCTGGGTGTACAGGCCCCACCAGCGGAAGCGGCCGTGCAGGTCCTGGCCGGGGATGGAATCGAAGCCCTCTTTGGAGTAGATGGACTCGATACGCTCGCGAACGTTGAGGCCGTCATCTTCCTGTTTCCAGGTTTCGTTGGCGTTCAGCGGGGTTTTGCCGTCCACTTTCCACTGCCCGTGCGGCTTTGCGGCGGGGCGGGAAGGGCGAGCGGGGCGCTTGGCGGCAGCGGGGTCCGCGGACGCTCCGGCTAGAGCTGTATCAGTCATGCATCGACTGTAGGTCCCACCCGAATAGCGTCACAAAGGGCCCGGAAACGCTAAGTCACCTAGGGAAATATTTCGTCATGAACCGCCGGAGGGCCTTGAAGATGCCTTCGCGCTGTGCATCGCCGGAACCCATTCCGGGGCTGCCTATTTCGCGGCTTCGGCGTCCTCGCGGCCCTTGGCGACGGCGGCGTCGTACCGTTCCAGCGCGATCTCGGCGAGCACGGGCGAGGGCAGCAGCGGCTCAGTGACGAGGTCGGCCCCTGCTTTGGCCAGCTGGTCGTGGAAGTAGCCCGGCGCCAGGAGGTAGGAGGCGATGACCACGCGTCCGCCCAGGTCAACCGCTCCGGCGGACTCCCCTGCCCCGGCACCGCCTTCAGCTTCCTCGCGAAGCATGGCGACGGCGTCGGGCACTGAAGGCTTGGCCGAGGCACCATAGGCGGCCACGATCCGGTTGCTGCGGAGCTCACCGAGCTGGCTGGCGAGTTCCTCCACACTGACGGCGGCGTTGGGATTGGATGATCCTGCGGCGGCAAGAACGATGCTGTCCCGGTCAGTGACGCCGGCTTCCCGGAGGCGCTGGTCCAGGAGCGCTGCGAGCCTGGGATCCGGGCCCAGCGGCGCCGCGGCCAGGCTGCCCGGCCGGCTCTTCACGGCCCGGGCGATGTCCACCTTGACGTGGTAGCCCACGCTCAGGAGCAGGGGCACCACGACGGCGGACTTCCCCTCCGGCAGTCCCGCCACCACGTCCACGAGGTCCGGCTGCTGCACATCCACATAGGCCTCGCGCACATCGAGTCCCGGGCGCAGGGCGGCGATGGCGTCGCGGAGGGCGTTGACCTCGGCGGCTCCCTGCACGCTGGATGTCCCGTGGGCACAGGCGATCATGATGGGGCTGTTCATACCCGCTAGCGTAACGTTGGAGCCGCCCTGTCCGCCCTCTTGAAATCCGCCGGGACGCTCCATGACATTTCCTTTTGACATCGCCCTGGTCTGGCTGGACCTGGCTGGCGTCTTCTTCTTCGCGGTCTCCGGATCCCTGCTGGCGGCGCGGAAGCAGTTCGACATCATTGGCTCCTTGCTCCTGGCCTCGCTGGTGTCCCTGGGCGGCGGCGTGATCCGCGACATCATCCTTTCTGCCGGGCCGCCGGCGGCCTTCACCAACCCTGCCTACCTTGCACCTCCGGTCCTTGCCACAGTGCTGGTCTACTTCCTGTTTCCCAGCTTCCAGCGGTACACCTCGCTGCTGACCCTGTTCGACGCCGGCGGGCTGGCCCTGTTCTGCATCACCGGCACGCTGAAGGCCCTGACGATGGGGATGAACCCCATTGCCGCGGTGCTGCTGGGAGTGACGACGGCGGTGGGCGGGGGCCTGCTGCGGGACATTACTGCCAATGAGGTGCCGCAGCTTTTCGACCCCCGGGACCTCTATGCACTGCCGGCCTTCAGCGGGGCGGCCCTGACCACGCTCCTCTGGGTGACCGGCTCCTTTAACGCGGCGACCGCGTGCGCCGTGGCGGCTGTGGTGTTCGCCTTCCGCGTCATCGCCTGGCGTCGGGCCTGGTACGTTCCGCTGGCGGTGCATGGCTGGCACCGGCGGGGCGTGGAGGGTTCCCCTGGTCCCGGTGGCGGTGCCGGTGGGACTGCTGGGACTGGCGGCGGCTCAGGAGCACCCCGGAATTAGCTACGATATGACAATGACTGACATGTTCCTCGAGAAGTTCCGCGCGCTTGTTCCGAAGTATCTCGAAGACGAATGGCAGGAAGAAGACGGGCTGCCCGCCGACGAGCTTGATGCGGCCCTCGAAGAACACCAATTCCAGGTTCCCTTGGTCCTGCGCGAGTTCTACCTTGCGTTGGGTGGCTGCGAGGACCTGATGGAGGCCTACCACTACTTCTGGGACCCCGAAGAACTCGAAGTCGATGACGAGGGCTTCCTGATGTTCCTTGAGGACGAGGAAGAGCAGTTCACCTGGGGCTTCCGCGTGGGCGACCTCGGCGTCCCGGACCCCATCGTCTACCGACGCAACAACGCCCGCGGCCAGTGGAAAAGCGAAGAAGGCACCTTCTCGGAGTTCGTCTTTGACATGTTCGAGTGGGCGTTCAACGACGAGGAAGACTAGGTCCTCAGGGTGCGCCCGCCCCAAATGCGTAACTTTTAGCGCCCCGGCAGCTTCACTTCCTTGATTTTGCGGGGCTCAGGCTGTCGGCGTCCGGTATAAGTTACGCAACTTGGCTCACGGTTGCCGCCTGAACGCCAAGGACAGTAATCAACTGGCGTCGAATTTGCCGTTGCGCCTCAGTTCAAGGACTGCGAGGACCTCTGCAACCATCTCGTCTGGCGAATAGACCACATCGGCGTAGTAATAGCGGAGCACCAGATAGCCACCAAGAACGCTCCTGTTGTTTCGTCGCTGATCGCGTTTGACAGCCTGGGGCTCGAAGTGGGTTGACCCGTCAGTCTCAACCACCAAACACTCTTCAATAAGGAAGTCGACCTCACCAACGCCGGGGATAAAGACATGCCTCCGCAAACGAAGGCCGGCTCTCCGGAAGTGCGTGTTGGCCAAGACCTCCAGCACTGAGTCCGCACGCGGAATAACCAGGTCCAGCACGGCCCGTGCCCTGCCATTGCGACGCCCCTGCAACCTGGCATAAAGGAATTCCAGCTCAATATCGCGCCTGCCCACGGCCGACTGCACCATCACCAGTGATTCCAGTTCGGGGAGGCAGCGGAGGCTGTGCAGCAACACATCCGCCAGCCCTGCGACAGGCAGCCACCGATGCCGGGGGTGTTTGGGCCTGCCGTGCTCCACAATTCTGGACGTGGCAACTGGATGGCTGCGGCAGAGGTGCAGAGCGCAACTTTCCGTCAGCACCCATAAGTTGTATATCGGTGCCGCCGACGCGCACGTCAGCAGGCCTCCGTGAGTGAGAGCATCGCGCAGACTGCTGCCTGCCGGAAGGCTGTAGACTCCGTGGCTCGCCCGCACCACCTGGCCTCCGGCTACCGCTCGGTCGAGCGCGGCCCTGCCAAATCCAGCCTTCGTCAATTGCCCGGTTCGCGCAGCGCCTCCCTGCCTCAGCAGGAAGTCAATAATGTCCATCAGCCCAGAGTGTCGCTGTGGGCGTGCGGGCGGGAGGGAACATCACACCTATGTGGACAACACGCCAGCACAATGAGCGGACTCCGCGACCAAGATGCGTGACTATTGACGCCGTTCGCCACCGCAAACCCCGCCATGACGCGGGCCACGCTCAGCAGAGCGCCCATAAGTGACGCAATCCGGTCAGAAACGCCGGAAAAGCCTGTGACACGCTCAGTAACAAGAGACTTGCATCTTGTGACAAGGCTGTCATAGACTGTTCACGGATCCGCTAAACGCCTCCGGCGGGTCTGATGCGAACGGAGAAATGGCCCCGGTTCGACGCAACGAATGACTCGTATCGTTGCTGAGAATCGGGGCTATTCCGTTTAAGAAGCACCCCCATGGACTGCTCCATAACTGCCGTTTTGAGGTGTCGAAACGGCGGTTACGGAGCAGTCGATGAAAGAAGAGGACCCGGGCTCCTCAAAGGACTAGCTGGCGCGGTCCACCACAGCCAGGGCGAAATTAGACAGCGACGTCTTAACAACGCCCTCCGGCAAGGGAGCCAACGCTGCAATGGCTTCATCCGCCCAGCGGCGTGCAACAACCCAGGACTCGGCAGTCACAGGATGCTCGCGCAGCCCGGCAACCGCAGCCGCCAAAGCCTCATCCGACGTCAAGTCGCCGTCAATCAGCTTCAAAAGTTCGACGGCGGCGTGGTCGCCATCCTCGGCAGCCTTGCGCAGGAGCAGGACAGGGAGTGTGGGGACACCTTCGCGGAGGTCGGTCCCGGGGGACTTGCCGGACTTGACCTTGATGCCGGTGACGTCGATGACGTCGTCGGCAAGCTGGAAGGCTACGCCCACCTTCTCGCCGTATTCCACCAGGACCGACTCGTACGTGGGGTCAGCGCCGGCGAAGATGGCACCAAGCTGGCCGGAAGCAGCCACCAATGACCCTGTCTTGTCCGCGATGACCGAGAGGTAGTGCTCCACCGGGTCCTCGTCCGGGCGCGGACCAACGGTTTCATGCAGCTGGCCCAGGCACAGCCGCTCGAAGGTGCGCGCCTGGATTCCCAGGGCGCGCGAGCCCAGCTCGGACACCAGGATGGACGCGCGGGCAAAGATGAGGTCGCCGGTGAGGACGGCCACGGAGTTTCCCCAGACCTCGTGGGCAGTGGGGGCGCCGCGGCGGAACGGGGCGGAGTCCATCACGTCGTCGTGGTACAGCGTGGCCAGGTGGGTCAGTTCCACCACTACGGCCGCCTGCACCACGGCAGGCAGGGATGCGTCGCCGAGGTGGGCGCACAGCAGCGTCAGCAGCGGCCTGATGCGCTTGCCGCCGGCTTCCACCAGGTGACGCGACGTTGCGTCAGCCAGGGGGTCCGAGTTGGCAATGGCTTCGCGCAGCTTCTTTTCCACCCGCGCGAGGTTGTTGGTGATGGCGGGGCCCAGTTCGGCGTCCTCCGCGATCGCCGCAAAGCCCGCGGGCAGCTGAAGTCCCGTGGCAATGGCGGTGGTATTGAGGCTGGGTTCGGAGTCCGGCAGGCCGTGCCCGGCATGCGTCCAGCTGTGGTCTGCGGAGTTGGTCACGGGTTAACCCTAACTTTTTGTTGCGGATACCGCTGATTCGAGGCCGACGGTGTATTGGACGTGGCCGGAACCAGCGACTCCAGGACGCGGATGGCCCGGTCCTCGAAGCCCTTGGCGGACGGATCGGTGAGGTTGGCCAGCAGCCGCACCACAAAGCGCATCAGGACTGGAATAGGCATCCCGGTCCGGAGCGCAAGCTTCATGACGGCGGGCTTGCCGATCAGCGCGGCAAATGCGCGGCCAAGCGTGAAGTGCGATCCCCACTGGTCCCGCACATAGTCCGCGTACCGTGAAAGATGAGCATCGGTGTCGTACGTTCCGCCCGCCGCCAAAGAGCGTGCGGAGGCGTCGATAATGAACTCGGCCGCGAACCGCGCGGACTCCATCGCGTAGGAGATGCCCTCGCCGTTGAACGGGGAGACCATGCCGCCGGCGTCGCCCAGGAGCAGGAGGCCGGGCGAGTAGTGCGGCGTCCGGTTGAAGCCCATGGGGAGGGCCGCGCCGCGGATTTCGCCCACTTGGTTTTCCGGGGTGAAGCCCCAGTCGGCGGGCATGCCGGCGGTCCATTCACGCAGGACCTGCTTATAGTCCAGCTTGCCGAATTCCTTGGAGGAGTTGAGGATACCCAGGCCGACGTTGGAGGTGCCGTCGCCGACGCCGAAGACCCAGCCGTAGCCGGGGAGCAGACTTCCGTCCCGCCCGGGGAGTTCCAGCCAGCCTTCCATCCAGTCGTCGTCGTGGCGGGGGCTCTGGAAGTAGGTGCGGACGGCGACGCCGAGGGGCCGGTCGTCGCGCTTCTGGAGGCCTGCGGACACGGCGGTGCGCGTGGAATTTCCGTCGGCGGCGAGTACGACGTCGGCGCTGAAGTCGAGCGCCTGTCCCGTCTTGCGTCCGGACTCGTCCAGGAGCGCTGCGCGGACACCGGTCACGCGGCCGTCCTGCGAGCGCAGGACCTCGGTGACGCTGTGCCGTTCCAGGACTTCGGCGCCGGCCGCCCGGGCGTGACGCGCCAGTTCCTCATCGAAACCAAGACGCGTGCGGATCAGGCCATACTGCGGAAAGTCGGAAACCTCGGGCCAGGGCAGCTCAATGGTGCGCCCGCCGGCGATCAGGCGAAGGCCCTTGTTGCGGCGCCACCCATCGGATTCGGGATGCGGCAGGCCGAGTTTCTGGATTTCGCGGACTGCCCGCGGTGTTAGGCCGTCGCCGCAGACCTTCTCCCGAGGGAAGCTGGTCTTTTCCAGGACGGTGACGCTGATGCCGGACTTGGCAAGGTAATACGCGGCGGTGGAGCCAGCCGGCCCCGCGCCGACGATCAGTACTTTCACGCGGTCAGCGGACGATGTTGCGGCGGAGCTTGGCCACGGGGCCCTTATTCGCTGCGATGGCGGCGGCAGCTCCGTCAGGGCCGGTTTCAGCCGGTTTGGTGGCACGGTGGACCGCCACGATTCCGCCGGTGAGGTTCCGGTACGTGACCTTTTCCCACCCGGATTCCTGCAGCCACGCGGCCAGGTGGTCCTGGTCCGGCCAGGCGCGGATGGACTCGGCGAGGTAAACGTAGGCGTCCGGGTTGGAGGCAACCTTCACGGCGATAGCCGGCAGGGCACGCATGAGGTATTCGGTATACATGGTGCGCCAGAGCGGAACCACCGGCTGGGAGAACTCGGCGATGACCAGCTTGCCGCCCGGCTTGGTAACCCGAAGCATCTCGGCCAGGGCCTTCTTCGGCTCATTGACGTTCCGCAGCCCGAACGAGATGGTGCTGGCGTCAAAGGAGTTATCCGCGAAGGGCAGGTTGGTGGCGTCACCGGCAACAAAATTGATGTCGGGGCGGCGGCGCTTGCCAACTTTGAGCATTCCGAGGGAGAAATCGCACGCGACTACGTCTATGCCTGCATCGGCATATGGCTCGCTTGAGGTACCGGTTCCTGCGGCAAGATCCAGGACTCTCTGGCCCTTCGTGACTTCCATGGCTTCCACCACAACCTTGCGCCAGCGGCGGGTCTGCCCCATGGAGAGGACATCGTTGACGACATCGTATTTAGGTGCGACGTCGTCAAACATCGTGGCTACTTCGTCCGGACGCTTATCCAAGGATGCTCGGTTCACCCAGTCATTGTCTCAAATGTTCTGCAGGCCCCCTAACCACGGCCGGTTCCCGGGGCTGGGTGCGCAATTGCGATACTTAGAAGTACTTAGGGGCCCAAGTACTTTCAAGTACTGTGGACCCATCATGACGAGAACGTTCCGCACTCTGACAGTCCCCCTGGATGAAAAAGCATCTCCCGGGGGGCTGCCTCAGTTTCTGGTCCGGGACGACGTCCTCTGCTGGACCCGCCGCGAAGCCGGACTGGTGGGCTTCGGCGAAATCGCCCGGTTTACCGCCACTGGTCCCGAGCGCTTCCTTGAGGCAGACATCTGGTGGCGCCACCTGGTCCTGGAAGCGGAGATCGCAGACTCCGTGGAACTGCCTGGCACGGGCCCGGTGGCTTTCGGCTCGTTCGCGTTCTCCAAAAAGTCCGCCCACGAGTCCCGGCTGATCGTGCCGGAAATCGTGGTGGGCGTCCGGGACGGCCGCTTCTGGGTCACCCAGTTAACGTTCGACGACGTCGCGCTCACCGAGGCGGGCGCCCTCGCTGCCCTGGAGCGCTGGCTCAGTAGCGGCAACCCTGGCGCCCCCCTCACCTTTACGGACAGCCCGACTCCGGCAACTCCGGCGGCCGGGGACGGCACCTCCCCTGCCGTTCCCGCCAAGGCGGGTCACGCCGTCGTCCGCCCTTTGCCGTTGGCTGCCGGTGCGACGCTGCACACGGGGTCGCTAAGTGAAGAGGACTGGATGGCCGCCGTCGCCGCGGGCGTGGAGGAGATCCGGACCGGGGCGCTGGAGAAGCTCGTGCTGGCGCGTGACATCGTGGCCACCGTCCCCACGGGCGTGAACGCCGCGAAGGTGCTGCGGGAGCTGTCGGCCCGGTACCGCGAGTGCTGGACGTACGGCGTGGACGGGCTGGTGGGCGCCACGCCGGAGATGCTGATCCAGGTGGAGGGCCGGACCGCCCAAGCACGGGTGCTGGCCGGAACGCTGGACCGCCGCGACGCGCACGGCGAGGCCGGCATCCCCATGGACTACGCCGAACGCGTGCTGGCCGGATCCGAGAAACAGAGGCACGAACACGAGATCGCCATCCAGTCGCTGACCTCACAGCTTGCGCCGTTCTCAGAGGCAATGAACGCGCACGACGAGCCGTTCATCCTCGAGCTGCCCAATGTGTGGCACCTGGCGTCGGACGTGAAGGCCGAGCTGACCGAGGTGGAAGGGCACGTGCCCACCTGCCTGGCACTGATCAACGCGCTGCACCCGACGGCCGCCGTTTGCGGTACGCCAACACTGGTGGCCGGTGCACTGATCCGCAAGCTCGAACACCTGGACCGAGGCCCGTATGCCGGGCCCGTGGGGTGGCTGGATGCGGCCGGCAACGGCGAGTGGGGCATCGCGCTGCGTGGGGCTGTCATTGAGTCGCCGACCACCGTGCGCCTGTATGCCGGCTGCGGCATAGTGGACGGTTCCCAGCCCGAAGCTGAGCTGGCAGAGACCTGGGCCAAGTTCCGCCCGATGCTGGAGTCGCTGGGCATCAGGAGCTAGGTTCCCTCCCCGCTCCCCAACTAAGTAGCAGCAGATGTCGTTTTGACGCCTCAGAACGACATCTGCTGCTACTTAGTTGGGCGGGGTGTCCGGAATCCGAGACACCTTCCCCTCGTCTAGGCTTGAAATTAGCGGTAACTTAGTTATCCAATAGTGAAACTAAGTTTCCTGTGATGCAAATCTCTTTTTCGGCGCTACACTATGAACCGATTTAGTACGGCATTCCCCCTGCAACAAAAGGTAAGAAATATGCAGCTCAAGTCCCTGGCCACGGCCAAAATGACCGCCAAGGCAGCAGCAATCTTCGCCGCCGGCGCCCTCACCCTCACGGCCTGCGGCGGCGGAGGCTCCACCCCGGCAGCCTCCGATGGCAGCATCCAGCTCGTCAACGCCGGTAAGCTCACCGTCTGCTCGGACGTCCCCTACGAGCCCTTCGAATTCCAGAAGGACGGCAAAATCGTCGGGTTTGACATGGACATCGCCGCTGAGGTGGCCAAGGACCTCAACGCCGAATTGAATGTAGTGGACAGCTCCTTCGAAGCTATCGAGACCGGCACGGCTCTCACACAGTGCGACGTCTCCATCTCCTCCATCTCCATCACGGACACCCGCAAGGCCGTCATGGACTTCTCCACCCCATACCTCGACGACGACCTGGCCCTGGTGGCCAGCGATGACTCCGGCATCAAGAGCCTGGACGACGCCAAGGGTAAGAAGGTGGGCGTGCAGCAGGCCACCACCGGCGCCGACTACGCCACCGAGAAGGGCCTCGACGCACAGCAGTTCGAGGACACCGGCCTCCTCGTCCAGGCCCTGAAGGCCGGAACCATCGACGCCGCGCTGGGCAACCAGTCCGTCCTGGGCTACGCCATCAAGGACGACCCCTCCTTCAAGGCAGTGGAGAAGTTCGCCACGGGTGAGCAGCTGGGCATCTCCATCAAGAAGGGCAACACTGCCATGGCCGAAAAGGTCAACGCGACGCTCAAGCGCCTGACCGACGACGGCACCCTCGAGAAGTTCGAGACCACCTGGTTCGGCGAAGTCGCCAAGTAGCCAGCGCTTCGGCCCCGTTCAACTGAGGCCAACGCCGCCCTGAGAACCACGCCGCCGGGGCCCCGGACACGCTGAACCGCAGTACGTCCGGGGCCTCAGCCACGCACTACGAATGTGAGCACCCCATGGCAATGACCGCACGTCAACGGGCCAGAGTTAGCCTGTATGTCCAGATTGGCATCTTCATTGTGGCCATGGCCGCACTGGTCCTCGCCACGGACTGGAAGACCATCGGCAACAGCGTCTTCAACTTCGGCAAAATCGGCCCGATGTTCCCGGACATCTTCCTGGTGGGCCTGAAAAACACCCTCATCTACACCTTCCTTGGCTTCGTCGTCGGCCTGTCCGGCGGCCTGCTGCTGGCCCTGATGAAGCTCTCCAGCTTCCCGCTGTACCGCTGGATCGCCACGGGCTACATCGAATTCTTCCGCGGCATCCCGGCCCTGCTGGTGTTCATCGCCTTCGGCTACGGTGTGCCCCTGGCCTTCGGCGTTTCCTGGAATGTGACTATCGTGGTCATGGTTTCGCTGGGTATGGTCGCCTCGGCATATATCGCTGAAACCCTGCGCGCCGGCCTGCAGGCTGTGCCCAAGGGTCAGCTGGAGGCTGCACGCTCGCTGGGCATGCCCCAGTGGCGGGCCATGGTTTCCATCGTCATCCCGCAGGCATTCAAGATCGTCCTGCCGCCGCTGACCAACGAGGTCATCCTGCTGACCAAGGATTCTTCGCTGATCTACGTCCTGGGCCTCACGGCATCGCAGTACGAGCTGACCAAGTTCGGCCGCGACGGCATCTCCAGCCTGGGTGCCGGCCTCACGCCGCTACTGGTCGCAGGTGCCTTCTACCTGGTCATCACCATCCCGCTGAGCCTCCTGGCCCGGAAGTTCGAAAGCCGCTCCGCGCGGACCAAGCGATAGGCAGGGAAGCCATGAACGACGTCGTAAATTCCTCCGCCGGCAACCCCGGCACCGTCAACGCGGCAGGTGTCTCCATCAAGGACCTGCGCAAGTCCTACGGCACCAACGAGGTGCTCAAGGGCATCAGCCTGGAAGTAAAGCCCGGTGAAGTGGTGTGCCTGATCGGCCCGTCCGGGTCCGGCAAGTCCACTCTCCTGCGGTGCGTCAACCTCCTGGAGCAGCCCAATGAGGGCGCAATCCACGTGGGCGGCTTCGAAGCCACGGACCCTGAAGTGGACATCGACAGGATGCGCCGCAAGGTGGGCATGGTGTTCCAGCAGTTCAACCTGTTCCCGCACCTGGATGCCAAGCGGAACTGCACCATCGCCCAGACCAAGGTGCTCAAGCGCTCCCAGGCCGAGGCGGACAAGGTGGCGCAGCACAACCTGGAGCGCGTTGGGCTGGGGCACCTGTCCGACCGTTTCCCGGACCAGCTTTCCGGCGGCCAGCAGCAGCGCGTGGCCATTGCCAGGGCGCTGAGCATGAACCCCGAGCTGATGCTCTTCGACGAGCCCACCTCTGCGCTGGACCCCGAGACCGTTGGCGATGTCCTCTCCGTTATGCGGAACCTGGCCAAGGAAGGCATGACCATGCTGGTGGTGACCCACGAGATGGGCTTCGCCCGCGAAGTGGCCGACCGCGTGGTCTTCATGGACGGCGGCGTCGTGGTGGAGGAGGGCGTGGCCGAACGGGTCATCTCCGCCCCCACCCAGGCCCGCACCAAGGAATTCCTGCGCCGCGTCCTGGATCCAACGCACATCGAGATCGAGGAGTAGGCCCGCCTGAACGTAGGACACGGAATCGGCCCGCGGACACTCATTTTCGGGTGTCCCCGGGCCGATTCTGCGTCCCGGGTCCCTTACCGCGTCCTGATGAGGACCGTGTACGTCGGGGTACGCCTGCGCGGGACAGCATGCCTTCCAGTCCTCCCCTCCACAGGTCATTCCACACCCACCGCACTACATTCCGTCCGGTTGCCCGGATCCGGTCCTCCCGCAGCTTTTCGTCCACCACAACCTGCCCGGGCGTCCGCCCTTTGAGGTACTCCGGCTTGAGGTACTTTT
The DNA here is from genome assembly GCF_037203945.1 of Pseudarthrobacter sp. CCNWLW207. NCBI lineage: Bacteria > Bacillati > Actinomycetota > Actinomycetes > Micrococcales > Micrococcaceae > Pseudarthrobacter > Pseudarthrobacter sp. CCNWLW207. The sequence goes on along the minus strand of NZ_JBBCBS010000006.1, from coordinate 335,950 downwards.
CGATGCCATCGAACTCCCCCACGGTCCTGCTGCCTTCCCAGTAGAAGTCAGTGAAAGCCACACGGCCAACGGAAGTCCGAACCTCATATTGCAGGATGGGTGCCTCGAAGCCAGCCATATGAATGAGCCCGCGGCTACACGATTCGCCCGCAGACCCGGAGCGGAAATCAGCAAACTCCACCGCCGACCTGACACGCCGCTCAGCTGCAGCGGAATATCGCCCGGCCATGGCTGCGAGAAGTTCAGTCTTTGTGAGCGCCGGAAGGCCCCGGGCCGGGTGCGGCCTTAACACGTAATCCAGTGGAACCGCAGCCTCGGCAAACGGGACGGTTGCCGCAATATCGAGCACCGTGGTTTGACGCGAGGTAACGGACAGACCGTCCACGATTTCGGCGTCGAGCATTCCCGGTTCAATTAGATGCCTCCGAACACCCGCGCGGGACCTGCCGCCTCCCCGGAAGAGCGTAAGGGCGTGGATGGGCTGGCCCCGCTGGATAGTGGGAATACCTCAGACTGAGGCGGCGGAATGAAGCGAGAAGGTTACCGGGAGGATGGCAGTTTCAGCTACCGCTTCGATCCGTAGCCGGTAGCGCTGCCATACGGCGAGCCCAGCCCAGGCAGACGCCTCGACGTAGACACCCTGCCGAATCCGCACCAACGAACCTGCCTTTACTGCGGCAGGCAGCGGGCGGGTACTCGCGCCGACCTCGGCCGAGTGTCGCGTCAGGATAAGACGGGGAAGACAATTCATACCCAAACGGTCGCACCACCGCGAAGGGCCGGGTAAGGCGCCGAGCCCCGTATGTGGACAACCCGCCATCGCTGCCGGATGCAGGTTCGGTCCGAAGACACTCGTTAATCCGCGTCCGTGGACCGAAACCGCGTCGCGGAAACTACCCTGCGAGGACTCCCCTGACGGCAGCGGACACAACTGCCTTGATGCGGGCGTGGAGGGCGCGGAGGCTGTGGCGGTCAGTCCGCACCTCGATGATGCTGCGGCCCTCGATCGGTGGGACGAGCGCCTCGGCGAGTGCCGCCGTCGTGCTTACCGAGCAATGCCCGACGCCGTACGCTGCGGCGAGTGCCGCGAGGTCCACTGTGTGCGGGGTGCCGAAGAGGCGTTCGACGGCGTCCCCGTACGTCCCTGCTTCGCGCACTGCACCGTGCTCCAGCAGGTCGAAGATGGCGCCGCCGGAGTCGTTAAGCACCACGATCCGGAGCGGCGGCTGGGCCTCCCCGGAACCGAGAAGGAGGCCGCCGGCGTCGTGCAGGAAGGTGACGTCGCCCAGCAGTAGGGTGGTTTGCTGCCGGCCGCCGAGGGCTATTCCGGTGGCAGTGGAGATGGTGCCGTCGATCCCGGAGAGGCCGCGGCTGGCGTACACGGTTGCGGCAGGTTCGGCTGCGGGCAGGCCTGCGAGGTCCACGTCGCGGATGCCGTTGGAGGAACCGAGCACCAGCTGACCATGCGACTGCTGCCACACGAGTGCGCCCACGGACGGCCCCGTGGCGGCGGCCTCCCCCGCCAGGACCTGGTCGAGGGCATGCTGCGCGGCCGACCCTGCCAGGAGCCAGGCATCCAGCCAGGACGAAGGCCCACGGCCAGCGAAATCGGCGAGCTCGGCCAGGCTTTCCAGCGGCAGTTCCGTGCGACGGCCGGGCTCGTACCAGGCCACCGGAACCGGCTGGTACAGCGCGGACGGCACCTCCGCCCGGGCCAACAGCGAAGCAACAGGCCGGGACAGCGTCGGCCGGCCGAAGAGCACCACGCGTTCGACCGGCTGCGAAGAATCCGGCCCGAAATGCTCCAACAACAGCCTGTACGGGCCCACGGCGTTCGGGCCAAAACGGGCGTTCGACGACGGCTCCGCCAGCAGCGGCAGGCCGTGGGCGCGCGCGAAGGCTTCTGCGACGGGACCGGCGTCGTGCCCTGCCAGCACCACGGTACGCCGTTCCTCCAGGCCACCGGGGACTGGCGGAAGGTCCATGGTGAGGGGGTCTGTGCCGATGCGGAACTTAGGCCGGGCGGTCGCCGCGGGAAGCTTCTCCCCCGGCGCGGGGACCAGCGGGTCGCGGAACGCTAGGTTGAGCTGGACAGGGCCCGGAGCGAGGTCGGAGAACGCGCCGGTAGCGGCGGAGATCGCGGTCTCGACGGCGCGCAGCGGGCTGGTGCCGGCCTCGATGTCGGCGGCGAAGCGCACGTGCTCGCCGAACAAGTCCAGTTGGATGGTGGTCTGGTTGGCGCCGGTGCCGCGCAGCTCCTCCGGGCGGTCGGCGGACAACACCACAAGCGGGACGGCGGCGTGGTTGGCCTCCATCACGGCGGGCATCAGGTTCCCGACGGCGGTACCGGACGTGGTGAGGACGGCTGCCGGGGAGCCGGTGGACAGGGCAAGGCCCAGGGCCGTGAAGCCGGCGGAACGTTCATCGATGCGTACCAGCAGTTCCACTTTCCCCGCCGCCGACGCTTCGGCCAGTGCGTACGCCATGGGAGCTGAGCGGGAACCAGGCGAGACCACCACGTACTCGACGCCGCCGTCGATCAGCGCGCTCACTGCGATCCGCGCCGCCTCAACCGAGCCCAGGGATGGCGTTTCGGACGGCGTGGAGGCGTCGTCGGATGCGGGATGGAGGGTGGAGTCGTTCGGCGAAGTCACCGGTCCAGTCTGCCACCCCACCGACGCTCTCTCACTTCCTGTCGGTTAAAACCAAACGCTCTCCCACTAGCCGCCCAGCCCGGAACGAAAAGTGAGAGAGCGTCGGCCAAAACCTGCAGGAGCGCAGCGAGGCACTTAGCCGCGGAACACCTGGACCACTGACGGACGCGGGGCCCGCGCCTGGCCGGGTGCCGGCGTCGTGCCTGCCGGGACGTAATCCGGGAAGTACGAGTTCGGGGCTTCGAAAGTGCCGTCTTCGCCCGGGTGCTGGACCGAGACGAAAACGGTGCGCTCGTCGTCGTGGATGATGGGGCCGCAGGTCTCGGCGTCGCGCGGGACCGCGAGGAACTGCTCCACCTTGCCACGCTCGGCGCCCTCGAGGGTGACCTTGAAGAGTCCGTCCGCCCGGCCGATGCCTGAGGGAGCCCCGTCGGTGGAGATCCAAAGGTTGCCCACGGAGTCGAACGCCAGGTTGTCCGGGCAGGAGATGGGCGATACCTTGTCCACCGGGAAGCCGGAGAAATAGGTGACGTCACCCTGGGCCGGATCGCCGCAGACCATCAGCAGGTTCCAGGTGAAGGCGGTGGAGGTCTGGTCGCCGATTTCGGTGATTTCCACAATGTGGCCGTCACGGTTCTGGTTGCGCGGGTTGACCTCGTTGGCGCCCTCATTCGTACCGGTGCCGCGGTTGGAGTTGTTGGTGCAGGCCACGTAGACCTTGCCCGTGTGCAGGCTCGGCTCCACGTCCTCGGCCCGGTCCATCTTGGTAGGCCCGACCTTGTCGGCGGCCAGGCGGGTGTACACCAGGACCTCTTCCACGGACATGCCCGGCACGGCGGACTTGCCATCCAGCACCAGCGGCAGCCACTCGCCCGTGCCGTCGAAGGCCCCGTCGGAGGGGACTGAGCCGGTGCCGGTGATCTCGGCGGCGGGTGAGTTTCCGGTGAACCTGGCCACGTAGAGGCTGCCGGCGGACAGCAGGGTCATGTTGTGTTTGCGGTCACCCTCGCGGTACGTGTCCTTCGACACGAACTTGTACAGATAGTCGAAGCGCTCGTCATCGCCGGAGTACGCCACCACGTGGCCGGACTTGGCGATGATGACGTTGGCGCCCTCGTGCTTGAAGCGGCCCAGCATCGAGTGCTTCTTCGGCGTGGACGTGGGGTCGAACGGATCAACTTCCACGATCCAGCCGAAGCGGTTGGCCTCGTTCTCGAAGCCAGCGTTGCGGGTGTCGAAGCGGGGATCGTCCAGTTCCCACTGGCGGGCGGTGGGCTTGGACGTGATGCCGTAGCGCTTGTCGCCGGCGGAAGTGCCGTTGCCCACGAAGTAGCCCTGGAAGTTTTCTTCGCCGGACAGGATGGTGCCCCACGGGGTGGTGCCGCCCGCGCAGTTGCCCAGGGTTCCCTTGATAAAGCGGCCTGCGGGGTCTTCCACGGTCTTGACCAGGGCGGAGCCAGCGGCCGGACCGGTCAGTTCGTAGACGGTGCTGTTGAGGTAGCGGCGGTTCAGTTCCGCTCCCTTGACGTAGGTCCACGGCTTGGTCTTGTTCTTGCGCTCCAGCTCCACCACGGACAGGCCGTGCGCGGCTGCCCCCACAGCGCGCACCTGGTCTGCCGGCATGGTGGGCGGGAACATGATGGCATCGTTGGTGTACTCGTGGTTGGAGAACAGCACCGCGCGGCGGCCCTTGCTGCCGGGAACCTCAAGGATGTCGGTGTAGTCGTTGTTGTAACCGAACTGCTTTTCCTGTGCGGCGGCGGTCTGGTTGTTCAGGTCGAATGCCGGAGCGTCGTTGAAGATCGGGTCGCCCCAGCGGATGACCGGCTGCCACGTGAAGCCTTCCGGCACGGTGACGGCGTCGACGGCGGCATCCACCGAGGGGATGGCCGTGAACTGAAGCTTGGACTTGCCGAAGCCCTCTTTGGCCGCCTTGGACAGGCCGGCGGCGGCTGCGGGCTCAGCGGACGTGACGGCAGAACCGAGGACGACGGCGAGCGCACCGGCGGCGCCGAAGCCCAGGGCGGCGCGGCGGGACATGGTCGCGGAGGCGATGTCGCGGAAGTAGCTGTTGGAACTGGTGTTGCAGACGTCGCCGGCGCAGGCGTTGTCGCACTTCAGAGCGCAGGTGACGGCGCTGCGCTTGCCCTTGGTATGGCCGAGCATCGGCAGCAGGGAGAATTTGCGGGCAGTCGTTTCAGACATGGGGGCCTTCCGGGGAAATCGATGCGGTTTTCCCACCCTGTCAGCCGGTTCCAACGCCCAGCCATCCGCCAGATGAAGCTCCGGTGAACCGCCGGTGACCTGCAGGGATACCCCCTTCGATTGCTCCGTAAGCGCCGTTGTGGGCCCTGAAAACGGCGCTTACGGAGCAATCGATGCAGCCACGAGCGCGTGGACGCGGCGGAGCCGGGCCAGCCACCAGTCCCGGCGTTCCGCGGGGGCGGCGTACCGCTCCAGCAGCCCGGCGTCAGCGGACACATCGCGGAGGCGGATGGCGCCGTCGTCGGCCACCAGCGGATCCGTCGTGACGTCAGAGGCAAACAGGGACACCGTCCCCAGCCCGCACGCATACGGAAGCTCCGGCAGGGAGGCCGCCAAGGCCAGCCCGGCGCGGATCCCCACGGAGGTATCCAGTGCGGAACTCACGACGGCGGGAAGCCCTGCCTGGGCCACGATGTCCAGCGCGCGCCGCACTCCCCCGAGCGGCGCAACCTTCACCACGATCAGATCCGCAGCGCCGGCCCGGGCCACCCGGAGGGGGTCGGATTCCTTGCGCACGCTTTCGTCGGCGGCGATCAGCACGGGGATACCGGCGGCCCGCAAAAGCGATCGAACTTCGGCGAGGCCCTCAATCGTGGGTACTGGCTGCTCGGCATACTCGAGCCCGACGGCGGCGAGCCGGGTCAGTGCCTGCACGGCGGCCGGCACGTCCCACGCGCCATTGGCGTCCACGCGGATGGCCGCCCGGGGCAGAAGGGAACGGACGGCATCGAGGCGGGCGGCGTCGTCGTCGAGCGTCTGTCCGCGCTCCGCCACCTTGACCTTGACGGCGTCCACCCGGCCGAACCGGGCCAGCAGTTCCGGGACGCGGTCCGCGGAAATGGCTGGAACCGTGGCGTTCACCGGAATCGTTGACCGAAGGGGCGCCGGGAAGCCGTCCCAGCCGGCCTCGATGGCGGCTGCGAGCCAGCGGGACGCCTCGGCGTCCCCGTATTCGGGGAACGGGCAGAACTCGCCCCACCCGGCCGGACCGCGAAGCAGCAGGGCCTCGCGCTCCATGATGCCGCGGAATTTCACCCGCATGGGCAAGCTGACTACATACGCAGACGCGAGCAGTTCGTCCAAGGAGGGAAGGGCGGCAGGCGGCATGCCTTCACTGTACCGGCGACCGGTGAGCGCCCCCGGCCGCTAGATCCACTTGTTGTGCTTGAACGTGAAGTACAGCCCCAGCCCCATCGCCAGCATCAGGCCCAGCGCGAACGGGTAGCCGAAAACCCAGTCCAGCTCCGGCATGGAGCTGAAGTTCATGCCGTAGATCGTGCCCACCAGCGTCGGCGCGAACAGGATGGCGGCCCAGGACGAGATCCGTTTGACCTGCTCGCTCTGCGCGAAGCTGGATTCGGTGAGCTTGCGCATCTCGTCGTTCTGCCGCTGGGCCACGAGGGCGGCGTTGACGGCCAGCGCGTTCTGCAGCAGGGCCCGGAAGGACGCCACCCGCTCGTTGAGCCGCAGGACGTGGTCAAGCACGTCACGGAAGTGGTCCTGCAGTTCGGGTCCCGGCGTCCGTTCCGGTGTCCCGGTCATCAGGACCTGCAGGATCCCCACCAGCGGGCTCGTGGCTCGCTGGAACGTGATGACCTGCCGGGATAGTTCGTAGATCCGGCGGGAGACGTCCGGGTCGGCGCCAAAGAGGTCGTCCTCGATCTCGTCGACGTCGTTTTCCAGGCCCGCGGCCACAGGCTCGTATTCGTCAACTACCTGGTCAAGGATGCCGTAGAGGACCGCGTCCGGGCCGAGGGCGAGGAACTCCGGCATGGCCTCCATCCGCCGTCGGACCCTGGCCAGGTCCGGGGATTCGGCGTGCCGGACCGTGATGACATAGTCGGCGCCCACGAAGACGTGGATCTCGCCGAAGTCCACCTTCTCCACGTCGTCCAGGTAGCGGGCGGGGCGCAGCACCAGGAACACGCATTCGCCATAGTGCTCCAGCTTGGCGCGCTGATGCCCGGCGAGCGCGTCCTCCACGGCCAGGGAGTTGAGGTCGAACTCCTCGGCCACGGAGCGGAGTTCGACGGCGTCCGGCCGGTACATCCCGATCCACGCCATGCCCTCCCGTTGGCGAAGGACGAAGTACGTCTCCTCCAGGCCGTAGGGGTCCGCGGTCCGAACCCCGTCCACATACACCGCGTTGTCGATGATGGTCACGGCAGGCCTCCTTTGAGCCTTGAGTCGTCCTGTTCGCGTTCCCAGCCTTCCCGTTCCCGCTCCCATTCGTCCAGGATCGCGGGCATCCTGGCGGCGAGGAAGCGATAGAAGCGGCCCATCTCCGTTACGCGGGACCGGGCAGCGGACCCTTCCGGCAGGGCCTCGGCAGTCGCGTCCGTCAGTGCCGCGAGGCTTTGGTAGATAGGGCTCTTCCGCATGGAGACGATGTACCACTCGTCGTCGTAGAGGGCGTACAGGTCGCGGCGGCTGCCGGGCTGGGAGACCCGGTGGACAAAGCCCACGGTCTGCAGGTACCTGACGGCGCCGGACACCGCTGCAGCGCTCACGCCCAGCCGCTCCCCAAGCTCGGCTGCAGTGAGGCTACCGTCCTCGGACGAGACCAAGGCCATCAGCGCCCGGGCAGGCATCTTAGGGAAGCCGGCCGCAGCGAATCCTGCCGCAGCCTTTTCCGCCGCAGCCTTTGCCTCAGCGGCCTCCTCGCTCATGCGGTCCCCGTTTCCCTCCGCCGCATGCCAATGACGGCCACGGCGGCGGCGAGGACAGCGGTGGCCAGCATCCACCACGCGCCGCTCCAGTCCGTCGTCGTACCGTTGGGAACGGGGGTGTGGGTGAACGGTGAGAGGTCCCGAAGGCTCTGGTCCAGGCCGATCATGCCGCCGAAAATGCCCATCACCACCCCGGCCCCGAGGAGCGCCCAGCCCACGGTGATGGTCGCCGCTGGCCACAGGACGAACACCACCGCAGGAACGGCAAGGTAGAGCAGGGCCGCGGGAAGCTGGGCGACGGCGGTTTCCCACACGGCCCGCGCTTCCACGGAGGTGTCACCGGCACCGGCCAGCGAGGCCCAGGTCCCGAACCCGGCGAGGAACATCACCAGCAACACCGACGCGGTGCCCAGCAACAGGTAGCTGGCCAGCCAGTGCAACCGGCTGATGGGAGCAGCGAGCAGGAGCTCCGCGGTGCCGGCCGCCTCTTCCTGGCGCAGCCGGATGACGGCCTGCAGCCCGCACGCGGCGGCCAGCACTCCCGCAATCGAGAACATTGCCGAAATCAGCAGCTGGGTCAGTGATACACCCTGGGACTGGATCATGGCACGCAGCGCCGCGGTGATGTTGCTGTTGGATAAGTCGGCAGCGGCGATCGCGCTGCCCAGTGATCCTGCCAAAATTCCCATGGCCAGCCCGCCGATGCCCCAGCCGATGATCGAACCCGCCTGCAGCCGCAGGGCCAGCGCGGTAGGGCTGTTCAGCGAAGGACGTGCGGCCATCCGCCCGGGACGTGCCCCCCAGACGCTCGCGCCACTGTCCCGCCGTCTCAGGAGCAGCCAGGCAACGGCTCCACAGACGGCGGCGAGGGCCAGCGGCAGGAGCAGCGGCCACCATCGGTCACCCGTGAAGGCGAACGTTTGCTGTCCCCACCCGATCGGGGAGAACCAGCTGGCAGTTCCCGCGGTCATCACCGTCCCGTCGGCGCTCGGCGTGCCTGTGGCGTCCCCGATGCCCCGCAGGATGTACGCCAGAACAACCAGAGCCGAGGCGAATCCGTTAGCTCCGCGGGAGGTACCCATCAGCTGGGCCACAAGCAGGCCCACGCCCAGGAACGCCAATCCGACCGCGCCCACGGCGGCGCCCGCCACCATGGCACCGACGGGATCCAGCCCGGCAGCCATGTAGCCGGTGAACACCGACAGCATCACCAGGACGTTGGCTGACGTACCGTGCAGGATCGTGGCGACGGCGGGTGTGAGGCGGCCGGCCGGGGTGGCGGCGACCAGTTCGGCGCTGCCGCTTTCCTCGTCAGCCCGGGTGTGGCGAACTGCAAGGAAAGTACTCATCAGGCCGGCCAGCAGGGCAAGGAAGGCGTAGATCTGGAAGAACGTGAAAGCGCCCAGGCTGGCCCCGCGCGCCAGGCCGCGAAGCATCAGGATGGCAGGAGTGGCAATGGCCAGCTGCAGGATTTCGGCGCGGCTGGACTCATCACCGAAAGTCTCCTGGATGGCTGTGGCCGAGAACAGCGCGAGGGCGCCGATGCCCAGCACCCAGATGACCAGCTGCCAGCGGTCCCGCCGCAGGCGCTGGCCCCAGAGGATCCTCAGCTCGCGCACCCTAATCACGGCCCCTCGCGCCCAGCAGGTGCCGCCGACGGGCATGCCTGGTATGCCCGTTTTCTCTTCCCGCCCCGATGACCTGCACCGACGTGTCACCGTAATGCCGCAGGAACAGCTCCTCCAAGGAAGGCGGCGTGATCGTCAGTCCCTTGACGCCCAAGGCGCCGAGCGCCGGAAGCACCTCAGCAATCCGGTCCGAGTCGGCACCAAACCTGACCCTGCCGCCGTCGGCCGTCAGGTCATGCACGGCGCCCAGCTCCACCAAGGTGCGGGTATTCACGCCATCAGCGGCGAACGAGACATCGGAACGGGTGAGGTGTCGCAGCGAGTCCAGCGTCCCGCCGTCCACCACCCGGCCCGCGCGAATGATGCTCACGCGGTGGCACAGTACCTCCACCTCGGAGAGGATGTGGCTGGAGAGGAGCACAGTGGCACCGCGTTCGACGGCGGCGAGGACCTCGCGGCGGAACACCGCCTCCATGAGCGGGTCAAGGCCGCTCGTGGGCTCGTCGAGGAGGTACAGCTCGGCGTCCGTGGCCAGGGCGGCGATCAGCGCCACCTTCTGCCTGTTGCCCTTGGAATAGGCGCGGCCCTTCTTGCCTGGGTCGAAGTCGAAGGCCTCGCAGAGATCCGCTTTGCGCTGCCGGTAGGCCGTGCCCCTGGAGGCGCCGCCTGAAGTGCCGCCGCGCAGCCGCGAGAGAAGATCGATGGTCTCGCCGCCGGACAGGTTGGGCCAGAGCCGCACATCGCCGGGGACGTAGGCCAGGCGGCGGTGCAGTTCCACGGACTGCGTCCAGGGGTCCAGGCCCAGGACGCTGGCTGTTCCGGACGTGGCCTTGGCCAGGCCCAGCAGGATACGCAGGGTAGTGGACTTGCCGGCGCCGTTGGGTCCGAGGAATCCGTGGATCTCGCCCCGCTGGACCTCAAGGTTGAGTCCGTCAAGGGCCCGGACCCTGCCGAAGTGCTTATGCAAATCAACGGTCTGGATGATGGTTTCCATACTTCGAACATTACTCAGATTCACAATTTTGTGAATGCTGCAAATACCTCCAGATCCTTCCAACGCATATCCATATGGGTATACAATTTCGGTATGGCACGGGCAGCAACAACGGCAGATGCATTCAACGCGGTGGCTGAGCCCCGCCGTCGGGAGATCCTGGACGCCCTCGCCCAGGGCGAGCGTCCCGTTAACGAACTTGTGGACCTGCTTGGCCTGGCCCAGCCGCACGTATCACGGCACCTGCGCGTCCTGCGCGAGGTAGGGGCCGTGGACGTGCGCGACGAAGGCCGGCAACGGGTCTACCGGCTCAATCCGCAGGCCCTGAAGCCCATCCACGACTGGGTTGCCAGCTACCAGCACCTCTGGGAAGAGCGGTTCGATCTCCTGGAGGACGTGCTGGAGGATCTCAAAGACGAAGAAAACTAGGCAAAGGAGCAGGGCAATGGCACAGGCAAGCAGCGGGACCATGGACGTCACCTTCCCCAGCGATGAGGAAATCCTCATCACCCGCACGCTCAACGCACCCCGGGATCTGGTCTACAGGGCCTGGACCACCCCCGAACTTGTCAGGAAGTGGTGGCCTGGCCGGCGGGGCGAGATGACGGTGATGGAAATGGACTTCCGGGTTGGCGGCGCCTGGCGTTACGTCATGGTGGCGCACGGCGAATTCGAGGTGGCCTTCCACGGGACGTACCGGGAGATAGTGCCGAACGAACGGATCGTGAACACGGAGATCATGGAGATGCCTGGCACCGCACGGGACAGCGAAGACGGAGCCGTGGTGAACACGGTCACCTTCGAAGAGGCCGACGGCGGCGCCACCACGGTCAGGATCCGCACCGACGCGGGCAGCAAGGAAGTCCGGGACATGATTGCGCAGTCCGGCATGGAAGGCGGGGTGCGCGAGCAATTCGAGATCATCGAGGAGCTGGCGGCGTCCCTCACCTGACGCCCTCCGCACCCCAACTAAGTAGCAGCAGATGTCGTTATGGGGTCCCATAACGACATCTGCTGCTACCCAGTTGGGCGGTCCGGGCATCCCTCACACGCGTTAGGTAGACTGCGAGAAACACAGCAGTCCGAAGGGTCCCCTCCATGAATCGCAAAGCCACAGCCTTGGATGTCGCCAAACTCGCTGGGGTGTCCCGCAGCGCTGTGTCGCTGGTACTCAACGGCCGCGGCGACGGGAACGTGGCGAAGGAGAGCCAGGACCGGATCCGCGAAGCTGCCGCCGCCCTGAACTACACGCCCAACACCATCGCCGTGAGCCTCCGGAACCGCCGGTCGCGCATCATCGGGATCGTCTCAGACCAGGTGGTCACCAGCCCCTTCGACGGCAACATCATCGCAGGCGCCGACGCCGTGGCCAGAACCCAGGGTTTTGTCACCGTGGTGATGGACACGGAGCTGGACGAGGCCCGCGACGAGGGGGCCGTCGCCACGCTGCTGGACCGCCAGGTGGACGGGCTGATGTATGTCACGGTGGGCTTGCGCCCCCTGCACGTCCCGCCCAACATGCTGAGCGTGCCGTCGGTGCTGGCAAACTGCTTCGATGACCGCCCGGACGCCGGTGTTCCCGCCGTCATTCCCGACGAGGTCCGCGGCGGCCGGGAGGCGGCCAAGCACCTGCTGGAGTTGGGCCACAGGGACATCGCGTTCCTGGCGGGCGACAACCTCACGCCCGCTGCCCCACGCCGTATCCAAGGCCACCGCGGCGCGTTTGAGGCCGCCGGCCTGCCGGTTCCTCCGGGCCGGATCCTCCAGGTGGGCTGGGACATCGACGCCGGTTTCCACGGGGCCATGAAACTCCTGGACGGCGTGGCCGCTGCGGACCGCCCCACCGCGATCGTCTGCGCCAACGACCGGCTGGCCATCGGCGTGGTACTCGCTGCCAACCGGCTGGGCCTTTCCATCCCGCAGGATCTCTCAGTCATGGGCTACGACGACGAATTCCGCATTGCCTCAACCATGGTCCCGGCCCTCACCACCATGGCCCTGCCGCTGCGTGAGATGGGGGAGGCCGCGATGACCGGACTGCTCCAGGAGCTGGCAGCGGAGCCCCAGCCCAACGATGGCACCCCAGACGAGGACGTGAAGCCTGCCTGGCGCCAACCGATCGAGACCCTGGTACCGGGCCGGCTGGTGGTCCGCGAATCCACGGGACCGGTCCCCGCCGGCCGGGGCTGACGCCGACCGGCAGGGACCACCAACGGCCCCTACTTTGGCTGTTCCAGCTGCCACACAGTGGCGGCAGCACCCGCCGGCAACTGCAGGACCCACCGTTCGCCGGGCGCCGGGTACGCCCGCAGCGTGGTGGCCACGGCACCGGTCCGGTAAACCTCCACCAGCGACGCGTCCACAAACACCCGGAGCTCCTCCCCTGCGGCCAGCTCACCGCTGAACACCACCTGGCGGGAGGCATCCGTGCCGTCCCCGGCCACCAGGGAAAGTTCGACGACGGCGTCCGCAGCGAGCGCGGCCGGCCCGCCGGGGTGGGCGGCCACCACAGCCTCGGCAAACGGCGGCAGCACAACACTCCCGTCCGCCTGGACAGCCACCTGGGAGCCCCGGTAGGCATCCACTTCCGGTGCCGGTGCCACGGCCAGCTCTCCGTCCACGACCGACAGCAGCCGCGGGTGGGTCAGCACGCCTGCCCAGCCTGCAGCGTCGATCTCGTCTTGGCTCCGGCCGCGCCGGCCATCCCGACCCGGCCCTTCGTTGGCCCAGCCCCACAGCATCGCCTTCGGTTCGGCAGCAGCACCGGCAGCAGGGCCATCCTGCAACTGCAGGATCTGGGGCGCGTAGAAGTCCCGGCCCAGGTCCGACTTCCCGCCGGTCTGCGGGGAAAACACGGGCAGCCCGGTGGCGGGGTCCTCGGCCAGCGAACCGATCAAGTGGCCCACCCCGTTGGCGTGCTCGTGCTGGTCACCGGCCAGCCACAGCGAGAACATCATCACCCACGCATCCTGGGAAGAATCGTCTCCCCGGGAACTGGCCGGCACGTGCACCAGCTGCGGGCATTCCCAGATCTCGGCCGGAGTGTGGGCAGCAGCGACCGGGTTTTCGGAGGTCAGCCAGATGCCCTGGTATTTCCAGTCGGACAGATCCTCCACCGTGTACAGCAGCAGGGCCGCGTGGCCGGAAGCGAGGCCGGCACCCTGCATGGCGTAGCGCTTGCCGTTGAAGCGGAAGATGAACGGGTCCCGGACTGCCGTCACCTGCGGGTCGGCCGGCATGGACGCGGCGACGTGCCCGTCCTGTGTCCAGTGCACCAGGTCCGCGGAACCACGGGAGATGACCACCTGGGAGTGGCCACCGTCGCCACGCACGCCCGAGTACGCAGCGGTGGGGACACCGCCGTCGTCCGTAACCACACCCGTCCAGCAGCCGTACTCGTCCGGCCCGCCGTCCTGCGGCCTCAAAGCAACCGGGTGTTCGACCCAGCGCACCAGGTCGGCGGAGCTGACGTGGCCCCACGCGATCCGGTGGTGCCGGGCGGACTCGGGGTTGTACTGGAAAAAGACGTGGTACCGGCCGTTGATGTGGCTGACGCCGTTTGGGTCGTTGATCCAGCCTTGGGCGGGGCGGGGGTGGAATTGCGGGAACGCTGGGTCCGGGTGGGCCGCGGCCAGGCTGGCGAAGTTGGTGGCGGCAAGGTCCGGGGATGACATGGAAGTTAGCCTTTCAGAAGGTGGAGAAGTTACTTGCCGCTGCCGGCGGTGAGACCGTCCTGCAGCGCGCGCTGGCCGAAGATGAAGACCACCAGGGCCGGAATCATGGAAAGGACCACGCCTGCCAGGACCACCGAGATGCTGCCCGTGCCCAGGTTTCCCTGGAGTGAGACGAGGCCCAGCGGAAGGGTGAAGTTCCGCTCCGAGATGGTCATGATGAGGGGGCGGAAGAACTCGTTCCAGTGGAAGTTGAAGGCCAGGATGCCCACAATTGCCATGCCCGGGACGGCCAGGGGCGCGTAGACGGAGCGGAAGGTGCGCCACGGTGTGGCGCCGTCGATCGCCGCAGCTTCCGCGAGGTCGGTGGGCAGCCCCAGGAAGTACTGGCGCATCAGGAAGGTGCCGAACGCCGTCGGAATGGCGGGCAGGATCAGGGCCAGGAGGGTGTCCGAGAGGCCCATGCCGCGGATCAGCATAAACACCGGCACGATGGTCACCTGGACCGGCACCATCATGGTGGCCAGCACGATCGAGAACAGAGCCCCCCGGCCGCGGAACTTGAGGTTGGCGAAGGCATAGCCGGCCATCGCGGCGGTAACCATCTGGCCGACCGCGATGAGTCCGGTGACCAGGGCACTGTTCAGCACCAGGATATAGATGTCCAACTGCTGGAAGACCTGCGCGTAGGACGTGAAGTCCGGGTTCAGGGGGAAGAACGACGGCGGCAGCTTGAACGATTCCGACGGCGTCCGAAGCGACGTGGACAGGGTCCACAGAACCGGGCCCAAGGTCAGGGCTGCCGCGAAGGTCAGCAGGACAACCCGGGCGGCCAGGTTCCAGTTCGGCTTGCGGCGTGGCCGGGTGGGATTACCGGGGGCCGTGCGGGCCGATACCCGCGCTGTAGTGGTAGACATGGCTGGCCTTACTGGTAGAAGACGAATCGTTTGCTGAGCCGGAACTGCGCGGCTGTGATGGCCATGATGATCAGGGTGAGGATCACGCCGATGGCCGAGGCCTGGCCGAATTCCAGGCGCTGGAACGCGGACTCGAAGATCACCATCACGGCGGTGCGGGTGGAATCTCCGGGGCCGCCGCGGGTCAGCACGTACGGCTGGTCGAACACCTGGAGCGCGCTGATCATGGCCATGACCGAGGCCAGCAGGGTGGTGGGGCTCAGCAGCGGCAGGGTGACGTAGACGTGCTTGCGCCACCCGGTGGCGCCATCCAGGGACGCCGCCTCGTAGGTTTCGGCGGGAATGGAGGCCAGCCCGCCGATGAACAGCAGGAACGAGAACCCGAAGTTCTGCCACACATAGACCAGGATGACGACGGCGGCGGACCCGCCGGGGGTGGTCAGCCACGGCACCGCGGGGATGCCTGCGAGGGACAGGAACCAGTTGACCACGCCGAACTGCTCGTTGAAGAGGTACCGCATGAAGATGGATACCGAGGCGGCGGAGAGGATCAGCGGGAAGAAGAACGCCGAGCGGAAGACGGTCCGCAGCCACGACGGCATCTTCTCCTGCACCATGACCGCGAGCGCCAGGGCCAGGCCCAGTTGGAGGGCCACGGCCACCACCACAAAGGCGATCGTGTTCAGGAAGGACACCCGGACCGTGGGGTCCTGGACCACTTCGGCGAAGTTGTCGAAGCCCACGAACGTCGGGGCGGAAATGATGTCCCAGCGGAAGAACGCCAGGACCACCGACGCAATGATGGGCACCAGGGTGAACAGGCCCATGCCCACGATGGTGGGGGCAAGGAAGATCCAGGCCAGCCAGCGTTGGCTGTGCCGTCCGGATGCAGCGGCCGCCGCCCCGGGGGAAGCCGGGCTGGCGGCCTGCTTTGGCCGCTCCCGGCGAGGGATGGTGGTGCTCATGACTGCCTCCTCAGGGCAATTTCAAGATCGCGCTGCATGGACTCGAGGGCCTGTTTGAGCTGGCGTTCGTCCCCGCTGACGGCCAGCGAGACGTTCTTCATCAGGGCCGTTTCGACGGCGGCCTGCTGGGGCGGTGCCGGAATGGGCCCGGTAGTGGGGAACTTGTCCAGCGTGTCGTAGAAGACCTTCCAGTGGGCCGGGCCCTTGCCCGCGTACAGGGCTTCGTCGACCATGGAACGGCGGGCCGGCGTGGTCGCGGGATTGGGAAAGATCAGCTCCATGGCCTCGCGGGAGGCACTGAACTTGATCCATTCCCAGGCGGCGTCCTTGTCCTTGGCCGTCTTCATGATGGCGTATCCGGCCGTGCCGAACTGGTGCCGCTGGGTCCGCCATTTGGGGAAGAAGGCCACGTCGAAGTCGTTCTCCTTCATGCCTGCCTCGTGCAGGCCCTGGACCCAGTAGCCCCCGGCCGGGGTGGTGCCGATCCGGTTGGATGCGAACAATCCCACCAGGGAACCGCCGCCGCCCTCCTCCGGGCGGACGCCCAGCCCGTCCTTGACCAGGCCCCGCAGGTAGTCGAATGTCTCGAACACGCGTGGGTCATCGGCGTTGGGCTCGAGCCACTGGTAGCCGCCGGAGCGCAGGCTGCGGGAGGGATCGTTGGCGTAGAAGCTGTCCCAAAGCCAGTCACCCCCGGCGGACCGGGTTTCCTTCAGGAAGCTGGTGTCGTTGGCGTAGAGCCAGGGCACCACGCCGCCGAAGAGCCTGTTGGTCCAGTAATAAGGGGTGAAATCTGACGGCCGGGCTTTACGCATGGCGGCGAGTCCGTTGCGGAAGTCCACGTTGGTCCAGTCATCCGCCGGGCGTTGCAGCCCCGCCTGGGCGAAGGCGGCGGTGTTGTAGTACATGTTGGCGGCGTTCCAGTCCATGGGGAGCTGGAACAGGCTGCCCTTGTACATGAAGGCCTCCACGAGGCTCGGGTGGACGTCGGCGAAGAACTCTGTCATGTCCGCGGCGTCGCGGCGCAGGTATTCGTCCAGTGGATGGGCCAGCTTGTCGGCGAAGAGCTGCGCGCCTTCGGTGGCGACGTAGACAACGTCCGGCGGTGTGCCGGCGGCCACCATGGTGAGGATCTTGGTAAAGAAGTCTTTCCAGTCCACGGCCTGGATGGCCTGGACTTTGACCCGGATATCCGGGTGGAGGCGGGTGAACGCGTCGATGGCCCGCTGGCGGGCGGCGGCATCGGCGGCGGTTCCCAAGATGGCAATGCTGAGGCTGTTGTCCCCTCGCCCGGGAATGTCGGTTCCGGAAAGCCGTGGCCACGACGCCACGGTTGCTCCCACAATTCCTACTCCCAGGGCGCCAAGGGCGGTCCGGCGTGAGATTTCACGCAGGCCAGTGGTGGCACCGGTCATAACAAATTCCTTCCTAACACGTGTTAGGTAGCTTAGATCCTTGACCTAACACGTGTCAAGCATCACGTTAAGTGACGTTCCCATGCCCGCCTCCGAGGGACCCCGCCACCCCCACCCAACTAGGTAGCAGCAGATGCTGTTTTGAGCCTCCAAAACAGCATCTGCTGCTACCTAGTTGGATGGAAGGCAGACTGCACTCCTATCGTTGTAACAGTTGTTACACTCCAAGGTGTGACTTCACTTGAACAGGTTTCCTGGCTTGTAATGCTCGTGCAGGTTCCGTCGGAGCCGTCGCGGCATCGCGTGGCAGTGTGGCGCGAGCTCAGGCGATTCGGCGCAGTCCCCGTCGGCCAGGGCGCTTGGACCGCTCCAGACGTTCCCGCCTGCCGCGAGGGTGCAATGAAGGCCAAGGAGCTGGCTCAGGCGGGCAAGGGCGAATTGCTGCTGCTCACTACCGGACCGGCCGACGACGACGCGGGCCGCCTGCGCCAACTGTTCCATGCCGCGCGTGCGGACGAGTGGGCCGAGTTCACCGCCGACTGCGGCAAGTTCACAGACGAAATCGCCAAGGAGATCGCCAAGCAGAAATTCACGCTTGCCGAGCTCGAAGAGGAAGAGCAGAGCCTGGACCGGCTCCGGCGCTGGTTCCGGGCGATCCGAAGTAAGGACGTATTCGGCAGCCCCGCGGCGGCGAGCGCCGACCAAAGCCTCGCTGCCTGCATTGACGCCCTGGACACCTTCGCCGCCCTCGTTTACGGCGAGGTGCATTCATGACCCCTGCCGGTACCGCCCAGACCCGCGCCACGAGCGCTTCATCCGCCCCTTTGTACGCCGCCGGATTCGTCACTGCGTTCGGCGCGCACAGCATCGCCGCGGGCCTGGGCGCCCAGAGCGACAACATCGGCCTGACGCTGCTCAACCTGGGCATCCTCCTGGCCCTGTACGACATCTCCGAGGTCTTCCTCAAGCCAGTTTTCGGCGCCCTCAGCGACCGGATCGGCGCCAAACCGGTCATCGTCGGCGGGCTCATGGCCTTTGCAGCATTGTCGCTGATCGGCCTCTGGGCGGCAGACCCGCTGATGTTGGCGCTGGCCCGGCTCGGGCAGGGCGCCGCCGCGTCCGCATTCTCCCCAGCGTCGTCGGCCATGGTTGCCCGGATGGCCCGCGGCGGGAAGGCGGGCACGTACTTCGGCAGGTACGGATCGTGGAAGAGCCTTGGCTACATCATCGGGCCGCTGCTGGGTGCCGGGCTGATCTGGGCCGGCGGCTTCGCCCTGCTGTTCGGCACCCTCTCGGCACTCGCGGCAGCCACTGGGGTGTGGGTCCTACTGACCGTTCCGCACCTGGAACCACTCCCCCGCCAGCGCTACACAGTGCTGGACCTCGCGCGGCAGGTGGGGGAACGGAGGTTCCTCGTCCCCACACTGGTGCTGGCGGCGTCGACGGCGGCACTCGGAGCCGCCGTCGGCTTCCTTCCGGCACTGGCCACCCGGCACGGCATGGACGCCGTGGCCGGTACGGCGGCCGTCAGCCTCCTCGCGCTCGGCTCCGTGCTGACCCAGTCGCGGATCGGCAGGATGCGGGACCGGAACGGCATCAGCGACAACAAGGGCACGACGGCGGGACTCCTCCTCATCGCGGCAGGCGTCACACTGCTGGCCGTCGCCCCGGGACCGGTCACGATTTTCATCGCCGCCGCAGCGATCGGAGTGGGCGTCGGGGCGGCCACGCCCCTGGGTTTCGCGCATCTGGCGGACACCACGCCGCCGGAGCGCATGGGCCGCACCATGGGCTCGGCCGAACTCGGGCGGGAACTGGGCGACGCCGGCGGGCCGCTGCTGGTAGGCGGGGTGGCCACCCTCACCGCGCTGCCGTTCGGTCTCGGTGCCCTGGCGCTGCTGATAGCAGTGGCCAGCATCCCTCGGCTCGCCCCGGCGAACGCACCCCCATCCACGTAATGCCCACCCCCCGCCCAACTAGGTAGCAGCAGATGTCGTTTTGAGCCTTCATAACGACATCTGCTGCTACCTAGTTGGGTGAAGCGGGCTCCCAGATTTCTGTGACACCCTTAACTGATGACCTTTTCACGACAGGCCCAGGCCCGGACCCAGCTGCGCCCCGCCCCGGGCTCCGGCTTTATGTTCGCTTTCGCCACGTTGGCCTGCATCGTGGGACTGATCGCCACGTACTACTACTTCGTCCAGACCACCACGGGCCAGTTCATCGATGAGTCCGCCCTGGTTGAAGCCGTTGACATCCACGGCCCTGCCGGCAAGGCAGCCACCGAGTTCCTCGATTGGCTCCCCACCATCTCCCTGCTGATGGCCGCCGTCGTCGTCCTGTTTGTCACGGTGATCCGGCGCCGCTGGACGGCCGCGGGGATCGCCATCGCCGCGTGTATCGGCGCGAACGTGGCCACCCAGGTGCTCAAGGACGTGCTGCCGGCCCGCCCGGATAAGGGCGTGGTGACGCTGGAGCTGAATTCGCTGCCGTCCGGGCACACCACGCTGGCGGCGTCCGCGGCCGCTGCAGTGTTCCTGATGGCTTCCCCGCGCTGGCGCCCGATGGCCGGTTTCGTGGGCGGCACGTTTGCGATCGCGTCAGGCGTATCCACGCTGATCAACCAGTGGCACCGGCCTGCCGACGTAGTGGCCGCGTTCCTGCTGGTGGGGGCGTTTATGATCCCGGCCGGCTGGCTGATCGTGCGCCACGACGGGTCCTGGAATGTGTGGGACGGCTTCGGCAGGCATGTGGGTTCAGCCAAGATCTGGCTGGCGCTGCCGGTGCTGATCGGCCTGGTGTCGGCTGCCGTGGCTGTGTACTCGCTGGCGAGGATCGCCCCCGGCCCGGCACAGGAATCCAGCACAACGAATTACTTCTGGGCGGGCATCGCGCTCATTGTGATCGCCGGGTATCTGGCGACCGTGGCCACGACGTCGCTGTTCGCGTATGCCGCACGACGGCGGGACTCACCGGAGCGCTGACGGTCACCCATTCGAGACCTGGACTTGGACGTGCTGGCTAGGCTTCAACGCCCTCGTCCCTCCTAAAGTCCGCTTCGACACGCCCCATCCGTCCGGAGCACTCATCGCAGCGGCCAACGAACTGATGGGGGCAATCCACTGAGTCCCGGTCTTCCCCGGCGGGCACTGTAACGCGCATGGCTCATGTATAGCACCGTCAAACAGGACAAAGCCGCTCCCCTTTGCGCTGATGTGGGAACCCACACCATCGGCTGCTCCTGCAAGCCCGCCGCGAAAGCGTGGAAAGCACAAACGGCACAAGTATTTCTTGAGTCAAGCTTGAGGAATTACCCCGGTGTTCTTTGATCGAGTACGTGAAGAGTGGTTGTTGCCAGCCCGGAAGGGCTAGGCAGAACGGCTGGCCCACTGGGGGGCGGCCGGCCCGCTTGGGGGTGGGCCCTCTTCACGTAAAGGAAAATCTCATGGGTCTCAGCATCAAAACCACGTCAGGCAAGATTCTCGCTTCGGTGGCCCTGGTGGGCACTGCAGCCGCCGTTGCGGGCATGGGGACATACGGTGCATTTACCGGCAGCACCACCACTGTGGACCAGGCCGTCACGGCCGGCACCGTGGTCATCGACCTCACCGATCCCGGCACACTGAGCGTGCCCGTCACGAACCTTCTCCCCGGCGACTCGGTGGAAAAGTTTGCCACCCTGAGCAACACCGGCGACTCCAACCTCAATGCCGTCAAGCTCACCGTCAGCACCGCGACTCCCTCGCTCCTGACCAGCGACGCAACCAACGGCCTGCAGCTCACCATCGCAGCGTGCAGCGTGGCCTGGACCGCCGTGGCAAACGCCGTTGACACCTGCTCCGGAACGGAGACGTCTGTCCTCGCCAGTGGTTCAGTCATCGGCGCGGACAAGGCCCTGAGCGGCCTTTCCTCCCTCACCGCAGCCTCGGCAGACCACTTGAAGATCACCACCTCGCTGCCCACCACTGCGGGCAACTCCTTCCAGGGCGCCAGCAGCACCATCGACTTCACGTTCAACGCCACGCAGCGTACCGGCACCGTCAACTAGCACGGCCACCTGACGGTGCTGTGAACCCGGCACCGTCAGGCAACCTTCCCGAATCACGCAATCCAACCTAGGGGCTGCATAGCGATGAGCACAGTAACCGACCTTGCCTCGGCAAACGGCACAGCAGCAGCTCCTCACTCGTCCCGGCGCCCCCACACCCCCCAACGGGGCGTCGGGGCCTCCAGGGCCAAAGCCATCGCGAGCAGGACCATCAGCATCCTGAGCACTGTGATGGTCGCCGTCGCTATGGCCGCGTTCCTGTTTTTGGCCTTGGGGCCCCGGGTTTTCGGCTACCAGACGTCCACCATGCTCACCGGCTCCATGTCCCCGCTGATCAACCCCGGGGACGTGGTGGTCACTGTTCCCACGCCCATCAGCGAGATCCGCGTGGGAGACATCATCACGTACCACATTCCCGTTGAGGACCACCGGGTGGAGACCCACAGGGTCGCCGAGATCCTTACCAATGCGGACGGTTCGATGGCGGTACGCACCAAGGGGGACGCCAACAGGCGCGCAGACCCTTGGACCGCAACCCTGCAAGGAACAACCGTCGACCAGCACATCCTCACCGTGCCCTACGTGGGCCAAGCCATCCGGTACCTGCGCCAGCCACTTGTCCTCAACACGCTCATGTACGGGGCGCCCGCCGTCCTGCTGATCGGGTTGTTGGGATCGATCTGGCGCAAGGACCCGGAACCCTCCGCCAGTGAGTAGGCCGGCAATGGGTACCGTCGCAAGGGCCGTGGGCGTGGTGACGGCCCTGACCTTGGGCGTGACGCTTGCCCCAGGCTCCGCATTCGCCGCTTTCTCGGGCATGAACCGCGTAGCGACGCCATTCAGCGCTGCGACCCTCCCCGCGCCGGCCGCTCAACATACGACGGTGACGATTGAGTGCGCCATCGTCCTGTCAACCATCACCGTGACTCGCTACGACCGTGTGCTCAACGCCAACTACCACGAGCTGAAAATTTACAGCGGGTCCAGCACGACTCCTGTCTATACCGGCGACCTCAGCAAGCCTGCGCAGCGGAAGTTCTCCTCGGCAATGCTCTTCGCAGGTTCGTGGCGGGTGGAAATCACGGGCCAGTACAAGGTTCCCGGTTCGACGAATGTGTGGACCGGTCCGCCCTACATTAAGTATCTGCAGTGCTAAGGCGTTCGCTCGGCGACTCAGCCTGCTTCCCTACCCCACCAATGCCTTCTTCTCCCGCGAATTGATGCTCGAAACCATGCCGCAGTTCGAGCAGGTGATGCGGTAGGCCTTGGAGGTAGTGAAGACCGGGATGAAGAACAGGGTGAATTTCCGGGCCTCCTCATCGAGGTAGTGCTGGGAAAAGCGTCCGCAGTTCCGGCAGGTGGCTGACCTGCCAGGCAGTGCGCGAAGGACGGTCTTGAGTCCAAAAATCAGCAGCATTGCGCCTTCCAATCGGTGATAGTAAGCATGCTTGTTATTAGCCACTCTACGGGAAGTCAGCGAGAAGACTACTTCGATCCCCGTCGCGGAACAGAACGCCGTAAGGCGGGTACCCCGGCAAACAAAAGTCGAGTACCGGCTACTCGTGCCCGGCCAGGGCAATTCGGCTTGAATGATGCTGGCTGGTACGGAAGGTCGGGCCGACACTACAACGCAGCGGTGTCGGCACCGGCCTTCCGCACCGGTCATGCCCACGTTTCCCGGCGGCGTCTCCGCCGGGTTCATACGGGGGCCGGCGGTGGGATGGCCTCTGAGACCGGGCTGTCCTCCCCCAGCACCGCCGGTCCCACCACCCCCGTGCACCCTCTTCAGGTAGTGGGCGCCCTCAGTTGCTCCACAATGATCCGCGATGTCTCAGGCTCGCCCAGGATCCGGAAATGCCCGGCGCTGGGGAGCTGGATGTTCGTGGCCCCGGGCAGGACGCTGCCCTCGGGGATGTGCGGATCGAACACGCCGTAGATGGAGCTGATCCGGCTGTTCACGGCTTCCTCGCGCGCCATCTGCCGGGTCAGGGCGTTCCGGGGCGAGAAGATCCGCAGGCTGCGGAGCAGCATGTAGCGCGCGTAGCGCGACCCGGAGAACGGCGTGCACACGGTGACCATGCGCCGGACACGCTGCTGGGGGTCCAGGGACAGCATGAGGTATTTGCCGATCAGCCCGCCCTTGCTATGGGCCACGATGGACGCGTCGGTCAGGCCGGCTTCTTCGAGGTGCTGCGCCACCAGCCGCGCGGCGACGGGTACTTCCAGTTTGTTCCGCTGCAGCATGGTCACCACATGGACGGGATGCCCGGCGTCGTGGACGGCGTGGATGACAGGCAGCATAAACTGCCAGTTTTCGTAAACGCCCGGGATGATCACAACGGGACTGAGGTGTCCTTGGTGGAAAGACCCCGGCTGGATGCGCGAGACTATCCCGCGGAGCTGCCACCCTGCGGCGTAGGCGTAGTCCCCGGCCCACCACAGGGCCTTCTGCAGCGGTCCGCTGACACCGGCGTCGTCACCCATCTGTTGAGGATAGCCGCTTTGGGTGCGCTGCCGTGTCAACAGTTCCGGCGGTGCTTGAGGCGGGGAATCACGACGGCGAACACGGCCGCCGCTGCGAAGCCCAGCACGCCGGTGGCTGAGACCCCCGCGCCCAACGTCGCGAGCGCTGTCACCCCGGAGAGGAGCAGTGGACCGCCGGTGGAGCCGGCGTCTGCCATGAACCGCCACAGGCCAAGGAACTGGCCGCGGCCGCGGTCCGGCGAGAAGTCGGCACCGAGGGTCATCACCAGGCCGGAGCTGATTCCGTTGCCGAACCCGATGAGGATCCCGGCCAGCAGCAGGCCGATGAATCCGCCCGCCAGGGGTATCAGCAGCAAAGCCGTTCCCATGATCGCGGTGGACGGGATGGCCACCCATTGCCGGCCGCGGCGGTCCATTAGCTTGCCGGCGGGGTAGAACACCAGCATGTCGATCGCGCCGGAGATACCGTAGATGAGGGACGCTTGCGTGGCATCCATGCCCAGGTGGTCGGCCCAGAGCGGAATGACCACCTGACGGGAGGAACGCAGTGCACTCAGGAGCAGGATGCCCAGGCCCAGGCTGAGGAAGATCCCCGCGTGGGACACAGCAACGCTGCGGAGCGTGGGCTGGGGGCCTTGGTCGGTGCCCGCAGCGGAAGCGGCAACCTCGAGGTCGGGGATGGTGATGGACAGCAGGGCGGCGCCCAGCATGGCCACCACGCCCACCCAGTACGCGCCGCTGAGGCCGGCGAACTGGATGACGGCGGCACCAGCGAAGGGTCCGATGAAGACGCCGATGCGGTTCACCCCGCCCAAGGTGGACAGCGCCCGGGCCCTGTAGTTGAGCGGCACGGCTTCGGTCAGGTATTTCTGCCGGGCCAACCCGAACACACTGGAGGACATGCCCACTACTACCATTGCCGCCGCCAGCAGCCAGATGCCTTCAGGAAGCTGAGGGGCCAGCGCGGCGGCGGCGAGGGCCAGGGCGGCGGCAGCGGCGGCACCAACGATGGACCCGCGTTCGCCGAACTTGAGCGTCACGAGGGACGCGGGCAGGTTGAAGAACCAGGATCCCAGCCCGATCAGCGTGACTATCAGTGCGGCAACTGCCACCGACGCACCCAGGTCACGGGCGGACAGGGCGACTATTGGCATGACCGCGCCGGTGCCGATCCCGAACAGCAGGGTAGGCCCAAAGGCGGGGACGGCGATGCTGCGGAGGCTGAACGGCTGGGGATCATCGGGCGAAGTCATCAGATTTATCCTATGACCCGGGCCGGACAGCCGCTCCGCCGGCCCGGCAATGTAATTCAAAGCACATTTAGGGGGTCACAAGAGGCTCTTTGAGGACTACCGTTTGCCTTGGGGGGACGCTGCTACCCGTTCTCCGCAACCAATAGGGAGGGTTTCATGGGGGACGTATGGCTCCGCACCATCAGCAACAGCCTGGTTCGTGCGGAAAGTGTCACTGAAATAGCATCAACCCGCGGTTCACTGCACGAGGAGCAGGGATTTTCGCTGAAGGTCATCGTGCATGGCAAGGGCCACGTCCTCATCGATGACAGTGACCTTCAGGGCACACTGTCTGAGCGGCTTGAGTATGCGCGGCATTTGGAGGACGCCCTTTTGCTCGCCATCGACGGAGCCCGGATCGCCGTGGCCTCCGTGGTGGTCAGCTTCGAGCCGGAAAGCCAGCGCTGGTCCATGGCGGCCGCGCCCGAACTGGCCGGCGGCCTGGACACCAAGCTGGAGGCATCTTTGTAACAACTTCGGCAAAGTGTTGCCTAGGTCACATGCATTGCCTACGCTTGACGAGGCTGCAACGGCGCAGCCACCCGGGGTTCGACTGCAGCGTCGCAGGAGCCCAGGGTAATGGTTGCAGCGTCGCAGCCTCAAGGGGAAGGCAGTACATCTTGACCGAAAAGCTCAACGTTCTTGTCCGGGTTGACCTCGATCACGCCAAGGCCCAAGTCTTGGCGAAGGGCCACGTCACCGTCCGCAACGTCCAGGCCCTCTATGTCGTGGTGAAACGCGCCAACGCACTGAAGGAAGGCCTCGACCTGGAGCTGGACATGCGGGCTGCCCATGTGGATCCAGAGGCCCTGAAGCAGCTGGAGGCGTGCTCCAAAACGCACCACTTACCGGCAAAAATTGATCCACACCAGTCCCACTGCACACTCAGCGTCCTGCCTCCCAGGCCCGCGGCCCCCCACAGGAGCCAACTGCTCGCTGCCTGAGGCGTTCCAGGATTCAAGAAAGACGACAGGCCCGACACACCGCCACTGCGGAATGCCGGGCCTGTCCCTGTGAACCAGAATCTTCCCGGACTACGGAGTGGGAACTTTGACGTAGTCAGTAGTGAACGACTGGATTCGTGAGTCTTCCGCGGAGTAGATCACCTTGGTTTTGGCAGTGCTCGCGTCAAGCACCACCCGGGCCGGTACGTTGCTGACGATGTTGTTCGAAGCCAGGTAGTTCCGCGTTCCGCCGCGCACCAGCACAATCGTTGGCACCGCGCCGGCAGGCCGGATGTACTGGGTGGCCACCCCGTACGAAAATGCAGAAGTCCCTGAATTCGATGGAGTTGAGGCGGCCAACGGTGACAGGGCTGCCGCTGCGTGCCACGAGGAACGCTTCGTTGTGCCCGTCGGTGTTCTTGACCCGAATATGGCTGGCGCCCGGCAGGGTTTCCACCCAGGCCGAGCCGGCCGGCCATCTAGCAAAGCCCCGTCCTTCCTGGAGCGGCCGCCCAAATCTAAGTAGCAGCAGGTGTCGTTTTGAGCGCTGAAAACGACATCTGCTGCTACCTAGTTGGAGTGGAAGGACGAGGCCTTGCCCTCTCCGCACGGCGCCCGTCTGTAAACTGGCGGAGGTTATGCGAAACGTTCGCGTAAACGATTCCCCGAGGGCGGCGCCGATGACGACGATGGTAAAAGTGGCCAAGCTTGCCGGCGTGTCCATTTCCACCGTTTCCCACGTTCTCAACGGAACCAGGCATGTGAACGATGAGACACGCCAGCGCGTCCTGAAAGCCATCGAAGAAACCTCCTACCGGCAGGACGCCCTGGCCCGCGCCATGCGCCGCTCAAGAACGGACAGCATAGGCCTCATTGTTTCCGACGGCGGGGAACCGGCTTTCGCCGAAATGATCCGGGGCGTGGAACAAACGGCCGCCAGCCAGGGCATCACCTTGCTCCTGGCCAATTCCGCCGAAGACCCACAACGCGAGGCCCGGGCAGTCCAAGCACTCCTCGAGCGCCGGGTGGACGGCCTGATTCTTGCCCGCGCGGCTGGTTCCGGCTCGGAGGCCCTGGCGGAGTTCACCAACCAGGACACCCCGCTGGTGTTGATGGACCGGCTGTCCGCTGACCCCTTTGACCAGGTTGGAGTCGAGAACCGCGCGCCGATCATGGAACTGGTTGAACACCTCGTATCGCAGGGCCATGAGCGCATCCTCCTCATTGCCGGGGACACCAGGGTTGCAACCCTGCGCGAACGGCACGAGGCCTTCCAGGAAGCCATGGCGACGGCGGGAATACAGGAAGCCGATCGGCTGACAGTCATCGCCGGCGAACCTGAAGAAACCGACGCCGGGATTGCAGCAGCGCTGTCACGTGCCAAACCGCCGTCGGCCGTTATCGCCTGCAGCACCGTCCTGGCCGCCGCAGCGCTCCGCCAGATCCAGAAGCGGGGCCTGCGGATGCCGGAGGACATCGCCTTCGCGGCGTTTGACGGCTTCGCCTACGCTGACCTGTTCGAGCCGCAGCTCACCACCGTCCGGCAACCGGCCTTCCAGGTGGGCGCCACGGCAGCCGAACTGCTGGCCAAGAGGATCGCGGACAAGTCCGCGGAACCCTCGGTTGTCCGCCTGGCGCCCACCATTGAGTACCGCGCTTCCACAGGAGCTGCGCCCTCGGGCACAGCTCCCGCCTCCTAGGGCGTCTCTTCGACTTGACGCATCATCGGCTGGACCAGCAGGTTCCGGTGCACCGAGACCCACCCTTCAGCTTCCAGCTCTCCGTGGTCGAATTGGTCAGGAACAAGTATTGCCCATCTGCCTTCGGTGTCGGAAATACTGGTCAGCACGCCCCTGCCGTCGATCAGCCTGTTGCAGGTTGCTTCCCACACGCCGTCGTCCGCAACCGGTTCAGTGATGAGGCAAAAGCTGTTCTCGTCGTAAGTGCTTGGAGCCGCGAAGTAGTTGCTGTTGCTGTAGGTGCCCAGGAAACGGGCACCTTCCATCCGCGCGTCCGTGAGGGAAGCGTAGTCTCCGGCCGGCACGTCCTGATCGGCTGGGGCTGTGTCCAGCACTTGAAGGCTGCCTGGCTGAACGACGAATAGCGCCGCCCAGAGAAAGCCCAAGGCAACACAGGTGCCAACGCCCACAACAGCTGCGAAGGCGATGATCAGTTTCCACATCCCCGTCACGCGGTAAGGCCGGTGATTGTCCATGCGCTGCCCCCTCAGGCTGGTTGGTCTGCCTGTAGGTTACACCGGCCGCGCCCGCCCCGGTTGCCCTGCCATTTATGGCTGTCATTCGCGGGTTTTGGCGACCAGGAGTGATAGGGCAACCGCGGGGTGGAAAAGAATCTTTCCTGTGACCCATTGCACATCGAAACGTTTGTCTCTACTATCGAAACGTTCGCGCAATCGTTTCGCTAGAAGGAGTCGCAGTGGCAACCATCGTCGATGTCGCATCACTTGCAGGCGTTTCGACGTCCACTGTGTCGCACGTCCTCAACGACACCAGGCACGTCGAACCGGAGACCAAGGAGCGCGTCATGAGCGCTGTGAAGGCCACCGGATACCGGCGGGACGTCCTCGCCCGCTCCATGCGCCGCGCCAGGACCGACTCCATCGGCCTGGTGGTCTCGGATGCCGGGGAACCGGCCTTCGCAGACATGGTGCACGGGGTGGAGGAAGCCGCGGCACAACACGGCCTGTCCCTGCTGCTGGCCAACTCGGCGGAAGATCCCGCCCGGGAGCGCGCGGCCGTGGAGGCCCTTCTGGACCGCCGCGTGGATGGCCTGATCCTCGCGCGGGCAGCCGGCTCAAGCTCCGTGCTGCTTGAGCGGATCCGGGAGGAGAAGAAGCCCCTGGTCCTCCTTGACCGCCTCGCGGACTTGGACGTGGACCAGGTGGGCGTCAATAACCAGGCCGCCATGGCAGCCCTGGTTGATCACCTCACCACCCGCGGACACGAACGGATCATGCTGGTTTCCGGTGACCTGCGGGTTTCCTCGCTCCGCGAGCGCTATGACGGCTTCCGCGCCGCCATGCGGGAGCGGGGCCTCCAAGTGCCGGCGGCGCTGTTGTGCGAAGGCACGGTGACGGCCGCAGCCACCTTTGACGCTGTGCAGGCGCTGCTCCGCGCTTCCTCCCGGAACGGGGAACGCCCGACGGCGATCCTCGCCTGCAGCACGCTGCTGGCGGCGGGTGCGCTGCGGGCTGTGCAGCATGAAGGGTTGCGCGTGCCGGGAAGCATGGCCTTCGCCACGTTCGACGGCTTCACCTACTCGGACCTATTCCAACCCCAGATCACCACCGTCCGCCAACCGGCTTTCCAACTGGGCGAGAGCGCCGTGAGCCTGCTCCTGCGGCGCCTCGAAACCCCGGACGCTCCGGCCAAGGTCCTTCGGCTCGACTCCCAGATCGAATTCCGCCGCTCCACAGAATGAACGCACCACACCCCCATAAACACACTTTCAATCCGCGTTTCGCATCCCACCAGCGCACCTTCTCCCGGTCGCACCATGCAAAGGAGCATCACATGAGAAAAACAGTCCGCACGTCCCTCGCCACGGTGGCAGCCGTAGCACTTCTGGCACTCACCGCCTGCGGGAGCGCCACGGAAACCGCAGCACCGGCGGCAGACGGGCCCTACACAGCCCCGGCCAAGGACATCACCGCCACCATCTCCGTCTCCAATTGGGGCGACCCCGGCGACAAGGCCGTGTACGACGGCGTGGCCGAACGCTTCAAGGAGAAGTACCCGAACGTCACGGTGAACAACAACTTCACCCCGATCACTACGTGGACCGAGTACGTCAACAAGTTGGTCACCCAGGCCGCCGCCGGGCAGGCTCCGGACGTCATCAATATCGCCACCGAGGGTGTGGAACTGGGCCTGGCCAACGAGCTGTTCACGCCCCTGGACGGCTTCCTGGAGAACGACCCCGAAGCCAAGTCCCTGCGCGAAGACATCGATCCGAAACTGCTGGCGGGATTCAGCAAGGACGGCTCCACCTACCTGATGCCGAACACGTTCAACACGATGGTCATCTTCTACAACACCAAGATGTTCGAGGCAGCCGGCATCGAGCGGCCCAGCGACGACTGGACCTGGGACGAGTTCCTGGAAATCTCCAAGAAGCTGACCACTGGCGACGGCGCGGACAAGGTCTACGGGTTCGCCATGCCTTACTACTCCTTCGGCATCACACCGTGGCTGTACTCCAACGGCACGTCGATGATGAGCGATGACCTGGAGAAGGCCCAGCTCACGGACGGGAAGGTCGAGGAGACCGTGGGCTGGGTCCGCGACCTGGTCACCAAGCATGGAGTATCACCGCAACCGAAGGGATCGGACCCCTACCAGCTGTTCCCCGCTGGCAAGGCAGCCATGACCGGTGCCGGACACTTCGTCACCGGCGGCTTCGAAAAGGCCGGCTTCGAAGACTACGACATCCTGCCCTGGCCGAAGGGGACCACCAAGTCCACCGTTTTCGGCGCCGGAGCGTTCGCCGTCTCCAAGGCCTCCAAGAACCAGGAGCTGTCCTGGGAGTTCATCAAGATGTTGACCGACCAGCAGACGCAGAAGAAGTGGGCCGACGCCGGTGCCGCCGTTCCGTCCACGAAGACCGCAGCTTCCTCACCGGAATTCCTGGCCTCCCCCGAGCACGCTGAAGAGTTCTACAACTCCCTGTCCTACGCCAAGCCGGTAGCCGCCCCGGGCGTCTACAACGTGCTGGATCCGGCATTCATGCGGGCCATGGACGAGATCATGTCCGGCCAGGACATCGGCTCCTCCCTGGAGAAGGCCCAGAAGGATGTTGAGGAGGCGTTGCAGCAGTGACCTTGACTGCCCCCAAAACCGCGCTGCCGCCCGCGCCCGCTACCGGGCGCGGGGGGCGCCCCGGGCACCAAAGCGCCGCCCGGCGTCGGGAAGCCCTCACCGGCTACCTCTTCACCGCCCCCACGGTCATCGGCTTCCTGGTTTTCATCCTTGGCCCGCTGGTTGCCGCCCTCTACCTGAGCCTGACGAAGTACAACATCCTCACTGCCCCCAAGTTTGTGGGGCTGGACAACTACGCCCGCATGTTCCGGGACGAGCGGCTGGCCACGACGTACGGCAACACTGTCCTCTACGTGGGCGCCGCCGTCGTACTGATCAACGGGTTCGCGCTCCTGTTCGCCGTACTGATCAACCAACGCCTCCCCCGGGCCCTGACCTATGTGTTCCGCTCCGCGTACTTCTTTCCGTACCTGGTGGCGCTGGTGTACGTGTCCATCATCTGGCAGGCACTGTTCCAGAAGGACACCGGCATCCTGAACTACTACCTCACGGCCATGGGCGGGGAGCGGATCGACTGGCTCAACAGTTCCGAGTTCTCCAAAGTCTCGGTGATCATCGTGGATACGTGGCGGAACGTGGGGTTCGCCATGCTGATCTTCGTGGCAGCCCTGCAGGAAGTCCCCAAGGACATGGTGGAGGCCGCCCGGATGGACGGGGCCAACGAGTGGCAGGTCTTCCGCCGGATCACGTTGCCGATGATCAGCCAGGCCACGTTCTTCAACATCACCATCACCATCATCGGTGCGTTCCAGATCTACGAATCGATCATCGTCCTCACCAGGGGCGGCCCGGGCGATGCCAGCCGCAGCGTGGTGATGTACATCGCCGAAGTTGCCTTCAATAAGTTCGATATGGGCTACGCCTCAGCCATCGCGGTCACACTGTTCGTCATCATCATGCTGGTGACCATGGTGCAGTTCCGCCTCCGGAAGTCATGGGTGAACAATGAGTAACGCCACAGCCCTCTGGTCCCGGCCAGGTGCCGGAAGCCGAGGCTCCACAAAAGACGTACGACGGCGGCGGCCCCGCCCCGGCGTCGGCAAGACTATTTCGGTGGTGCTGCTGGTCCTGGGCGCCATTGGGATGATCGCACCGTTCCTGTGGATGTTCACCACCTCGCTCCGGGATGCCAGCCAGGCGTACGACCTGCCGCCACAGTGGCTTCCCACCGAATGGGACTGGTCCAACTACGCGGCGGCGGTCAGCGGACCCGTGCCGATCCTGAGGAACATGTTCAACAGCGCGGTCATCGCCATCGCCGTCAGCATCGGCATGATCATCACCGCCCCCATGGCCGGCTACGCGTTCGCCAAGCTGAACTTCCCCGGCCGCAACTCCATCTTTGTTGGCCTGCTGTCCTCGCTGATGGTGCCGGCGCAGGTGACCATCATTCCCCTGTTCCTCCTGATGCGAACGTTCGGCCTGCTGGACAACCCGCTTAGCCTGATCCTGCCCGGCATCACCGGAGCCCTGGGAGTCTTCCTGCTGCGGCAGTTCTTCCTCGGCTTGCCGCAGGAGATCATCGACGCCGCCCGGATGGACGGGGCCACGGCCTGGCAGACCTACCGGCTGATCGCCCTGCCGCTGGCCAAGAACGCGGTCAGCACCCTGGGCGTGATCACGTTCCTGGGCAGCTGGAACGCCTACTTTGCCCCGTCGATCTTCCTCAACAGCACGGACACCGCCACCCTCCCGCTGGGCCTGGTTCTGATGCTGGGCCCGTACGGCGCCGGCAACGTGGCCCAGGTCATGGCAGCCACCACCATCGCCATCGCACCGGCACTCATCGTCTTCCTGGTGGCCCAGCGGTGGATCATCGCCAGCCTCACCCAATCAGCCGTCAAGGGCTAACCAACTTCCCGAAAGGTACAAACCACCATGGCTACATCGCCCCGCTCAGGCCTGCTCTCCAGCCTGACCAAGCTCTCCACAGCCCGCACGGCCCGCGCCTCCAGCTGGGACCAGACCGGCCGGAACCGCGACAACTGGATTGTTATGCCCGGCGAGGAACGCGTCCTGGCAGACATCGAGGGCCCCGGCTCCATCACGCACATCTGGATGACCCAGTCCTGCCGCATCCAGCCCGGCCCCGGCCAGATCTCCCCGGAGCTGGTGGGCGTGCCGATGCTGGAAATCCACAATGCCTTGGGCGTCAGCTGGGAAGTGGTGGACCCGGACTACTACCGCAAGATCGTGATCAGGATGTACTGGGACGACCAGGAGACCCCCAGCGTGATCGCGCCCCTGGGTGATTTCTTCGGCCTGCTGAATTCGCTGTCCGGCTCCTATGATTCTCTGCCGCTCTCCGTTTCGGCCAAAGAGGGGGAACTGAACACCTTCGGCGGCAGCGCGGCGTTCAACAGCTACTTCGAGATGCCCTTCAACTCCCGGGCCCGCATCACGGTCGAAAACCAGAACGATATCCCCTACCTGCAGTACTTCTACATCGACTACGAGCTCTACACCGAGCCCCTGCCGGAGGACACCGCGTACTTCCATGCCCACTGGCGCCGGCAGAAGCCCAATGCAGGCTGGGGCCCGGACCTGCAGACCAACAGCATCGAGGTGGCCATCCCCAACCTGTCCGGCGAGGACAACTACGTGGTCCTGGAGACTGAGGGCCAGGGCCACTACGTGGGTTGCAACCTGGCTGTGCGCCACTTCCAGGGCTCCTGGTGGGGCGAGGGCGATGACATGATCTTCATCGACGACGACACCTGGCCGCCCAGCCTGCACGGCACCGGCATGGAAGACTACTTCGGCCATGCCTGGGGCATGCAGCACAACGCGTTCCTAATGAACGGCACCATGGTCCACGAGGAAAACGTGCCTGGCTTCCACCACAGCTACCGCTTCCACATGACCGATCCCATCAGGTTCCAGAAGCGCATCAAGGTCACGTTCGAACACGGACACGCCAACCATCTCTCCGATGACTGGTCCTCCACCGCCTACTGGTACCAGAGCCTCCCCTCCCCCGTGCTGGATATCGACGCCGTCGAGGAGCGCCTGCCGCTGCGGCCCCGCGACCAGGTGGAAGAGCGCCCGCTGCCGGAACTGAGCCCGGCCCAGCAGGCCGCACGCGAGGCCTCCGCCGAACGGATGAAGCAGTTCACTGAGACGCGGGACGCAGTCCGGAATGCCCGCCGGGCAGAAATCGACCAGTGGGAGAAGGCCAACGCGGAGCAGGCCCGGGAGGTCCGGCAGCGGTTCCTGGCCGCCAACAGCGTCCCGGTGAATTAACCCACTCCAGCTAAATCAAAGGATCAGCATGAACGCGCAGGAACTCCGCCCGGCTTTCCACTTCACCGCCACCGAAGGATGGATCAATGATCCTCTCGGCGTCACCTGGAAGGACGGCCAGTACCACCTCTTCTACCAGTACGTCCCCGGCAGCACCACGTGGGCGTCCAACTGCCACTGGGGGCATGCCACCTCCCCGGACATGATCGCCTGGACGGAGCAGGGCGTCGCAGTCGCGCCGGGTGAAGGGGACGACGGCGTTTGGTCAGGTTCCATCGCCACCGGCGCCGGCGGTGCCGCCACCATGTTCTACACCTCGGTCACCGAACCGGAACTCGGCATCGACACCGTCCGGACCGCCACCCCCGATGACGCTTCCTGGAACTCATGGACCAAGGGCCCGAAACTGATGACTGCACCGGACCTTGGCGTCGTGGCCTACCGGGATCCGTTCGTCTTCCGCGACGGCGGACAGTGGCGAATGTTCGTCGGGGCCGGGCTGGAGGGCGGCACTGCCGCGGCGGTTTCGTACAGTTCCCCGGACCTGTCGCAGTGGACCCTGGACGGTATTGCCGCGCAGCGCTCCGGCACTGAAACGGAACCGGTGTGGACCGGCACCATGTGGGAATGCCCGCAGCTGTTCGAGATCGGCGGTTCCCACGTACTGGTGACCTCCATCTGGGAGGACGATGTGCTGCACTACGTGGCGTACGGAGTGGGCAGCTACTCCGACGGCAGATTCAGCGCACGTTCCTGGGGGCAGCTCAGCTACGGCAAGAGCTACTACGCCCCCTCGTTCTTCCGGGACAAGGACGGCGCGCCGTCGCTGATTTTCTGGGTCAGGGGCGTCATCAGCCCGGAGGGGCAGTGGGCCAGCGCCCTGAGCATTCCGCACACACTGACACTCGACGGCGACACCCTGGTGGCTGCCCCGCATGCCGACCTCGCCGGGTACTCCGGGCCCGGCCACCTGGAGCTGGCCGGCCCTGATGTTTTTGAGGCCATGCTCGACGCCGGCGCGGACCTTGAGTGCTCCGTCACCGCCGGGACAGTCATCAGCCTGGCCACCCCACAGGGGTCCCTGGCCACCCTCCGCCACGACGGGGACGGCATCGAGGTGACGGTGCCAGGGAACGCTGATTTCACTGATGTGTTCTTCCCTGCCGATGAGGGATCCGGGCTGCGGGTCATCATTGACGCCGGCCTGCTGGAGCTTTCCGGCCGCCAGGGAATCATGGCTGTTCCGCTACCGGTTGTGGACGTTTCGGTGACGCTGACGGTGGCCGGTGCCACCGGGACACCCCGGCTCCGCACGGTCACAAACCCGGCAACCACTGGAGCAGGGTCACAGCGCTTCCTCTTGAGCGGCTCTTGAGTTCGTCTTGAGCGGTGCGCCATAGAATAAGGCATGGAGATTGCCGTTGCTGGGGGAACCGGAATTGTTGGCCGCCATGTGGTCCGCATCGCTAAGGAACGCGGTCATCAGGTCAGGAGCCTGAGCCGGCGCGAGGGTGTGGACCTGGTCAAAGCCGAGGGCGTGGGCTCAGCCTTGAAAGGCGTGGGCACGGTGATCGATGTGTCCGGCCTCCGGTCCATGCATACCAAGAAGTCGGTGGACTTCTTCATGGCCACCACCGAAAGCCTGCAGCAGTATGGCAAGGCCGCAGGCGTCCAGCACCATGTTGTGCTCTCCATCGTGGGCGTGGATAAGGCGCCTGCCGGACTCTATGCGGGGAAGCAGGCACAGGAAGAAGCCGTCCGCCACGGCGACCTGCCCTGGACCATCCTGCGCGCTACCCAGTTCCACGAATTCGTGGAGCAGGTGTTGGACCGGGCGTCACTCGGACCCACGGTCCTGGTGCCCAGGTTCAAGACCCAGCCCATCGCCGCGGCCGAGGTGGCCGAGGCACTGGTGGACGCCGCAGAGGCGGGCCCACAGGGGTTCCTCCCGGACCTGGGCGGACCCAGGCCCGAGCGGCTCCGGGACATGGTGGACAAGTATCTCCGCAAGAGCGGGAAGAAAAGACTGGTCCTGGAGGTCAGCGCCCCCGGGGTCCTGTGGAAAGCCATGCGCAGCGGTGCCCTGCTCCCGGCGGCGGGTGCCGCCGTCGGACGCCAGAGCTTTGACGAGTGGCTGGAGTCCCGGGAATCTTGATGGATTCTTGAGTTTTCCTGCGGCAGTCCTTGATCCAGGCCATGCACAGTAGTTGGCATAAGGCTCCGCGCGCTGAGGCCATGGGTTGCGAAACTGGGTCAGCCACCCATGGTGCGAGGGCCTTTCGTCGGGGAAACCCGACGGGTCTCGAGCCCTTGGCGGTGCCATTACGGTGGCACCGCCAAGCAGGCCCCTCCCGGCAATCAGCAACAGCATGACCCCGCCAAGGATGAAGGGCAGCTGCACGCCGTCAGGTTTCCCGCCGATGCTGTGGAAGGCTGAGCAAGCGGGCTTCGACGGCATCAGCGGCGGCGGGCGCTCCCCCGGCGGCCTTGTACCCGGCCGCAACGCGGTTGGCCCCTTCCTTCATAGCCATTGCGGCCTTCACGGCTCTCTTGAGCCGTGCCGCCGAGAGCCGGCGGGCGGGCAGTCGCGTGCCAGCCCTGCTCACTTCCACCCGACGGGCCACCTCCAGCTGGTCACGGCCGAACGGGACAACGCACACCGGCACGCCATTGGCCAGTGCCTTCTGGGTGGAGCCCATTCCGCCGTGGGTCACCGCCACCGCTGCCCGTCCCAGCACCGCACTGTGGGGAACGAACTCCTTGACGGTGGCATTTGCCGGGACCTGCAGCCCGTCGGGGATTCCCGCCGGAATAGTGGCGACGACGTGCACCGGCTCATCCCGGAACGCCTCCAGTGCAGTGCGGACCAGGATGCCATCGTCCTGGAACTCGGAGGACGTGGTGACCAGGACGATGGGCCGTTCGATGGCACTGAGCCAGGCTGCCCCGTCCACCGGCGGATCCCAGATGGAGGCCCCCGTCATGAGGACATCCGGGCCCCAGTCGGTGGCTGCATATTCGAATGGCCGGGCAGTGGCCACCAGCATCAGCGGGGCTTTCCGGAGAAATTCGTCGGCCGACGCCACGGGCGGAAGCCCCAGGTCCGTGCGCAACGCATTGAGCTTGGGCAGCATCGCCTGCTCCACAGCCCCCAGCACTGCCTTGCGGGCCAGCGCGTCCCGGGCCTTTCCCAGGAAGCCGCGCATCGGGGGCAGTCCCGGGCCGAACGGCGGGGTACCAGGTGAATCAAGGGCAGGCGTGTAGGGCGAGAACGATGCCCACGGCCCGCCCCAGGCTTCAGCGGCGAAGCCGGCTCCCCAGCTGTTGATGTCAACAATGCAGGCATGGGGCCGCACTTCGGCGATCGCGGCCGACAAGTCCGGGGCATCATAGCCGCCGCGGGCGGCGAACACCTCCGCAGCGGCCGCCAAAGCGCGCTTCGGGCCGCGGGCCGCGTAATCGTTCATGGCCAGGGCTTCGATGCGGGGGTCGATGGCCTCAGCCGCCAGTCCGAGGCTCCGCATCAGATCCGTTTCGCTGCCCAGGGTGCGGACGTGCACCTGGTGGCCGCGGTCCCGCAGATCAAGCAGCAGTGGTGTCAGGGGAAACAGGTGTCCGCGGGCGGGCGACGTGTAGGCAAGTATCGTGGACATCAGGGCACATCCTTGGTGAAGGGAACGAGCATCTCCACGAGCGCCCGCTCGGTTTGTTGTCTGCTGAGCCCGCTGTCGCGGCGCAGCAGCTTCCAGGTGTAGACGTCGCAGATGGCCACCAGCTGGGCAAGCCGCCGCCTGCGGACCGCCGCATGTTGGCCCGCCAAGAACGGTGCAAACACACTTTCGCACCATCCCCGGTGCAACCGCCGGCCGCCGTCGGCCAGCACTTTGAGCGCCGGCAGGCGCCCTTCTTCGGCAAGCATCCGCAGCACGCGCTCACCCATCAGCTCGTAATGCTCCACCAGGTTGGCCACCGCCCCGTGGACATCGCCGGGCACTACGTGTGACCGGGCCGCCATGACCTGCCCCGACTGGCGTTCGGCTGCCGCGGCGAAGAGCTTGTCCTTGTTGCCGAAGCGGCGGATCACGGTCTGCACTGTCACGCCCGAGCGCGCCGCCACTTGCTCCAGCCGGATCTGGTCCGATGGGTGCTCCCAAAAGAGTTCCGTCACGGCGTCGAGAATTGCCTCACCCGTGGCGGCGGCAGCGCGTGCCCTTGTATCCATCCGATAAGGACGGCGGGCCTCGTCGTCGGCCACTTTCATGTTAACTACGTTAACCCTAAATTTGATGCGGTCAAGAAGGTGCCCGAACTGCCGGCTCGTGGTGCGGAGCCGGTCCGGAGCGGCTTTCCAGCCAGGCCGGGATGCCGTCCGGGGGCAGGGGTTGGCTCCACAGGAATCCTTGGGCGTAGCGTACGCCGAGGCGGCGAAGTTCAGTGAGTTGGTCCACGGTTTCGACGCCCTCAGCTATCACGTCCAGATGGAGGGTGTCCGCCATGCCGAGTACGAGTTCGATGATGGTCGCTCCGTGTGGCCCCCTTCCCAGTTCTTCGACAAAGGTCCGGTCGATTTTCAGGGTTCGGGCTGAGAGCCACTTAAGGTAACTCAAGGACGAGTACCCTGTGCCGAAGTCATCGATCGAGAGCCCTACGCCCAAGGCATGGAGTCGCTGCAGCGTCTCCTTGGGCAGGTCAGGCTGATCCATAAGGACCGTCTCGGTGATTTCCAGGTGGACGACACCTGGGTCTATGCCGGCGGCTTGAATGGCTGCCTCCACGATTTCCGGGAAGTCTGCGGCCACGAACTGGCGACCGGAAATGTTCACTGCTGCTGAAATTCCCTTGGCCCGATTCAGCTGACTGCGCCAGCTCTGCACCTGCCGGAGTGCTTCTTGGAGCACCCACGTGCCGATGGGAACAATCAGGCCTGTCTCCTCGGCGATGGGAATGAACGTGTCGGGCGTTATCAGGCCATGTTCGCGGTGGTGCCAACGTAGCAACGCTTCGAAACCGACCGTGGCCCCGGTGCCCAATTCGACGATGGGCTGGTAGTCCAGGGAGAATTCTCCTCGTTTCAAGGCAAGCCGCAGGTCGGATTCCAGATCCAGCCGCCCGGCAGCCCTTCCGGTCATCCGAACGTCGTACACGGCGGAGGAGTCCCCGCCGGCTGACTTTGCCCGGTACATGGCGGTATCCGCTCCCCGGAGCATCGACTCAGCAGTATCGTCCGGTCCGGCCAAAGCGATGCCGACGCTGACGTTGAGGTAGATCTTCCGTCCGTCCACTTCAAAGGGGCGCCGGGTGGATTGCCTGATCCGTTCGGCCAGCGTCCTGGCTCCGCGCAGCATCAGGTTCTCGCACACAATGATGAATTCATCGCCTCCGAAACGGCCCACTGTGTCACCGCTCCGGAGAAAGGTCTTCAGCCGCTCGCCCAGGAGCATCAGAATGGTGTCGCCGGCTCCATGGCCTATGCCGTCGTTGATCAATTTGAACCGGTCGACGTCAACGAACATCACCACAGCGCGGGAATCCCGGTCCAGCAGGTCCTGAAGGACCTCCGTGATCACATACCTGTTGGGCAAGCCGGTCAGGGCATCGTGGCGGGCCCGCCACTCCAGGATCTGCTCGGCGTTCTTTCGTTCGGTAATGTCCAGAACTGTGTCGAGGAACCGGGAAGGCTTTCCGCCCTCGTTGTCCACGCTTCGGATCCGCGAATGCAACCAGCGTTGCTGACCATCGGCCCTGACAATCCGGTACTCAAAATCCGCGAACTCAACGCCCTCATCCAGGGTCTTCCATACCTGCTGGACCAGGTCCCGGTCTTCCGCGTGCGTTAGCTCGAGCATCAGCTTCCGGGAAACCTCCTGCCCTGCGTCCAGGCCGAAGATCCGGGAGAATTCCTCCGAATGCCAGGTCTCACCCGTCTCCAGCGTGTGCTCCACGCTTCCAACGTGGGCCATCTCCTGAGCCGCCAGGAGCTTCTCCCGTTCCACCGCAGCAGCCGCCCTCAACCGCTGGATCTCAGTGATGTCGCGCGCAATGGCGGACGCGCCCACCTGGTCACCGTCAGGGCCGAAAACAGGCGATACGGTCAACTCGACATCAATCAACGAACCGTCCTTGCACGCCCACCGTGCTTCCAGGCCAGTGACAAATTTCCCACTGCCAATGCTCGCCGCGACCTCAGCATCGAAGCCCGCCGCCTCACTAACGGTCAGAAGCCGATAGTCCTGTCCAACAGCTTCCCGCGCGCTCCAGCCGAGCATCCTCGCCGCCCCAGCGTTCCAGCTGGTAATCGTTCCTGCCAGGTCCGCACTGATGATGGCGTCTCCCGAGGATTCCACCATCGCCGAGAATCTGCGCAGGATGGCCTCACTGTGCTTCCTGTCCGTGATGTCCTTGGAAATCGCCACCACCGCCACAGGTACTGTGTGCCTTCCGCGGATAGGACTGACCGTCGCATGAACCGGGAATTCCGTCCCGGACCGGTGGCGCATCCAGAGTTCCCCCGCCCAGTCGCCACCACTGGCGAGCCTTCGCGTGATCTCACGGCCAGCGCTTTCCCTCTGCGCGTCATCGCCGCCGACAATACCCACATCCGCGATCCGCGCACCCAGCACCTCCGAAGCACTGACGCCGTATAGCCGCTCTGAAGCCCGGTTCCAGTACGTAACCCGCCACGCGCTGTCCATGCCGATCACCGACTGCCCGATCTCGTCCAGCAGCAGCGACTGCATGACCAGATCATCGTCAACCTCTTCAGCCATCAGCCCCTCCCCCCTCCATGCCACGGCACGGCATGTAGTGATCTGGATGCTTCATCTTGGTGTACCCCAAGATTGCACGGCCCAAACCTGTGAGAAGACTACAACCGGGAACGCCCGCTGCGACCGTTACTGAGGCGCTGAATCTCGGCCTTTCAGCACCTGTGTCGTGGCCATTTCTGTCCCTCCACGCAGGATTGACCACATTTTCCTTGGATTTTCCTATGGATAGCCTTCGCGAATACCGCCGGGAAACCTGTGGAACCGGCCGGATCATTTTGTCTATCCGGAAATTCCGTTGCTTTTGAGGGGAAAAGAACTTTGAAGAAAATGACTAAGGGCGCCATCGTTACCGCTGCTGGCGTAATGCTTCTTATCGGTGGCGGCGGCACTCTGGCCGTATGGAACGTCGAACAAAATGCCCAGGCCGGCACGGTGGCATCAGGTGATCTCAACCTCGTTGCCGAGGCTGGTGTGTGGACGGTCGCGGGCGTAAATGGTCCCGTCACCATCCCAGACATCAACGAGTACCGGATTGTTCCCGGTGACACGCTCACTTACACCCAGAACGTGGACATCACCCTCGACGGTGACAACATCTCAGCTGCGTTGTCGATTGAGAACGCAGGTGGTGTCAACACCGATTTCGACAACGGCACGTTCACCACGTCCGCAGTTGCCCTGACAAAGGACGGCGAGCCCGTAGAGAACCCGCTTTCGGAGAATGACGACGTCACTGATGCGGTTGCTTCAGTAACGTTCGATTTCCTGCCCGCGACGGACGGCCGGGACAGCGTCGATGCGACGTACGACTTCAGCGCTGTGGCGTTCAAGCTCGTGCAGATCGCTCCCGCAGATCCCGTGGAGCCGTAAGAGGTCCACACGGGCACCACAGTGAGGCCAGCGCCCGCGGAGTCCTCAGGCTCCGCGGGCGCAGGCACGGGTTAACAGGGAGGGACGGTAAGGATGCGACCAGCACGGGCAGCAAAAGTTACTGGGCTGGTATCTGCCGGGGTGATCCTAGGCCTCGTGACCGTCGGAGGCTCCTACGCTTTGTGGAACAGCCTGGCGCCAGCCGGCGTCGGGACCGTCAGGTCCGCAGACTTCCTCGTCACCCTGACGGGATCGAATAGCTCCGGAACGCATGACATGGTCCTGGCAGATGGCACCCCGGCGACGGTTGCCCTCACGAGCACCGCAGCGCCATTGGACCAGCTTTTTCCGGGCGTCCCCGTTTATGCCGCGGTTTCCGTACGCAACGCGACGGCGGCCGGATCCGCGTTCACCGTCCTGGCTACGCTGCCTGACCCGGCGATCATCACGGATGCAGGCCCAGGTACAGGCCTCTCCAGCCACCTGTCAGTTCACGCAGCCACGGCAACAGATCTGGCGGAGTGCGCCTCGGTTCCGTCCGGCGAGTACCAGGCCGGCTTCTCCGGAGTGCAGATCCCGAAAGGTACCTCCGCTGTGATCTGTTTCCGTATCCAGCTTTCACCGCAGGCTCCATCTACACTGCAGGGCCAGTCTGCGTCCGTTGCCGTTCCGTTGTTCGTTGAACAGATTCTCTAGGAGTCCGATGGCCAGGCACAGGAACCCGGGGATAAACAGCCGCCCCTGGCTCACCCGCTCCACTGAGGCACTTGGGCTGGTTGGGCTGTCGTTGGCGGTTCTTGCCGCGTTGGTCCTCATCGTCGTTCCCCGAGCGAGCGGTTCCTACACCTACACCGTGCTCACCAGCTCCATGGCGCCCGCCTACTCACCGGGAACATTTCTGGTAGTCAGGCCAGCCCCTTTTGAGTCCCTGCGGGTGGGTGATGTCATCACGTACCAAATGGAATCCGGCCGACCTGAGGTGATCACACACCGCATCGTTGCCGTCAGCTCAACGCAGAAAGGCGAACGGACCTTCATCACTAAAGGCGACAACAACTCCCTTGAGGACGACAAACCCGTGCTCGAAGTACAGGTCAGGGGCAAGCTGTCCTACGCTGTCCCCCATGTCGGTTTCCTCGCCACTGCCGCGGCCCAGAGCGGCCGCGATGACGTGCTGCGTTACATCGCCATCGGCCTAGTGGGATACGGAGTGATCACCCTCGTCCGGGGCTGGGCCGCCAGCAGAAAACGCAGCCCTTCTGCGAGCTATCCGGCCGTAGATGAGATGGACGCGGCCTCGGTGCCGGCACGCAGGCCATGACCGGAGACTTGTCCCGGACGAAGGGTGATCCTGTCGCATCCGCGGCCACCCGACGCGGTGCAGCCGCACCAGGAACAACATTTCGCGGGAAGCCGCACGTCGCCGTCGTTCTGGGGTTCTGCCTGACGGTACTGATGGGTACGGGAGGGGGCCATGCCCTGGCGCTGTGGAACCAACGCGCCACACTGGCCATACAGGTTAAGGCGGAGACGTTGCCCTCCCCGACGATTAGCTGTGCAGAAATAGCCAATCAGCCCTCGGTTGTGGTCACCTGGACCCCTCAACGGTCCGGGGTCACCAGCTACGACGTCACTGTCGCCCGGGACGGAAGCACACAGAAGTCAACTACCTACCTGCCCAATGTGACGTCTGAAACGATCACAGCCCCGGGCGGCCTGGCGAACCTCGCCTATTCGTACACGTATGCCGTCACGGTCACCGCAAACTACGGCACCTGGCAAGCCGGACCAGCAGTCCAGAACAGCATCGTTGCCACGAAAGTAGTCCTGGCAGAAGGCGACATCTCCTGTCCGTAGGGGCTTCGCGTGCCTCCGCTCAAGGAAGTCTTTAGGTTTGCGCAGGATCAGCAAAGAAAGTCCTTTTCAAGGGTTCAGTAGCCTAGCCTTAACAGATGTCGAGAATCTTCCCCCGCCCCAACGGCTCACGCCGAAGCCACGCAGGCGCACAGGTTCGTTCCAGAGAAAACTCGGGGACGGTTCTGGGCCTCGACGGGCTGGAACTGCCGGTTTTGGATGCGACAGTCCTCAACGACCTCGAAACAGAACTCGCTCAGACCGACCTCGCCCGCAATTTCGCTGTGGATTACGCCTCGATGTGGGAACAGCGCCTTGATCGACTCTCTGCCGCGCTGGGATACCAG
The DNA here is from genome assembly GCF_037203945.1 of Pseudarthrobacter sp. CCNWLW207. Lineage (NCBI taxonomy): Bacteria > Bacillati > Actinomycetota > Actinomycetes > Micrococcales > Micrococcaceae > Pseudarthrobacter > Pseudarthrobacter sp. CCNWLW207. The sequence continues at coordinate 292,085 of NZ_JBBCBS010000006.1, read as the reverse complement.
GACAGGGCAGCGGCTCTTGATGCGGCAATCAGCCTGAAAGTTTCATCCGCGATGATAGGCGGCCTGCGCTTGGCACGGCTCGCAGAGACGCTGGAAGCCGCCATCCGGGCTGGCGTCCTTCACGACAGGGAGCGGGTCATGGCCTCGGTGGCAGAAACCTGCCGTGCAACTGTGGGAGAGCTTCGCTTCCGATACGCGGGAGTCGACGAATAGGCCTGCGGCGCCCAGCTCCTGCGCCGCCGTGCGTCGTCAATCGGATCGTTTTTGGCTCTCCTTGGCCAAGCAGTAGCCCACACCACGGACCGTCTGCAGCCAGCGTGGACGTACCGGATCATCCCTGAGCTTACGGCGGAGATTGCCGATGTGGACTTCTACAGCGCGTTCGTCGGATTCGCTTACATAGGTGCCTCCGCCCGAGTATTCGCCGCGGAGGGTCCAAACCAGCTGAGTCCTCGAAAGGACCGCCCCGCCGCCGCGAAGCAACTCGTGCAGAAGATCGAATTCGCTTCGTGTCAGCTCCAGCCCCACACCACTCACTGTGACGGTCCGCATCCGATAGTCGAGGGCCAACCCGTTGTGCCGAAGGACAGTGTCCTGGCGTGGGGCTTCAGGCGAAACTGGCTCCGGCTGGGGTGCCGGTTGCGATCCGCCGGTGAGCTGTTGGCGGGGCCTTCGCAGCATCGCCAAGATCCTCGCCCTCATCTCCCGCGGCCTGAAGGGTTTGGTGATGTAGTCATCCGCTCCGGAGTGAAGCGCCGTCAGCAGATCGGGCTCCTCGGTCCGGCCGGTCAGCATCACCACGTAGGTGTCACTGAATCCACGTATGCGACGCAGAACCTCGAAGCCGTCGATGTCCGGTAACCCCACATCCAGGGTGACAACCTCCGGCGCCTTGTCGCGGACGAGCTCCACACCCTCGCGCCCGCTGCTGGCAACGTGGACGTGAAAACCCGATTGAACAAGCACCCCCTCAAGGAGGTTCCGCATGTCGGTGTCATCTTCAATAACTACGGCTACGCCCAAATCGCTCATAGTTCCCCCTGTGCCGCCTAACTCGCCGCACCCGCCCAGCGCCGGTGCGGAAATCCGGCATAGTTCCAACCTACCCAAGACGAGGGCACTTTAATCAAGTCATTGGCCGCATAGCGGCGGGCCCACCCTATAGGCGAGCCCCACGGCGTCAATCACCGAGGGCGAGGATGTCGCATCCCGCGGCCCCCGGCCGCCGAACGGGACACCTGACCGAAATTTCTAGTCTTGGGGAACTCTTTCGTGATTCTTGACCGTTACCTACGGCGGTCCTTGATCCCGGCCGGGCACAGTAGTTTTCGTGAGGCCCGGAGCGCTGTATCAACGGGGTAAGACTGGGGTCGGCCCGTGGCGCAAGGGGCTTTCGTCGGGGAAGTACCGACGGTCTCAAGCGCTTGGCGGTGTTATGAAGCCAGCACGGCCAAGCAGACCTCCTGACGTACTTCCGGACGCTTCGCAGGGCAGGAGATATGAGCGCACCAACTGAAACTTCCGCGGCGGCAGAGACCGCCGCCGCGGTCATTCCGTCCCGGCGCCGAGGCACCCCCCGCCGCGGCGCCGGGGCTTCCACCATCCCGGCGGATCTCCTTGCCTGAGTGCGGCCCGGCCCGGCTGGAACGCAAGCGGATCCGGCACCTGGCCGAGGACATTGAGAACCCCACTGCCGCGTTGAACTTCCTCGGAGACTTCCTGTCCATGCTGCCAGGGCGGATCACCCGCATCCTCGACACCCTCGCCGAACGTGATGCCAAGCGCGCCATGGACGCAACCCTCAGCCTGAAAATCACCTCGGCCATGACCGGCGCAGTGGAAGCAGAGTCCTGTTGCCGGCACATCGAGTCCCTGATCCGCTGCGAAAAGTTCGAGGAAGCAGCCGAAACCGCGCAGATCCTCCGCGGCATTGTTACGGCACTGATGGCGGCGGGTCCTGAGCTGCTGCTCGAGGCGCGGTCAGACCTGGATAATCCGGACGTTCAGCCGGTTGGAAGTTCTCGGCAGTAGGTTCCAGATACCCGAAAATCGACAAACGGACAATGACGTAATCTCCGCCTCTTAGTGGACTGTTGCGAATGCCGGCGCTATTGCATGTCGTCAGCCACGAGAGCTTAATGATGCTTGGAGCGGCAGGCCGTCGCTCCTGCTAGTAAGGAGAGAACCATGACCCTGACCAGGAAATCACTCGCGATTTCCATTATCGTTTTTGCCGGAACTCTGGGATTCGCGCCCGCAGCGTCAGCAACAATCCACCCCATCGTGGAATCCTTTGACTGCGCCAGCGCCACCGCTTTTGCCAATCATCCACTGGGAGACGTCGCCGAACCGCCCGGTGTGACACCAGGCCACGGCAACCACTCGACGAACAGTGACCTAGCATCGCTCGCTGCCACAACCGAGGACTTCACGGACTTCACGAGCCCGGCCTGGTCTGACTTCAAGCTCAACGGTGTATGCGGGCAGGTTGGACATTAGGCAAACAGAATGCACGGCCCCTTTCTGGGAGGGGCTCGCGCATAGCTCATCGACAGACGCCGGCGCGCTCAGGACGAGCGCCCCTTTTTGTGGAAGGACTTGTTGGGCGTCCCACTAGGCGACCCGGCCTCAGTCGAGGAAGACGGCAGGATCGGCAGTGACGTGCCCGGTGAGGCTGTCAACGCCAGGGCCCCGCCCGGCTTTGACGGTGCAGCGGCTGGTTCCAAGGCCCTTGATCGTTTGATGAAACTGGACGATGACACCGCCGAGCTGCGTTGTTCCTACCTTCTGGCCGCTTGTGGCGTTCGGAGTGCGCGAGTCTCATCACGGCGCCATGCCCGTCACTAGCTTGATTGCGAAGGAAGACTAGTGGCCCCGCCGGAACCGCAGGACGACCGCTGAGAGTGCCATAGCTCCTACGAGGGACCCGAGGATGATTGCAACGCCTGAGAAGTATTCAAGAATGGTCATCGTGGACGCACCTTCCATATGGCTGATGCACTGATGCTATTGCTCGCGGCTCAGGATCTCTGAAGGAATACCGGCGTGTTTGATCAAGATTCAGGAGTCAGGCGGTCGGGCTGGATAGCGAAGACCCTTTACTGGTACCCGTCCACGATCGCGGCAGCGATTTCCTTGTAGGCGCGACGGGTCTCAGGCTTCAGCACATCCAAGGTGACCAGGTCGCCGTCGGCCACACCGCGGTCGTGCGGGACGGCGATCAGCTGGCGGCAGATGCCGGAAAGGTGTTCCTCGATGGCGTCCTTGTCCACGCGGGAAGAAACCTCGTCCTTGTCCGTGATCACCACAATGGCGTTCCTCGCAAGGTCCTCGTAGCCGTGGCTGGCCAGCCAGTGCAGGGTGCTCCGGGCGCGTTTGGCGCCGCTCACCGCATAGCCGGCGGCGATGACCAGGTTATCCGCTGACTGCAGTATCCCGCTCATGGCGTTGTGGGTAACACCCGTGCCGCAATCGGTCAGCGCAACGGAGTAGTAGTTGGAGATGAGCTTGCGGATCTGCAGGTACTCGGCGGCTGTGAGCGAGTCCGAGACCTCCGGGTCCTGCTCACCGGCGATCAGGTGCAGCCGGCCGGCGTGGTGCATGTACCGGGCCAGGGCAGTAAGGGAGTCGACTGTGTCAATGTTCCGGAGCAGGTCGGTGATGGTTCGGGGGCTGGCCTGCTGGTAGATACCCTCCCCCAGCGCGCGTTCCACGAGGTCACCGGAGTCCGGGTTGGCGTCGATGGCGCAAGGTGCGTCGCCACGGAATTCGGCGAGGGTCAGGCCAACGCCGACGGTGGTGGAGGTCTTGCCGATACCGCCCTTCAGGCTGAGGATGGCGGTGTTGTAGCTGCCCTGCAGCTGGCGGGAGATGCGCCGGCCCAGCTCGTCTTCCTGGCGCTGCTTCGGGCCCGGGCCCATGTTCAAGGCTCCGCCGGTCAGGGAGTAGATAGCGCCGCGGATTCCGCCCACCGGGCGGGGCTTCTGCTCTTTGACGAACAGCCCCGGGGAGCTGATGAAGTCCGGCATAGGAGTGTCGGCGATGACGTCTGCAGTGGTGGGGCGGACCCGGCGGAAGGCCGGGGCCGCTTCGGGGGCCGGGGGCAGGGAAGGTTCGACGCCGGGACGCGCCTGTGTGGCGGCGCCGGACTCCGGAACATCCTGCTGGCCGGTCTCGGGCTGAGGCGTCGCAGGCGGCTTGGCGGGGCGGCGCGTGGGTGCCGGAACGTGCGTGATGGGGCTGGCTGCATCTGCCGCGGCTGCCGCCTCAGCCCATGAGGTACGGCGGGCGGCCGGCTGGCCGGCGTCGGCCGGGCTGGAAGGGTTCGGTGTTACGGCTGGCATGGTTCCTGTCCGGGCATCCGTCAGTTTGCCGTCGGCGCGACGGAGGTCACGGCGTCGGCGTGGCTGCGGCTGCCCTGCATCCTGTGCATTGGCGCGTTCGTTCTTATCCGCCGGATCGGGCATGTCTGTCCCCCCAGGACGTTCGGCAAAAAGTTCTGCGGCACTTTACTGTTCGGTTCAAACAGCAAGTCTAGGTGCTGGCACAGAATCCGGGTGTCAGACGCGCGTCAGGGCGGCGGCCACCACGCTGGCGGTGAGGATCAACAGGATGGCAAGGACGGTGTAGCCCTGCCACTTGGGACGGCCTTTGTGGGGGTTGATGTCGACGTACGGCATGCTAGCGGTGACTACCTCGGGGTGCGGTGGGGCGTGCGGTGACCCGGATGGCGCGGCGCTTCATCCGCAGCATCTGGAGCAGGACAAGAAAGGGGATCAACAGCGTGCCCAGCAGCGCACAGAGCGCCAGGGCATAGTCGGCCAGGGCCATACAAACCTCCATTGGTTAGCAGCATTTCCCCATGTCAGATCAAGCAGGACGCTACCTGTATGTGCCCGGCAATACAAATCACATCAGAGCCATCCTCTGAGTCCCTGCAATTAGCGCGTGAGCGCCAGCATCACCACGCCCGCAGTGACCACGGCCAACGCGCCAAACAGAACATAGGAAATCCGCTGGAACCGGCGCCGTCGAAGCTCCCGTTGTGAGTCGCGTGCGTGCTGTGTGCCCCCGAAATTACCCATGCCGCGACGGTACACGCACAATGTTTCCGGCGGATCAAGTCAAGCTGTATGTGACCTGTGCCTTTGAGGTGTGTCCGCCGTAAACTCAACCATCAGTTCACGGCGGTGCGGGTAACCTACGGCGGAGGTTCCGATGAAAAACTCCAGCAGGGAAAACTCAGCCTCTCACGCCCGCATGATCAGGCCTCGGCCGGGTCTACTGTGGGGCATGGTTGCCGGCGGCCTTCTCTGGATAGTCCACGGCTACTTCCGGTTCGTCATGCCCTACGGGCCCGACGCCGTATGGCGGGAGGATCTCAATTACTCACCGATCATCAGCACTGAACTGTTTCTGCTGTACAACGCACCGGGCGTGCTCGCTCTGCTGCTCAGCGCCTGGACAGCACTTTCGTATCTGCGAGGCCTTCCCCGCACGCGCCCCGGCTTCCAACGTGCAGCGCAAATCCTGGCAACGCTGGCAATTCTCTTTGGTCTGGTCGCTGCGATTGGCGTTGCCGTTCTCTTCGTTCCCCCGACGACCGGCAGCATCAGCTTTGGAGTACCGAGCCTCGGTTTGGCCCTGGCCATGGCAGGGCTTGCTGTCGGCAGCGACGGCAACCGCAAGGGACAATCCCGGCTCCTGGTGTTCACAGGGCTTCTCGGGATGTTCACACTGCCCGTGCAGCCGTTGATGTATGCCTTGGCACTGCTGCCCATGGCAGTCGGGACGGCCGTTTTTGCGGTGTTCGGTGCGGGATGGGTTGCGCTTGCATTCATACTCAGCAGCGAACCTCGCGGTCGAGGACGGGAGGCGAATGTGCCTGCGCCTGAGGGAGCCCCCTAGGTAGAAGAAATGTCGCGCTGCGGAACGGGCAAAGCCGCCACCGTTCCCCACAGGACCATGGCCACGCCCCACATGGGACCGTCCATGGCACCGGCCCGATCAGGAAAGGCGAGCATGGCCGCACCGATATAGGTGGCGGACAGGCTCGTGGCCACCCGCATCAGCGGGCGGCCTGGAGGCCAGAAGGCCATGGCCAGCGCAGTCAGGCACAGGACTATCCCGACGGAACCCTGCACGGGCCAGTGCTCAATGTCCCAGGTCAGATGGCCGGTGTCCTGGCGAAGCCGGGAAACTTCGAACGCATGCGCGGCGTACAGCGTCCAGAGCGGCAGGCCAGTCGCCGCTATCAGCAGATATTGCCGGCTCAGATCCCAGACAAAAGATAGCGGCGCAGCCTCAGGCCGGACCAGCCAGACGAGCAGGGCCGCCACCGCAGCGAGAAGCAAGGCAACTGGCGTCGGCCCCGCGTCCAGCCCGAGCCCTGCTCCGAGGAGCAGGGCTCCTATGGCGATGGAAAGCAACACCAACCCGGGCCAGGGCTGCCCCGGATTCCGGGCGACGCTGACAAATGATCCGCCGACGACGAAGGTGAACAGGCTGCCCCAGCTCGCCTCGAGCGGCACCGACCATTCATACTGCTGGTCCACCCAGCCAGGCAGCGTCATCAGGTCCGCGAGTCCGAACAATCCGAAGAGGGCCACCGGGACCATCACCCAGGCCACGATTCGGGCGGCCCGGAGGCGCGATGGCAAGTGGATTTTGGTCTTTGCTGCTGCAGCGTCGGCCATGAGAACAGCCTCCCTCATCCATGCCCGGCCGTACGGTAACAGGATGCCGGACAGCTCCATGGTGGCCATGAACGCCACCTTGGTCAATGGGAGGAGGCAGCGCGCAGCGAGTCGGCCGCAGCCCCGCGACGCTAGTGCTGCGGGCGGGTCTCCTGCAGGCGCTTGATGAACCAGCGCGACTGTTCCGGCCCGTACGGGAGGACGGGGATGGCCTTGGTGGCGTCAGAGGGGGTATCGCGGATGGACTGGCGAGCCTGGCGGACGGCGGTGGTCATGGTGTTGGCCATCGTCTTGACGAATTGGTCGCTGCACGGCTGGCCGTGGCCGGGGATCAGGAATTCGTAACGGTGGCGCAGCGCGGAGATGTGCCGCAGCGAATCGGCCCATTCCTCCGGGAAGGAGTCTTCGAAGGACGGGTGCGCGCCCTGCTCCACGAGGTCCCCCACGTACAGGGTGGTGGGCGTGCCCACCAGGAGGTCGCCGTCGGTGTGGCCGCGGCCCAGGTAGAAGAGGGTGGCGGTCAGCCCGCCGAGGTCCACCAGCACGGGCTGGTCCTTGACGATGGCGTTCGGCACCACCAGTTCGACGTTCTCGCCTTCGCCAGTGGACATCTCAGGTTCCAGCGTGCCAACGAAGCGGCGCTGCAGGTCTCCGCGCTCCTCAATTTCAGCGGCGCAGTTTTCGTGCGCCCAGAACTCGGTGGCACCCTCCTCGGCGAACACGGCGTTGCCGAAGAAGTGGTCGTAGTGGGCGTGGGTGTTGACCACGACGAGCGGCAGTTGGGTCTTCTCCCGCACGGCGGCCAGGATCTCGCGTCCTTGCCGCGGGCCGCAGCCGGTGTCGATCACCATGGCCCGCTCGGATCCAACAATCAGGCCGGTGTTCAGCAGCGAACCTTCGGTGACCAGCACATAGTTGTCCGCGCCGACTTCGAGCCATTCTGACATTGTTTCTCCATACCTCCGGCAAGCAGTTACGTTCGTCTTGGCCTCGATTCTACCCACGGGGCCTTGGAGTTTCCGGGACGCGGAACGGGCTTGGGGTGCCGTCGCAGCCACAGTGCTGATCAGCAATGTTTACCGTGCTGAAACCTGATACTGGGTATCATCTCCCTCATGGGGACTAAACAGCATAAGACTTTCTGCGCCGCGTGCGGCAAGACCACCAACCACGTCACCGTCTATCAGAAAGCCGACGACGGCGGCTCTCTGGTTGCCACTGTCCAGTGCTTTGAGCACTCGGATGTACGCCGCTGACCTAACGGGAACGGCTCCTCATCGCGGCAGGCGCCGCGGATACGACATGATGGTGCTTGCACTTTTCGCGTCAAATTGTGGGGGAAGCCGTGAACAACAACGAGCTGCGCGGATGGCCGCAGGAGCCGGACAACCAACAACCTGCTGGCGGCTCGTCGTACCCGCCCGTTTCGAAGAGCATGCCGGCCTGGGGATGGGTCGCCGCCGGTGCGGGTGCAGGGGCGGTCATCGCCGTGGCCGGCATGATGGTATTCAACGGCCTCTCCGGCGGCAGCAAGGAGCCGGACGCCATTCCGGACCCGGGCATCACCGAAACTGCAGGGCCGGAGGAGTCAATGGAGGTGGATTCGAACCGGGCAAACATTTTCATCTTCGAAAACGCCGACTTCACCAGCCCGCCCGTGTGGTCCGTCAAGGAGCCTGAGGGCTGGCGCGTGGATCAGGTCGATGAGGGCACAGTGAATTACAGCAACGCCAAACTGCAGTGCACGTTTACGGTGCATCAGGGCACGGCCACAGGAGGAACCGCCGACGAGGCAGCCACCGAAGCTGCCTTGGCCGCCGAGATCGACACCGTCAAGAAGTCGGTGGGCAAGCCCGTTGAGGTCATGGATCAGACCGGATCCGTTTACGTCGCCCTCCGCGACGGTACCGGGGACATCGAAATGCGCGAGGCAGAGCTCCAGTTCAAGAACGACTACAACGCGGACGTCACCTACCGTATGGCCGTACGTGCCACCAGCAGCAGCAGCGGCCTGTTGGAACTGTCCCTGGCCTGCCCCACAGGGCTGCAAACCGAAGAGATCCTGTGGTGGGACCTGACCGACCGGGTGACAGTAGTCGACGCGCCCTGACCAGTGCTTTGAGCACCGATCGTGCGCTGCTGACCTGATGGGCAGTGCTCCCCATCGCGGCATGCTCCGCGGACCCGACATGATGGTGCTTGCACTTTTCGCGTCAAGTATTGGGGGAACCAGTGAACAACAACGAGCAGCCCGGGTGGCCACAGCAACCCGACAACCAGCACCCTGAAAACCGTCCCCTACATCCGCCCGTTCCGCCTGCCCCGGCCCACGGAGGGCAGCCGCCATTCCCTCCCTACGCACCGCAGCAGGACCAGCCGCCGTTCGGCGAGGCCGGCCAGCAGTACGGCCAGCCTGCAATGTTCACGCAGCCACCGCCCAAGACCGGTATGCCCGTCTGGGGCTGGATCGCGGGTGGCGTGGGCGCGGTGGCCGTCATCGCCGTGGCCGGCATAATGGTCTTCAACGGCCTGGCCAGCGGCAGCAAACAGCCCGACGCCATCCCGGACCCGAAACCCAGCGTCAGCGAATCGGCAGACCCGGAAAAGTCAGAGGACGCGGCCGCCTCGGACGAAGCCGGCGGCGCTGTTTACCTTTTTGACGACTCCGATTTCACCAGCGCGCCGGTGTGGTCCATCCGGGATCCGGAAGGCTGGACCAGGGAACCGGTGAAAGATGGCGAGGTTAACTACCGCAACGCCAGCCTTCAGTGCACGTTTACCATCTACCAGGCCGTCCTTCCAGGTACCGGTGGGGACGGAGACGAAGCAGCGACGGCCGCGGCCATGGCCTCCGAGATCGGCGGCGTCAAGCAGGCTGTGGGCAAACCCGTCGAGGTCGTGGATGATGCCGGCTCCGTGTACGTCAACCTGCGCGACGGAAGCAAGGAGATTGAACTGCAGGAAGCAGAACTCCGGTTCAAGAACGACAGCAACGCGGATGTGGTCTACCGGATGGCTGTCCGTGCCACCACCAGCAGCGACGGCCTCATGGAACTGGCACTGGCCTGCCCCGGCGCCATGGAGGACGAATGGGCGCTGTGGCAGGACCTGACCGACCGCGTGAGCATGGCGGACGCGGCGTAGCCGAGCTTCAACACACGGTCAGGGAACGCAGGCCTTCGCGGGTTCCGGCGTCGCCTGGCCGTTGCTGCGCCGGATAACCACCTCCAGGCAGGTCTGGGAGTCGGGGCTGGCCGCCACCACTGCCCGGGGCTCCTGTGACGTGGTGTAGTCACCCGTCTGCATGACTGACACTGGCCGCCACATAAACACGTCCCCCTCCACCGGGGCCGGGTTCTCCCAGGTGAACGCCACGTTGGCGCCGTCCCTGCTGCCCGCCAGGTTGGCGGGGGCCGGCACCGCGGAGCCCGGCGCAACCGCGTCCAGCGGTCCGTCCGCCGCAGGCGTCGTCTTGGGCGCACTCGGCGTTCCGGCGCCGTTCACCACCAAGAGCCCGCCCACCGCCGCAGCCACGAGCACTCCTCCGGCCGCCAGCAGCAGCCACCCGGGACGACGCCGGGACTCGGGTTCCGCCGCGGCCTCGGGCTCAGGCGCTGGTTCAGCCGGCCGGAGCTGGGTCTCCTCCATCGGCAGTGGCGTGAACGGGGCCGGGCGTTCCCAGGCTGTCCGCGCCCCCGACACAGAGGATTCGGAGGCGGCGGGCGGTGCCGAAGCCCTGATCACTGTGGCGTCGGGGGCAGGCCTGGGAATAGTGGGCTTTTGCGCCCACGTGGCCACAGAGGCCCGGACGGCGGTGGGCGCATCCGAAGTGTTGGCGCGCGGGTCGATGGACACCACCCCGCGGATCCGGGTCGCGTCCTCGCCGCCGTCGTTGGGGTCCTCGGCGTCATGGCCGTCGTCGAGCACTTCAAAGCTGGTGACCGCGAGGCTCAGCTCCACCTGGACACGCTGCAGCGCCAGCGCAAACGAGTGGGCCGAGGGATAGCGTGAGCCGGGCTGCTTGGCCATGGCCGTAGCGAGGACCTGCTGCAGTGACTGCGGAACGTCGATGCGGCCCAGGCCGGGCAGCGGCATGGACGCGATCCGGGACATCAGCTCCCGCGGCGAATTGTTGCCCCCAGGAATGGCGAAGGGCGAGTGTCCGGCCAGCAGTGTGTAGACGGTGGCGCCGAGGGCCCACACGTCCACCATCACGCCGTTGGCCTCGGAGTTTCGGAGTGATTCCGGCGGCGACCAGGGAATGGACATCCCGCCGTCGTCGTCTCCGGCAGAGTCCGTGGTTCCGGAAATCCCGAAGTCGGTCAGCGCCGGGCGGTTGTAGTCGGTCACCAGGATGTTGGCGGGCTTGATGTCCCGGTGCGCAATGCCTGCACGGTGTGCGGTTTCGACGGCGGACGCTACCTGGATGCCGATGGCAAGGGCATCGTCCACACTGAACCGCTGCCGCCTGAGCCTTGCGTCCAGATTGGGCTTGGAGCAGTACTCCATGGCCAGGTAGGAGTGGCCGGATGCCGTGACGTTGGCCTCGTAGATGGTCACGATGAAGGGGTGCGTGGAAAGCTGCGCCATGAGGTTCGCCTCGGACTCGAAGCGGCGGCGCGCGCCGTCGGTCTTCAGGTCCGAGACCAGCACCTTAACGGCCACCTTGCGGCGCGGCCTGTCCTGTTCGTAGAGGTACACGTCGGCGAAGCCGCCCGATCCAAGGGGCTGCACATACTGGTAGCCCTCGATGGCCGGCGGTGCGGCGGTTCCGCGTTTTGCGCTCATGTCAGTTCTTCCTTGTAAATCGGGCCAGCGGCGTCATCCGGGCCACACGGCCCCACAGCGAGGCCGTCAGCGAAGCGGCGGAGCGCCGCACCAGCGGCAGGTCCCCTCCTGCAGCCAGCGAGCGCAGCGAGAACCTGGCCCGCTGCCTCCGCCAGAACCCCACGGATCCGGTCATCTGGTTCAGCGAAGACTCAACGTCCGCCCAGTACGCCCGGATGTCATCGTCGCTGGGGTTCCCTGGCGCGAAGACCGCCTCATCTGCACGGTGTGCCAGCAGCACAGTGGTGGTGCCGCTGGCGGGGAAAGCCTCCGCGAGGTTGGCGGCGTTCTCCCGGCGGGTGGCGCCTGCCGGGATGGTGGTACCCAGATCGGTGGCGGCGCTCATGACTTCACTCCAGCCGCCGCTGATACGGTCCGTCGGCGAGCCACTGGTGGCCCGCCGCTTCCGCCGCCGCAGCTTCAGCCACGCAATAAGCACCAGCGGCAGGAGCAGGACGGCTACAGAAATCAGGCCGATGCCGATTGCCATCAGGATGGGTCCCAGGACACCCCAGAACCCCTGTTGGTTTTGTTCGGCATCCTGGGCGTCCGGGGCAGAATCCGGCGGCAGCTCGGCCGGGGCCTGCGGTGGCGGCGGCGGCTGCAGGACCTGCGGCTGGGGCTTGGACTTGGGCTGCGGATCCGGCGGGATGGGCACGTTGTCCTCGGACGGCGTCGGGTTGAACGGAACCCAGCCGGCACCGGCAAAGGCCACCTCAACCCACGCGTGCACGTCGTTGCCGGTCAGCTCCACCGTCCCGGATTCCTGGGGTTCCTTGGGATCCGGATAAAAACCCATCACCACGCGCGCAGGAATGCCTAGCTCGCGGGCCATCAGTGCCATGGCCACCGCATACTGTTCGTCATCGCCCACCATCTGCTTGGCGCCCAGCAGGGACGTGATCCGCGCCGCGCCATGGCCGGACACGCTCCTGGCCTCGCCGTCGAGCCCGTTACTGAAGGCGCCCTGCTTGGACAGCGCCGCCTCCAGCTTGCGGACCCGTTCGATGGGCAGTGACGAGTCACCCACAAACTCGTTGGCCTTGGCCGCCACGATCTGCGGCACGCTTTCCGCGGGCGGGAGCTGCACCGCTGCGAAGTCCGACTGGGCCAGCTCCGCGTCCGTCGGCAGGGACGGGTAAGCCGCGCTGAGGCTGTACGTATCGCCGGCCTGGAGCCGGGCAGTGGCGATGGCCGTGCCTGTTGCAGCGTTGAAGAACAACGAACCGTCCAGCAGGGACGCCCGTGGGCCGTCGAAGTCGACGCCCCGCAGGCTTCCGGTGGACGGCAGCCAGACCCCCTTATATGCGTCCACCGTCACCGCCACATCCGCGGTCGCCGCGGGTTCGGCGGCAGGGGCAGCGGATGTCCCCGAGGCCCCAATCGCTGCGGTGTTGCTGATCGGTGAGTAGTTACTGGAGCCGCTGCCGTAAACGTCGAACACCACGCCGTCGTAGGAGTCCAGCGTGGCCAGCCGGATCCTGGCACCGGCGGGAAGGCCGGTCACGGCCAGCAGCTTGCTGTCCTTCTGGTTCTTGACGTAGTCCCGGAAGCTGGCCAGAGGGCTGGCGTAATCCCGCAGGTCCAGTGGCGGGACCACCACGTCCCGCAGGATCTGCCGGGTGGCGCCGGCGGTGAGCGCCGGGGAAGCCGCCACGGCCACCCCGCCGGCAAGAGCGAGGACAAAGGCCGCCAAAGCAGCCCGCCGCCCACGCGCCGCGGAGTGTCCCGCCGTCGGACCCTGGCCGGTAACCACCGCCGCGGGGGCGGTCGATGCACGACGGCGGTACGCCAGCCAAGCCACAGCCAGGGCGACAAAGACGGCGCCGCGGAGGGCCGCCTGGGAAGCCTCGTGGGTTCCCATGGCGGTGGCCAGCAGGAGCAGGCCGGCGGCGGGCAAGACTGCCCAGGCCGGGCTCTTCAGGCGCCAGGCCATGGTTCCGGCGAGGAGGGCTGCCACGTAGGCGCCGAGGAACGGGACCACCAGCATTCCGTTTCCGGTGCCCACCGGGGCGGCGCTGGTGAGGAGCTGCTTCCAGCTCAGCACCACGCCGGCGACGACGGTCCGCAGCGACTCGAGCGACGGCACCACCCCGGCGATGGCCTGGTCCGGGGCGGCAAGGGCGCTGCCGAACACCACATAGACAAGGACAGCCGTGGCCATGGTCAGCAGGACACCCAATTTGTGCCGTGCCGCGAAGTAGGCCAGTCCCAGGCCGAGCGCAATGCCGCCGCACCCTGCAAGGACGAAGCGCCAGTCCCCCGCGAACGTCGAGTAGAAGCCGAGAATTCCTGCGGCCAACAGCGCTGCCAGGGCAGCGACGTCGGGCCAGAGATGAGTGAAGGAGCGCACTTCCCGCGCTGCTGCCCGGCTCATGCCGCGGCCTTGACCAGCAGGCGGGGCAGTTCGGTAAGTTCGCCGAGCGTCAGGACCGTGAGGTCCCCGATGGCCCGGCGGTCCAGCGGTGCGCCGGCCTGGCATCGGATGGCCAGGCAGCGGACGCCCGGAGGGGCCGACGCCGCCGCGGTCCTGAGCTGCGCGGGTGTGACGGCTGTGCCAACCACCAAGAACATGATGGACGCGTTGGGGACGGCGTCACCGGTGAGCCTGGCGACGTCGGTTGCCGTTACCCGGGACTCCTCCCCCGCCAGCCGGGTCATGCCGTCCAGCAGGACGCGGGCTGTGTCGGTGCGGAGCCGGCCGTCCTGGGTCAGGACGCTGACTTCGCGCTGCTCGCGGATGGCCTGCTTGCCGATGGACGCCGCGGCGGAGATGGCCAGTTCCAGGTCTTCGTCGGCGGCGTATTCGGCCAGGTTGGTGGAAAGGGCCATGGCCAGGTGCGAGCGCCGGGTCTCTTCGAACTGGCGGACCATGAGCTTGCCGGTCCGGGCCGTGGTCTTCCAGTGGATGTGGCGACGGTCGTCACCCGCGACGTAGTCCCGCAGGGCGTGAAAGGACACGTCGGCGCTGGACAGGTCCTTGGTGGGCAGTCCCTCAAGGTCGCGGATGAGGCCCTCGGCGGATCCGGCCAGGGATACGGTGCGGGGATGGACGTACAGGTCCACGGCGTCCGTGAGGACCACCTGGCGGCTCAGCAGCCGGAGCGGGTCTGCCCGCACGGACCGGACCGGCCCCACCTTGATGACGGAGCGGACGGCGGTGGGAATGGTGAACAGGTCCTCGTGCACGTCATCGGCCCCGAGCCGCGGGACGGCGAAGAAGGCGGTGCCCGCACCCACCGGGAGCTCGATCGACGCCGGCAGCAGCGGGCGGTCCGAGGTGTTGGATACGGTGAGGCTGCCCACGGCCATGTCCCCCACTTCCACCCGGGTCTTCGCGAGGTCCATTTCCACCCCGTAGGAGGTCCGGCCGATAACGAACCCCGCGGCGGCCAGCAGCAGCGCCAAAGCTGCGGCCGCGGCGGTGATGGTCTCCTCCCAGCCGAGGAGCGCGCCGATGATCCAGAACCCCAGGCCAGCCGCGAGGACCTGCCAGCCCAGGGCGGTGACCACTTCAAGGGCAGCAGGCCGGGCGGGCAGCAGCGTCCGGGCTCGTCCGACGACGGCGGGAGGGGTTGTGGGCATGGAGGTCATCTTTCAGACGGGCCGGGAAAGGGCGGGCCGGGCGAGTTCTAGGTGGTGGCGCGCTGCTGGGGGGCTGCGACGTCGGACAGGACCCGGGCCAGGACCGCCTCGGGCGTGGCCCCGGAGAACTCAGCCTCAGGATCCATCACGAACCGGTGGGTCCACACCACGGCAGCGAGTTCCTTGACATCGTCGGGCAGCACGAAGTTCCGCCCCTGTCCCGCAGCCCACACCTTGGCGGCACGGACCATCGCGATCGCTCCCCGGACGGAGACACCCAGCCGGGACTCGGGCGCGTTGCGCGTCTCCTCGCAGAGCCGGGAAATGTATTCGAGCACGGCAGTGTCCACGTGCACCGTCGCGGCCAGGTCAGCCATGTCCGCCACGGCCTGGGTGGTGATCACCGCGGAGAGCTCCTTGGAGCGGTCCTTCAGGTTCGTGCCGCCCAGCAGCCTGACCGTGGAGGCGTGGTCCGGATAGCCGATCGAGGTCTTGATCAGGAAGCGGTCCAGCTGCGCCTCAGGCAGCCGGTAGGTACCCGCCTGCTCGATCGGGTTCTGCGTGGCCATCACCATAAACGGCCGTCCCGCCTCATAGGTGACGCCGTCCACGGTGACCCTGGATTCCTCCATGACCTCCAGCAGCGCCGACTGCGTCTTCGGCGAGGCACGGTTGATCTCATCGGCCAGGACGATGTTGTTGAAGATCGGCCCCTTGTGGAACTCGAACTTCTGCGTCTTCTGGTCGTAGATGGTCACACCCGTCACGTCCGACGGCAGCAGGTCAGGAGTGAACTGGATGCGGTTATTGGAACCCTGCACTGTGGCCGCCATGGCCCGCGCCAGCATGGTCTTGCCCGTCCCCGGAGCATCCTCAAACAGCACGTGCCCTTCCGCCAGCATCGCCGTGAAGGTCAGCCGGATGACATGTTCCTTGCCCAGCACCGCCTGCCCCACATTGGCAACGAGCTTCTCGAAGGTGCCTGCAAACCATTCGGCCTGCTCAGTGGTCATTGTCATGGAGTAAGTCCTTTTCGACGTCGGTTCTTTGCAGGAAAATTCTTTGAAGGGAGATGGCTCACTTGGTCCGCAGCTCGTTGGTCCAATAGCCCGAGACCAGGTCAAGTGAGAAGTAGTTCCTGCCCGGGTTGGGGTTCGTAATACCACCGGGGCAACGCACAGTGAAGCTGCCGGTGCCGCTGGACGGCCAGGTGTACTCCCCGTTACCGAGGTTCTCGCCGTGCGTGTTGCCGGCCCAACCACCGCGGTGCGGATCGGAGCCGCCCACGTTGGTGGCACCCCAGCAGTGGATTACTGACGGCCGCCAGGAACCGAAGTTGGCCACGTGGAGGGTCACGGTCCGGCCATTCACGTCGGGGTTGGAGATGGAGTACGTCGGCGAAGGCCTGTTCGCCGTCCGACCGGAGGCCCTGGGCGCAGCCGTGGTCTGGTCAAGGCTGTCCACAGTGACCACGTCCAGCCACACGTCCTGCTCGTAGTCGTTGCCCACGGGGATCTGCCCGCCGCCCGCAGGCATTGTGCCGTTCCGGCCGTCCGAGGCGGTGTAACGAAGCCCCGTCACCGGACGGCCGTTGGGTGGAACGGATCCCACGTTGAAGACCACCTGCTGGCCGTTCTGCGAGGCACTGACGCTGGCGGCGAAGGGCCTGCCGTAGGGTGCCACCTGGTTGGAATTGGTGACCGGCCCCTCGTACGTGGCGCCGTCGAGGCTGTTCACCGCCCGCACGCCGATCGTGTAGTTGCCGTTGTTGGGCACACCGTTGCGCACCACCTTGTCAGCGGCGAGGGCGATAAACGCCCCGCCGTTGACCTGGTACTGGTAGCTCGGCGTGGCCCCGTTCCCGGCCGCCGGCTGGAAGGCTAGCTGCACCGCGTTGTCCAAAGGATCCGCCTGGACGGCCGGCACCGCCCCCGGAGCGCCGAAGGCACGCTTGGGGTCCGAGGCCGGGCTGGCCGCGGAGTCCCCTGCCTTGTTCCTGGCCACCACCGAGAAGGTGTAGTCGGTGGCGGAGTTGCCCACCGTCATGGGCACGCTCAGCTGGCTGCCGGAGACGGTGCTGCTGGCAACGGCGGCGCCGCCCTGCTGGGCCGTCACCGTGTACGTGTCAATGGCGGCACCGTTCTCGGGTGCTGCCGCCCAGCTGACGGTCATGATGGATTCGGACCCGCCGGACGTTGACCGTGTGGTGCTGGGCTTGCCCGGCGCTCCGGGAAGGCCTGCCGGGATCTCGCTGGCCGAGTACGCGCTCCAGTCGGACGGTTCGGGCGCCTTGTTCGATGCCTGGACCCTCACCTGGTACGGGGTGCCATTGGCCAGTCCGGTCCACTGGAACGACGTGCCGGCCACGTTGCTGGTCCGCACGTTGCCGCCGGGCGGTGCCGGGGAGATCTCCAGGTTGTAGCTCTCCACGGGCGAGCCCGGGCTGTTGGGCACGGCCCAGGTGACGCTGAGCTCTTTGTCCCCGAAGACCAGGGTGGGCGGCGCCGGGGCGTCCGGCTTGGCGTCCGGGCGTGCCGGGGCGGAGGCGGGTGACGCCGCGGAGTCCCCCACCTCGTTCGTGGCCACCACGGTGAAGGTGTACTCCACGTTGTTGGTCAGGCCGTTGAGGGTGCACGTGGTGGCGGGGCACTGCTGGGAGAAGCCGCTGCTGCCGGTCACCTTGTAGCCGGTGATGGCGGCACCGTTGTTCGCTGGCGGGGCCCAGTTCAACACCACGGTCCGATCGCGCACTTCGCTGACCGTCGGGGTGGTGGGGGCGTCCGGCTTGTCCCTGACCGTGAGCCGGACGCGGCCGTCCACTTCGCGTTCAGTGTCCGTGGTCTTGTCCTGGACCCGGTACCGGACCACCAGGGTGCCCACGAAGTTCTCCGCCGGTGTCACAGTGACGGCGTCGCCTTCCACCGTGGCCGTGCCGGTCCCGGTTTCCACGATGGCGCTGAGGACCTTCAGCGGTGAGTCCGGGAACGGGTTGCTGTCGTTCTCGAGGACGCTGACGCGCTCGGGCTGGCCCGCCCGGGCGATGGCCACTACGTCGTCGTTCACGCCGGCGAGCGGCCGCTTGGAGGCCACTACCTGGACGGTGACTGTACTGCCTACGGGGGCGCTGCGGCCGTCGGTGACCGTCACCCCAACGGGGAGGGTGGCACCCTTGGGGGCGCCGCCGTCGGCCGTGGCTTTCAGCGTGCCGCCGTCCAGGGTGACCTTGATCCCGGAAGGAACAGCTCCGGAGAGGGCGAACGCCAGTTTGTCCCGGTCCGCCTCGTCCACGTCTGTGGCCACCTGGCGCAGGTCCAGGGCGGTTTCCTCCCCCACAGCCGTCTCGAGGCTGCTGCCGGGGAAAACGGGCGGGTGGTTGCGGGCGGGGTCCGGAAGCACGCGGATGCTGACGGTCAGCACGGCCATCCGTCCGTCCGGATCGTCAACGCTGGCGCCGTCCGTCACTTCGAAGGTCACGGCCGCGGGTCCCGAGTAGTCATCGGCCGAGGTGAATACCAGGGTTGTGGCGTCCTTCACCAGCGGCGCTCCGTTGGACGCCACAGCCTGGACTTTGGTGTCCTGGGTGATGCGTGCGGCCTTGCCGGCCCGCACCACCACTAGGTCCGCCAGGTTCAGGGTCAGCTGCTGTCCGCTGACCACCTCCAGCGGCGCGCTGTTCTTCAGGGCGGGGCTCTGGTCCTTCAGCCCGGGGAGCATGATGAATGCGGTGGAGGACAGGTTGTCCACGTCGGTGACCGTGTACGGGATCAGCTGCGGGCCGTCAGTCAGCGTGACGCTGACCGTCCCGCTGCCGGAAACGCGGGCGGTGGGTGCCGACTGCGGGAAGCTGATGGCCAGTTGGCTGGCCACGCCGTCGGCGTCTTCGTCGTTCTTGAGGACGGGCACGTCCACGGCGGTCTTGCCGAGGGTTTCGGCGAACGTCACCCTGTCATCCCGGGCAACGGGCGGCAGCTGGGGCGCGTCACTGCGGACCACCACTTTGAGGGTCCCGACGGCGGTGCCTCCGCGGCCGTCCGTCACGCCGTAGTAGACAATCACCGTGCCGGGGGCTGAGGGCGCGGTCAGCTGGACGCGGCCGTCCTTCACTTCGGCGGCCAGTTCGGCGGCAGCCTCGAGGCCGTCGCCGGTGAGGCTGACGGTGTCGCCGTCGGGGTCGGAGTCGTTGGAGAGCACGTCGGCGGCAACGTGGCGGCCGGGCAGCACAATGATGGTGTCCTCCACGGCCACCGGGGTCTGGTTGCTGCCGGGGGCGGGGGCGATGCCCACCACCACGGACGCGGTGGAACGGGCCCCGAAGCGGTCCTCCACCACGTAGGAGAAGAGGTCCTGGCCGGAGGCGTTCTGGGAGGCCGTGTACTCGATGTAGGTGGCCCCCACTGTTGCGGTGCCCTTGCCCGGCGCCTGTTCCAGGCCGATCAGGCTGACGGAGTCGCCGTCGGGGTCGATGCCGTCCAGCGGGATGCTGATGCGTGAGGTCTTGCCGGCGATGACCCGTGCGGTGACCTTCTGCGGCAACGGGCGGGAGTTCTGTTCGGCGCCGCCACCGCGGATGTGGATGGTCACCTGGGCGGAGTCCTCCTGTCCGTCAGGGCCGGTCACGGCGTAGATTGCGTGGAGGGTGGCGGGGGTGGGCCCGGCCTTGAACCGCAGCACGTCGCCGGAGACGGCCAGGAGTCCCTTGCCGGGGTCCACGTCCTGGATGAGGACGGGGTTGAGCTGCAGCTTGGCGCCGTTAGGGTGGCTGTCGTTGGCCAGGACGCTGATGGTGGCGACGTCGTTGGCGCGGACGGTGATCTCATCCGCCACGGCCACCGGGGGCAGCAGCTTGCTGGGGGCCGGAACCGGGACAACCGTCACTTCGCCGGTGGCGCTGGCCACGCCGTTGGACGCGGTGTAGGTGAAGCTCATGGGGGCCGTGAGGCCGCGGATATCCGTGATGCGCAGGATGTGGTGGTCCAGCACGGCCACGCCGATAGCGGAGTTCTTGGGCTGGCTGACGGACTGGATTACCAGGACACCGCCGGCGGGGTCCGAGTCGTTGCCCAGTGCGTCGATGAGGACTTCGCCGCCCACGGGCAGCAGGGCCAGGTCAGCGACCGCCACCGGGGGCTCGGCGGTGCCGCCGGCCGGGCTGATCTCGATCCGGATGAGGCCTTCGGAGCTTTCCGGCCCGTTGGTGACCAGATAGGTGAGGTAGTACGTGCCGGGATTCGGGGCGCGGAAGCGGAAGGTGCCGGACTGGTAGTCCGCGGTGACGGTGAGGTCCGGCGGTGTGTCCACGCGGGTGAGGCGCAGCGTGCCGCCGGTGGGGTCAACGTCGTTGCCCAGCGGGGACACCACCAGGTCCTGCCCGGCGATCCCGGCCGCGTGGTCCGCGTTGGCCTTGGGCGGGAGGCTGCCCTTGGCGCGGACGTCCACGATGAGCTTGCCTTCGGTCTGCAGCTGGCCGTCGGAGACCACCAGCTGCACTTCCTTGCGGCCCAGGCTGGTGCCGACGTCCTGGAAGTTGAGCTGGCCATCCGGGCGGATCCGGACCTGGTCCCCTTCGCTGGACGTGCTGGCTGCCATCAGGAGGAGGTCGTCGCCGTCGGGATCTGTCCAGTCGGTGAGGACGTTCTGGCTGATGCTCTTGCCCTGCTCCAGCAGGATGGTGGGGACGCGCTTCTGGGCGGGTCCATCGTTGGTGGACCGGTCCTTGACGGTGAGGGTGACCTTCGCGGTGGCGGTTCCGCCGCGGCCGTCGTTGGCCTGGTACTGGAACGACGCCGTTCCGCTGGCGTCAGCGGGGACGGTCACCTGCATGCCGGTGCCGTTGTAGACGTTCTGCAGGGTTCCGACGGCGGGCGCCTCGCCCTGGAGGCGGGCGGTAAGGACGTCGCCGTCGGGGTCGGAGTCGTTGTCCAGCAGCGGCAGCAGGGTGGTGCGGCCGGGCCGGACGCCGAACTGGTCATCCACGGCGGCCGGGGGCCGGTTTTCCTTGGTGCGGTCCGGCAGCGTGTTGACGGGGTTGTTGTCCGCGGCGTCCTCGTCCTGATCATCGGATTTGTCCGGCGGCGGAATGACGTCGTCCCAGTTGGAGACCAGGCGCATGTTTTCGGTGACCAGCCAGACGTCGCCGGAGTAGATGTCGTTCAGGACCACCACGTTGCGGTTGACGCGGAAGACGAAGTCGGCCCGGGACCCGGTGGTGGGGATGTCCTGGCGGGTGTTGTCGTTGGGGTTGTCGCAGTCGCGGAGGTATTTGCCCGAGCCGGCCCAGGCCGCGTAGAGGCAGGAGCCGAGGCGTACGGGGGCGGCAGCGTTTCCGGCGGCACCAAGGTCTGTGACAGTGGCGGCCGAGCCGTCCAGCGGCTGCTTGATCAGTGCCTTGGACGTGGCGATGGCCACGGAGGACGCAGCGGGGCCGCTCTGCTGGAGCTTGGCTCCGGCGGGGTCCGGCAGGGCCACCTTCTTGCCGCCTGGCAGGAACAGCGATCCGGTGGCCGGATCCAGCACCACGGGCTTGTCCCCCACGGCGGTGATCTGGGCGTTTTCGATGTTGCGGAGGGGCTCGACCGGCGCCGACTCTTGGGAGGCGACCGTGCCGGCGGAATCCAGTTTGAGGGTGGTCAGTTCCCCCTTGGCGGGGTTGGCTGCGTACACAACGTCATCCGTGCCTACCGTGGCAACAACGCCTTTCGCATCAGTAAGGGCGGGCTCGGCGGAGGCGGCATTGAACGAGCCCAGGGCGCTGCTGCTGGTGACCCACAGGGTGCCTTTGTCCTGGCTGGCCAGGGCAACGGACTTCTGGCCGAAGCTCACAGCCGCCGGGGAGGGCACCGCCGTGGCCTGGCCCAGGATCACGTCCGTGACGCTGACCGGGCTGAGCGAGGATTTGCTCCGGTCCGAGAGGAAGACGGTGCGGGCGTTCTGCAGGACGTCGAAGTCAGGGCTGGCGGCCAGGAGGCCGCCGTCCAGGAGTTTGGACTGGTAGTTCAGATGGCCCACCAGGTTTTTGCTGGTGTTGGTGACCCAGACGCCGCCGTCATTCAGGTCCACCTGAGTGACCGTGAATCCGGGATAAATGACGGCTGCCGCGGCGACGGCTGCCAGTGATGAAAACGTGGCTGCCGAGGCAAGGACACGCCTTTTTCGTTCCACCCAAGAACGACCCCCCATTTGGGTCCCCCATCTCATAAGTAGCTGAATGCTATAGGGAGATGGAATTCACAACCTAGCGGTGGGGGAAAAATTCATCCAATGCTTGTAATAAATGGTCCAACTACTGATGTTTCCGCGCCATTACATTCGGACGACGACCCAACGGGAATCAGTGACGAGCAACTGATTGAAACTTGTCTACGACAGTAGAATCAAAGGATTTGACGATCCCTGTCAATCAATGATGATGGGAAAAATACATTTGACACAATTTGCACACAATCTAACGAGATCAGTCGCCGATTCTCACTGCCCTCTGGAGTGTTAGCAGCAAGGCAAACCAAGTGGGCGACTCCTTGCTGGGCGACAATTTCACGGGGGTACCCGTGCGTCGGTTCACGATCTGACGGCTGGACTAAGGAAGCGGTCAAAAGGGGAAATGAGCTTACCGGAACCCAAGTGCGGCGGCGCTGTCACGATTATCAGGCTATCCAGCTGACCGAAGGTGAAAGCGGGCAACGTGGTGAATTCAACTCAATGTCCGGTGCGCTCAGCCGATGGCTTGGACATGTCGATTTTTCGAAGTAAATTGCGCCGTTACGCGCTCAGCACCTCGCCGCTTCCAAGTACTACGTCATTAAATATAGGTACCGCGAGTGAAGCGTTTACAACCAAGTGCCGATAGTCGAGTACTCACTACTGTCGCCCACACCTCCCCGGCGGCCTACTTTTCTTTTATGTCAGCCCGACCCGCAGCGTCCTCATTCCAAATTGCCATGAGGAGACCCGATTGTCTTATACCGCCCTGCCCAGCGAGAGGTACGTGGCCCCTGGAAAGTCGTCAATCCCCCCCCGCCGGGAGGTCGTCTTGATGCGGGATGAGGCAGCGGCACGCACGACCATTATCGGCGGGCTCAAACGCCGCGGAATCATAAGGTTCGGGACTCTTGCGGCTGCCCTCACTGGCGCATCGCTGGTCGCTGGAAGTGCGAATGCCGCTCCGGGGACGGATAAGAACCCATCGACCTCGTACATACCGAGTGCGGAGAAGGGTGTTGCGTCCGGTGTCGCCACGCTGGACAGTGGAGCCCGACTCCCAATCAGCCAGATTCCCGATCTATCGGCCACAACCGTCTTGGCAGGCGAAGAGTGGATCAATGTCAAGAAGTATGCGGCGACGAATTCGTTGGATTTTACGACCGCACTTGAGCAAGCGCTCGCGGCCAGTCGCAACATCACGATACCCCCAGGGTCCTACAACATCTCTCGCCGAATTGTCCTCGGCAGCAACCACAGGCTCGTAGGAGGTGGAGGAAAAAACGCGGCCAAGATCGTCGCCTCTGCCGACTGGGACACAGCGACTTACCCGTCCGTCGTCCAGATGACTGGCACAAATGCCAGCATCGAACACCTAGTCATTGATGCGCGCCTCACCAGCACTCCTGACGTTGTACGTGTTGAGGCAGACTACGAACCCTACATCGGACACACGCAGATCCTCGGCGGCTTTCACGGCATTAACCTCTTAGGCGGCCTTGAGTCGCGTTTCGAGCACGTCAGCGTTAAGGACTGCTCAGGTGCGGGCGCATACGTACAAAACGTCCCGGATTCATTCTGGCTGGATGTATCCACTGACAACTGTCTCCATGGCTTCCGATCGACCGGCGGAAGCATCACTGCCGTTCACGTTCATGCGATTAAGAGCATCAGCCACGGTTTCTATCTTGTTGGTCCAGGCTCTTCCCAGTTTTACGGCTGCCACGCCGACACAAGTGGTAACAACGGGTTCCACATCACCACTCCGAACAACGCGAGGTTCACCGATTGTTGGTCCTTCAAGAACGGAAGAGCGGGGGGAACCAACCACAACTGGCTCATCTCCGGTGCTGTTGAGACCAGCCTTATTGGATGTTCATCCAATAATGAAGGCAACGTTTCAAATGCCTACAACTTCGTGGGCACGCAAACAGGGCTCTCACTCATAGCATGCACCGCCACCGCTAAGGGAGTTACTGGGTCCACGACAGGCATTGAGTTCATCGGCTGCACTGGCCTCCTCGCACAGTTCAACACAGCAGCAAAAGTCGCAAAGTCGACTGCAGGGGCGCTCCTCGACGCGACTAAGACAGTAGTTCAAGGTGACTCACTGACTGAATCCTTCGATTCGAAACTCATAGCCTCCTTCAGATCTTCCTGGTTCATGAACGCTTGTGTCGCCTCCGACGGGACAATGCGCCCGCACTGGAATGCTGCTCGAGGTGGACATACGTCCAGTCAACTAAGGGAGCTTTTCGACGGCGAAGTGCTCGCCCAGAACCCTACCCTCGTTGGCCTTATGCCGGGCCGTAACGATGGGCTTGTCGGCGGTGTGCCCCAGAACATGATCGATTATGTGACCGAAGCAGTAGCAAAATGCAGAGCCAAAGGTATCGGCGTCTTCCTGGTGAATACGGTCCCGCAGGGACAATCCGCAATCTCTGCCCCTACTTTGACTTCGGAAATTTGTTCTTCTACAGCCGGCAGCCTGCCCGCTGGAACGCACCGATATGTGGTTACGGCCGGCAATGGTTCGGTGACAACTCAGACCGGAGAAACGCTTCCGAGCTCACCCGCGGCAGTTACTACACCCACGTCCACGTATTGCGTCCGGTTGTACTGGACGCATGTACGAGGAGCCAACTGGTACAAGGTCTACAAGGAGACAAGTGATGGGTCTGGAGTGTATGGCTTGATCGGCACCGTTGCGCCGTCAGCCGCTCCCGCATTCCTCGGTACTTGCAGATTCATCCAGACGGCGGCGATCTCTCCGGGAGTCCGGCCTCCTACGTCAAACACAACCGCGTATCCGTTGTCTGCGGCATCGGAGAGGGCAAAGAATAACGCATGGCTTGCTTCGTTCGCTGCGAGGGAGTCCGTCCCGCTAGTGGACGTCTACTCCGAACTAGTGGATTCAGATACAGGTATGTGGAAAACCGGCCTCACGTACGACGGGACGCATCCTAACGGCGAAGCTAATGCGATCATCGGCAAAAAGGTGTGGGCGACACTGGCACCCTTGATCAAGCCGGCCCCGCCCATCATTGTAACTTCCGCTCGCGATCCCCTAAATCTCGTAGCCAACGGCACGTTCGTCAGCGGTGACGCCCAATTCCCGGCAGGTTTTACCGCGGTTACATCTCCGTCCTACGACAGTGCCAAGGTGACGAACACCAGGGCGCCTCGCAACGGTTTCGCTGGATATGCGCTCACAGCAATGGCAACAGTGCCCGTCGTTCAGACGACAACCGGCCCACTGGTGTCAACGGGATTTGTTGCCGGGAACCGATTAATCTTCTCAGCAAGAGTAGAGGCACTGCTGGCACGCGGGGGTGGCAGCTTCGCCGTTAGCATCAAGGATCAGGCTGGAAACCAAGTGTTGGAGTTCAAGCACGTCGCAATTGACATACCGCCTTCGACGATTACGAAGGATTTCACAGTCCCCATCGGCGTCACCGGCCTGAAGTTAGAGCTTCAGCTAGTTGGAGTTGGCCCAGTCTCCGTTGGACAGTTCACGCTTTACAACCTCACCGCGGAGGCCTACTTGGCGTGAAAGAAGAACCGTCCGGGAAGACTTTGCTGACAGGAACTCTGTGCTTGGGCTGGACCACGATCCAGAGGGGTTACCTGCGCCTTGTGTGTGCTAAAAGTCAATGATCGCGAGGTGCGGATTCTCAATTGCGTCCGCAACAAACCGGAGGAAGCCGCCCGCCGTTCCTCCATCACAAACTCTGTGGTCAAATGTCAACGTCAGCTCTGTGACCTTGCGAATCGCCAGATCGCCATCGACAACCCACGCCCTGTCGATAATCCGGCCGACACCAAGAATGGCTACCTCGGGATAATTGATGATTGCAGCGGAACCGTCTACTCCAAACACTCCGTAGTTGTTCAGCGTGAAGGTGCCGCTTCCAAGTTCGCTCGGGCTCGCCTTCCCTTGGCGAACGACGTCTGTGAGACGTCGGATTTCTGCGTCGAGCTGGCGTGCGGTCAGCCTTTCCGCCGTCCGAATCGACGGCACCATCAATCCGCGGTCTGTCTGCGCTGCAAAGCCGAGATTGATTCCCTCAAACGCAATAATCTCTTGGGATCCATCGGGAGCAGTTTCGATGCGTGTGTTCAGCTCCGGATACTTCTTCAGGCCCGCCGTGACGAAGCGGGCAATGAAGGCCAAAAGGCCAGGGGCATGTGCTCCGTTCTTTTTAAGGCCGGCGCGAAGCTCCACAAGGGCGGTCGCATCAACGTC
Organism: Pseudarthrobacter sp. CCNWLW207; assembly: GCF_037203945.1. Lineage (NCBI taxonomy): Bacteria > Bacillati > Actinomycetota > Actinomycetes > Micrococcales > Micrococcaceae > Pseudarthrobacter > Pseudarthrobacter sp. CCNWLW207. The sequence continues at coordinate 265,538 of NZ_JBBCBS010000006.1, read as the reverse complement.
CACCCACACAGTGGCTTCCGGGATCTCCGACCGGCTGCGTGTCATGTTCGCAGCCACAGCCTTGCGCACGCCCCTGACAGGAGTCCGGGACGCGATGGTCAGCCCAGTCCGCGAGTCAACGCGGTTTTGGGATTCGTCAGGCTCAGCCTCCAGCCTCCTGTTTCGCTGACCAGTCGTAACTGGCTCCGGGGTTTTGATGGCGGCTTCAACGTCCCGCCGCATGATCAGGCCGCTGTCCCCGGAGCCGCGGACCTCACCAAGGTCGACGCCGTGTTCACGAGCCATACGCCGAACCAGCGGAGAAATTACGGCACCCAGCCTGCCTGGGACCCGCGTTCGGAGAAGGGAAGGGTCCGCGTCGGGAATTTCGACAGGCTCAATCAACAAAGGCTCAGACTCCGTTACGGACGTGACCGGCTCAGCCACAGAGATCGGCAAGGGCTTCCGCGGTCGCATCCGCCGTGCAACGCCGTGCCCGCCCGGAGTGCCATACCCAATGAGCACATTCCCGGACCCGGCCTTCTCCTCCTCGCGGTACGCCTCTGCCTCCGCGTTCGCCGGTTCAGTGGCAGCGGCGGCTTCTCCCAATTCGGTTTCGACAGGCTCAACCACCGGTCCGGCGGGGGCGGCATCATCCGCGGCGGCAACCGAAGCCGCCCCGACTGGCGTCACGGAGATCAGCGGCTTGCCCACGTCAAGTGTCTCGCCGGGCTGACCGTGTAGCTCAGCAACAGTCCCGGCGTACGGGGAAGGGACCTCCACCATCGACTTGGCTGTTTCGACTTCTGCGATGGGCTGGTCCACGCGGATCTCGTCGCCTACCGACACCAGCCAGTTGACGAGTTCGGCTTCGGTGAGGCCTTCGCCCAGGTCCGGGAGCAGGAATACTTTCGGTTCACTCATGGTCAGTTCTCCCATTGCAGGTCGTCGACGGCGTCGAGGATGCGGTCCACGCCGGGCAGGTAATACTTCTCAAGCTTCGGTGCCGGATAGGGAATGTCGAATCCGGTGACGCGGCGGATGGGGGCTGCCAGGTGGTGGAAGCAGCGTTCCTGCACCCGTGCCACGATTTCGGAAGACACCGAGGCGAAACCGTGGGCCTCCGCGATCACCACGGCCCGGCCGGTCTTGCGGACAGATGCGGATACGGTCTCGTCGTCGAACGGGACGATGGTGCGCACGTCGATGACTTCCAGCGAGCGTCCCTCCAAGGCGGCTGCCTCGGCAGCGGCGAGCGCCGTTGGGACTGAGGGCCCGTAGGCGATCAGCGTCGCGTCGGTGCCCGGACGGGCAACGGCGGCGCGGCCCTCCGAGGACCGGCCCGCCTTCGCATTGGCGGAGTGCTGTTCCCGGAGGTCTTCCAGGTCCACCATGTCCTTTGACCAGTACAACTTCTTCGGCTCCATGAACATCACGGGGTCGTCCGAGTCGATGGCCTCGCGGAGCATCCGGTAGCCGTCCGCCACGGTGGCCGGGGTGAAGACCTTTAAGCCGGCCGTGTGAGCGTAGTACGACTCGGAGGAGTCGCAGTGGTGCTCCACTCCCCCGATACCGCCGGCGTAGGGAACCCGGATCACCATGGGCAGTTTCACGGCGCCCTTGGTGCGGTTGTGCATCTTGGCCACGTGGCTGACGATCTGTTCAAAGGCCGGGTAGGCGAAGGCGTCGAACTGCATCTCGATCACCGGGCGCATCCCGTTCATGGCCATGCCCACGGCCATTCCTACGATGCCGGACTCGGCCAGCGGGGTGTCGAAGCAGCGCTGCTCGCCGAAGGTCTTGGTAAGGCCGTCGGTGATGCGGAAGACCCCGCCCAGCGTGCCCACATCCTCACCGAAGACCAGAACGGAGGGATCAGCCTGCATGGCATCTGCCAGCGCAGTGTTGAGCGCCTTGGCCATGGTGACCGACTGTGGGCCGGCGGCTTCCGCGGTGGCTGCGGCTGAAGCTGCGGCGCGGGCGGTGGCGGCGCTGACGTTGCCGTTCGCCTCGGATGAGGTGGTGACGGTGGGGCTCATTGTGCGGCCTCCTGGGATGATGCGTCGCGGGCGAGTTCGTCGGCGAGCAGGGCGGACTGTTCCTTCAGCTGGGGCGTGGGCGTGGCGAAGACGTGGCGGAAGAGTTCCTGCGGGTCAACCGGGACGTCCTCGCCAAGCCCCTCACGCAGCTGGGCGGCCACGGCTTCAGCCTTTTCAGCGATCCGGGCCTCGGCCTGGTCGTCCAGCAGGCCACGGTGCGTCAGGTAGGTCCGCATCCGATTGACAGGATCCTTGGCCAGCCACTCGGCGACCTCGCTGTCCTGCCGGTAGCGGGTGGCGTCGTCGGCATTGGTGTGGGCCTGCATACGGTAGGTGTTGGCTTCTACGAGTAGCGGCCCGGAACCTTCCCGGGCGAGTTTCACGGCGCGGTCCAGGACGGCGAGGAGCGCGACGACATCATTGCCGTCCACGCGTTCGCCGGCCATGCCGTAGCCCACAGCCTTGTGCGCGAGCGACGGCGCTACGGACTGGTGCGACAGCGGAACCGAGATGGCGTACTTGTTGTTCTGGACGAAGAAGACAACCGGCAGGTGGAAGACGGCGGCGAAGTTCAGGGCCTCATGGAAGTCGCCTTCGCTGGTGGCGCCGTCGCCGCACATGGCCAGCACCACAGTGTCCTCACCCCGGAGCTTGGCCGCGTGGGCGACGCCGACGGCGTGCAGCAACTGGGTGGTCAGGGGGGTGCACTGGATGCCCACCTTGTGCTTGGCGGGGTCGTAGCCGCCGTGCCAGTCGCCGCGGAAAATGGTCATCACCTGGACGGGGTCCACGCCGCGCGCCATCACCGCGACAGCGTCGCGGTAGGTGGGGAACATCCAGTCGCCCTCGGACAGGCACAGGGCAGCGGCCACCTGGCAGGCTTCCTGGCCGTAGCTGGAGGGGTACACAGCCATACGGCCCTGCCGGACGAGTGCAGAGTTCTGGTCATTGACCCGGCGTCCGACGACGAGCTGCTCATAGGAGGCCAGAAGTTCCTCGTCGCCGGGCAGGGGGTACTCGTGGCCGGGTTCGGTGCCCTGCTCACCTTCCGGCTTGAGCCGGCCGTCCGGGTCCACCATCTGGATCTGGTGCCGGGCCGGGAGCATGTAGTCCTCGGCGGTGATGCCGAACTTTTTGGCAGCTTCTGTGAGGGCGTCCTCTGCGGGCGCCCTGCTGGCCTGGTCCGGTGCAGTGTGGTCTGCGGAGATCGTCATTGGTCCGTCCTTCTGTAGCCACTATTCATCCCCAGTATCGTCCCGGGACAGGTTTCGTATCTAGCTTCTTTTGAAATTATGGAGAACTACGGCCCGCAGGCCTACTCTGGAAGACGAATGGCAATTGTGACGCAGAATACGGGCAGGGGTAGTGGACAGAATGGCAGCATCGGATGCGAGTACGGAACCAGCGCCGCTGGACGACATCGACCGCAGGATCATTTCGGAGCTGACCAGGGACGGCCGGATGTCTGTCACCCAGGTGGCCGAGAACGTCCATATCTCCCGGGCGCATGCATACACCAGGATCGCCAGGCTCACCGGAGACGGCGTTCTGACGAAGTTCACGGCGCTGGTCGATCCGATCAAGGCGGGGCTGAGGTCATCTGCCTATGTGACCCTCAAGGTGAGCCAACATTCGTGGCGCGAGCTCCGCGAACAGCTTTGCGCCATCCCCGAGGTGCACCACATCGCGCTCGTGGGCGGCGACTTTGATGTGATTCTGCTAGTGCGGGCTGTGGACAACATCGACCTGCGCCGGGTCATCTTTGACCAGCTGCAGTCCATGCCGGGAGTGTTGGATACGCAGACGTTTCTGGTGTTTGAGGACGTTGATACGCGGTAGGGGATGCAATATGCCCTTCAGGTTAAGCAATACATCTAATTACAGTCTTCGTGACTAGCACATCAATTCATTACGCGCCCTTCACACAGGCGCCAAGACGCCCTCGCGTGGAGGATCCTCGGCAACACGAAGTGATCTGTGGCACTGCGTCTTTTTGAAATTCCTGCTCACATTGACGGGTAGTATTGGCCGTAACCGTACGAATATTGCCGTTCTGGTGGCATGCCAATCCGGCTGCCCGGCAATCAACCCAGGGGGACCCGGCTTTGGACCTACGAGACTACTTGCGCATGTTCCGCCGAAACTGGATCATAATTGCCGCATCTACCCTCATCTGCCTTTTTATGGGCGGAGCCATCTCGGTCCTTGCCAAGCCGACATACAGGAGCGAAACTCAGCTTTTCGTTGCGATTCAGAGCTCAGGCACGGTGCAAGAGTTGGCTCAGGGCAATACGTTCAGCCAGGCGCGGGTGCAGTCCTATGTCCAGACTGTCGACTCGCCGATCGTGTTGCAGCCGGCAATCGACGCCCTTGGGCTGGACACCACCGCGCAAGAACTGGCTTCTAAAGTGAAGGCCACGACCGACGTCAACACAGTTCTGATCAACATTGCAGTGGAAGACACGTCCCCTGTTCAGGCAGCAGCAATAGCTCAGGCCGTGGCCAATAGCATGATAAAGGCAGTCGATTCCCTTGAGACGCCAAAGAACGGTGGGGCTTCACCGGTTAGCCTTTCAGTTATCAAACCTGCGACTGCACCGTCGGCGCCATTTGCTCCAAATACGCGAGTTAACCTGCTACTTGGGGTCGTTGTCGGCCTTGGCCTGGGTGTAGGCATCGCCGTATTGCGCTCCACTTTGGACAATCGCGTCCGTGGCGAAGCCGACCTCCGAAGAATTACCGATCTCCCGATGCTTGGTGGAATCACGTTCGATCAGGACGCCACACGCAAGCCACTCCTAACTCAAGCTGCACATCAAAGCCCTCGAGCCGAATCCTTTCGCCAGCTTCGCACCAACCTCCAATTCGCGAATGTTGGTGGAAAGTCAAATAGCGTCCTCATGACCTCGTCCCTTCCGGGCGAAGGTAAAACCACCACAGCGACGAACCTCGCCATCGCGCTTGCTCAGTCGGGACAAAGTGTCTGCCTAATCGACGCAGATCTCCGACGACCCATGGTCAACGATTATCTTGGTTTGGACCGGAATGCAGGATTGACAACAGCCCTGTTAGGCGCGGCTGATGTCAATGATCTGCTCCAGGCTTGGGGCGATGACAATCTATATGTGCTTGCTTCTGGTCAGATTCCACCAAATCCGAGCGAACTCCTCGGATCTCAAGCTATGGCGGCACTTCTCGCAGAGCTAGAGCGGGCGTTCGACGTCGTCATTATCGATGCTCCGCCCCTTCTCCCGGTCACGGACGCTGCGGTGCTCTCACCCCATGTCGGAGGCGTGGTCGTCGTTGTAGGATCTCACAAGCTTAGAAGTCAAGATCTTGAGAAATCCCTCACAGCCCTTGAGATGGTTGGTGCCAACGTCTTCGGCGTCGTCATGAACCGACTCCCCGCGAAGGGTCCTGACGCCTACACCTACGGCTACTACAATCTCGACGAAACCCCGACCCACGGCGCCAAGTCCAAGGGCCGTAAATCGGATGACATGCCGCTTTCAGGACACGGCAGGCAAACGGATGATCGAGGGCGTGCTGCAGATACTGCTGCACCGCGACCCGCCTCGTCTTTTCCATCCGAGAGGGTGAACCACACACACTAGGGAAGCTCGCCTGAGGCATTCTGCCGAACCGGCAGCAGCCGCTGCACGCCCCTGGAGGATTGGCTGATGCGAACAGCTTTAGGTTCCGCTCCGTTTGATGTGCTTGGTCGCAATGTTGTTCGTTTCGATCTTCGGAATCGTAGCGCCAGTGACGATGAGACCTTCGAATTCTTGCACCGCATTGAGAGGTTCGCCATAGACGGTTCGGATTCGGCTGGGCGAATTGTTCGACACGGCCCTGCTGGCGGTCCTTCGCGATCGCCGCGTCGGCTAGTGACCCGATCCTGAGCAGTTCTTGGAACTTGCTCTCTGACCAACCAGCCCGCCTGCACCTTCCTGGTGACAAAGAGGTTCTCCGTGGTTCGTGGTGAAACGGATTCCGTGTCTTGAAAGCTGAAGGGCTCGAAGTCCTGCTGTGATGGATGTTCTCTACGCATTCATCAAGAGTCAGGAGCTACGAGCCTTGATCGAGCCTACTTCCCCGCGCCCCGATGCTGCCACCGCCATCTTCAACCTGCCCGACTACCGCGTCACAGACACTGCGATCCTCACTTTCGGGCAGCGCCGAATCAGCATCGATGCCACCGCCGAGTCCGGCTGCCCCGCCTGTGGTGTGATCAGCGCCCGCGTGCATTCCCGCCGGCCACAACGTCTGCGCGATATCCCTGTCGCTGGCCCGGTTGAGGTGATCTGGGCCAAGCGGAGATTCGCGGAGGAGACCGCCCGGGTCCCGCGCCGCGCTCGGTCTACCCGCCGGCTCCGCGACGCCCTCGTGGCCGCCGTGATCGGTTCCGGAAGGGCCGCCGCGGAGGCTGCCTCCTCGTTCGGTGTCTCGTGGTGGCTGGTCCAGCGGGCTTTGGATCCGGCGGCGCTGACGCTGCCTAACGTTGACGCCCTGGCACCGCGGATGCTCGGCATCGATGAACACCGCTACCGGTCCGTGCGGTTTTCCGCGACCCAGCGACCAAGGTCTGGAAACGCTACGAACCGTGGATGACCACCATCGTGGATCTGGACACCGGCCAGGTCCTCGGGATCGTGGACGGCCGCGACAGCGAAGGCGTCGGAGACTGGCTATTCGCCCGGCCGCTCCAGTGGCGCCTGGGCGTTTAGGTCGTCGCGATCGGCCCGTCAGCGGCGTTCCGCAGGCGTTGCGGATGTGGCTCCCGCGCACTGCTGTCTCGGTCGACGCGTTTCACCTGGTCAAGCTCGGCAACGATATGCTCACCGAAGTCCGGCAGCGGCTAACCCAGCAGGTGCATGGCCGGCGGGGACGCTCCATCGACCCGGTCTGGGCGCCGACGCGGCTGCCGAGAAAGACCGCATGCAGGCCTTGGTAGGACAAGCCACTCAGCCGGAAACCAACCGGCTCTGGCGGACGGTCTGCCGGTGGTGGAAAGAGATCGAAGTTCTCATTGTCACCGGCGCGAAAACGGCGAAAGTGGAAGCCAACAACACCGCGATCAAGCACATCAAACGGACGGGCCGGGGATTCACCAACGCACGCAACTACACAACGCGTATCCTGTTGCGCTTTGCCGCCAGAACAGCGGCATGAACATTCATCACGGCAGAAAATTCACCACGAACCGTGAAGAGCCGCGAAAGTGGACCTCAAAGCCCTGGTGAGGCCGCCGCGAAGCCGGAGACGAACAAGCTCTACCGGACCGGGTGCCGGTGGTGGAAAGAGATCGAAGTCCTCATCGTCGCCGGCGCCACCACCGGCAAGGTCGAGGCCAACAACACCGGCATCAAACACATCAAACGCACCGCGCGCGGCTACCGCAACCCCGACAATTACAATGCTGCGGACGGACCGACCAGCTGGTGTAGCCGGCCGTACCTCGTCCAGGGAGATAGGCCAACTCCCACCGCGGCATGCACCCACCAGCCAGCTCCGGGACGGCCTCGTCAGCGCCGACCCCCTAAGCGTTTACAACTTCGGACGTGGATCACCACCAACCGCGAAGAGCCGATATCGTCCGGATACAAGCGTTGGCTAGGCTTGCTGGAGAACAGACGTGCTGGAGGGAAGCTAGATGCCCTACTTTCAAGGAGCGGGCTGAGAAATACCCTTGCGATCCACGATTGACAGCCACTTGGGGCAGATATTCTCAGCCAAGCGGCCTTCCTCGGCTAAACAGCCGCGTCTTGTATCGCTCAATGGGTACCTCGAGGATTCTCCAAACTAGCGAGCCCAGCACCACGCTGATGACAAGCTTCAGCGATATCAGGATGGGACCATCGATCCCTAAGTCTACCCAGTCAATAAGATGATAAAGAGGTACATGAACGAGGTAAATACTGTAGCTTGACAAGCCAATAATCTGCAGGAACCTCATTTCGCAAAAACCAGAATATATTCGACTGAGGATATCTCGCGGTCGCTGCATGCCATATATAAGGATTAAAGCGATAGCAAGAGATTGCAAAAAGTAACGAAGGGTATCTTTGAAAAACTCATTCGGAATGGCCGTGGCAACAAGGAAGAGCAAAACTGCTGATACAAACACCCAAGACTTGGCCGCGAAGGTGGTCAGCGCTCCGAATACACTCACTTTTCCAACGCGCTCCGACACAGAAGCGTAAATCGTGGCTGACAATATCCCCAAGGCAATAGAGTCCAAGCGAGAGTCCGTCCCAAACTCAACTCTATACTCAGAAGCCCCAGCAGCGGCCAGAACGAACCGAGTAACTAAGGCCCAACCGATGGCCGCCACGGCTAGGACCTGCAAGGTGCGCATATAGGCATTTAACCGCGAAGCAAAGATCCAAAATATCGAGAAGCCAATGTAGAACTGTTCTTCGATGGCCAAACTCCATGTGACACCGGAACCAGGCAAGACGGCCCCATCTGCAGAAATGCGGACCCAGTTGTAGAAGAAAAAAATCTGGCCTAGAAAAGCGTACCAGTCTATTCGCGCAAAAAAAGAGTAGACGAAAGTTGGTATCACAATGACCACAAATAGGGGTGGCGCGAGTTTGAGAATTCGTTTTATATAGAATTGTCGGGGATCAAAAGATCCAGTTCGCATTCTTTCACGTATGAGAATGTGGGTGATGATGAAACCCGAAATGGTAAAAAATATCGTTACACCGGCACCCCCCGGCACAATGGTTCCAAGTCCGGCATGAGAGACGGCCACGAGCAATACGGCTAGTGCGCGCAATGCATCAATGTGTTTGAACCGGGCCGAACTTCTTCTTGTCGACGTATCGGTTCCGAATTCACCCAATCGCTGCGTCACAACATTTCCCCCTTCAATAAACGGTTATAGAAACTCATTAGTTTCGCAATCTTTGAACCATTTTCGTCGGTTGAACTAACTCCAGCCGTTCGGAATGAACACCTACGTAAGCCGCAGCAATCATTAGTACCGATGAGGCGATTGGACCGAAGAACGATTCCGCGAAGAGTGCTGCGGACGCCCAAACAGCGAGGAGAACGGTCGAGCCGGGCCCTAGAGACCTAGCCATTTGAAGGACAATCACGACAAGACCCGCTACGCATAGGATGCCACCCTGATAGGCGAGCGTCCCCCAGGCACTCTCACTTCCTGTAGACAGCCATGCGACTCTTGTGACGGTCGGGTCAAAGAGCTTTAGGAAATTGCCCCCAGTTCCGAGTCCGTGCCCAAAGGGTGTGGCTATAAGACTCTGGAATCCACTAACGAGTCCGGCCATGTGTATGCTCGTGCTCTCGCCACCCGATGCAGCCACGGGATTGGTGAACACGGCTTGAAGGTAAGCCGGCCCCTTTACCAAGGTTGCATATCCAAGTGTTACTACGAATGCGGCTGCACCGGACCACAGCACGACTAACCGCGGACTCATCGATCTAGAAAGAAGGAGCCTGGCGATGGCCGCGATGAAGAACATCATCAAGCCATTCTTTGTCGCTGCAGACGCCAACGCGAACAAGGACCCTGCGAAGCAAAGAATATCCGTTGTGGAATGCAGTCTTTCTCTTTCTGCGAAGCGCAGCACCCATAAGACCACGAGAACCGATGCAGCCATGTAACCCGCGTTGACCGGTTCAAGAAGAAAGCCACCTATTCTTGCAAGTTCAACCCCAAACAGTGAGGTCGTCTCGGAAAGTGAGTTCAGGCCCCCGAGGGCGTCGGCGTTGAAAAAGTCACGCCAATCCCCAGTTGTCACAAAGAATTCGCCAATTGCCCCCGTTACGAGCCAAAAGGTCGTGGCAGCGAGAATTACGCGCAGAAAGTTTGCTCGTTCTTTCAATTCTGTGCTTGCAGAACAGGCAAGCGCTACAAAGAGAACAGCGATGGTAACCGTGAAATTACGCAATGTTGCAATAGCAACAGGACTAAAGCTGGTGATGTTCGACAGAAGCCCAATAGCGTAGACCACGATTCCCGAAAGAAGTAATTTGTCGGTTGAGGCGATCTTTACAATCTTCGGAATGTGGAAAATTAGAGCCAGAACAATGGCAATAGTTTTGGCCTCCGTGACTACCAAGGGCACAGATCCCTCAGCATCAGAAAACCAAAGTCCGCTGACTACATTCTGAAGTATTACGAGGTGCAGCCAATACATGAAAAAGTGTCGCGCATCAGCAAACAAAAAAGAAAAAGTGACGATAACGAGTAGCGCAACACTTACGAAGGCTGTCATTACAGGGTCTAAGAACGTACTCAGCACAACCGGAGCACCGTAGGTGATGTTAGTGCCAAGTAACGCAAGGAAAAAGGATGCTAACCCTGACCAAGACCTAGTTTGGCCTCGGTTCCCTCTTCGTAGAATCCCAGTGGGATGTGTTGCGGAGATCGACATGAGCCGTCAAGAAGCCTGCGCAGGCAGCGCAGTATCAGTGAGGAGCCTGAAGTTTGCCTTCGAAAGCGACTCTACGGCAGGGAGCGAGGATTTCCACTCTGAATTCTGTTTCATAGCTCGGGGTATCAGCTTCGCTACTTCGTGTCCAAAACCAACTTGTGGATCAACATAGAAATCAAGACCTTGAAAATGCCTGTAGAGCCCCTCCACTTTGCCATGAGTTCCCAGCGTAATTGGAACTACCCCACGGCCCAGAGCCATAACAGCCAGGTGCATGCGTCCCGTGATGACTAGATCGGCATCTCGACAGAGGCTTCTGATCGTACTTGGAGGCAGCATTGAGTCGACCAGTGTCACGTTGGTGGAAGGGGAAAACATCTCCAGAATCGTCCTGCATTGCTCCAGATCATCCCCTGTTGCCCTAAAAACATGCGGCAAAAGAACCACCGAGAAGTTGTTCTGCAGGAGTTCGTTGACTATGGTTACGTACTCTTCAGTTTGCGGCACTTTCTTGGCAACCAGACCACTGGCGTTCACCAGCGCCACGTTGCGGCCTTCCTTGCGCGCGGCCTTGCAGAAAGCGGACAGCCCGTGCTGAGCATCCATGGTGTCGTCACTGAAAACGATGTCCGAAGTCAGAAGAGCGGTGACAATGCCTTGGTTAAGTGCTCGCTCCTGCGACGTGGCATCGCGAAAGTTCAATTGCGCACCAGCGCGGCCAGCACGCGCCAAGGCACTAGCGCAGGAGCCGACGGCTGAGTTTGCCCAGCTGCATCCTAGAAGAACACTGGGGATGTGGTGCTTGGCTGCTAGCCATAGCGCTGAGCTACGTGCCAGTGATGCACCGGGATTGTAGGCGCCGTCCATGAGGTCCGCCCCTACGACGCTAAAAGTTCTTGCGGTAGACATCAATCGAGCAAGCTTGAGTGCATTCCCGAACCGCAAGACAGGGGGCAGATATATGAAGCCGCTAGCGGATTCAAATTTCACACGATCGCGGTCGGCAAGAGGGATAGTCAAAGAGTCTGCCGTAGTGCCAACAACTGTGATGTTGCCTTTGAGTGCTCTAAATGCTGCCTCAATCAGCGCCTGATCGCCGATGTTCCCACCGCCAGTCGGGGCCATAATGATGTGGCTTGGCGACTGGATGGAGCCTGAGGACGATCGCAGCAACTTCGCGATCATGAATGAGGCTCCGTCTGACAGGCAATGCAGGCGGTAATAAAGAGTGCTACTAACCACAGATTCATACAACTTCGAATCTCTAATAACTCGAGCGAGACTTCGCAGGTTCATTTCTCTCCTTAGACCTGGCAGGAAGGCCAACGACCGGGGCATTTATGCAGGCCTTGAAATCGGCTCCGCCGCTAGATAAATTTCATAACTTGTTCAAGACCGCGGCGCTCTGAACGCGCAACTCGGTGGCCTTGATCCGCGTGACCAACTGCAATCAGCACGACGATATCCTCGTGACCGTCGATGCCAGTTTCACGCCGCAACCTTTGGCTGCTCTTGTTAGTGGCTGACCAGTTCAGCATGCAAGTCTGTAAGCCGACTCCGTGGAGGGCCCAAACCAATGTCATGGCAAAAAGACCGCCATCGACCCATCGTTGGTTGCGCTCTGTCGCCCCGGTGAAGAGTCGAGAGTCGACTGTAACTACGGCGACCGCGCTGACGGAGGATCGGAACCCAGCGTTGCCGTTTTGCAACCGCAAGACTCTCTCAACGTCGGACTGCTCAGTGAAGTAATAGACCCTGCCCGCTTGGCGATTGCATACAGACGGAGTGTTGAGGGCCCATGTCGTGGCGAGAGCCAACTGCTCTTTAGCAACAGACCTGGCGGGATCAAAATTACGGACACTTCGACGAGTGGTGAAGAATTCCTCCAACTCGTCTTGATCCACCCTAAGGGCACTATTCGGTATGGAAGGGCTCACAAGGTCATCGATGCGCCCGGTCTCGTTCCATTCAGAAAGTGCACGCAAAGCATCCTCGGCGTAGCCTACGTAAGCGGCGTCTGGATGCCGGCGTCTAGCTTCGGGAACCAGAGTTGTGAGACGCTCATGAACATCTATGCCGAACGGCCGTCTCGGATTCGGAAGGGTCAGTCCCTTTTCTACCCGATGGTAATCCTTCGTTATTTGTGCCTCTAGTTTGCTTATTGAATCTCCGCGACCCACTACTCCATCACGAGGAGAGCTGTGCCTCATGTAACGAATAGCGTCGATGGAAAATTCGACTGCATGCTCAATGGGAGCTAACAAGTGTCCCGCGGCTCTAATGATTGGCCTTGGCAAGACACTCTTGAGGTAACGCTTCATCTGGGCCCCCGTCCATATTCGTTAATTGGCCCACGTTCTGAGAAGTGGGAGTTCTGAGTGGGCTACGCCAGTGTGCTGCAGGACCAGTGCCACACGCGTGTCCAAGGTATACAGTATTCGATTCGAGCCTAGTTTTTCTGCCAGATGAGCAGGCGACGCCACTGTAGCGCTGTACGCAAACTCTCGCCTGCAGCCAATCCAACCTGGGAACCAGCTGCACCATCTGTAAAAACTCCTACCGTCATCATTCCCAACGTTAGCGGGGCAGTGATCAATTTTAAGCTCAAGGATTGGCGAACATCTCCAGCCGCCTTCAGCCCAATCATTGCTACTGTCGCTAGTCCCAGGGCCAGAGTGGCAGCGGCCGCGAAGGGGAAGACTCTAAGAGTTACATCTGAACTTTCCCCGAGCAACGTTCTGACTATGTCGTTCGGCACAACGGAAACTACTAGTCCGGCGGCCCCCACTGCAACAACCTGGACGAGTGAAAGAACACCTACGGCTTGCAGGACACGCCGACGCTTGCCGACCGAGGCAAGACGGGCCAATTCGCCCCCAAGGGCGACGCTGGCGCCGCGCATGACCAGCAGGATCGGGACGAGCAGGACCTGGCTCCCGCGGATTGCTGCAGCGTCTGCCAGCGAACCCCATGCCGCCACAAAATAGACCGCTGCATTCGCGACGCCGTTTGCTACTACAAAATCGCCAAAAAAGTGCACAATCGTGCGACTTTGACCAGAAAACCAGTCTGTCGCCCCCCGCAAACTGATCCCATAGCGAGCCAGAACAACACCACTTACGCCCGCAACCCATGAGCAGGCGACCCACAACCATAAGAACCCAGAGAGGCTGCCGGGTGTGAACAGAAACACCATGGTCAGGACGATCGAGATCACATAAGTTACGTCGACAGCTAGCGCAACAAGCTGCCGCCCCTCGGAGATCAGGTAAAAGCGATTGGCATCCTGTAAAAAGAGGGCGGGGATGCCAACTGCCAAAATCCCGAAAGCATTAGCGGCCGAGGGCACTATGAAGCCCAAAGCCACGAGCCCAAGCGCGGCAATTAAAGAAAGCATCAAACCAGCCGAGGCAGACTGGGAAATCCGGATACTTACCTGATGTCGCTCTCCGACAGAGTGGTCAAAGAGAAAAACTTCGGCTGTGCTGGCTCTAATCGAGCCAACCACAACTATCCAGGTAGATATGGTGATGGCAAAAATACCGAAATCAGCTTGCGGCACCGACCTCGCAACGATGATGGACAAGACCATCGTGGCGATACTCGCAATTCCCTGAGTAAGGATGCCTAGGAAAACCTTCGCCAGCTTATTCAGCACCGGAGCTCAATACCAAACACGTCGAGTATCACAACGTGCGGCTGCAGACCAAATGCCATTACCGGCGACGCGGCAGCAAAGACCGAACGAATATCGGAAGAACACGCGGTCCCCTCACGAGGTATCTCTTGGCAAGACGACTCGGATCATCCGAGAGTCTGAACAGCCACTCAAGTCCTGAGTTCTGCATCCACTGCGGAGCACGTCTAACACTCCCCGCGGCAAAGTCGACTGCCGCCCCGGTGCCGATGTACACAGCAGGTGGAAGTGAGTATCGCCAGTGCATGAACCACGTTTCCTGTTTCGGAGCGCCCAAGCAGAGAAATACGACGTCAGGCTCCGCGCTCGTCAGAGCTTCAATGGTGTCCAAGCTTCGCGGATCATCAACCCCGTCCAAAAGCGGAAACGGTATGCCAACTATTTTGGCATGAGGGTTATCCCGGGAAAGTTTCTCAGCTGCTTCCGCCAAGACGTCGTCGCGTCCACCGGTAATAACAATCGACCTGCCTGAAAACAACGGAGATGCGCATACCGCCGGTAGCAGGTCAGCGCCGGTGTTGCGGTGCACGTTCTTCTGACCGAGCAGTCTGGCCAATATTTTCAGAGGCATTCCATCCACAATGCGGAGTGATGCATGGCTGAAGGCCTCCGAAAATAGTTCAGATTCCTGGAGAATCAGTATCTGATCTACATTTGGAGTCACGATGAGCGCCGGCTCACTGACGTCCGACAAGGCTGCTACTTCTTCAACCAATCGGTCCATGCTGTCCGTAAAAATCGGCATCCCGTTAAGGCGATAGCCTTCAGTCTCGTCAACGTCGAAATTTATGCTCGTCAAAATACTCCCCCCGGAGAATTAGTGGTTCCGCTGAGAGACCTTGGACTTTGCAGCCCACCCAGCCGGTATCGCGGCCTGCGCGCCGTAGGACAGCCTGATGGCCATGGTACTGGAGAGAATCAATCCCGACCAAGCCGATGAAGGAGCATCTCGTAACTTGTTTGTGACCGGACTTCGTCCATTATGACGCCATGCGCGAGCGCCACATCGACGTGTCAAGTAGCGGTCGAATGCGTCGATACTGAATCGACTTTGATGCCCTGAACGATTATGTTGACGCTGCCGCCCACTGTATTCTGGCGGCGGACAACCTAGTCAACTTGGGAATAATTTTGGGGATGCAGCGTGGACACGGTTTCTGATTGGCGAGTAAAGACGTCCCGCATCCTAGGCATCGTCGATGCCTTTGTCATCGTCTGGGCGGTGGCTGGAGCCTTCGTTGTGAGGTTTGGTCTCGATCCCAGCTTCGTGATTTCTGGCCAAGAATTTACATACGCCTGGCTATCAGTGGTCCTTGCCGTCGCATGGTGGCTGATGCTTGGAGCATGGAACAGCAGGCAGAGCCGAGTCCTAGGTGCCGGCCCCGATGAGTACAAGCGGGTAGCAGCGGCTTCGCTCTGGCTTTTTGGGCTTGTCGCGATAGTGTCCTACGCTCTGCGCATTGACACCGCTCGGGGTTACGTCGGCGTGGCGCTGCCAGCCGGTCTAATTGGGCTTCTGCTCGCACGCTGGTTCCTCAGACAACACCTGAGTGTCAACCGCGGCCGAGGCGACAGTATGTCTCGGTTGTTGCTGCTAGGTGGCCCGGGGGCCATCCAGCATCTTAGTAAATCCCTGGCGGGAGCCCGGCATGCGGGCTATGTGGCCGTCGCCGCCCATATGCCGGGATCGAATGCAGACGATTCAGACACTGGCTTACCGATCGTAGGCAACGAAGCGAGCGTGACCTCGATCCTTCAGTCGATTGACCTATGCAACGCTGACGCAGTCGCCGTATCTGCAGGCGTCCAACTCCATCCCAAAACAATTCGGGAATTAGGCTGGGAGTTGGCTGCGCGCAACGTTGGTCTCATCATGGCCCCCGCGTTGACGGACATAGCTGGTCCGAGAATCCACACACAGCAAGTCGCTGGCCTGCCACTGATTCACGTAACAACCCCGACGTTGGAAGGCGGCCAGAGGGTCGCCAAGCGTTTGTTCGATGTCGCCGCGTCCGGCCTCATATTAATCCTGGCTCTGCCAGTCATGGCAGTCATCGCCGTGCTCGTCAAGTTGGATAGCAAGGGCCCGATATTCTTCAGGCAAGAACGAGTCGGGATTGAAGGGCGCCGGTTCGCAATGCTGAAGTTCCGTTCCATGGTGGAAGACGCCGAAGCGCGTCTGCGCGATCTGGAGCATCGAAACGAAGGCAGCGGATTGCTCTTCAAGATGAAACATGATCCGCGTGTGACCCGAGTCGGTGCGGTTCTTCGCAAATACAGCCTGGACGAATTACCTCAACTCTTTAACGTCCTTGCGGGCTCGATGAGTCTGGTGGGCCCACGCCCTCCTCTTCCACGTGAGGTCGAAGCCTACGAGCAAGAAGTACGACGAAGGCTCCTGGTCAAGCCTGGCTTAACTGGACTATGGCAGGTCAGTGGACGCTCAAACCTGTCTTGGCAGGACTCTGTACGTCTCGACCTCTACTACGTGGAAAACTGGTCCCTCGCGGGCGACTTAGTCATTATTCTGCGCACCGCAAGAGCTGTCTTCCACAGCACCGGTGCGTACTGACCACGACCACAGTCGCTGCTCATCATCCCCGGGAAAGGGAACCCCAAACTCATGTCTTATGCTCCTGAGTCAAGTCCTGCGCGGGAAAGCAAGAGAAATAAGCGCAGACCCAGACGCGTGCGCCTTACTTACGTCCTGCTCACCGGCGCACTGGTTCTGGCGTCCGCTGTGGGCTGCGCAGCGTGGCTAGCCGTAAAGGCAACCGATCTAAAGTCAGAGCTAGCATCCGCGATCAGTTTAGTTCCGGAGCTCAAAGCCGCCATCGTGGCCCAGGATCCTTTGGCGGCAAGCGAAACAGTTGACGCTCTCCGCATTCACACGGCAGCGGCGCGCAGTACAGCGGGAGATCCGCTATGGACACTCGCGGGTGCTATTCCGTGGCTAGGACCTAACTTTCAGGCAGCCACGGAAGTCGCCACAGCGGCCGACGATGTGGCTCAACTTGGGGCTGCACCGCTCGTGGAAGTTTTTCAGTCACTGGATTGGGAGACGCTCACTCCGCAAGATGGAGCTGTCGATATTGCGGCAGTCCGTGAAGCAGAACCTAAAGTCGTGTCTGCCGCCCACGCTGTCAAGGAGTCGTCAAATCGTCTCGACGACATTAGCGTTGAGGGACTACTCCCCCAAGTCGCTGAACCGCTAAATAACGCTCGGAGCGAGCTTAGAGGTCTCAGCGCCGAACTCGGCATCGCCTCCGACGCGTCAACTGCGATTCCGGCCATGATGGGGGCAGACGGCCCCAAACGCTACCTCCTGATGATCCAGAACAATGCGGAACTGCGTGCTTCGGGCGGCATACCAGGTGCCCTGGCAGTATTGACGTTCGACGAAGGCCGTCTCAGTCTCAGCGAGCAGACCAGCGCCACAGCGCTGGGAGCGATGGCGCCGCCGGTGTCGGTGGATCTAGAGCAGCAGCAGATCTATTCTGGGCGAATTGGAAAATTCATGCAGGATGTGAACCTGACGCCAGACTTTCCAAGTGCCGCAAAAGCTGCACATTCCATCTGGGAAAAAAAGACCGGCGAACGCCTCGATGGCGTGATGTCAATGGATCCGGTCGCATTGCAGCACATTCTGAATGCGACCGGACCGGTAAAACTGACTAATCCAGAGGTTCTGGCACTAGCCGGACCGTCGCTACCTACCGAACTCAGCGGCGCAAATGTTGTCAAAACGCTTTTATCGGACGTTTACTCCGAGATTGCCCTCCCGGAACTTCAAGACGTTTACTTTGCCGGTATAGCCAGCGAGATCTTCAAAACGTTCTCCACCTCGAGCGCCGATCCCGGCGCCCTGTTGGATGGAGTTGTGGAGGCAACAGCTGAAGGGCGAGTACTCGTATGGTCGGCGTCGTCGGCAGAGCAGAAGATTCTCGCGAAGTATGCAGTCAGCGGTTCGGTGAGTGGACCTAGCGTCTCTCCTGCAGAGTTCGGCGTCTACTTCAACGACGGTACGGGCGCCAAGATGGACTACTACGTGAAGCGGACAGTCCAGCTGGTGAAGGAATGTGCCAAAGATGGCTACGAACAGACGACCGTTCGAATAACAAGCATGAACACAGCTCCGGCTGATGCAGCCACGTCCCTCCCGGCTTACGTGACCGGGAACGGGAATTACGGCGTGCCCGCTGGATCTGTGCAGACAAACATCGTGGCCTATGGTCCGATCCAGGCAAATGTAGAGACGGCGAAGGTGGACGGCGCAAAGACTGAGTTCGCGCCTTATCTCCACGGCAACCGGCCCGTGGGCGTTCTTGCCGTTCGACTTGCTCCGGGCGAAAGCCGGACCGTGGAATTCACATTCGGTAAGATTGTCCAGCACACCGAGCCTGAACTTGTTGTCACACCCACCGCTCAGGCTGTAAAGGATGTGATACTCGACACGGAAATTGCGCCCTGCCAGCCGTAGTTATGGACGGCGCGTTAACACTATGTAAACCGACTGGATTGACGTTGCTCACAGCACATGCCGAATGGTAACGTCTTTTTGGGATATCTATCCGGCATTTCTGCACAGGTCTCGTGCGGTCGAGGAAACCTCCTCAATTCGGGTACATCTAAAAAACTTAAACGTCTCCGGGGGGACACACATGAAAAAGACACTCGCAGCACTCGCATTGGCTGGTTCCATCGCACTTATCGGCTCAGCGCCGGCAGTCGCAGCCACCTACCCGCCTCTTCCGCCGCAGGCAGCCGTTTCTGACGGCACCGTTGGTCCTGGCGAAACGTTCGTCTTCCGTGGCCAGGGCTTCCTTGCCGGCGAATCACTGACCATCACCGTTACGCCGGGCAACCCGCCGGCAGCGTCCGGCGCCAACATCGCCGGCGGTACCTCCTTCTCCGCCAAGATCCCTGTCTTCCTGGCACCGCAGACGTTCAGCGCAACTGCTGACGCCCAGGGTGCAGTTGCCTTCCCGATCTCCATCAGCGCAGCAGGCACGTACTCCATCACGGCAACTGGCAACACCTCCGGCGTCACCGTCGGTCCTGTCACGGTTGTTGTGGATCCCTCGTTCGCTAGCTCGGGCGCTCCGCTCGCCACCACGGGTGGCGGTGCTGGCCTGGCTAACACCGGTGCTGACTCCGGACTGGTTCTCTGGACCATCGTCGGCGCTGGCGCACTTGCCGCCGGTGCCGCTTCGGTAGTTGTTGTTCGTCGCCGCGCCAAGACCGAGGTAGCTGCGTAACCGCAACACCCACAAGCACCAAAGAGGGTGGGTGGTTCTCCGGGAAACCGGGGAAGCACCCACCCTCTGCATTTAAGCCAAGAACGTCTCCCGAACTGACTTTGTCCGTGGTATTTATTAGAGCTATGGGGAGACATTGGCGCAGAACACGGTGGCAGTTCGACTTCTCCATGCCCCTGCCGGGCCCCCAGGCCCTCCCCTACCTCCTCCTGTGCCTCCTCTCAGCCGCTGCCTTTGGCACAGCATTTCTAGCCATTCTCAAGACGTCCTGAGGCCTTTTTGAAATACCTGGAAGCCCAGCGGTTATGGCGATGGATCCTCATTGCCATGCTGGTCCCGCTCGCCTTCGTCGCATTCTGGCCAAGTCCCATAGATCAACCCTTCCAGGGCGACCTCGCCAGGCTCTTGAGATTCCTTCACGCCCACGGGATTCCGAGGTGGTTCGATTACAAATTCGTCGAAGCCGCCGCAAATGTTTTGCTGTTTGTTCCAGTGGGCTTCGTGGCAACTCTGGCCTTCACGAGGAAATCCTGGTGGCAGGTCGGGGCATTCGGGCTCACCGTTTCCGGTTGCATGGAGGTGGGCCAACTATTGTTTCTTGACCACCGTTTCGCGAGTCCCGTGGACCTTGTCACAAACACTGGGGGGGCTGTAATTGGCGCCCTCCTTGCGAAGGCAGTCATTAAACGCCTACGGGCCACCACTTTGTCAGCGGCGGGCCCGTAGGGAGCAGAAAGAACAGCAGCTAGCTGACGAAGCCCTTCATCCAGGTTTTCAGGTCCTCGCCGAACTCCACACGCTCTGAGGCGAGGGTGATGACTGCCTTGAGGTAGCTGAGCTTGTCGCCGGTGTCGTAGCGGCGGCCCTTGAACACTACGCCGTACACGCCGGAGCCTTCGCCCTCGCCGGCGGCCAGGGTCTGCAGGGCGTCGGTCAGCTGGATCTCTCCGCCGCGGCCCGGCGCTGTGTTCTCGAGGACGCCAAACACCGACGGGTGGAGCACGTACCGGCCGATGACGGCCAGGTTGGACGGTGCTTCGCCCGCGGCCGGCTTCTCCACCAGACTCTTAACGCGGACAAACTCTTCGCCTTCAACGGGCGAGATGTCGGCGCAACCGTAGGCGCTGATCTGGGTGGGGTCCACCTCGATCAGGGCGATGACCGAACCGCCGGTCTTCTGCTGCACCTCCATCATGGTGGTGAGCAGGCACTCGGCCTCGTCGATGAGGTCGTCACCCAGCAGGACCGCGAAGGGCTCGTTGCCCACATGCTGGCTGGCACACAGCACAGCATGCCCCAGGCCTTTTGCTTCACCCTGGCGGACGTAGTGGATGGGGCCCAGCTGGGAGGCGTACTGAACGGACGCCAGGCGCTCTTTGTCACCCTTTTTCTCCAGTGCGGCTTCCAGGCCGGGTTCCCGGTCAAAGTGGTCCTCCAAGGCCCGCTTGTTCCGGCCCGTGATCATCAGCAGATCGGTCAGGCCTGCGTTGACGGCTTCCTCCACCACGTACTGGATGGCCGGCCTGTCTACCACCGGCAGCATTTCCTTCGGCATTGCCTTGGTGGCGGGCAGGAAACGAGTTCCCAATCCGGCAGCAGGAATGACGGCTTTGGTCACAGATTTCCCCATAGTCATAGGTGAACCTTACAAATCAAGGCCTAGGGATAGCAATTGCTAGCCCGTAAACTCTGGGTTTCGCTTCTCTTGAAATGCCCTGAACCCTTCGGCATAATCGTCGGTTTTACAGAGCCGTGCCTGTTCGGCATTTTCCTCTTTCATGGCGTCCCACAGGCCCAGCCGCTGGTCCCTGATGTGCGCCACCAGTTCCTTGCTTGCTTTGAAGGCGCCGGTGGCGCCAACCGCCACCTTCGCCACAATTGCCCGCGTGTTGTCCAAGAGTTCATCTGCCGGCATGGCCCGGCTGAAGAGACCCTGGGCCACGGCGTCCGAGCCGCTCATCAGCTCCGCAGTGTAAATCAGGTCCAGCGTCCGGTGCATGCCCAGCCGCTCGGTAAAGTACCAATGACCGCCGGAATCCAGCGTGGCGCCCAGTTTGGCGAACGGCGATCCGAATTTCGCGTTCTCCGCCACGTACACCACGTCGGTGGCCAGCAGCAGGCCCAACCCCACCCCCAGGCACGCTCCCTGCGCCGCAGCGAACGTCGGCGCCGGGAAGCCGGCCATCTTCTTGAGGAGTGGCTGCACCAGCCCCGCCAGGTACGCGGCCGCGTCGTCGCTCTCCGGCGATACGCCCGATATATCCCGGCCCGCACAGAAGGCCCGGCCCTCTCCCCTGAGGAGCAGCGCCCGGACCTCACCGCGCGAGGCGGCGGCAGCGGCGTCGTCGTACGCCTTGCCCAGCTCTTTGAGCGCCTGCTCGTCCAGCGAGTTCAGCTTGTTCGGCGCATCCAGCACTACCTCGGCGACGCCGTTGCTGATGGAGAGGGAAATCATGGGGCTCCTTGGTTCGTCCGGGTCCCCACCCGCACCCTATCCTCGCAAGCTCGGCCAGGGAACCCTGCGGGCGTGGCCCCGGACTCAATCGTTAGTGTTTAGACGTCGAAGTCGACGGTGACTTCCTTGGTGGTGGGGTGAGACTGGCAGGTCAGCACGTACCCCTTGTCCAGTTCATCCTGCTCCAGCGCGTAGTTCTCGTCCATGGTGACGCTGCCGGTGACCACCTTGGCCCGGCACGTGCCGCACACTCCCCCGGCGCACGCGAATGGCACATCGGGGCGGACCCGCAGGGCGGCGTTGAGGATGGACTCCCGGGCGTGCGTGGGGCTGGCCACCTCGCCCTGCAGCCCGTCCAGCTTGAACGTGATCTTGTACGTTTCCTTGGACTCGTCCACCACCACGGGACGGCCGGCGTGGCCCTCCGGCCGGTCCGGCTTCCCGGACGTGAACAGCTCGAACCGGACATGCTCGGGCTTCACGCCGCGCTCGGCCAGGGTATCCCGGCACAGCTGCACCAGTTCGAACGGCCCGCACAGGAACCACTCGTCAACGTCGTCCGCGTGGATGGCGGTGCCGAGGAGCTGCTGGAGCTTCTCGGCGTCGATCCTGCCGGACAGCAGTGGCGCGATGCGCTGCTCGCGGGACAGAACGTGGTGGATGGCCAGCCGCTGAGGGTACTTGTCCTTCAGGTCCGCGAGTTCCTCCAGGAACATCACGTCCATGGCGGCCTTGTTGGCGTAGATCAAGTCGAACCGGGTCTCCGGGTTCGCGGCCAGCAGCGTACGGGCGATGGCGATAACCGGGGTGATGCCGGATCCGGCCGCAATGGCTACGAAGCTGCCTCCCCCAATGGAGGCAGTTTCCCCAGCCAGATCTTCCGGATGGTTCATGGAATTCATGACGTTCTGGTCCACCGGTTTGCCATCCCGCCCGTGCTTGGACACAAACGCGCCCATGGGGCTCATGACCTCCAGGGTGTCGCCGGCCTTCAGTTCCGCGTTGGCCCACGTGGAAAACAGGCCGCCCAGGTCCTTCTTGACGGCCACGCGGATCTCGCTGCTGCCGTCCTCGAAGCTGCGCGGCTCAGCGCAGATGGAGTAGCTGCGGCGCACCTCATGCGGCTCGCCGTTCTCATCCGGGAGCGTAGTGCGCAGGGCCACGTACTGGCCGGGCAGGTAGTCGAACTGGCCGGCGAGCTCTTGGGGTACTCCGAAGGTGACCTCGATGGCGTCTTCGGTGAGCCGGCGCACCTCCGCCACGGTGAGGGTGTGGAAGGACGGACGACGGCGGCCGGTGGCCTGCGCCGATTCGGCGGCGGTCTGGCGGACAACAGGCATGGGGCTTCCTTACAGGACTTTGAAGTAGTCGAACGGTTCCTTGCAGTCCTGGCAGACGTACAGCGCCTTGCAGGAGGTGGAACCGAAACGGGTGAGTTCCTTGGTGTTCAGCGACGAGCACTGCGGGCATTTGACGGCCATTTGCAGACGGATGGGGCCCGCGTGCCTGGCGGCCGCAGCCCTGCCGGAGGGCGGGGCGATGCCGTACTCGCGCAGCTTGGCCTTGCCGGCGTCCGTCATCCAGTCAGTGGTCCACGCGGGCGCAAGCACCAGGTCCACATGGACACTTGGGTAGCCTTCCTTGGCGAACGCGGTCTTCAGGTCGTCGCGGATGGCGTCCATCGCCGGGCAGCCCGAGTACGTGGGCGTGATGGTGACCTGGACAGCGGGAACTATCCCGCCGTCGTCGACCATTTTCACGTCCCTGAGGATGCCCAGGTCCGCGATGGTGAGCACGGGGATTTCGGGGTCACACACCGTGGCGGCGATGTCCCACGCCTTTTGCTCGGCGCTCTTGGTTTTGGCCTCGAAGCCGGCGACGTACATTTCCATCACCGTCACCAGCTTGCTCCGGGATACTCGCGGGCCAGCACCTGCATCTCCGCGAGGACATAGCCCAGGTGCTCGGAGTGCTTGCCGGACCGGCCGCCGCCAGGTGCTGCCGGAACGTCCGGCACCTCCAGCCCGGCCTCCTGGAGGACTCCGCCGATAAGCCGGTCAAAGTCTTCCCTGATGGAGGAAGGCACGACGGCGGCACCGGCCTCCGCCAGGCGGGTCACCAGGGCGTCATCCTCGAAAAGTTCGCCGACGTAGGGCCAGACGAGCTTGAGGCCGTGGATGATCCGCTTGCGGGATTCGTCTGTGCCGCCGGCCAAACGAAGGATCCACTGGGCACTGTGGTCCCGGTGGTAGTCCACTTCCTTCACGGCTTTGGCGGCGATGGCGGCCAGCGTTGCATCGGTGGACTCCGTGAGCCGGCGGTAGAGCTCGAACTGGTAGTAACTCACCACGAACTGCCGGGCGATGGTCACCGCGAAGTCGCCGTTGGGCTGCTCAAAGAGGTGGGCGGAGCGGAACTCGTGCTCGCGCCGGAAGTAGGCGAGGTCATCCTCACTCTTCTCCCAGGCGCCGCCGGCGTAGGTGAGGAAACTCCGGGCATGGCCCAGCTGGTCCAGGGCGATGTTGCCCAGGGCCACGTCCTCCTCCAGTTCGGGGGCGCGGGAGATCCAGTGGCCCAGGCGCTGGGCCAGGATCAGGGCGTCGTCGCCGAGGCGGAGCGCGTACTCGGCCACGTCCTCGGTGGGTTTGACCAGGCCGGTGCGGACCTCAAGGGCAATATCCTCCGGGCGCAGGGCGTTGCCGGGCGTGATGCGGGTGGCGCTGGCGTTGCTGTCGCCGCCGGCCACTCCGGCTGCATTGGGGACGCCGGTGGAGATGTCGCCGTGGCCTTCCGTGGTTGGGGCCACGCCGGCGAGGGACCCGCTGCGAGCTTGCGAGCTGTGGGAGCCGGTGGGGATCACAGGTGCTTCACCCCTTCGCTCTTGGTGTAGTACGTGGCGTGCCGGTAATCCTTGCCCTGCGGGGACTCAAAGAACGAGCCCTTGGAGTCCGGATCGCTGGCGGCAATGGCATCGGCCGGGACAACCCAGATGGACACGCCTTCGTTGCGGCGGGTGTAGAGGTCGCGGGCGTTGCGCAGGGCCATGGCGGCATCCGGCGCGTGCAGGGACCCGGCGTGGACATGGCTCAGCCCGCGGCTTGACCGGACGAAGACCTCCCACAGGCCCCAAGCGTTGCCCGTTTCCGTTTCCTTGGGCCCGACCTCAGGGCTCGCTTTCGGAGCCTCCCGGTTGATCTCGGTGGCGGAGCTGGCCGGGGCTTCCGGGTTGCCGTGGGGACTCATGCTGCGTATTCCTTCGTCTTCATTGACTGTTTTGCGTGCTGTTTTGCTGCATAGGCGGCTGCTGCCTCGCGGACCCAAGCGCCGTCGTCGTGCGCTTCCCTGCGGCGTTCCAGCCGCTGCGCGTTGCAGGGGCCGCGGCCGGCGAGGACTTCCTTGAACTCGTTCCAGTCCAGCGGGCCGTGCTCCCACTTCTTGGTTTCCTCGTTGAAACGAATCTTGCTGTCCGGGAGCGTGAGGCCCAGGACGCGGACCTGCTCCACCATCATTCCCACGAAACGGCTGCGGAGTTCATCGTTGCTGAAGCGCTTGATGTTCCACGCCATGGACTGGCGGGAGTTGGGCGAATCGTCGTCCGGCGGGCCGAACATCATCAGCGCCGGGGCGTACCAGCGGTTCACGGCGTCCTGGGCCATCTGCTTCTGCTCCGGGGTGCCGTTGGAGAGTTCCAGCAGGATTTCGAAGCCCTGGCGCTGATGGAAGGACTCTTCCTTGCAGATGCGGACCATGGCACGGCCGTAGGGGCCGTAGGAGGCGCGGCACAACGGCACCTGGTTGCAGATGGCGGCGCCGTCCACCAGCCAGCCGATAGCACCCATGTCCGCCCAGGTCAGGGCAGGGTAGTTGAAGATCGAGGAGTAACGGGCCTTGCCGGCGATGAGGTCCGCCGTCATCTTGTCCCGGGGCTGGCCCAGGGTCTCGGCGGCGGAGTAGAGGTAAAGCCCGTGGCCGGCCTCGTCCTGGACCTTGGCCATGAGGATGGCCTTGCGCTTCAGGCTGGGGGCTCGCGAAATCCAGTTAGCTTCGGGCTGCATGCCGATGATTTCAGAATGGGCGTG
Organism: Pseudarthrobacter sp. CCNWLW207; assembly: GCF_037203945.1. Taxonomy (NCBI): domain Bacteria; kingdom Bacillati; phylum Actinomycetota; class Actinomycetes; order Micrococcales; family Micrococcaceae; genus Pseudarthrobacter; species Pseudarthrobacter sp. CCNWLW207. The sequence goes on along the minus strand of NZ_JBBCBS010000006.1, from coordinate 239,623 downwards.
CTGGGAGATCTGGCGCAGGAGGGTCTTGCGGTAAGCGTCCGGCATCCAGTCTTTGGGTTCAATGCGGGAATCCTCCGCCATGACGCGGTCAAAGTTCGCCTGACCGTCCGCCTCACGCTGGGCGAGTGCTGCTTCTGCGGATGACGCCGCCGTTCCTTCCGGGGACTGTTCAGCGGGCACTGACTGCAGATTATGCGCTGCCATGGTTGCTCCTATGCAAAGGCCTTCATTGGACTAATTTATTTACCGACCGTTCGTTCAGGATATGCGGAAGCGTTGGAGGGCGTCAAGCAGCGGGGCGTGGTGGATGCTGCTCCTGCGAGCCGGCGACACCCTGACCGGGAACGCGGCCCACTGCCTGCCGGGCAGCCGTCGTACGTCCCCGCCCAGTTACTCTTCCTGCCTTCACGAAGGCGCGCCACGACGTCGGCGCGTCCCGGCATCAGGATGGCGACCACCTGGGAGCAACTGGGCAGGAGCGCGCGCGACAGCAGCGGACTGAGCCGTCACTGCACAAAAAGTCTCAATTTCGGGTTGGTTGCCACTTACCTGACTTCGCCCAAACCGGGCTCTCCCTGGGAGAGAACGGCATCGAGCACTTCCTCCATGCCCACGCCTGACCAGCTGCTCGAATTTTCCCGCTGTCCAGGCACCAGGGTCACCAACGCTATAGACCACCCAGCGTTGCGCTTGGAGACGGCGTCTGACCCAGCGGAGCCGAACCCGTTGACGTCCCCGTTGGTGAACTCGAAGGTGTTGACGTCCCCGAGGTCGAGGTCGATGGTGTGGGAGTGCCCGTTGTCGAAGTCTCTGAAGGCGACGGCGACGCAGTGGTAGAAGCCGGTGTAGGTGAGACGGTTTTTCCTGTTGGCACCTCCGAACGTGAAGTCGCCTCAAGCGGAATGGAGATTTTTTCCTTCGTAGCGCCGGGCGTACTCTGCTTGGTGACCGCTACGTCCAAGGTTGCTTTTCTGACACCCCCTTGCACCCACTCTCCAAGAACCCGGCAGGACTGGCCAGGTTTGAGAACAATGTTTGTGCATCCGTTCGAGATCTCCCTGAACAGGACATTTCCAAATCCAACTTCAGGTGAAATGTCCTCATCGGTCTCATTGACAATTTCAAAAGATTCAACCGCGCCGACCCTGACAACTTCAGCATTAGCCCCAGGTTCATATATCCAGTTGTTTCCGCCCACTTTGACGCGGTTATCCACCGCGGCCGGCTCAGATGTTTCGCCGTTTGTCGGCTGTTCCGCGACGCAGGCGCTGAGCGCGGCAACGGCTATCAGACAACTGGTTCCTAGGGCTATTATTTTCCGCTGCACTGCTTATCCCCTTCCCGGCTCGAACTCAACCCTGTATTCGGAGCTTTCATCCAAAACGATCGCCACGCCGGCGCTCCGTGACCAGTCCGCTGGCAGCAGGAAGTATTTGCCGGAGCTGAGTGTCACGAATCTGAGCCCGGTGTACTTGAAGCCGTACTTCGAGCCGGGGGTTGAGATTTTTTCCTCTGTCACGGAGGATCCCAGCGCGAGCGACTGCATGCTGTAGACAGTCACCGCTGGACGCCGCTCCAGATCCTGGGCGTACTCCCGGGACCTGCCGGTGCCAAGGGCTCCCGCATAGGAAGAGCAGGCCCAGAAGAGTGCCACCACCACGAGGAGAACTACGGCAACGTAGCCGAGCTTTTCCCACATTGGCAGGCGCCTTACCGTGTTCGCGCCGAGGGCCGTTCGTCGGAGCACCCAGAAAGCGTAGGCGCTGACTGCGATTCCACCTCCCAGCGCGGAAGGTTCGAAAAGGAAGGGAGTGGCAAAGGGAAGATCCTCGAACATCGTCCAGACTCCAAGCGAGGTGACGAATGTCCCGGCCAACAACACGAATACGGCCCCGATTTGGACGTACCCAAGACCAACTTCCCGCCTGATAATTGCAGCGGTCACCGCATGAATTCCAACACATACAACCGTGATGAGCAGAATAAAAATGGCAGGAACAATCAGCGCATCTGCACTGCGCAGGAGATAATCGACCGTGGAATACCCAAGGATACTTTGATCAATGCCAAAATAGGCTGTCCGAGTAGCCGTCATGGTCCAGCCGAACCAAAATGCCAAAGCGGTGGCAACGGTGGTGAGGGGCGCAATAATGGCAAACCATTGTAAAACCGAGTGACTGAGATCGGCTCCGCTCGCGGTTTTTACATCACGCTTCCCCGAAGACGAGCGAAGCCGCCCAGTGGCAGAAGTGCGAAACCCATGACTGAGCTTCGAGGTTTGCCTTCGTCCCACAGTGTTGCGCGAACTCACCGGCGTTCACCTGGATCCTCTGCTCATTCCCTTGCTGCAGCGCGGACTTCCGTCATCTTCAATTCTCTGACCGGCGTTGTTCACAAGAAAGTGCGAAGGTCGCTTTAGTTATTGGCTCACGCTGGCCGTTACTACGGCGTTATTGCGCGGTTGGGGCGCAGGCCTCCCTCATCGGCCAGACCCCGGCGTCAGTCCTTTGTCAGTTTCTCAGCGAGCATGACGAGGATTCCACTGGGTCCGCGGAGATACGTGAGCTTGTAGACGTCACCGTAGGTCGCCACGCCGCGCAGCGGAGTACATCCGTGCTTCGCAGCTATTTCAAGGGCTTGGTCGATGTCGTCAACCGAGAAGGCAACGCGGTGCATTCCGATGTCGTTCGGACGAGTTGGGTTCGTCTCGATCGCTTCAGGGTGGATGTATTCGAAGAGTTCCAGTTGACCCTGACCATCGGGGGTTTGGAGCATCGCAATTTTCGCGTGGTTGCCATCAAGTCCGACCGCAGTATCGGCCCACTCGCCGCTGACGGTGTCACGGCCGACAACCGTAAGACCGAGATCTGTGAAAAAAGCGATGGCTGCTTCGAGGTCCCGAACTGCAATGCCGACGTTCTCAAATTTGATGGCCATGCGTTGAAGCTACCAAGGCCGACCGCATAGCTCCAGCGTCACGTCCGTTCTGGGTGTGGGGCAAGAAGCGCTGAACCGGTGGCTTGCCTCCAAGGAAAATGCCGGCTGACCGCGGCCGTCAGTTCAGGGGGCAGTGCGCATCCGGTCACGTGCACAATTGACAACAGCCTCCAAGTCGAGCCCGTAGGTCGGGCCGCTGCCGGAACCGTACTCGGCGAGTCGGGCCGCGCCGCGCTCGATGAGCCGGAGCGCGCCAACATTGTTGCCCCGGGCGGCGTGCGTGAGACCGACGCAGATTTGGGCGAGTCCTTGCCAAAGGTTGCGTTCTTCGGTTGGCCCGGCTTTCCAGCGGGCCTCGAGTACCTCATGGGCGGCGAAGGGCCGGCCAGCCTCCACCAGGCTCCGAGCCGTGACCAACGTTTGCGCCGGCGGCAGCGGCTCCTCCGAGACCGGTTCGACGCCGACGCTTCCGTACGGCAGCGGCCGCCCAAGGGCGTCACGCGGCCGCGCCTGCCGGGGGCGCTGTGAAGCATCCCTGTCCCTGTCAGCGGTCATGTCAGTTTCCGCCCTGAGCGTCCCCGGATCATCCCAACTTTCATACCCCCATGCTATGACCCGCCTGTGAACATCTGTTCCGCCGTCCCTGTCCGGAGTGCCGGCCGGCGACTAGCGTACAGTGACACATACACACCACATCGTTTGGTGATGTTCGTTCATGGTGGGGGCTACAGAACGAATTCCTTATTGCTCTCACGCAAGACCAGTGCCTATCTGCGGGCCGGATGTGGGAAGCTGCGGGTTGTTCAACCCGCCCTCGGATCCTCGTTATCCCGTTGGACCTTCACCCTGCACGGTCTTGCGTATCTCAATCACTTCGTCGTGCCACATCGCGGCCGTGCTCTTGGCGTGCCCACAACCTTTGGAGAGAAATCCCATGCGCAAATTCATCAAGGCCGCAGGCGTCCTTGCCGCCGCCGGAATCCTGCTCACTACGGTCCTGCCGGCGGCAACGGCGGACACGGTCGATTCCACCATTTCCGGTGGATCCCTGACCTCCACAACGTCCGGGGCGAACCTGAGCGGTGTGACACTCGACGGAACAGACAAAGCCGCCACGGGAACATCTTCGTCCCCGTGGAGCATTTCAGACTCCCGCGGCACAGGCCAAGCATGGACGTTGTCAGTTACCGCCACGGTCCCCACCAGCGCGGCCGGAACCGTTGAAACAACGGCTCGCACCATCCCCGTTTCCAACCTGACCATCACCCCGGGCACGGTCACCGCGGGGTCGGGCGCCGACCCTGTCGCCGGCATCACTGCACCGGCCCTGGCAATGTCGGGGTCGGCCCAGGCCCTCGTTACGTCCGGGGGAGCCAACAGGGGAACCTACGCGCTAACACCCACCTACAGCCTGGCCGTCCCGGCAAACACCTACCGGTCGAATTATTTTGGCGCCGTTGGGTCGACTGCTCTCCTGCCCTACGTCTCCACGCTCACGTACACCATCTCCTAGAGCCCTTGCGCACCCGCCGGATGTTCTCTCCCGGGGAGAACGGACGGCGGGTTGCGCCCCTACCCGAACAACGGGCAATGCGGCTGCTGATCTAAGGACCCTCCATGACCATTCCCTTTTCCCGGCCCCACCGGGCCCTGAGCACTGCACTGATCACGGCGGCGTTGGCCCTTTGCCTGCTTGCCGGTTCCGGACCGGTAGCTGCGGTCGACAACGGGGCGCTGGGAATTCGGCCTGCGAACGAATCCGACTTCTTCCACATCTCCCTCTACCCCGGGGCAGCGCTAGAGGCTACCGCGATCGTCACCAACCACACTGAAACGGCCGTGACGCTGCTGAACTATCCCGTAGACGCCACCAGCACACCGCAAGGCGCCTTCGCGCTGGCCAACCAGGACGAGCCGCGTCCCGGCGTGGGCGGCTGGGTGCAACTGGCCAACGACCACATCACTCTTGCGGCGAACTCTGAACTAAGAGTCCCCTTCAGGATCAGCGTCCCCGCCGAAACCCCACCGGGAGACTACGCCGGCGGGCTGATCATCCAAAGCCCCCCGGTGCAAGGCAAGACCTCCACCGTGGAAGGAGACACAGCCGTCCGCCTAGACGTCATCCAGCGCCAGGGAGTCCGCATTTACCTCAACGTCGCAGGCACCGCTGTCAGCACACTCAAACACGGCGGCCTGAGCTGGGAGAAGACCGGGGACACAGTCACGTTCGCCCTGCCCCTGGACAACACCGGCAATACCATCCTGCACCCGTCCGGCACGCTCGATGTCAGCAGCTGGGTCGGAGCGAACACCCAGCTTAAGTTCGACACACCAGAAGGCATGTTGCCCGGCTCCACGCTCGAACTTCACGCCAGCCTGCCACAGGCACCCGCAATTCAGTCCGGCACCGCGGCGGCCACCGTCACCTCCGAAGCGGGCACAGAGCATTCCGAGACGAGCATCGCCTACGCACCCTGGCCACTCCTCATCGCCGGGCTTTTCCTTGTACTAGGCGCCACCTACGGCGCATGGCGGACGGCCCGATTTGTCCGCCGCGCCCGGCACGCCATCGCCCAGGTCACCGCAAAAGAACGCGAAACCCGAGATCCGGAAACTGTCCCCGGACTCTAACCCCTTTTCGCAGCGAAGTTCTGATGTGCCTGTTTCCCGCCCCGGGTTACAGCCGGCCACGCACGCCCCCGGGTCGACGACACAGGAAAATCATCCCCGCGAAACACTCCGGCAACGTCGCCACGGCAAGCTTGGCCGTACGGGGACACAACGAGTTGGAGGCGGCTCACATGGGAACTCAACGTATTAGCACTGGCCGGATCCACACCGAACCGGTCCAGACCGAACGAGTCAACACCGACCGGCTGCAGGCCGGCGACTACATCGAGGCGTGGCACAACGGCAAGCTCTTCCACGAGGGCCGGGTGACCGACGTCGTTCCCAAACTGGATTTGTTCTGGATCCTGGACGCCCGGACCGGCACCCGCAGGCTGCTGGATCCGGAGGCCATGGAGATCATCCGGCGCGAGGACACGGCAGCCGGCAGCGGCACACCCCGTAACTACCCAGCGGGAGGGCCGAACAGAACCCCTAACGCGGAGCCGTTATCCGCATGAATTAGGGATGTCCACCACCTTCCGACGGGGGTAACGTCGGAAGGGGACTTGGTTTCGGCGAAGGAGGCGGAACATTTTGGACCACAATCAGCTGGGGGCTACCAAAGGCGAGGGCCGAACGGCGGGCCATGTGGCAGCGGCCGAGGATGAACACAGACTTTTGGGGCTTGTCTTGGACAGCCCAGAGATCACTTCTTTCCTCACCGAACTGGCCATCATGACGGCGTCGTGCCTTTCGACGCAGGACAACATTATTGATTGCGGCGTGACCGTACTGCGGGAGAAAAAGCCCGCGGTGGCAGCCAGCAGCGATGCGCGGGCGGCGTCCCTGGATGAGCTGCAGAACGGCTTCGGCGAGGGGCCATGCCTCACGGCCTTACATGGGAACACCACCATCCTGATCCCCGACCTTCTTGTCGAGGAACGGTGGCACCGCTACACGGAGGCCGCACTGGACAACGGCGTTCGCTCCGTACTTGCCGTCCCCTTGAACCTGGCGGGCGAGGCGCACGGGGTGACAAACCTCTATTCCAGACAACCCAACGGATTCTCGGACCTGGACGTCCTGACCGCTGAAAATTTCGTGGCCAACGCGTCACGATCCATACAGCTCGCGCTCAGCATGGCGCACCTTAAGGGCGTACACGAGGACCTCCTGGCAGCGATGCAGTCACGGACCATCATCGACATGGCGGTGGGCGTGGTCATGGCGCAGAACGGCAGCTCCCAGGACGAGGCCATCAGCATCCTCACCCGGGCGTCCAACAGCCGCAATGTGAAACTCCGCGAGGTGGCCTCCACCGTGGTGGACTCCGTGGGCGGCAAAGGTACGGCGAGCAAGGCGTCCTAAAGCGGACTTGCTGGGGTGATACGGGGGTTGTTGGCCGGCGCCCTTACCGGTCGGCCCAGCCGGTGGGCGCGGGAGCGTCGAGGAACGTGGTAACTACCTCGCGCACGAGGTCGGTCCGCGCGAGCCCGAAAAAGTGCGTCGTTCCGGGGAATACCGCGAGCTGCGAAGCGGGCACGCCCTCGAAGTCGCCGTTCACGTCTCCCCCTCGCAGTTTGAGGAACTTCACCGCGTGCTCGAGCTTGACCATGTCGCAGTCACCCACCGTGAAGAGCGTCGGGGCAGCGATTCCGCGGATCTCATCATCGCTCCATCCGGTTTCGCCCGAGCCGTAGTGTGAGAGCTTATCGAGCAGGCCTTGCAAGTGCTCGCGATCGGGATGCGGGGACACTGTGAGGTAACGTTCCTCCATTGGGGTTCCCGCGATCATGTCCACCGTCATCTCCGCGACAGCTTCCTCGTTGCCGCCGCGATCCCCCTCTGGCCGGAACGACACCGACGAAACGATGAGCTTGCGCACAAGTTCCGGGTGGTGGATCGCCAGGTCCAGCGCGACCGCACCGCCGACGCTGAACCCGAACACATCCACGCTGCCGACACCGAGGTGCTCAAGAAGCCCGATGACATCAGACGCCAGGGCGTGAGTGCCAAGCGGCCGGTCGATGTCGTTAGTGCGTCCATGCCCTTGGAAGTCCGCGGCGATCACCCGGCGCCCGCCCGACAAACTCGGGATCAGCGCACCGAACTGCTGCTCGATGTCGAATAGCCCGCCGTGCAGGAGCAACAGCGGAGTGCCGCCCTCCCCGTGCAACTCGTAATACATCTGGAGCCCATTGACCGACGCGTATCCGGTCTCGCGGGCGGCTGTCGTCCCATCGGTCATCCGTGAGCCTCCTCTGGCCTCTGCGTGCCTGCCTTCAATCCTGACATTGCACCCGCTGCACAGCCAGTGCACGGCCGGCACAAATTCTTCCGCGGACTGATTGAGGCACACGCCACACTGCAACCTGGGGCACGACGGCGGCACCGCCGTCGTGCCTGACAGGGAGCTTGCCCGACAAAACCCTAGGAGATCTTGCGACGGTAAATGGCGGTCGCGAAGGCATAGGCGAGAACCAGGATACCGACGAGCCAGGCGAGGGAGATCCAAATGTCACTGCCCACCGGTTCCTCGGCGAATAAGGCCCGGATGGTGTTCACGATGGAGGTGGCGGGCTGGTTCGAAGCGAACCATGCGACCGGGCCCGGCATCGAATCGGTGGGCGCGAATGCCGAGCTGATGAACGGCAGGAAGATCAGTGGATAGCTGAACGCACTCGCGCCGTCAACAGTCTTCGCCGAGAGCCCGGCGATCACGGCGATCCAGGTCAGCGCCAGGGTGAACAGGACCAGGATGCCGGCGACGGCAAGCCAGGAAGCCACGGATGCCCCCGTGCGGAACCCCATGACGAGGGCGACGCCGATCACGAGCCCTACCGAGACCAGGTTCGCGGCCAGGGAGGTGAGGACGTGGGCCCAGAGCACGCTCGACCTCGCGATCGGCATGGATTGGAAGCGTTCGAAAATGCCGCCCTGCATGTCCAGGAACAACCGGTACGCGGTATACGCGACTCCGGACGCGATCGTGATGAGCAGGATGCCAGGGAGCATGTAGTTGATGTACGACGTGTCGGATCGGGTGTTGATCGCACCGCCGAAGACGTACACGAACAGCAGCATCAGCGCGATCGGGGTGACAGCGGTGGTGATGATCGTGTCGGGGCTGCGGAGGATGTGGCGCAGCGAGCGGCTGGTCAGGACGCGTGTGTCGCCGAGAACGTGAGCGGTCATCGGACTTCCTTTCGTGCTGGGACCGAGCCGGCAGCGTGACCGCCGTCGGTGGTCGGGCCGTCGTCGGCGGTAGGGCGCTCGCTGGTGGTACCGACGAGGGAGAGGAAGACGTCCTCGAGGGAGGGCTGCTTCTCCACGTACTCGACTTTGGCGGGCGGGAGGAGTTGCTTGAGTTCGGCGAGCGTCCCGTTCTGGATGATCGTGCCCTTGTGCAGGATCGCGATGCGGTCAGCGAGCTGTTCTGCCTCGTCGAGATACTGCGTGGTCAGTAGCACCGTGGTGCCCTGGCCGGCGAGTCGCTTAACGGTCTGCCACACCTCGATGCGAGCCTGGGGGTCGAGCCCCGTTGTTGGTTCGTCGAGGAAGATGACCGGCGGGTTCCCGATCAGGCTCATCGCGATGTCGAGCCGGCGTCGCATGCCCCCCGAGTACGTCGACGCCTTGCGGGAACCCGCATCCGCGAGGTTGAACTGCGCAAGCAGCCCATCGGCGACCGCCCCCGGGTCCTTTAGATGACGCAATTTGGCTACGAGCACGAGGTTTTCCCGGCCGGTTAGTACTTCATCGACCGCGGCGAACTGGCCGGTCAGGCTGATCGACTCGCGCACGTCGCCGGGCTCCGCGGTGACGTCGAAGCCGTGCACCATGGCGGTGCCGGCGTCGGCCTTCAGCAGCGTGGACAGGATCCGCACCAGCGTGGTCTTGCCCGCGCCGTTCGAACCGAGCAGCGCGAAGATGCTCCCCGCGGCCACGTCAAAGTCCACACCGCGCAGGACGTGCACGTCCTTGAAGGACTTCTCGATGCCCTGCACCCGGATAGCGGCGGTTGTCACGATCCTGCCTCTTTCGCCTTATCGACCGCCTCGATGAGACGGGCCCGTTCCTTGTCGATCCATCGCTTTCCGCCGTAGGCCTGAGCGAAGCTCTCGGCGAACTCGATGGGATCCTCGCCGACGATCTCCACCACTGGCGTGCCGTCGATGGCAGCGCGTTCCCACAGGTCCGCCAGGTCCGAGAACATCTGCACGATGGTGTCCCCCTCGGTGACCCCGCCGTAGTACATGAAGTACCGGTTGAAGGCGGTCGCCACGGCGCGGTAGGGCTCGGGCAGGGCTTCCAGCCGCGCCTTGGACTGTTTGTACTGCTTCTTCTGCTCGAGCGAGCCGGTCACCAGCTCGATCCACTTGGCTGCCATATCACTTTCCTCCCGTGCGGAGCTGTTCAAGCCGTTCGGACAAGAAGCTCCATGTTTTCCAGAATTCGTCCAGTTCTTTTTCGCCCTGTGTGTTGAGCGTGTACACCTTGCGCGGCGGCCCTTTCTCGGAGGGCCGCTTCTCGACGTCCACCAGGCCCTTTTGCTCGATCCTGACCAGCAGCGCGTACACGGTCCCCTCGGCGATTTCGGTGAACCCCTGCGCCCGGAGCAGCGTGGTGATTTCGTACCCGTAGGCCGGGCTCCCGGTCAGGAGGGCAAGAACAATGCCCTCCAGTGTCCCCTTGAGCATCTCCGTCATTTGCTTACCCACCGGACACCTTCTCATCCACTACTCAGTGTTACTAGCTACTAGTACATAGTAGCGCTAAGTAGCCGAAGTGCAAGGCCTCAAAATGATCCGTCTGGAGGTGCTGTGGGGCCGGCGTTAAGAACGCGTTAAGATCCCGGGTTCCGCCGCTGGGCGCCCTTGGCCCGGTGCTACGCTCCGTTGGTTATTCACGCCGATCCCGCCTGCGCGGGTAGAGAAAGTAACCCGTTGACTGCACCCACCCGCTTCTGCATCCCCGCCAGTGTTCCGAATCCGGAGCGGGACGGCGACCCTGGAAACCGGCTGACCAGGTGGCTGCTGGAACATACAGTCCACCAGCCGGTAGGCCCCGAAGCCGCGGAGGACCACGCACCGGCCCACAGTTGGTGGAAGGTCATGTGCCTCACGGGAGTGGATTACTTTTCGACCCTCTCCTACTTGCCTGGCATCGCCGCCCTCGCCGCCGGGGCGCTCTCCCCGCTTGCCACCCTGCTCATTGTTGGCCTGACACTGCTGGGCATGCTGCCGATGTACCGGCGGGTCGCGCATGAAAGCCCTCACGGTCAGGGATCGGTGGCGATGCTGGAGAAGCTGCTGCCGTTCTGGCGGGGAAAGATTTTTGTCCTCATCCTGCTCGGCTTCGTTGCCACGTCTTGGATCATCACCATCACCCTCTCCGCCGCCGACGCCACCGTCCACATGCTGGAGAACCCTTACTTGCCGCCTTTTTTGGACGGCCAGGCCGTCCTGATCACCGTGGCGCTCCTGCTGATCCTGGGCGGAGTGTTCCTTCTTGGCTTCTCTGAAGCGGTTGCAGTCGCCATCCCCTTGGTGGCCATCTTCCTGCTGCTCAACGCCGTGATTATCGGCGTGGGAATGTTCGACGCCGTCACGCAGCCAGGTGCGCTGTCCGCCTGGACCGCCGCGCTCACCTCCTCCGGTATGGGCTTCGGGGACATCGCCGGTCCCGCCCTACTCGCCTTCCCCCTGCTGGTCCTGGGCCTCTCCGGCTTCGAGACCGGCGTCAGCATGATGCCCTTGGTCGCGGCCGATGGCGCCACCGCGGAGGAACGCCTTGCCGCCCGCGTCCGGAACACGCGCAAGCTCCTCACCACGGCCGCCCTGATCATGAGCGTCTACCTCCTGGGCAGCAGCTTCGTGACCACGGTGCTGATCCCCGCCGACGCCTTCGAGGCCGGCGGTGAAGCCAACGGCCGCGCCCTTGCCTATCTGGCCCACGAGCTGCTGGGCAACGGTTTCGGTTCCGTCTACGACGTCAGCAGCATCCTGATCCTGTGGTTCGCCGGCGCCTCCGCCATGGCCGGTCTGATCAACATCGTTCCCCGCTACCTGCCGTCCTACGGCATGGCCCCAGACTGGTCGCGGGCCGTGCGGCCGGTGGTCCTAGTCTACACCGCCATTAGCATCCTGATCACCATAGGGTTCAAGGCCGACGTCAATGCCCAGGCCGGCGCGTATGCCACCGGGATCCTGGCCATGATGGTTTCCGGGGCGGTAGCCGTCAGCATCTCCGCGGCGCGCAGCAAAAGGCGGAGCGCCGCCGTCGGGTTCTCTGTCCTGACCCTGATACTGCTGTACGCACTGGCCGCCAACGTGATCGCCAAACCGGACGGCCTGGCGATCTCCGGGCTGTTCATCGTGGGCATCATTGTGGTCTCGCTGGTGTCCCGGGTCAGCCGCACCACCGAACTCAGGGTTCATAAAATCGAGTTCGACGACGACGCCCGCCGCTTTATCACCGACACGATTGACTACGACGGGCGGATCAACCTGATCGCCAACCGCCCGCAGGCCCGCGATGCAGCGGAATACAGCGCGAAGGAAGCCCAGCAGCGTGAGAACAATCCCGTGCCTGGAACGGCTGATGTGATCTTCCTGGAAATCGACGTCACCGATCCCTCGGGCTTCAGTGATGTGCTGGAGGTGCGTGGAATCGAGGTGGACGGACACCGCGTCCTTCGCGCCGAGAGCCCTGCCGCTCCCAACGCCATCGCCGCCATCCTGCTGGCCCTCCGCGACGCCACGGGAGTCCGGCCACACGCTTATTTTGAGTGGGCGGAAGGCAACCCCCTGGCACACCTGATGCGCTACCTGCTGCTGGGCCGCGGTGACACGGCCCCCGTGGTCCGGGAGATCATCAGGGAAAATGAACCCGACCCGAGTCGCCGTCCTGGCATCCATGTGGGCTAGGACATGTCCCTGAGCAGGTTCCGGAACGGCGCGCCGGCGCCACCCCGGAACGGCGCTGCAGTGCCGGGCCTGAGGGGCGGACGAATCCCCGAACCGCGGAGCGATAACCCCATACGCCGAGCCCTCCTGCACCCGGTGCGTTCGGTCCCGCTGGCGTTCCTGGCCGTCATCGGACTGGGTGCGGCTCTGCTGATGCTTCCGATGGCCCGGACCGGCAGCGACCTGGTAAGCGACCCCCTGATGGCCGCCCTGTTCACGTCTGTGTCGGCTGTCTGCGTAACAGGGCTTATCACTGTGGACACGGCAACGTACTGGACGCCGTTCGGGCAGGCTGTGATCATGTTCCTGATCCAGGTGGGCGGCTTCGGCATCATGACCCTGGCGACGCTGCTGGCACTGTTGGTCCGTAAGAGCATAGGCCTGCGCGGGCAACTGGTGGCGCAGTCCGAAACGCACACCCTGAACCTGGGCGATGTCAGGCACGTGCTGCTGCGGGTGGCCAGGCTCATGGTCAGCATCGAGGCGGTCACAGCCGTTATTCTGACGGTCCGATTTTGGCTGGCCTATGACCAGAATCCCCTGACGGCACTGTGGCACGGTTCCTTCCATGCGGTGTCGGCCTTCAACAATGCCGGCTTCGCGCTCTACAGCGACAACCTCGTTGGCTTCGCCGAAGACCCCCTGATCATCGTCCCCGTCTGCCTGGCCATCATTGCCGGCGGCCTGGGGTTTCCGGTAATCATCCAACTGCTCCGGGGCGACGTGAAACCCCGGAATTGGAGCATTCACCTGCGCCTGACCATCTACGGCACCCTAGTGCTACTCGCCGGCGGCATCGCCTTGTTCGGAGCCTTCGAATGGAAGCGAAACGAGACCCTGGGCGGCCTGTCACTGACGGGCAAGCTGTTGGGTTCACTGGCCGGCGGCGTCTTCCCCCGCACTGCCGGCTTCAACAGCATCGACTACGGTGCCGCGGCTCCTGAGACACTGATGGTTACCAACATCCTGATGTTCATCGGTGGCGGCAGCGCCGGTACCGCCGGCGGCATCAAGATCACCACGTTCCTGGTGCTGGCGTTCTCCATCTGGAACGAGGTGCGCGGCAGGGATGAGGTGACCATCGCCCACCGTTCCATCAGCGCCTCGTCGCAGCGCCAAGCTCTGTCCGTGGCGCTGCTGGGGGTCGCCGCGGTGGTGGGCGGCACCCTGGCGCTGCTGATGCTGACGGACTACAGCCTGGAGAAGGTACTTTTCGAATCCATCTCCGCGTTCGCCACCGTGGGGATGAGCACCGGTATCACGTACAACCTCCCGCCGTCGGCCGAGTGGGTCCTCATGGCGCTGATGTTCCTCGGCAGGATCGGCACCGTGACAGTAGCGTCCGCGCTGGCCCTCTCCTCCCGGCCGAGGCTCTATAGCCTGCCGGAAGAGCGCCCCGTCATCGGTTAGTCCCCAGCCCTTTCCAGTTGCGGGCGCTAACCGATGGGAATAGGTTGTGGAGATGTCCACTACGCCGGAGCGCGACCTCCTCCTTGAACTCCAGGACCTGATAATCGGCACAGATTCAATAGCCGAGTTCCTGGGAGGCTTCGCTGCTATCGCCGCCGACGTGATCAGCCGGAACGCCGGTGAAACCGTGGAATGTGGCGTGACTCTGAAACGCGTCAAGCACACCAGGACCGTTGGCGGAAGCAGCCCCAAGGCCATCCACCTGGACAAAATCGAGCAGCAGGTAGGTGAGGGACCCTGCATCACAGCCCTCCAGACCCAAAGGCCCACCCTCCTGGGCGATGTCCGCACCGACCCGCGCTGGCCGCGCTACCAGAAAGCGCTGTATGACGAGGGCATCCTCAGCGCACTGGGCGTGCCGCTGGAGATCGGCGAAGACTCTTCCGCCGCCCTGAATTTTTTCGCTACTTCCACCAGCGTGTTCTCTGACGACATCATCAAGGAAGCCGCCGGCTTCGCCGACCTTGCCGGGAGCGCCGTCCGCCTCGCCTTGAAAGTGGGCACCGCCCAGGGCGCCGCCGATGACCTCAGCGCAGCGATGCAGAAGCGGACAGCCATCAACCTGGCCTGCGGGATCATCATGGGCCAGAACCGCTGCACCCAGGCCGAAGCCATGACCATCCTGACCAACGTCTCCAGCCACCGGAACCAGAAGCTCCGGGACGTGGCCGAGGAAATGGTCATCAAGATCTCCGGCGACAAGCCCAGCACCCACTTCGACGCGTAAAATGACCGCATGACACCGCAGGAGCTGGCCAATCTGGCCCACCTGCGCCGCGCCCGCGACCTGATCGATCGCGAATATGCGCGGCCCCTCGACGTGCCAACCATGGCTGCCGGCGCCCTGATGTCGCCGGCGCACTTCTCGCGCCAGTTCAAGGCTGCCTATGGCGAGACGCCCTACAACTACCTCATGACACGGCGGATCGAACGCGCCATGGCCCTGCTGCGGGCCGGCATCAGCGTGACCGACGCCTGTATGGAGGTGGGCTGTACATCGCTGGGTTCGTTCAGCTCCCGCTTCACAGAGGTCGTGGGCATCACCCCCAGCGAGTACCGCTCCAGGGAACACCACGCAGTGAAGGCCATGCCCAACTGCATCGCCAAACAACACACGCGGCCGGACCGCAAGGCGTCGGCAGCAAGCAAGAAAGCAGGCAGTGGAGTGGCACGGGAAACACTGAGCAGGATTGAAGAAGCGCCCGCGCCACAGCTGCAATAGCGTGTGAAACATGAACATTTCATTGAAATACGCACACGTAACCGTCAACGATCTCGACGAGTCCCTCGCGTTCTACCGCGACGCGCTTGGCTTTGAAGTGCGGAACGACGTCGGCTCGGACGGACAGCGCTGGGTCACCCTTGGAAGTGCCGCCCAGCCCGACCTTGAGCTCGTTCTTTCGCCTCCCCACGCAGGCCGCTCCCAGGCAGACGGAGACGCCATCCAGGAGCTCCTCACCAAGGGCGTCATGCCCATGCTGGTGTTCAACACGGACGATCTCGATGCGACGTTCGAAAGGCTCCGCGCGTCAGGGGCCGAGGTCCTGCAGGAACCGAAGGCCCAGCCGTGGGGCCCGCGTGACTGCGCGTTCCGGGACCCCTCCGGCAATATGATCCGCATCAACCAAGGCTGACACTGGCGGAACACGGCCCGGATCCCATTGCGGGACCCGGGCCGCTCCGTGCCGGGGTTAATCAAATATGAGTACTAACTACTCGTGTGCCCCGGTTGTGAGCCCCCTAGGCTCGGGATTGGCTGCAGTAGCGACGGCCCTTCTCACTTGATGGGGGCGATCACGTGAACGATGGTCAAACACATGCCGGCAGGGGCTCGGACGAACTTGAGCTGCCGACCCACTGGCGCTGGGACGGCACGGATCTCCTTTACGATCTGGTGGCACCCACGGAGGCCGCGTCACTGGACGTGCTCGCTGGCCTAGGGGCCGCGGCCCTGACCAGGGCCGCCGACGCGGTCCTTGACTGTGCGGTGACCCTCCGGGCACCGAAGCGGAAACCGGTCACGGCCGGCGCGCCTGACGCAGCCGTGGCGCTCACCAGGTGGGACCAGGAACATTCGCACGGCCCGGCGTCGGAATCGCTGGACGGCAGCGTTGCCATCCTCCTCAACGCCGAATCCCGGGACCCGCGGTGGCCCCACTACCGCCAACGGCTGCAGGCGGCTGGCTACTTGAGCGCTATGAGCCTTCCCTTGAAGGTGAATCACGGCTATGCGGGCGCATTGTCTTTCTTCGCGGCCGAGCCCAACATCTTCACCACTGAGCTCATGTCGCAGGCTTTTGCCTTCCGGGATGTTGGATCGAGGAGCCTGCGCCTGGCGACGCAGGTGCGGCGGGCGTCCGAATTCACAGACCAGCTGCGCTCGGCCCTGATCAGCCGCACGACGATAGACATCGCCTGCGGCGTGATCATGGGGCAGAACAGATGCTCCTACGACGAAGCCTTCCACATCCTAGCCAGGGCCTCAAGCCACCGGAACGTGAAGCTGCGCCTCCTCGCGGAATCAATCCTGGAAGGCTACGGCGGCGCCCCCGAACCCCACTTCGACAGCTGATGCTTGACGCCTATTGCAATAGGAAATAGCTCACAAAAACTTTGCTTAATTGGCACAGCTGGGTACTCTTCCTTCTTAGGTAAGCCTAACCTTGGCTTCCACGAGGCGAGGTGCACTGGCGAATGACCGCGAACTATCTGTTTGGCCTGCGCGAAGGCCTTGAGGCGACCCTCATCATCGTCCTGCTGATGGCCTACCTGTCCAAGAGTGGCCGGTCGCATCTGCTCCCCAAGCTGTGGGCCGGCGTGGGAGTTGCCGAGGGCTTCGAGGCCCTCCTCAGTTTCGGCCCCCGCGGACTGACGTTCGAAACGCAGGAGGCCATCGGCGGTAGCCTGTCCATCCGCCGTCATCCTGGTACGGGACGCTGCTCAAGGGCACCTTGAACTTCTCCCCCGACACTACCTGGCTGCTGTACGTCCCGCCGGTGATGTTTTTCATCCTCCGCACCGATCACCGCGCGCATGACCCGGTGGATGAGCCCCAGAGCCCGCCGACTTTCGCGTCAAAATCCTAGCCTTCCCCTTCCACACCACCGCATCCCCAAAGGAATATCCCCATGCCTCAGTTCGCCAACCGGCATTTCCGTTACATGCTGGCCGCAGCTATCCTTCCGCTGGCACTGGCCGCTTGCACGAACAACAGCGCTCCGGCCGCCACCGGCCCCATCAAGGTTTCCAGCACCAATGACGTTTGCTCGCTGTCCACCGCGAGCGCCAAGAGCGGCAACATCACGTTCGCCATCCAGAACGATGGCGACCAGGTCACCGAGTTCTACCTCCTCGCCGAAGACGGCCTGCGCATCATCGGCGAGGTGGAGAACATCGGACCGGGTCTGACCCGCAACCTGGTGGCCACTGCACCCGCCGGCAAGTACATAACTGCGTGCAAGCCGGGCATGCAGGGCGAGGGCATCCGCTCCGCCTTCGAGATCACCGAATCCGGGGACACGCCCGCAGTGGACACCAGCATCAAGGCCCTCACGGACACTGGGACGGCCCAGTACATGGCGTACGTCAAGGACCAGGCCGAGCAGCTCCTGGCCGGCACCAAGGAGTTCGCCGCAGCCTACGCCGCCGGCGATGCCGCCAAGGCCCGGGACCTCTACGCCGCCACCCGGATGCATTGGGAGCGGATCGAACCCATTGCGGAATCCTTCGGCGACCTCGACCCGAAGCTGGATGCCCGAGAGGCAGACCTTGCGCCGGGCGAGGAATGGACTGGCTGGCACCGCGCCGAAAAGGACCTCTTCCCGCCTGCCGGATTCGCTGCGCTGAGTGCAACCGAACGCGAAAGGCTCTCCGCCCAACTGGTCGCCGACACCGAGGATCTGGTCAGCCGTACCCGCAACGTTGAACTCACCCCCGACAAGTTGGGCAACGGCGCCAAGGAACTGCTGGACGAAGTTGCTACCGGCAAGGTCACCGGTGAAGAGGAAATTTGGTCGCACACGGACCTCTGGGACTTCCAGGCCAACGTGGACGGCGCCCGGATCGCCTTTGAGAACCTCAAACCCGTCCTGGAGCAGAAAGACCCGGCACTCGCCACGTCGCTGGAGGCGAAGTTCGCCGCTCTCCAGGCCGAACTCACGCAGCACGCCCGCGGCGAAGGCTTCATGTACTACGACGAGCTAACCCCGGAGCAGGTACAGAAGCTCGCCGCCCTGGTGGACGCCCTCGGTGAGCCGCTGTCCAACCTGACCGCCGCCGTCGTTCTGTGAGCGGCTGCCCGTACGGCGGGGGCCAGGCGGGAAGAGACGCTGCCGGACCGGACGCACTCGGTGCAGACACTTCCGCCGCCGAATCGGCCAAAAGTGAGGCGCCGGCGACGCGCATGTCGCGCAGGGGCCTCCTGGCACTGGCCAGCGTAGGCGGTGCAGGAGCCATTGCAGGCGTGGCCGCAGGCCTGCTCAGCCATGACGCTTTGGCTCCCGCTACAGCTCCGACCCCGGCCGAAGCAGACGTTGTGCCGTTCCACGGAAGCATCCAGGCCGGCATCACCACACCGGCTCAGGACCGCCTGCATATGGCTGCCTTCGACGTCACCACGGACGACCGCGGCGCCGTGATCCGGCTCTTGAGAGACTGGACGGCGGCCGCCGAGGCCATGAGCCAAGGCCGCCAAACTGGCACCACCGGCGCGGCGGACGGCCCCTACGACGCGCCGCCGGAGGACACTGGCGAAGCCTTAGGCCTCAGCGCTGCAAAGCTCACTGTGACCTTCGGGTTCGGCGCTGGCCTGTTCGAAAAGGACGGCAAAGTCCGCTTCGGGTTGGAAGGCCGCCGCCCCGAAGCCCTGATCGACCTGCCACATTTCCCCGGCGATGACCTGCAACCGAACCGCAGCGGCGGCGATATCGTCGTTCAGGCCTGCGCGGACGATCCGCAGGTGGCCGTCCACGCCATCCGCAACCTCGCCCGCATCGGCTTCGGCACGGTCCGGGTGCGCTGGTCCCAGCTCGGCTTTGGCCGCACCTCCTCGACGTCCCGGAGCCAGCAGACCCCACGCAACCTTTTCGGATTCAAGGACGGCACCAACAACATCAAAGCCGAAGATACAGCCCTGCTGAACGAACACGTGTGGGCGGGTGCAGGCTCCCGTCCAGAGGAAGCATGGATGCAGGGCGGCAGCTACCTGGTGGCCCGCCGGATCCGTATGCACATCGAGATCTGGGACCGCACCTCGCTCCGCGAACAGGAGGGCTTGATCGGGCGGACCAAGTCCGAAGGGTCCCCGCTATCCGGAGGCAAGGAATTCAGCGCCCCTGATTTTGCCCTTAAAGGCAAGGACGGCGAACCCTTGATTGGTATGGACGCTCACGTCCGAATGGCCCACGCCGACCAGAACGACGGAGTCCGGATGCTCCGCCGAGGCTACAACTACACCGACGGCTCCGACGGGCTGGGGCACCTCGACGCCGGTTTGTTCTTCGTTGCCTTCGTCAGGGATCCCCGCACGCACTACGTCCCGATGCAGATGGCCATGGCCAAGCAGGACACCCTGGCCGTGGAATACCTCAAACACACCGGCTCGGCCCTGGCAGCGGTCCCTCCCGGCGTCCAGCCGGGAGGATACATCGGCGAAGGGCTTTTTACGTAGGCGCCCTGCATTCCGGGGACCTGCTGGTCCTGGTGGACCACGATTCGGCTGCCCGGCAGGTTCAGATCCTGGTGCTGCTTGGCGAGTTCCAGGGCTGCCTCAGCGTTCCCGGTCCATCCATACGAGGACTGAACGCGGACTTCGAACTGTCCGCATCCTCACAGCCCGAACACCGTTGCCGGCTTCCGCGGCCCGGGCCCGCATGAACGGTGCCGCCCAACACCGCTCATGCGGCCCACGGCAGCTCATGCGGGACAAGGCCGCCCTAGTGAGTACGCGCGGACGCCGCTGCCGAGAGTGCCTGCAGGCCCTTTTCGAAGTCGCCGCCCACCATCTTGTCCATGTTCATGAACAGGGCGAAGACCTTGGCCAATCCCTTGTTCTCGCCCGTCATGGTCCACTTCACGTTGGTGCCGCCGTCGACCGGGGTCAGCGTGAAGGTGGTCGGGTTCACGGCCTTGAACGGCTTGGTGAACTCGAGCCGGACCCTGACCAATCGGGGCTCCGTCGACTCCACGATTTCCATGTTTCCGCTGCCGGCCTTGCGGTTGCCGCTCCAGGAGTATTTCGCCCCGACGCCGGCAGCGTTGCCGGAATAGTGGCGTTCCAGGGCGGGGTCCACCTTCTCCCAGGGAGACCATTGGGTCCATTCGTGGAAGTTGTTGATGAGGGGGAAGATTGCCTCGGCCGGAGCCGGAATGAATGCGCTGCGGGTCACTTCATAGGTAGACATGCTGCCAGCATAGTGCGGGGCCGTCCTGCCCGGGAGTGCCCGGCCCCGGCGCCCCCGACCCGGTGGCACTTCCGGCGTCACGACGGGCTAAGGGCGCTGATTTTGCGCTCCAGCGCGGCCCTTTCCGCCGCGTTCCCGCACAGCTCCAGGGCCTGCAGCAGGGCGTGTCGGGCTTCGTCGACGCGGCGCAGCCGGGTGAGGAGCTCGCCACGGACGGACGGAAGAAGGTGCGAACCGTTGAGTTCGCCCCGCCCGGCGATCTCCTCCACCAGGGCCAGCCCGTCGGCCGGGCCGGACGCCATGGCTACCGCCACCGCCCGGTTGAGTTCAATGATGGGCGACGGCGTGAGCTGGCCGAGTGCCTCATACAGTCCAACGATCCGGGGCCAGCTAGTCTCCGCCACCGAGTGCGCAACCGCATGGCATTCGGCGATGGACGCCTGCAGGCCATAGGCACCCAGCCCGCGGCCGCCGTCGGACTTTGCCAGCGCCGCACGTCCGCGCCGGATCGCCGCCTGGTCCCATAGCCGCCGGTCCTGGTCCTCGAGGAGGACCGGCTGGCCGGACTTGTCCAGGCGGGCGGGAAAGCGGGCGGCGGTCAACTCCATCAGGGCGAGCAGCCCGAAGACCTCCGGCTGCGGATCGAGCCGCACCAGCGTGCGGGCCAGCCGCTGCGCCTCGCCGGCGAGGTCCCGCCGGATCCACGAGTCCCCGCCGGAGGCAAACGACCCCTCCGTGAAGATGAGGTAGACCACCTGCAGCACGGAACCCAGCCGTTCTGCCCGCTCCCGGGGCTCGGGCACGGCAAAGGGCACGTTGGCGGCGGCCAGGGTTTTCTTGGCGCGCGTGATGCGGGCCTGGATCGTTGCCACCGGCACCAGGAACGCTTTCGCGATGGCCTCGCTCCCCAGCCCGCCCACCACGCGCAGGGTCAGCGCGATGCGCGCCTCCTTGGACAGCACCGGGTGGCAGGAGATGAACATCAGCGCCAGGACGTCGTCGTCGATGGCTTCAGGGTCGAACAAGGCATCCGGACCGGGTTCCTCCGGGGACAGGTCCCGGGCCAGCATTGCGTATCGTTCGTCCGCTGCGGAGCGGCGCCGGAAGGCATCTATGGCACGACGGCGGCCGGTGGTCAGGAGCCAGCCCGTCGGTTCGTGGGGGACGCCGTTAACGGACCAGGAGACGAGCGCCTCGGCCAGCGCCTCCTGCGCCAGGTCTTCGGCGAGGGCGAAATCGCCAGTGAAGCGGGCGAGGGCGCCGACGATTCGTGCGGCTTCCATCCGCCACACAGCTTCGACGGCGCCCCTCGCCGCAGTGGATCCCACCGGTCAGAGCTGCCCGGTCTGCTCGCGCCAGGCGCGTTCCTTCTGGATCCATTCGTTGTCCTGCGGGAATTCGTCGATGGTGGGCACGCGCCGGATCTCGGTCTTGCTGCCTTCCGTCATCGGCGCCCGCTTGGCCCACTCGACCGCTTCCTCCTTGGAGGCGACGTCCAGGAGGTAGAAGCCGTTGAAAAGTTCCTTCGTCTCGCCGTAGGGACCGTCGGTGACTACCGGCTGCTCGCCGGTGAAGTCCACCACGACGCCTTCCTTGGGATCATCGAGGCCTTCGGCTGCCAGGAGGACGCCGGCGCGGATCAGTTCGTCGTTGAACTTGCCCATGGCGGTCAGGGCCTCGGTGAAGTCGACGTCCGTGAACTTGGCGAGGGACTCGTCGGTTGCCCGCATGATCAGCATGTACTTGGCCATTTCAATCTTCTCCTTGAGTGTGGAAGGTCGCCCTTCGACCTTCTCACCCATAGGTCGAACGGCACCACCGCAGATCGACACAACTGAAGAAAAACTTTTGGCTAGCTTCGGGTGTCCCGCCGCTGACGCTTGGGTTTCCCGTTCACGATCGTCCGGACAGCCGCATCCAGCCGGTCCAGGGTGCCTTTGGCGTCTGCCAGGGCCATAAGCTCCGCCGCTACGACCGCCAGCTTGAGGTTGCTGCGGCTGCTGTGGCCGATCAGCAGCTTGAACGCCTCCTCCGCGCCGATCCCCAGCCTGCCCATCAGCAGTCCCCGGGCCTGATCGATGACGCTGCGGGTGGCGGTGGCACGCTCCACGGCTTCGCGGGCGGCCACTTCGGTCTCCCGCTGGAGGGTGGCGGTCAGGTCCACCATCATCCCGTCGATCGTGGTGACCGTTCCTGCCGGGTCAACAGTCCCCTCGCCGGAAGTCAGGACCTGGTGAAGGCGTCCGTGGGCGTCGATGATCCGGTGATAGATGGAGAAATGGCCGCCATGGCAGCAGATCTCAGCGATGATTTCCTGGGCCCGCGGCCTGTCGTCAGGATGCTTGTGGGCGAAGATCAGCTCGATAGAGGGCACCACCTCGCCCCGCTTGTAGCCGTGCAGCTCAAACAGGCCGTCAGAAAACTCCACGGTCCCGCTGACCAGGTCAATGTGGTAGGTTCCGGCTGGGCAATTCCGCGTCCCCAAAGCACTCGAATACGTGTAGGGGCTGCTCAAATCCGACAATTGGGCACCTCCAGGCGTTCCGTAGGCCGCCTCCCCTGGGCGGGTCA
Organism: Pseudarthrobacter sp. CCNWLW207; assembly: GCF_037203945.1. Classification (NCBI taxonomy): domain Bacteria; kingdom Bacillati; phylum Actinomycetota; class Actinomycetes; order Micrococcales; family Micrococcaceae; genus Pseudarthrobacter; species Pseudarthrobacter sp. CCNWLW207. Next base: position 216,666 of record NZ_JBBCBS010000006.1, on the reverse strand, counting down.
CCCCATTATGGCAAGGAATCCCGCATTTGAGACGTTTGTATCCCCACAGTGACGTCCCGCCGTCGAACCCTCTCCTCCCTTCGCCGGTCCGTTGCTCTATCACTTGTGGTCCCCAAAAGGCCCCCAGAAGGACCCTAAGTGATAGAGCAACGCATCCTCCTGCTGGACGCGGCACCCGGCGGCCGCCGCCTTTTAAGTGCGGGCAGGGTTGACGCAGATACCCCCTGGGGGTATATTTTCAGTGTTGTCAGTGAAGTGGTATGTCCAGGCCCGGTGCCCCGCACCCGCCATCACAGCCGTTCAACCCCAGCGCCCATTGGACCTTCGCAACGAATGGAAACTGACATGCCTGGTATTGGAAACCGCACCGAACTGCCTCAGGCCACCTCCGCCGTCGGCTGCAGCTGCTGCTCGACCGGCGCCTCGGCTCACCCCCAGCGGAACTCGGCCGACGCCGAATACTCCGTTGAGGGCCTGACCTGCGGACACTGCGTTGAGACTGTGCAGAGGGCCGCGACCGCCGTCGAAGGCGTCACCGCCGCCACCGTTGAACTGGTAGCAGGCGGGACGTCGCGCCTCCTGATTTCCGGATCGGCCGATCCCGTCGCGATCCGTGAGGCAGTTTCCACTGCCGGGTACACCATTAGCCGCTGAACCGGCCACCGCGTCCTCACCAGGGAGGAATCATGCAACACCACAGCCCCACCGCCGAACATCACCACCACGAAAACCACGCGTCCACCGGGCACAGCACCCAGGACGCCCACACCGTCCACACCTCCGGTCAGCACGCCGGCCACAGCACGGCCATGTTCAAAAACAGGTTCTGGATGGCCCTCGCCCTCTCCATCCCCGTGGTCTACTTCAGCCCCATGGTGGGCCACCTTCTGGGTTACATGCCGCCCGTGTTTCCCGGATCCGCCTGGATTCCACCAGTCCTGGGAACGGTGATCTTCCTTTACGGGGGTCAGCCGTTCCTGAAGGGCGGGCTGCGGGAACTGAAAGACCGGCGCCCTGGCATGATGCTGCTGATCGGCATGGCCATCAGCGTTGCTTTTGTTGCCTCATGGGTCACCACGCTGGGCATCGGCGGCTTCGACCTGGACTTCTGGTGGGAACTGGCCCTGCTGGTGGCCATCATGCTTCTGGGCCACTGGATTGAAATGCGTGCCCTCGGCTCCGCGCAGGGCGCACTGGACGCCCTTGCCGCGCTGCTCCCGGACGAGGCTGAACGCGTAACCCCCACCGGCACCGAGACCGTTCCCGTCTCCGAACTGAGCGAAGGCGACATCGTCCTGGTCCGCTCCGGCGCCCGGTTACCTGCTGACGGCAGGGTCCTTGAGGGGCAGGCCGAGTTCGATGAGTCCATGATCACAGGTGAGTCCAAGACAGTGCCCCGCTCGCCAGGCGACGCTGTCGTGGCCGGAACGGTGGCCACCGACAACTCCGTGCGCGTCCGCGTGACCGCCGTCGGCGACAACACCGCCCTGGCCGGCATCCAGCGGCTGGTGGCGGAGGCCCAGGCATCCTCCTCGCGCGCCCAGGCGCTCGCCGACCGGGCAGCAGCGTTCCTGTTCTACTTTGCCGCTGGAGCGGGTGTGCTCACCTTCGTTGCCTGGACCTTGCTTGGCAGCGTCCCGGAAGCCGTGGCCCGCACCGTCACGGTGCTGGTGATTGCCTGCCCGCACGCCCTCGGCCTGGCGATCCCACTGGTCATCGCGATCTCCACCGAACAGGCGGCACGGGCAGGTGTGCTGATCAAGAACCGGATGGCCCTCGAACGGATGCGCACCATCGACGTCGTCCTCTTCGACAAAACCGGAACGCTCACCACGGGTGAGCCGGAGCTCAAGGACATCGCAACGTCCGACGGCGGCAGCCGGGACGGGCTGCTTGCGCTCGCCGCCGCCGTGGAGGCGGACAGCGAACACCCGGTTGCCCGTGCCATCGTCAGGGCGGCGCGGCAGCGGAACCTGAACATCCCGCACGCCACCGGCTTCACTTCCCTGACCGGACGAGGAGTCCGCGCCAGCGTGGACGGCCGCACCATCCAGGTGGGCGGCCCGGCCCTACTGCGCGAACTGGGCCTTTCGGAACCTGACTCGGTGGCTTCCTCGACCGCGGGGTGGATGGCACGCGGGGCTGCGGTCCTGCACGTTGTCGACGGTGACCGGATCCTGGGGGCCGTCAGCCTGGAGGATGCGGTCCGAACCGAATCGCGCCAAGCCGTAGCGGCGCTGCAGGACCGGGGCATCAAGGTCGCCATGGTTACCGGCGATGCCCGGCAGGTTGCGGAGGCCGTGGCGGCCGAGCTGCACATCGACGAGGTCTTCGCCGAAGTCCTGCCGGCGGACAAGGACAAGAAAGTGGCCGAGCTGCAGGCCCGAGGGCTGAAGGTGGCCATGGTGGGCGACGGCGTCAACGACTCCCCTGCGCTGGCCCGGGCAGAAGTGGGTATCGCGATCGGGGCGGGCACCGACGTCGCCATGGAATCGGCAGGCGTTGTGCTGGCCGGCAACGATCCCCGGGCCGTGCTGTCCATGGTGGACCTCTCCCGCGCCAGCTACCGGAAGATGTGGCAGAACCTGGTCTGGGCCACCGGCTACAACATCATTTCCGTCCCGCTGGCCGCCGGCGTCCTCGCGTTCGCCGGGGTGGTGCTCTCCCCGGCGACGGCCGCTGTCCTGATGTCCGCCTCGACTATTGTGGTGGCACTGAACGCCCAACTGCTTCGTCGGATTAGGCTGAACCCGGAGCAGGTCCGTTGACGCTGAGGCAGGGAGGATCGACGGCATGAACGTTGCAGCCCGACGCCGGCTGGCAACCCTGATGGGGCGTGCCGTGCTGCTCGCCGGGATCCTGGCCATCGTGGCGGGAATCCTGGGGATGCACACCCTGACCGGCAACCACGCCGCGCACACGCTGGGAGCCGGGGCGCCGCCGTCGTCCGTCACAGCCACGCCCGGCGGGCAGGCTCACATGACGCACACCCACGGCGGGCACAGCCATAGCGCACCCAGCCGCGTGGTGCGGGGCGAGCCCGCCGCCTACGGCGCATCCGCCGTGGCGTGCAGCGGCACTCTGGGCAGCACGGAGTCCCCGGCCGTGGCCTGCACTCCCCTGGCCAAGGCCGGTTCCCTTGTTGCCCCCGAACCGGGCAGCGCGGGGCAGCTTGCGGACGCACGGGTCAGCTCGGGCGTGGAAACCATGCGGTTCTATCCTTACCTGCCCGATGGCCCGTCCCCGGGAGATCTCTCCATCAGCCGGACGTAAAGGGCACGACGCCGGGCCCACAGTCCGGCGATCTGCCTGCCCGATGTGCACCATCGGGCCGTCCGCCGCGCCAACTGCGCGGCATGCCAAGACTCCGGCGCCCCCAGCGCCGAACACAACCTGAAGGACGGATTTCCCATGAACACCCAGAAACTTGGCGTGGCAGCCGCACTCGCCGCCGCCCTTTCACTCACCGGATGCGCCGCCGGCGCTGGCACCGGCACTACGCCGTCGCACGGCGTGAACCATGGCAGTTCCAGCCCGATGTCCAGCATGATGCCGGACGCCTCGGCGGACCACAACGCCGCGGACATCATGTTCGCTCAGATGATGATCCCCCACCACGCACAGGCCGTGGAAATGAGCGAGATCATGCTGGCGAAAACTGGCATTCCGGCCTCAGTAGCCTCCCTGGCCACCCGAATCAAGGCGGCGCAGGCTCCCGAAATCGAGCAGATGACGGACTGGCTCGAGGATTGGAACCAGCCCACCGGCATGATGACCGGGCACGCCATGCATGGCGGGGACATGGCCGGCATGGTCAGCGCCGAGGACCTGGACAAGCTCAAGGCCGCCCAGGGCACAGAAGCTGCGAAGCTGTTCCTGACGCAGATGATCGCCCATCACGAGGGCGCCATCGCCATGGCCCAAACCGAGGTCGAGTCCGGCGAGTTCACCAAAACCATCGAGCTGGCCAACGCGGTCATCACCTCGCAGCAGGCGGAAATCGAGGAGATGAAGGAGTTGCTCGCCGCAGTGTGACAACCGCCTGACCGCTTTCCCTCGCGATGCTCTATCACTTCCGGTTCCTACCAGCCACGTTTAGCAACCAAGAGTGATAGAGCATCGTTGGAGTTGTCGCGAAAGGTGAGAAAGCGTTTCGACGGCGGCGGCGGCGCCTTCCCGTGTTAAGTTGAAATGTGCGGACCGACCGGTCCGGCGCACCGGCTGGAAAGAGTACCCCTGTTGCAACTGCCCGACCCTGCCTCCGCGCAAGTGAGAATACTGACCGTCTGTACGGGCAACATCTGTCGTTCCCCCGTGGCCGAGCGGCTCCTGCAGGCAGGCTTGGACCAGGCGGTTCCGGGCGGTTTTGTGGTCACCAGCGCCGGCACGCATGCCATGGTGGGCGATCCCATCCAGCCGCCGTCCGCGGACATCGTGCGCGCATTTGGCGGCAACGCAGAAGGTTTCGCCGCCCGTCAGCTGACCAGCAGGATCCTGCGCGGCGTGGATCTGGTGCTCACCATGACGTCGGGCCACCGCGGTGAGGTCCTGAAGCTGGACGCGTCCGTCCTGAAGCGCACCTTCACCATCCGCGAGTTCGCCCGGATGCTCGACGTCCTGGATGACCGCGCCGCCACCGCCCCTGGAACAGCGGAAACACCAACAGAAGCAACGCACGACGCCGGCAAGCGGCTGGCAGCGAACGCCGAGGTCTGGCGCGGCCTCCCCGCCAGGGCCGCAGCGGTCCGGCACCTGTCCCTGCCGTCGGACTCGTCAGAGAACGACGTCATCGACCCCTACCGCCGTGGCCTGGACATCTACCGCCAAATGGAGGACGAACTGGCCCCGGCCATCGTATCCATCCTGCGCCATGCACGGCTGAACGCCCCCGCCTGACCGGACTGCCGCCGTCGTCCCTGACTGCGGCTGATTGTGCGGGTTTTCTGCGGATTTCCCCGATGTAACGCCGGATCGCCGGTGCTAATTTTCGGAAATGGGCACCCATGCCGCGGATCCAAGGTCGACCAACCGCGCCAATGCCGCACGCCTTCATCGTCCCGTCATCGTTGCTCTCCAGGTGCTGCTGTTGCTCGCAGTCCTCGTTCCTATGCTCAAGGACGCGTATCTATTCAATCTCGGCAGGATCTTCGACTCAGAAACCACCAAGATCGAACAAGCCTTCCCGGCAGAATCCACCCGACCGCAGCCGTCCATCCCTGGGGCGGCCGTAGGCGGTACCGCAGCCAATCCAGCAGCGGCGGGGGCCCCGCCGTCGAACACCCGCAGCTCCCTGAACATTCTGGTGATGGGCAGTGACAGGCGCGCGGCCTCCAGTGAGAAGGCTGCCGCCGGCGCCGCCTCCAACCAGCGCGCTGATGCCCTCATGCTGGTCCACATTCCCGCGGACCGCACCAAGGTCTACTCCATCTCCCTGATGCGTGACCTCTGGGTGGGAATCAAGGACCACGGCCACGCCAAGATCAATGCTGCGCTGGCATTCGGCGGCGTCCCGCTGATGGTCCACACCGTGGAGTCCATCTTTGGCCAGCGCGTAGACCATGTCGCCATGATCGACTTCGAAGGCTTCGTGGGGATGACTGATGCCGTGGGCGGGGTGGAAGTGGACATCCCGGCGCCATTTGTGTCCCGCCACGACCGGATATCCTTCCCCGCGGGCCCGAACACCCTGGACGGTGTACACGCCTTGGAGTTTGTCCGTGAGCGGTACGCCTTTGCTGACGGCGACTACCAGCGCGTGCGTAACCAGCAGGCATTCGTCAAGGCCCTCCTGGCAAAGAACCTCAGCCAGGACACGGTCCTGAATCCCCTCAAAGTCCACAACGTGGTGAGCGCCATGTCACCGTTCGTCAGCGTCGACAGTGGACTCGATGCGGCCACCGTGATCAGGCTCGCGAGGGAGCTGAAGGATGTCCAGCCCGAGGACATGGTGATGTTCACGCTACCGACACGGGGCACGGGGACCACCACCGACGGCCAGTCGATTGTGCTCCCGGACCTCGCGGCCATCGACGCTATCTCCGCGGCCATGGCCACCGACACGCTGGGAGACTATGTAGCGCACAACGGCCTAGAGGGCGGAAACTGATGCCATGGAGGCACAACGATGAGCACCCCATCCGGTTCCGGTCCCAGCAGCCCCGAACCTTCGGTTCCTGGCGGGACCAACCCTGCAGCCCACCCGGCACAGCTGCCGTGGACCGAACGACGGCGGCTGGTGATAGCCGCTGTCCTGGCACTGGTGCTGGTGGCGGGGGTCGTCGTCGCCGTCTTCAGTTTCAACCGCAGCGGTTCCGAATCCCAGGCGCCCGTGGTGACGCAGACGGCCACCCCCAGCGAGACCGCCACGCCGACGCCCACTCAGACCACCCCTCCGCCGGCGCCGGCAGCTCCCCCACCCCCGGAGCCGATCGCCGATCTGCCGCCGGTGCCCATGAACATCCTGCTCATCGGCAGTGACAGCCGCGGCAACGCCCGGGAACAGGCCGCCCACACTATGGCTACAGGCGCCTCGTCAGACCACCGGGCGGACACGCTGATGCTGGTCCACGTCCCGGCAGACCGCCGAACTTTCTACGTTATTTCGCTGATGCGGGACCTGTGGGTCGACATCCCAGGTTACGGCGGGGCAAAGATCAACACCAGCCTTGAGGTGGGCGGGATCGACCTGGCGACGCGGACGGTCGAATCCGTGCTGGGCACCCACATCGACCACACTGTGATGCTGGACTTCCACGGCTTCAAGCTCCTGACGGACGGGCTGGGCGGGATCGACGTCAACGTCACCACACCTTTCCAGTCGACGCACGAAACCCAGCATGTCTTCACCGCCGGCGTGAACCATCTCGACGGCCAGGCTGCCCTGGAGTTCGTCCGCGAGCGCTACGCCTTTGTGGACGGCGACTACCAGCGGGTCCGCAACCAGCAGACCTTCCTCCGGGCCGTCCTTGCGAAGCTGACCAGCGGCGGGGCACTCAACGATGTCAACGCGGTGCGGGCCTTGGTGAACTTTGCCGGGGGATACCTCACGGTGGACCACGGCTTCGATCCGGTGTCCGTGGCCATCCTGGCCTACGCGCTGCGCAACACCGACCCCAATGCCGCGGGGTTCGTCACGCTTCCCACCGCGGGCGTGGGCACCATCGGCGGCGCTTCGGTGGTTCTGCCCGACTATGGCGGGATCAATGCGCTGGCGACGGCCCTGCGGGATGGCCGGATCGCCGAGTACGCGCGCTAGGCACAGTCAGGGCTTGCGCCAGTCGTGGCCGGTGATGTGTGAGCCGGCCTGCGGCCCCATCTGCAGCATGCCGCCGTCAACCGCCCAGGATGCACCGGTCACGTAGCTTGAAGCCGGCGAGGCCAGGAACGCAATGACAGCCGCCACCTCGCGGGCGTCCCCCGGCCTGCCGAGCGGAACGCCGGGACGGTCCTTCGTCGTAGGATCCTCGTCCGTCTGGCCCGTCATGGGCGTTGCGATCTCCCCTGGTGCCACGCTGTTGGCAGTGATACCGAACTCCGCGAGCTCCAGGGCCATGGTCTTGATGAGTCCGCCCAGGCCGTGCTTGGAGGCGTCATAGGCAGCGGCGCCCACGCGCGGCTGGAATTCATGGACACTGGTGACCGCCACGATGCGGCCGCCCCTGCCGGCTTTGACCATGCGCCGGGCGGCGGCCTGCAGGCAGGCGAAAGCCCCCGTGAGGTTCGTGTCCACCGTGGTTTTCCACGTCTGTAGGTCAAGGTCCAGGAACGGAGTGCCGTCACCTGTCCCGGCGTTGTTCACAAAGACGTCCACGCCGCCCAGTTCCTCGGCGAGCGAGTCAAGGACCGCTGCCGCTTGTGCCGGACGAGTGGTGTCCAGCCGGCGGACGACGGCGTTGCGCCCGGCGCGCCGGACCTCGTCGGCGGTCTCTTCGGCACCCTTTTCGTCCGTGTGCCATGTGATGCCAATGTCCATCCCGGACGCGGCAAGGGCCACCGCAGTGGCCCTTCCGATGCCCGAGTCGGATCCTGTGACGATCGCCGTCGCCGGTTCGAAGCGCGTGGTGTCTTCCATGCCTTCCTTTCAGCCCGCTATGCCGGCCGCTGCAAACGGGATGCCCTTGAAACAGCTTCCTCCGCCTGGCCCGTTTCGTCCTCCTCCAGCATCAGCGGGACGGCGAAAGTCACCACTAGGCGGGCGTCCGCATCGTCCACCGACCTAATGGTCAGGCTCCTGGTGCCGTACGGGACTGAGGGGGTGAAGACCTGCAGGTTCCGGGAACCGAGGCTGGCGGAGTCGCGGAACCTGTACGGAGTGCCCCAATGGTCTTCGATGGTGATGCGGGGAACCGGCCTGCCGATGGCCGACTTTACGTGGATATTGACCACCAGGCACCTGCTCCAGACCTCCACGGAGAGCACCGTGAACTCCGCGTTCCCGGCCATGTGCAGGCCAAAAGTGGGCGGCAGAAGCATCTGCCGGAGGGTGCCTTTCGGAATTATATTGCGCATCTCAGACCCCAATTTGATAAGTGTGCTTACAATTAGCGCGCGTTAGTGACGCCCTGTCAAGTGGTTTGCGGATGACAGATTGGCATCAGTTAACCCAGCCCATGCCCGGCGTTAATCCAGGCTCCACGGAGCGTGTTCGAGCCCCGTGCACAGTGGATGCCATGACTGAAATTTCACGCCGCACCATTGTCAAAGGTTCCGTCCTCGCCGCAGCCCTGGCCGCAGTCCCGGCGGCCGCCAACGCCGCCAGCGGCCCGGTCCCCGGAAGCCCCCTCCGCACCGGGATCCCCCTTGTCAGGAACCGCCTCACCCTGCCCAGCGGCATCGCCACCGGGGACGTCACCTCGGACTCCGCCGTGCTCTGGTCCCGCTCCTCCGCCGCAGGCCGGATGATCGCCACCCTCAGGGCAGTTGACGACGGCGGCACTGTGCTGAGCGGCCGCGGAGCCTTCGCACGAACCCTCCGTGGACCGCGCGCCACCCAGGGGTCCGACTTCACCGCCAAGATCCACGCCGGCCACCTCCCCGCCAACACACGCTTCGCCCTGGAAATCAGCTTCGAGGACGACGGCGGCGCGGCGGGCGAGACGATCACCGGAACCTTCCGGACGGCGCCCGACGCCGGAAGCACCAACGGTAAGGGACGCAGCGGCGGCGACCTCCCGCCGTCGTCCGCCCAAAGCTTTGTGTGGACCGGCGACACCGCCGGGCAGGGCTGGGGCATCAACGAGGAAATCGGCGGGATGCGCGGCTACCGGGCCATGCACAGCACCCGGCCCGACTTCTTCATCCACTCCGGCGACACTGTCTACGCCGACGGCCCCATCGCAGAATCCGTGGTGGAGAAAGACGGGCAGGTTTGGCGGAACCTGGTCACAGAGGAAGTCTCCAAGGTGGCCGAAACCCTCACCGAATTCCGCGGGCGGCACCGCTACAACTCCCTCGACACCAATATCCGCGCCATGCTCGCCGACGTCCCGCTGATCGCCAACTGGGACGACCACGAAACCACCAACAACTGGTATCCCGGCGAGATCCTGGACGACCCCCGCTACACCGTCCGCGACGTCAACACGCTCGCTGCCCGGGGCCGGCAGGCCTGGCAGGAAAACATGCCGATTGCTGACGGTGCCGCGCTGTGGCGGCCGGGAACGTTCGACGACGGCGGGCAGTACCAGCCCGCGCGCATCTACCGGAAGATCACCCGCGGCCCTCAACTGGATGTTTTCTGCCTGGACATGCGCACCTTCAAGTCGCCCAACACGGACGGCAAGGAGCCGTATGCCACCTCCATCCTGGGCCAGGAACAGGTGGACTGGCTGATCCGTGAGGTATCCAGTTCCAAGGCGACCTGGAAGGTGATCGCCGCGGACCTGCCGCTGGGCATTATCGTTCCGGACGGCACAGTCAACCAGGAAAGCCTGGCCAACCGGGAGCCCGGCGCGCCGCTTGGTCGCGAACTTGAGATCGCCGGTGTCCTCAGTGCCTTCAAGCGGAACCGGGTCCGGAACGTCGTGTGGCTGACGGCCGATGTGCACTATTGCGCAGCCCACCACTACTCCCCCGAGCGGGCAGCCTTTACCGACTTCGACCCGTTCTGGGAGTTCGTGGCAGGACCCATCGCCGCCGGGTCCTTCGGGCCCAACGCCATGGACGGGACCTTCGGCCCGGAGGTGGTGTTCGCCAAGGCGGGCCGCTTCCCGGGCGAATCGCCGCGCGACGGCGAGAACCAGTTCTTTGGCCATGTCCAGCTCGGCGAGGACGGCACGTTCACCGCCAGCCTCCGCAACGCCAACGGCGCCGTGGTGTTCTCCAAGGTGCTGACCCCGGAACGTTAGGGCATGCACCCTACCTAACTGCCGCCGTCGGGCGTTATCCGACCGCGAATCTGGGTACGCCGCAAGTAATGTCCCTGTTTTCCGCATCCGGCGGTCAGCAGGCATTACGAGTACTGGACGGGGTGTTGGTCGTGGAGAACAGCGGAATGACGCAGGCGGTGCGGGAGGCCGGTGCCGTGGAGCTCGTCCTGATCCGGCACGGCGAAAGCGAAGGCAACGTTGCTGCGACGAAGGCGGGCCTGGCCGGCGCCGACATCATTGAGGTTCCGGCCCGGGACGCCGACGTCGGACTCTCCTCCACCGGCCAGGACCAGGCACTCGCCTTAGGCAGGGCGCTGGGCACAACTCCCGAGGACCGCCGGGCCGACGCCGTAGTGGCCTCCCCCTATGTCCGGGCCAGGCAGACGGCGGAGATCGCGGTGGAAACCGCTGGCTGGCCGGTCAAGGTCCGCACCGACGAGAGGCTCCGGGACCGTGAACTGGGCATCCTGGACATGCTCACCCGCCAGGGCGTGGACCGGTGGCATCCGGATGAGGCCGAGCGCCGGCTGTGGCTGGGCAAGTTCTACTACCGTCCCCCGGGCGGCGAGTCCTGGGCCGATGTGGCCCTGCGGCTGCGCTCCGTGCTCAGCGAACTGAACAACCTGGGCAGCGGGCACCGGGTGATCCTGGTGTGCCACGACGCCGTGGTCCTGCTCTTCCGCTACATCCTCGAAGGCATGAGCGAAGCAGAAATCCTGGATCTCGCCGCAAGCACCTCGGTCCTGAACGCGTCTATCACCCGCTACGTCCGCCCCGAGGGACAGGGCCCGTGGACGCTGGAAAGCTTCAATGTGGCGGACCACCTCACCGCCCAGGGCGTCGAAGTCACCGAACATGCCGGGGATGCCAGTGTCCACCCGCGGCGGTAAGGGGCAGGGCGGCCAGGGGCCGGGCGGCCAGGGGCCGGGCGGCCAGGGGCAGGGCGGCCAGGGGCCGGCTTCGGAATCCAACGGGTCCCGGGCGAACCGTTCGCGGGCTGATGGTCCGGGCTCCAACGGTTCGCGGGCCACGCCGGTCACGCCTTCGCTGCTGCGCGCCTGGCCGCTGCCGTCCGCCGGTGAGGACAAGTATTCGCGCGGCGCCGTCATGGTGATCGGCGGCGCCCGGGCCACCCCCGGCGCCGCGCTGCTGGCCGGCACTGCCGCGCTCCGGGCCGGCGCCGGAAGGCTGACCATGGCAGTGGCCGAATCCGTGGCCATGCAGCTGGCGGTGGCCCTTCCCGAAGCAGGCGTCACGGGACTTCCCGAGACGGCACGGGGGTCCGTGTTGGGATCCGGATTGGAGCCCATCCTTTCCGAGCTTGGCGGCGCCGATGCCGTCCTGATCGGCCCCGGGCTGGACGACATCGACCTCACCGAGGAGCTCCTCCGGACACTGCTGGACCAGGATGCCGACGGCGTCGCAGGCCGCGGCCTGGTCAGCGGCGACGCGACCATCATCCTGGACGCCTACGCGCTGGGATGCCTGCCCCGGCTGGAAGATTCCCTGGATCCGTGGCGGGGCCGGCTGATCCTGACCCCGAACCCCCACGAGGCCGAAATCCTGCTGGGCCGGGACCTGGACGAACTGGAACCTGCCGTGGCATCCATCGCGGCACGATATCAGGCGGTGGTCAGCTGTCAGGGATTTGTGGCCCGGCCTGTGGGCAGGCAAGGGGAAGCCGATACGCCGGAGGGTCCCGACCTGTGGGAGATCACCACCGGCTACGGCGGGCTGGGGACATCCGGCAGCGGAGACGTCCTGGCCGGTGCCATCGCCGGGCTGCGCGCCCGCGGAACCAGCGATGCCCAAGCAGCCTGCTGGGGCAGCCATCTCCATGCTGCTGCCGCGGACCGCCTTGCCAGCAGGCTGGGACCGTTGGGCTTCCTGGCCCGCGAACTCGCCGACGAACTGCCCGCACTGATGGTCGAACTCGCCACGTAGCACAGGCACATGGGATGGCCCCCGGCGCAATGCCGGGGGCCATCGTTGCGGGAGATGCGGCCGCTCGCTGCCGGTGCGCTGTCTGGCGCTGTGGCGTGCACAGAATGGCTAATCGCCCCAAAAAGGCAGTCAACATTAAGCGGGCCGGACCTCCCGGGCCATCGGTGAACCTAGGCGGCTATCTCGTGCTTGGCCTCCTTGGTTTCAATCGCAATCTTGCGCGGCTTGGCCTTTTCGGTGACCGGAATCCGCAGCGTCAGGACACCGGCGTCGTACGATGCCTTGACGTTATCCGCGTCCAAGGTATCTCCGAGGATCAGCTGGCGGCTGAAGACACCGCGCGGGCGCTCGGCGGCGATCAGTTCGGTGTCTTTGCCGGCCGGGTCGGGCCGCTCTGCCTTCACTGTCAGGACATTCCGCTCCACGTCCAGGTCTACCGAGTCCAGGTCGACTCCGGGCAGGTCAAAGGCCACCACGAATTCCTGGTCCTCCCGCCACGCATCCATGGGCATTGCCGCCGGGCGTGCTGCCGTACCGAGGACTTGCTGGGCCAGCCTGTCCAGCTCGCGGAATGGATCGGTTCGCATCAACATGGCTACCTCCTCTTGAGAGATGGTCCAACATATCCATACCAGCGAGATCTATATTCGCTGATATAGATTTTTTATAGCACCAGCTGGAAGCAGTCGCAAGCACTTGGGGCAAGAATTTTTCCTAAATTTCCCGGCTTCGAGGAGTGGGCGTCCGGGCATAGGGATGGCCCCCGGCGCAATGCCGGGGGCCATCATTATCGGAGGGGATCACCCGCAACTGCCGATGCGCTATCTGGCGCTGTGGCGTTCCTTAGTGGCAAATCGCCCAGAAGAGGCAGATATACAACGCGTTCGGATCCTCCCGGTACTGCCGTTTTAGCACTGGGTTGCGACCCAATACAAGGGGTTCCGACGGGTAACTTAGCTCCGGGTGGGATCCGGGCGCAGCGGTGCGGGTCCCGGATCCGGCACCGGCAGCGGGCCAGGAGGCTCCGGCGACGGCACAGGACTGGGCCTGGCGGGACCGGGATGGCCCGGCGAAGTGGGGTCAGGGTTCATGGGGTCCGGGCCGGGTTCAGGCGGGAATGGCTCAGGTTCGTGCACTGGCGGGATGGTCATTTGCTTCCCCTCTCACGCGTGGCGGGTGTGACTTTGCCGTTTCAGGATACGCCCGCCACCCTGTCCCCTCCAGAAGCCAGTTGCTCTATCACTTTTGGTCCCCATTTGGGGCCCAGAGCGACCAAAGGTGATAGGGCAACTGGGTGGGGCGCTCCCCCGGTAGCGAACGGGCCGCCCCATTGCCCGGAGGGGTCTATATATTGAAGGAATGACCCAGACTCCGCTGCAGGATTCCGCTACCACTTCGCTTACGCCGCCAGTTGCCAAGAAGGTGCCGATTGAGCGGACGCACCATGGCCACACGTTCGTGGACAACTACGAGTGGCTGCGTGAGAAGGAATCCCCCGAGGTCATTGAGCACCTAAAGGCAGAAAACGCCTACCAGGAAGCGATCACTGCGCACCAAGAGCCGCTGCGCGAGGCCATCTTCCAGGAAATCAAGGGCCGCACGCAGGAGACAGACTTGTCTGTCCCGAACCGGAAGGACGGCTGGTGGTATTTCAGCCGCTCGGTTGAAGGCAAGGAATACGGCATCCAGTGCCGCGTCCGCGCCCAGGACACCGGTAACCCCGTGGCGGACTGGACTCCCCCCGCAGTGGAGGCCGGCGTCGAAATTCCCGGCGAAGAGGTGCTGCTGGACTGCAACATTGAAGCCGAAGGCAAGCCATTCTTCTCCGTGGGCGGCTCGGCCGTCACCGTCGATGGGAACCTCTACGCCTACGCTGTGGATAACGCGGGCGACGAGCGCTTCACCCTCCGGATCAAGGATCTCCGCACCGGAGAACTCCTGCCCGACGTCATCGAGAACATCTTCTACGGCGTCAGCTTCTCGCCCGACGGCACCCGCATCTTCTACACCGTGGTGGACGATGCGTGGCGCCCGTACCAGGTCAAATCCCATGTCCTCGGCACGCCCGTCGCCGACGATGAGGTGATTTACCAGGAGGACGACGTCGCCATGTGGCTGGGCTTTGAGCTCTCCTCTGACAGGCGTCACCTCGTGCTGGGAATTGGCTGCTCCGAATACAGCGAAACGCGGCTGCTGCGCTTTAATGACCCGACGGCGACACTCACCACCGTGATCTCCCGCGACGAACACGTGCTCTACGAGGCAGAGCCGTTCCTGCTCACCGGCCCTGACGGCGAAAAGCAAGAGCGCATCGTCATCACCCACAACCGGAACGCCGTCAACTCCATGGTTTCGCTGGTTGACCCCGCCGAGCTCGCCAAACCGCTGGCCGAGCAGCACTGGAGCACCGTCGTCGAGCATTCCGACGACGTCCGCGTCAATGGCGCGGGCGTCACCTCGACCCACCTCATCGTCTCCATCCGCAAGGACACTATCGAACGCGTCCAGGTGATGGGGCTGGTGGGCCTGGGGACACCGGCACAGGAAGACCCTGTGGAGCCCGCGTTCGACGAAGAGCTGTACACGGCCGGCGTCGGCGGTTCGGACTACGAGGCCCCGGTCATTCGTCTGGGGTACACGTCCTACTTCACGCCCTCGCGCGTGTACGACTTCGTACTGCCCACCCCGGCGCAGCCCGCGGGCGAACTGCTGCTGCGCAAGGAAAGCCCGGTGCTGGGCGGCTACGACGGCAACGACTACGTCGCCACCCGCGAATGGGCCACCGCCACCGACGGCACCAGGATCCCGCTGTCCCTGCTGCGGCACAAGGACATCAAACAGGATTCGACGGCGGCTGGCTTGGTCTACGGGTACGGGTCCTATGAGTTGAGCATGGATCCGGGCTTTGGCATCGCACGGCTGTCGCTGCTGGACCGCGGCATCGTGTTTGTGATTGCGCACGTCCGCGGCGGCGGCGAACTGGGCAGGCACTGGTACGAGGACGGCAAGAAACTCACGAAGATGAACACCTTCACTGACTTCGTGGACGCTACCGACTGGCTGGCTGGCTCTGGCTGGGTGGACCCGTCCCGCATCGCGGCGCTGGGTGGTTCGGCGGGCGGCTTGCTGGTGGGAGCTGTGGCCAACCTGGCGCCGGAAAAGTATGCCGCGGTTGTGGCGCAGGTGCCCTTCGTGGACGCCCTCAGCACCATCCTGGACCCCGAACTTCCGCTCTCGGCCCTGGAGTGGGAGGAGTGGGGCAACCCCATCACGGACCCTGAGGTGTACGCCTACATGAGGTCGTACTCCCCTTACGAGAACGTGCGCGACGTGGCCTACCCCAAGGTGGCCGCGGTGACGTCCTTCAACGACACCCGCGTCCTGTACGTGGAGCCGGCCAAGTGGGTTCAGGAACTGCGCAACAAGACCACCGGCACTGAGCCCATCGTGATGAAGATCGAGATGGACGGCGGCCATGGCGGCGCCTCCGGCCGGTACGTCCAGTGGCGTGAACGAGCGTGGGACTACGCGTTCATCGCCGATTCCGTAGGCGCCACGGAACTGCTGCCGGGGGCCGGCCTGAAGTATTCCTAGCGGCCCCGGTCAGGCGTCGCTGCGGCCCAGTTCGGGATGCTCGGCCAGCAGTTCCGCCAACGTCTCAAGGTTGGCGCGGACCGTCCTGGCCTGGGCTTTTTCCACCAGGCGGTCGGCAAGTTTCCCGAAAATGCCGCCCAGGCCGGAAGCCGCGTCGATCCGGTAATTGAGCCGGGTCCCGTCGCCTTCGGGTTCCAGGGTGGTGGTGATGGTGAACTCGAGCTGCCCATCCACCGACCGGGACACAATGCGGCTGGGCGGCTGGTACTCCGTAATCTCAGCGGTCCAGTCGAATTTCCTGCCCACAACCTTGCTGGTGCCCTGGGCGCGGGTGCCCAGGCCTTCGGGAACACCGCCGATGGTTTCCGCGTGCAGGACCGACGAATCCCATACCGGAATGTTTTCGTTCTTCGACACAAAATTGAAGACGTCCTGCGGCGGACGGGAGATGTATACGCTGTCTTCGACGACGGGCATGGCGAGCGCTCCTTGGACACACCTGTTGCCAGCCCGGCTTGGCCGGCAGCTAGGCACAGCGCCAGTGTGGCCCGGCGGCCGGAGCGCGTCAAGGGCCAGGGGCCCGAAGGGTTCCCGCCCCGGAATCGTCCCGGTAGGGTCGAAGCCTAACCGGCTGCAACGGCGGGTGGCCACGTGGTGGCGCCCGCCTTTCCAGGAAAGGAATCGTCCTGTGAACACCAGGCACCACGACGTCCTCATCATTGGCGGCGGCAACGCCGGCATTTCCCTGGCGGCACGACTGCACCGTTACGGCGTCACTGACATCGCCGTCGTCGAACCCAAAGACCACCACCTTTACCAACCTTTGTTCTCCCACATCGCGGGCGGACGGGCGAAGGCGAGTGAGGCGATCCGGGCGCAGTCTTCAGTCATCCCGCCGGGCGTCGAATGGATTCGGGACGGGGCCACAGGCATCAACGCGGCGGACACCACCGTGGCGTTGGCTTCGGGCGACGAGATCACCTACGGCCACCTGGTGGTGTGCCCCGGGCTGCAGCTGGACTGGGACAGGGTGCCCGGACTCGCGGCCGCGGTCCACTCCCCGCACGGCGCCTCGCACTACGAGTTCGAGCTGGCGCCCAAAGCCTGGACACTGCTCAGCAGCCTCAAGTCAGGGACTGCCGTGTTCACCATGCCGTCTGGACCGGCCAAATGCGCGGGCGCAGCCCAGAAACCCATGTACCTGGCATGCGACTACTGGAAAGAACACGGAGTCCTCGGTGACATCCGCGTAGTCATGGACCAGCCGTACCCCACCGTGTTTGGCGTTGAAGGCGTAGATGAGGAACTGAACCGAAAGATCGCCGAATATGGCATCGAGCTGCGCCTGAACAGCGAGTTGGCTTCGGTTGATCCGGCGGGACAGGTGGCGCTGATCAGGGACAACGCCGCCGGCACCACGGAGGAACTCCGCTATGACGTGCTGAACGCGGTCCCGCCGCAGTCGGCGCCGGACTGGCTCAAGGCCACGGACTTGCCAGCCCCGGGCGATGAGGGCGGCTTCGTGCAGGTGGATCCGGAAACCCTCCGGCATGTGCGCTATCCCAACGTCTGGTCGCTCGGCGACGCTGCGGGCACCACCAATTCCAAGTGCGGCGGCGCGCTGCGCAAGCAGACCAGGGTCCTTGCGAAGAATCTGGTGGCGGCACGCAGAGGAGCGCCGCTGACGGAAAAATACAACGGCTACGCGGTCTGCCCGTTCACGGTGTCCCGCTCCACGGTGGTGTTCGCCGAGTTCGACGCCGACTACCGGCCGATGCCCTCCGTCCCCAGGGTGCCCACGTGGAAGGAAAGCCGTGCCTCCTGGGTGGTGGACCGCGATGTTTTCCCTCGGGTCTACTGGAACCTGATCCTCAAGGGCCGGGCCTAAGCACAGATCTGCAGTTGAGCTTGTCGAACCCGGCTTGCCCAGCCCGGAGCCCGACAAGCCCAACCACTAGCGACGCGTCGGCGTTAGCTTTGCGCCGGATCGAGCGGGAGCGGGACAATCGGTTGGTCGTTGGCCGTCAGGTCGATGCCAAAATCGCTCGCGAAGACAAGTCGAGTGTCCTTGTAGATTCCGGGGTGGTTTTCGTCCAGTTCGAAGACGCGCGCACCGCGGAGTCGGTTCCGCTCCGCGCCCGGCAGTCCGTAGGCGCCGAATCCCGTTCCCGGTGCGTAGCCGAGCTGAACCCCGTAGTAGTTGCCGACGTATGTGTTGACGTGGTCGTGCCCCACAAAGTAGCCGAGCACGTCCCCGCGTTCAAGGAAGGCGTTGAACAAGCCAGAGTTGATGGGTCCGGGGCACTCATCCTCGTTCCGCTCGCCGACAATGTTGTGCTTCGCCACGGCCCGGGCGTGGTCCGCCTCCGTCCGGGAGTCCAGGCTGGCAAACCACATGTTGCGGTGCTCGTGCAGGGCGATGTGGCCCCACATGAGGGATGGAATTTTCGCACCGTATTTCTGCTCTGTGGCGATGGACTGGTTCCGGTACCAGTTGACCTGGTCCATGCGCACCCAGTCCCAGTCCGGGTAGCCCTCAAAGTCCTGGCCGTTGATGGCGTCCGGGGCGTACCGGCCGGTGTCGATGAGCCACAGTCCGAAAGCCGGAGCATTTGAGCGGGAGGATTGAATCAGGAGCTGCGAGTTGGACGTACCGGTCAGGCCCGGAGTGGAGTCGGCATTGACGTTGTACTGGTAGCTCTGGAGGAACTGAAGCATCTTGGCTTCAGTCATTCCTGTCTGCTGGGCGGAATCTTCGTCATGGTTGCCGAAGGTGACTGCCCACGGAATCTGCCGGCTCTCCATGGGCCTGACCACGTGGTTGAGTGCCTGTTTGACGTCCAGTTCGGTGTCGCAGCCACCGTTGATGACATCGCCGTTGATCACCACAAAGTCCGGCTTTTCCGCGTCCAGGGTCCGGTCCATGAGTTCGATGGTGCGACGGTCCGTCTGTTCATCGTCCTGGGTGTCGTTGAACTGAACAACCTTGAACTTGCCTTCCGGGCGGAAGGCAAAGGTGGGCTTCGGCGCCTTCGTGCCAGGTGCCGCCACGCTTGCCGCAGCAGCGGATATGGTGATTCCCAGTGCCCCCAGTGTTCCGGCAGCCGCCAGGGCCGCCCGACGGCTGAGTTTGGGCTGGTTAATGCTTGAAGTCATCGCTACCTCTCGTCAGGGTGGCGGCCTCAGGATCGCGCCGCCTTACTGCCGAGAGAGTAGGGGAAGGAGGCATCCGGCCCTGAAACAGGCAGTGAACACAAAGTGCCCGGCCCGGGAGGACTCACCGGGACCGGGTGGCGCGCCACTCGTTGGCCAGGACGGCGTAAACCACTTCGGTGGCCCACTGGCCCTTGTAATGCCACTTTTCCACGAAGCGGGCTTCAAGCCGCATGCCAAGCCGTTCGCACAGGCTGGCCGACGCCGTATTGAGTTCATCGAGGCGCGCCTCGATCCGGTGGAATCCCAGTTCCTCGAACCCCAGCTCCATCACGGCCGCGGCCGCTTCGGTGCCATAGCCCTTGCCCCGCGCTGCCGGCGCAAGCGTCCAGCCCACCTCTGCCTGTCCTCGGCCTGGCAGCCATTTGAGCACCACTTCACCCATCAGGCCGGGCTGGCCCTTGGCCTCGATGGCCAGGCACACCCAGTCCCCTTCCTTTTCAAAGACGAAGTTGGCGTACCTGCCCACGCGTTCCATGGACTGGGTGTACGTTTTGGCCGGCCCCGGGAGGAACCTGGCCGTCTCCGGCAGGGAATGGTAGGCATGGAAGGCGTCCAGGTCGGAGCCGTCGAAGCGGCGCAGGACCAGCCTCTCGGTACGGAGTGGCAGGGTGATGTCCGGCATGCTGCGCTCAGCCGGCAGGGCGTACGACGGCGGCAGTCGCCTCCGCGATGGCGCGCTCCTCGTCAGTGGGAACCACCAGCACCGGAATCGCGGACTCCGCCGTGGAAATCACCCGTGGTTCCTTGGACCGCTGGCTGTTCAGGCCGGCGTCGAGCTCCACGCCCAGCGCACCCAGCTTCTCCGCCACCAGAGCCCGGAATTGGTGTGAGTTCTCGCCGATGCCTGCCGTGAACACGAGCGCCTTGGCGCCGCCGACGGCCACGTGGTACCCGCCGATGTACTTTGCCAGCCGGTAGGACGTGACCGCGAGCGCCGTCTCAGCCCTGGCGTCGCCGGCCTCGGAAGCTTCCACCACCGAGCGCATGTCGTTGTTGCCAGCGAGGCCCTTCAGGCCCGATTCGCGGTTGAGCATTGTGTCGATATCTTCTGGGTTCCAGCCTGCCCTGCCGAGGAACACCAGGATGGAGGGGTCGAGGTCTCCCGAGCGGGTGCCCATCACCAGGCCCTCCAGCGGGGTGAAGCCCATGGATGTATCCACGGACTTGCCGCCCCGGATCGCAGTGACGGAGGCGCCGTTCCCCAGGTGGGCGATGACGCCGTCGAACTCTTCCAGGGGGAGGCCAAGGAGCGCGGCAGCCTGGTGCGTCACGTATTCGTGCGAGGTACCGTGAAAGCCGTAGCGGCGGATGCCATGGTTGGTGTAGAGCTCGTCCGGAACGGCGTAGCGCCAGGCGTGCTCGGGCAAGGTGCGGTGGAAGGCGGTGTCGAAGACGGCAACCTGCGGCAGGTCCGGCCACTTCTTGGTGATGGCGCGGATGCCCAGGACGTTGGCCGGATTGTGCAACGGCGCCAGCGGGTTGAGCCGCTCAATGGCGCGGGTGATCTCGTTGTCGATCAGCACGGGCTCGGCGAAGCGCTCCCCGCCATGCACCACGCGGTGTCCGACCGCCGCAAGTTCGAGGTCGCCGAGTTCCTGGTGGATGGCGGCGTCCACCTGCTCCAGCGCCTCGGCGTGGTCGCGCGGGCCCTCGATCTCGCCGTCTCCGTCGCCGCCGTTGCCCATGCCGATCTTTTCAATCAGCCCCTCCGCCAGAACGCTGCCGGCCGCGACATCGCGGACCTGGTACTTGAGCGAGGACGAGCCGGAATTGATGACGAGCACGAGCATAGGGGCCTCCTGAGCCTTGCTGTGGCGGTTGCACCTGACGGTTCAACTACCTTAGCTTCCCGAACACCCCCTCCTTCGAGTTTTTGTCCAGGTACAGAGCTGCTCGCGCGGTTTGTATTTGAGAATGATTCTCATTAGACTGATCGCATGCATCTCACTGTGATCAGCTCCCTCGACGCCCTGTGCCGCCAGCAGGCCTGCGAAGCCGCCGCGGCCGCAAATCCCCGGGCCGTGGTGGTCCTCCACGACCTCCTGGAAAACGGCCTGGTCATCCGCCGGGTGTTCAGCCCGGCAGGGCTTCTGGAACGCGACGAGACGCACTTGGAGCACGGCTGCCTGAGCTGCACTGTCCGGCTGGACGTGGTTCCCACGGTGGAAAGGCTGCTGGAGCGCGGCGAAGAGTGCGTGATCATCGGGCTCCCACCGGCAGTGTCATCCGAAGCGGCCATCGGAGCGCTGCGGCGCGGGCTGCCCGAAAGCGTCACCATCGATTCCGCCGTCCTGGCCTGCGCGCCGGACACGCTGGAGGACCATCTTTGGGACCGCCACACTCTGTTCGAGTCCGGATTCACCCCGGTCCCCGAGGACCACCGGACGCCCGGTGAGTTCCTGGTGGGCGAGCTGAGCTTCAACGACACCGTCCTGCTGGCCGAACCCGCCCTTGTTCCGGTGGACCCTGCTGTTCGCCGCCGCGGCGTCCAGCTGATCCAGGAGTTGGCACCGCATGCGGACGTGGTTGCGGACCCCGGCGAGATCCGCCCCGGCCGCCACGACTACCAGGAGGCACTATGCAGGACACTTCCAGGTTCCGTGCGGATCCCGGCCGCCGTCTCGGCGTCGCCCTTCACCACCGTCACGCACCGGGCCGAGCGGCCGCTGCACCCGGAACGGTTCCGGGACGCCCTGACATCCCTGGCGGAAGGCTGCTGCTGGCTGCGCGGCCGCTTGTGGATCGCCGCCGCGCCCCGCTGCAGGATCGCCATCCAAGGCATCGGCCCCCGCGTCTGGCTGGAGAACACCGGCCCGTGGCTGGCAGACCAGAATGCAGGGGCAAAGCCCGATCCCATGAACTATGTGGACGCCCACTTGGACTGGCACCCGGAGCACGGTGACCGCTGCAGCGTGATCGCAGCGACCGGCGACGGAATCAATGCGGCCGAAATCGCCGGGCTGCTCTCGGGCTGCGAACTCACGGACGCCGAAATGGACGCCGGTTTCGCAGGGTTGCCCGACCCGTTCCAGCTTGATCCGTCAGCGAACCTGGCACCGCACTCGAACTGACTTCCGATCCCCGACTAACCACCCCAACCCAATCAGAAGGAGCATCACCATGAAGGTCAGAAACTCACTCCGTGCGCTGAAGAAGATCCCCGGCGCCCAGGTCGTCCGGCGGCGGGGCCGCACCTTTGTGATCAACAAAAAGAACCCGCGCATGAAGGCCCGTCAGGGCTGAGTCCACAGCCCGACTCACCCCGCGCCTGCCGTTGCGTTCGTGGCGGCAGGCGCCTAGAGTCGGCGGACAGGCAGCACCACGCAGAGAGGGACTTCCATGACGAACGGCACCACTCAGCCCTACAACGACGAGCCTGATACCACCAGCACTACGGGTGCAGGCACGAAGGATCCCACCGGCGTCGAAGGCGCGAATCCGGCGCTGGACGACACCGGGAAGGTCAAGGCGGAAGAGGTGGGGGAAGCACCCGAGCCCCCCAAGGATCTGGAGGACCTGGACCTCACGCCGGAAGGCCTGTCCGACGAGCCCGCCAAGCAGGAGGACCCGGAAAGCTTCGCCAAGCCCGAAAACAGTTAGCCAATAACGCACGACGGCGGCACTCACGTGAGTGCCGCCGTCGTGCGTTAACCCAGGAAGTGGGCGCCTAAACCGTAGCCGGAACCGGAGCCTGCGCCTGGATGGCCGTGATGGCGACGGTGTTGACGATGTCCTCCACCGTGCAGCCGCGGGAGAGGTCGTTGACCGGCTTCCGCAGCCCCTGCAGGACTGGCCCCACAGCCACCGCTCCGGAGCTTTGCTGCACAGCCTTATATGTGTTGTTGCCGGTGTTGAGGTCCGGGAAAATGAACACGGTGGCCTGCCCGGCCACCGAGGAACCGGGCATCTTGGACTCGGCAATCGAGGCGTCCACGGCTGCGTCGTACTGGATGGGGCCTTCGACGGCGAGGTCCGGGCGGCGCTCCCGCACCAGTTCGGTGGCCTGCCGGACTTCGTCTACGGCCTCCCCGGACCCGGATCCGCCCGTGGAGTAAGACAGCATCGCCACCCGCGGCTCCACCCCGAATTGCGCGGCTGTCTCAGCCGAAGCGAGGGCGATGTCCGCCAACTGCTCCACGTTAGGGTCAGGGTTGACCGCACAATCGCCGTACACCAGTACCCGGTCCGGCATGAGCATCAGGAACACCGAGGACACAATCTTGACGCCCTCGCGCGTCTTCACGAACTCCAGGGCAGGCCGGATGGTGTGGGCCGTGGTGTGGGCTGCACCGGACACCATGCCGTCCACCACTCCGAGTTGGACCATCATGGTGCCGAAGTAGCTGACGTCCTGCATGATCTCCAGCGCCTTCGCCAGGTCCACGCCCTTGTGCGCGCGCAGTTCCGCGTACTTTTCGGCGAACTTCTGGCGCAGGTCCGAGGTGGCCGGGTCAACGATGTTGATGCCGGACAGGTCGATGCCGCGGGCGGCGGCCAGTTCGCGGACCTCCGGTTCGGGGCCGAGCACTGTAAGGTCGCAAACGTCGCGGCGGTGCAGGATCTCGGCGGCACGGAGGATCCGCACGTCGGTTCCCTCCGGCAGCACCACATGCCGGCGCTGTGACCGGGCTCGTTCGATGAGGTCGTGCAGGAAGCGCAGTGGGGTCATCCGCTCGGCCCGGGGCAGGTGGAGGCGCTCCACCAGTTCGGCCTCATCGACGCGGCGGGACCAGAGTCCCAGGGCGGAAGCGACCTTGCGGCTGTGCCCGGACCAGATTTCGCTGCGGACCTCGGAGACCCGCCGGGCCGTGGTATAGGTGTCCTCCACCGAGGCGAAGACGGGGAACGGAGCCTGCGCCAGCAGCGGATAGATGTTGGCGTCCGGCGCGAGCCCGCCCGTGAGAATGAGCGCGGAGGGCACCGGGAACTCGGGAGAGAAGGACGAGGCGAGGCATGCCACCATCACATCCGCCCGGTCGCCCGGCACAATCACCAGCGCGCCTTCGTCCAGCACATTCAGGAAGTTGCCCACGTTCATGGCCGCCACCTTGATGTCCTTCACGTCGCGCTCCATGTCGGCGCGTCCGGCAATCTGCCGGACACCGAGGGCCGTGGCCACCTCGCCCGTGGTGGGCCGGGCGATTTCCTCGAGCTCCGGAAGGACGTACACCGGACGGCCGGATGCCCCCAGCTTCACCTCGGCTGCGATCGAGTCCACCAGGTCCGGGTCCGCACGGTTCACCATGATGGCCAGCAGCACGCACCTTTCCGCGGACAATTCCTTGCGGGCCACCTCGACGGCGGCCGCCGTCTCGGCGACGCTCAGGCCCTTCGCGCCCACCACAGCCACCACGGGGGCAGCCAGGTTGTTGGCCAGGCGCGCATTGAGGTCAAATTCGACGGCGGCATCCTGGCCGGTGAGGTCGGTGCCTTCCACTATCACCACATCGCAGTGACGGGACATTTCGGCGAAGATTTCCACGCAGCGCGCATCGATGTCGGCACGCTTCCCTTCGGCCAGGAGGGCCCGGACTTCAGCGCCGGTGAGGCCGGCGCGGCACCGGTCGTCATCGAGCTGGAAGCGGGACTTCATCAAGGCCACCATAGGATCGTCTGCCGCGTCCGGGCCATGGACCACGGGTTTAAAGAAGCCGATCCTGTCCGCGTGCCGGTGCAGCGTGTCCGCCAAGCCCAGGGCCACGAGCGACTTGCCCGACCCCGGAGTGGTTGCGCTGACGTAGATGCCTTTGGCCATGGTCCGCCCTTTGCTTTGGCTGGTGCAGGTCTTCCCATCCTGTCACCTCCCGGCGCCGCACCGGGCACCCCGTCCGGCACCGATTGCTCCGTGCCCGCCCAACTAGGTAGCAGCAGATGTCGTTTTGACGCCCCAAAACGACATCTGCTGCTACCCAGTTGGGACGACCGCAACCGCCCCACTCTTGACACCGACCCCTTCCATGGGATTACCTAATGAACATTCGGTAAATAAAGCTGGAGGCAATGACGCATGGCTGAAGCAACACTCTCCGGGGCAACCCACCCCATCCTGGAAAACGACTACGCCTCCGAATGGATGGGCATCAAGGTCCTCGCCCTCAGCGACGGCCACGCCACCATCCGCATGACGCTCCGGCAGGAAATGCTCAACGGGTTCGGCATGGCCCACGGCGGAATGATCTTCGCCTTCGCCGACACCGCCTTCGCCCTTGCCTGCAACCCCGTGAACCCGGGCCCCGGCGACGCGGACAGCATCACCGTTGCTGCCGGCGTCGACATCAACTTCCTCAAGCCGGCCTACCGCGGCCAAGTGATCACCGCCGTCGCCGACCGCCGCTCCAGCGCGGGCCGCAGCGGGCTCTACGACATCCAGATCTTCGCATCCGACGCCGCCACGCAGCCCGATCCCCAGCAGTTTGGTGAACTCATCGCCGAGTTCCGCGGACGCAGCCGCACCATCCCCAAGAAGTAGGAAACCCATGACCCTCCACGCCCCGGAAACCCCCATGCCACAGGCAACCACAGCCACCGACGCCGTCCTGGACCGCGAGGAAACCATCTCCCGCGACGAACTCGAGGCGCTCCAGCTCAGCCGCCTGAAGCACACCGTGGCCTACGCCTACGACCGCGTACCGCTGTACAAGCGCAAGTTCGACGACGCGGGCATCCACCCCACTGACCTGCGCGAGCTGGCCGACCTCGGCAACTTCCCCTTCACCACCAAGGAAGACCTGCGTGCCGAGTACCCCTTCGGCATGTTCGCGGTGCCGCAGACTGAAGTGGCCCGCGTGCACGCCAGCTCCGGCACCACCGGCCGGCCCACCGTCGTCGGCTACACCAAGCAGGACCTGGCCGACTGGGCCAAACTCGTGGCCCGCTCGCTGCGCGCCTCCGGCGTCCGCCCCGGCATGAAGGTCCACAACGCGTACGGCTATGGCCTGTTCACCGGCGGCCTGGGCGCCCACGCCGGCGCCGAAGCGCTCGGCTGCACGGTGATTCCCATGTCCGGCGGCCAGACCGAACGCCAGATCCAGCTCATCCAGGATTTCCAGCCCGATGCCATCCTGGCCACGCCCACGTACCTGCTGACCATCGCCGACGCCATGGCACACATGGGCATCGACCCCGCCTCCACGTCGCTCAAGTACGCAGTCCTCGGCGCTGAGCCGTGGACAGAAGAGATGCGGCACGAGCTCGAAGTCACCATGAACATCAAGGCCTGCGACATCTACGGGTTGTCCGAAGTGATGGGCCCGGGCGTCGCCGGCGAGGCCGTGGAGACGCAGGACGGCAGCCACATCTGGGAGGACCACTTCCGCCCCGAAATCATCGACGCCTTCAACCCCGCGGTGGGCAAGGAAAACGTGCTGGGCGACGGTGAACATGGCGAACTCGTGTTCACCTCGCTGACCAAGGAAGCACTGCCGATCATCCGGTACCGCACTAAGGACCTCACCCGGCTTCTGCCCGGCACCGCCCGCCCCGCGCACCGCAGGATGGGCCGCATCACTGGCCGCAGCGACGACATGATCATCCTCCGCGGCGTGAACCTGTTTCCGTCCCAGATTGAGGAAATCGCGCTGCGGATCCCGGAACTCAGCCCGCACTTCCAGCTCGAACTCACCCGGCCAGAGGGCCAGCGGATGGACCAGCTGACGGTCCGGATCGAGCGCCGTGACGCCGTGACACTCGAACAAAGTGCGACGGCGGCACGCGCCTTGAAGGAGCAGATCAAGATCCACGTGGGTTCTTCGTGCGCCGTGGACGTGGTGGAGCCGGGATCGCTGGAGCGTTCCAACGGCAAGCTGCGCCGGATCTACGACCTGCGGCCGAAGGGCTAGGGCCCAGATGGGCGGCGCAGCTCCTGGCCGCGCCGCCCCCACCTCACGAGACTGACCGACCGTTCATGAGAAACTAGCCACTATGCCCAGCACCAGCGAAGTATCCAGCCCCGAAGCCCCCGCCAAACGCGGCCGTCCCGGCTACGACCAGCAGTCGGTCCTGCTCATCGCCGTCGACGTTTTCAACCGGCACGGCTATGACGCCACGTCCATGGGCATCCTCGCCGAGAACCTGGGCATCTCCAAATCAGCGATCTACCACCACGTGCCGTCCAAAGGCGATCTCCTCAAGCTCGCCCTGGACCACGCCCTGGGCGGGCTGGAGGCCATCCTGGAGCGGCCCGAGGCGAAGTCCGGCGCCGCCGACGCGCGGCTTGAATTTGTGCTCCGCCAGACGGTGGCCGTACTGGTGGAACGGCTGCCGTTTGTCACGCTGCTGCTGCGCCTCCGGGGCAACACGGAGATCGAACGGGACGCCCTGGAGCGGCGGCGCGCCTTCGACCACAAGGTGGCCGCGCTCATCTCCGCCGCCCGCGATGAGGGCTCGCTGCGCCAGGACATCGACCCGCGCACGGTGACCCGGCTTCTGTTTGGCACCATCAACTCGATCGTCGAATGGTACAAACCGGGCGGCTCGCTCTCCCCCGAAAAGCTGGCCGACGACGTCATCACCATCGCGTTCGACGGGCTCCACGCGCAGCCCTAGCATGAGTTATGGCCATCAAACTGTCCGAAGTGCTCTTCGGCACGTTCGGTAAGCTCCGCTACCAGCCCACCGCCAAACGGGTCCGGGCCCTGACAGGCGGGAACGCCGTCGTCGACACGTTCCACGCCCTCCTGGTCTGGGAACCCCAACGCATCACCCCCGTCTTTGCGGTCCCCGTCGCGGACCTTCGCGCCGAGCTTGCGGCGCCAGAGCATCAGGCCGGCGACGTCCCCGAATTCGGCGTGAAGATCATGCTGGACGCGCCGCCCTCGCTGGATCCGCGCACCGGTTTCGGCAGGCATACCGCACCAGGCGAGGAGCTCGACGTCGTCACCTCCGCCGCGAGGCTCCCCCGGGCGGCTTTCCGGCCGGCTGATCCGGACCTCGCCGGCTATGTGGTGCTGGACTTCAAGGCCTTCGACTGGCTGGAAGACGATGAGGAGATCATCGGCCATCCCCGCGACCCCTTCCACCGGGTGGATATCCGGGCGTCCTCACTCACGGTGGAGGTCAAAGCCGACGGCGTTACGCTGGCCGCCACCAACGGCGCCCAACTGTTGTACGAGACGATGCTCCCGGTGCGCTATTACCTTCCTCCGGCCGACGTCCGGCTGGACCTGATGGAAGCCAGCACCAAACGGACAGTGTGCCCCTACAAGGGGACCGCCAGCTACTGGTCCTACCCGCCGGCCGAGAATGGGCAGAACCTCGCGTGGGCGTACAACCGGACCTTCCGCGACGCCGGCCAGATCCACGGGCTGGTGAGTTTCTATAACGAGAGGGTGGACATCACGGTGGACGGCGTCCTCCAGGAACGGCCGGTGACGCCGTGGTCCACGCCGCCGACAGGCGCGGGCGGAGGGGGTTCTCACGCTCCCTCCCGGGCGCACTGAAGGGGCAGACACTACTGGCCTGCCAGTCCTGTGCACGGCTACCGTAGGAGGTAAGAGCCAGCGTCCCCGGGGAGGTTGCCCATGAAGCCGTCAGCGAGTCCAACACGCCCTTCAGCCGGTTTCCGGACAGCGCCCTGGTGCATCCTGACGGCCGTCATCCTGGCAGTTGCCGCATGCACAGGCTCACCCGTTCCGCCGGGTCCCAGCGAATCCACAGCCGGGGCCACTTCTGCCGCCGCAACCCCTGGCGGTACCAGCACCCCCAACGCCGAGGCCCCGGCAGCTCCCGACGTAGCGGGCGGCATTACCGAGATTGTGGAAAACCTGTCCCCCTCCGTCGTCACGATCTTCACCGACGGCGGCCTGGGCAGCGGGGTGGTCTACTCCGAGGACGGCCTGATCCTCACCAATGAGCACGTCATCCGCGGCCAAACCGAGGTGGAGGTGGCCTTCGCGGATGGCCAGCGCGTTTCCGGCACCGTCAAGGCAACCGACCCCGTGACTGACCTTGCGCTCGTCCAGGCGGACCGGACCGGCCTGCCGAAGCCCACCTACCAGACCTCGCTGCCCAAGGTGGGTGAAGGGGCCGTGGTGCTGGGTTCGCCGCTTGGCTTCGAAAACACGGCCACCGCAGGGATCATCTCCGGCCTTCACCGCTCCATCCCCGGCTCCGCACAGAACAGCCTGTCGTTGGTGGACCTGATCCAGACTGATGCGCCCATCAGCCCCGGCAATTCCGGCGGTGCCCTGATTAACATGCGCGGCGAGGTGGTGGGCATCAGCGAGGCCTACATTCCTCCGTCGTCCGGTGCTGTGGCGCTGGGCTTCGCCATTCCGGCGGCCACCGCCGTCGAGGTGGCCGAGGAGTTGCTGGCGGATGGCTCGGCGGAGCACGCCTACGTGGGGCTCACCCCGGGCGAACTGACCCGGCAGATCGCCGAGCAGCTGGGCATCGACGCGAGCACCGGCGTCGTGGTTTTGTCCGTTGACGACGACGGCCCGGCCGGCACTGCGGGGATCCGGCCAGGCGATGTGCTGGAGTCGATGGAAGGCGTGGACCTTGCCGCGCCGGAGAAGCTGCTGGCCGAGCTCAGGAACCGCAACCCGGGCGATACGGTGGGATTCAAAGTCAAGCGGGGCGACGAGAGCCTGGACATCAAGGTGGAACTCACCGAACGGCCGGTGGCCCCTTAAAGCCCGTCCAAGGCGTGTTTTAACGAGGCAGAAGGGGAGCCCCCGTTCGCTGGGACGCCCCTCCTGCGGTCTGGCAAGCGGCTGGCAGTTGCCGCCTACGGGTCAGAGCTGGTACTCCATCTGCGTGCCCAAGGTCTCGTGGACGCAGAGGATGTTGTGTTCGGTGTCCATGAACCACGCGCACTTTTCGGAATCCGTGGTGCAGATGTGGTTCTCTGTCTTCAGGTTCGGAAGGTCGTAATCCTGGAACCGGACGCCCTTGGCCTCCATGTCCTGGACGATCCGCTCAATGTCGCGCACCTCGAAGCTGAGGGCGGTGTGCTCGGAGTGCTTTCCGTCCGAGACAGGCATCAACTGCAGCATCGGGCCGCCGTCGGTACCGAGTAATTCGCTTCCATCGTCTGTCATTCCGTGGTGCGGTAGTCCCAGTTTTTCGGTGTAGAAACTGTGGGCCCGCGCTGCATCATCGACTGGCAGGATGGTTGTGGCTGTGCTCAGGGCTAGGTTCATTTGGCCACCTCCTACGGAGGAAATTTTACGCCTTGATGGCTCGGAAAGAGCCGAAACCCTCTCGCACATCCGGTCGGTAAACCCCCAACCCTCTCTCGCATGTGAGAGAGGGTTGGGGGAAAACCTGCAATAAGTGAGAGAGCGTCCGGGGGTGGGTTACTTTTCCACGAGGGTGAGGACGTCGTAGGTGGCCACGATGTCGTCGTCCTGGTTGGTCAGGACGGCGTCCCAGGCAACCTCGCCGTACTCGTCGGTCTCACGCGGGGTGATTTTCTTGGCGGTGAGGGTCACCCGGATGGAATCTCCGGCGGCAACAGGGGTGATGAAGCGCAGGTTCTCCAGCCCGTAGTTGGCCAGGACCGGGCCCGGAGCGGGTTCCACGAACAGTCCCGCACCCCAGGCCAGCAGCAGGTAGCCGTGCGCCACGATGCCAGGGAAGAACGGATTGGCTTCCGCGGCTTCCTGGTTGGTGTGCGCGTAGAAGGTGTCGCCGGTGGAGTTGGCGAACGCTGTGATGTCCTCAAGGGTGACCTGGCGCAGGTCGGAGCGGACGGCGTCGCCAATGTGCAGCGTTTCCAGGGACTTCCGGAACGGGTGCGCCCCCTCGGTCTCAAGGGTGAAGTTCCGGTCAGCGCCGGCGTGCCAGACGCCTGTTACGGCGGTGAGCATGTTGGGCGAACCCTGGATGGCGGTGCGCTGCATGTGGTGCATCACCGAGCGGATGCCGCCCAGTTCCTCGCCACCCCCGGCCCGGCCGGGACCGCCGTGGACCAGGTGCGGGACCGGGGATCCGTGGCCGGTGGAGCTGCGGGCGTCCTCACGGTTGAGCATCAGGACACGGCCGTGGTGGGCCGCGATCCCCATCACAAGTTCCTGCGCCACGGACGGATCGTTGGTGCAGACCGAAGCCACCAGGGAGCCGCCGCCGCGGGCGGCGAGGCGGACGGCGTCGGCCAGATCCTTGTACCCAATCACGGAGGATACCGGGCCAAAGGCCTCCAGCGAGTGGATTGCCTCCGCTTCGGGGTTGTCCCAGCTCAGCAGGATTGGCGACATAAACGCACCGCCGTCCACCACGCCGGTGGTCCCGTCCGCGGACGTGACCGACGGCGAATCGAGCGTTCCGTACGCCAGCTCGCCGCCGGCGTCGAGCATGGACTGCACCGCGGCCCGGACATCGGCGAGCTGTTCAACCGAGGCCAGGGCGCCCATGGTGACGCCGTCTGCCCGCGGGTCCCCAAGAACGACACGTTCGGAGATGCGTTTGCCGATTGCGGCGGTGACAGCGGGCACCAGCTCCTGCGGGACGATGGTCCGGCGGATCGAGGTGCACTTCTGCCCGGCCTTGACGGTCATTTCGGTGACTACGGACTTGATGAAGGCGTCGAACTCCGGCGTGCCTTCCACGGCGTCGGGGCCGAGGATGGCTGCGTTGAGTGAGTCCGTCTCGGACGTGAAGCGGACCCCGCCCTGGACCACGTTGGGGTGCGATTTCAGCGAGAGCGCCGTGGACGCTGAGCCGGTGAAGGCCACGAGGTCGCGGTAATCCAGCACATCCATCAGGCCACGGACTGAGCCGGAAATCAGCTGCAGCGAGCCCTTGGGCAGGATGTTGGATTCGATGATCGCCTTCACCACGGCCGCGGCCACGTACCCGGTTGGTGTGGCGGGCTTGACGATGGTGGGGACGCCGGCGATGAAGGCGGGGGCGAGTTTCTCCAGCATTCCCCAGACGGGGAAGTTGAACGCGTTGATCTGCACGGCCACGCCGGGAATGCGTGTGTAGATGTGCTCGCCCACAAACGAACCGTCCTTGGACAGCACCTCCATGGGACCGTCCACCACCACCTGGGAGTTCGGCAACTCGCGCCGGCCCTTGGACCCGAAGGTAAACAGCACGCCGATGCCGCCGTCGATATCGATCATCGAGTCGATCTTCGTGGCGCCTGTCTGGGCGGAGAACATGTAGAAGTGTTCGCGGCGGGCGTTCAGGTACTGCGCCAGTTCCTTGAGCTTGAGCGCGCGCTGGTGGAAGGTGAGTTTGCCCAGTTCCGCCTGGCCGGTGGTACGGCCATAATCAACGACGGCGGCAAGGTCCAGGCCGTCCGTGCTCACCTTGGCCAGGACTTCGCCGGTGCTCGCGTCCCGGACGGGAACGGCGGATGCCGTGGAACCGGCGTCGGGAGTCCACCAGGAGTCCTGCACAAAACTGGGGACGGTCTCTACAGTGTCGACTGTGGCTTCAGCTGTTGCGGTGGTGGTCATCGTTGACGGGTCCTTCCAACACGGGGACAAACAATAACGGCCAGATCATTACTGACCGTACGTTCGGTAATATACCTACAGTACATGAATGTTCCGTGCTGCACACTAGAACTTCCAGCATTGCCACAAAGGAGAGCCATGACCGCCCCATCCCAGGACAGCACCGACCCGGCCCCTGAGGTCACCGACGCCACCCTTTGGAAAATCACCCTGGGCGAACTCGACGAGAAGATGGGCGTCAAGATCGTGGAGGAATCCGTCCAGCGCGTGGTGGCCACAATGCCGGTGGAAGGCAACAGGCAGTCCTTCGGCCTGCTCCACGGCGGCGCGTCCCTGGCCGTGGGCGAGGCCGTGGGATCCTGGGCGGCGGTCATCCACGCCAGCACCCTGGGTAAGACGGCCGTAGGTGTGGACGTCTCCGCCACCCATCACCGCTCCGCCCGCGAGGGCCAGATCACCATCACGGCCACGCCCATCCATCTGGGCGGTACGCTCACCACGCACGAAGTGCTGATCACCAACGGCTCCGGCCAGCGGCTCTGCACCATGCGCATCACCAACCTGCTGATGGACCGGAAGAACTAGCCCCCCTCCCAACTAGGTAGCAGCAGATGTCGTTATGAGGGCTCAAAACAGCATCTGCTGCTACCTAGTTGGGATGCCAGTTCCGGCGCCGGGCCAGCAGCACCAGGACACCGCCGACGGCGATCGCCGCCAACGCCGCGCCGGTTGCGGTCAGCACGCCGTCGGCTCCGGTGTCCGCGAGGTTGGTGACCGATTGGTTTCTGTCCGGCGGGCTGGCGGCCGGGGGTTCGACGACGGGTGCCGCTACGTCCTCGGCGGAATCGTCCCGCGTTGCCCCTCTCGGCGGCGCAAATTCGAAGGCACCGGGCCCGGAAGCGCTGAACCCATTGACAGTCTCGGCCGTAAAGCTGAGCGCTGCGGGAACCGCACCGGGCACGGCTTCGGGGGCCGTGAATTGCCAGTTCCCCTCATTATCCAGAGGCACCTCGACGGGCTTGTGC
Source organism: Pseudarthrobacter sp. CCNWLW207 (assembly GCF_037203945.1). Lineage (NCBI taxonomy): Bacteria > Bacillati > Actinomycetota > Actinomycetes > Micrococcales > Micrococcaceae > Pseudarthrobacter > Pseudarthrobacter sp. CCNWLW207. The sequence goes on along the minus strand of NZ_JBBCBS010000006.1, from coordinate 183,114 downwards.
CCGGCAACGGTGATCATGACAGAGGACCCTGCGGCCACGGCCGACGCAGGGGCGGCAGGCACGTTCCCGGTGATGGTTTGTCCTGGTTCGTAGGTACTGCCGGGCGCGGGTGACGTCACCGCCGGCTTGTTGAGGAAGAGTTCCAACTGGTAGCCGGGCAGGACCGCCAGGGCGTCCTGCAGCGTGGCGGCCACCGCGAAGTTCACCGGCGCGCCGGCGCCCTCGCCGGCGGCGTGGATGCCCACGGCGTAATTGCCGCTGAGCCAGGGGCCGCCGGAGTCGCCACCACTGGACTGGACCGCGAAGGACAGGAACCCGCTGAACGCCCTCAGGTCCGCTAGGTTACCCGAACGCCCTTGGACCACGTAGATGCCCACCTCATCGATGATCCCGCAGGACCACGCGGAGGTCCGTCCTGAGCGGCAGACCGGCTGCCCCTCCACGGGCGCGGCGACGCCGACGACCTTGACGTCGGGGCCCGTCTGGGAGGGGTTGTTCCAGGTGCTCGCGGCAGGCTGCGGTTCGAGTCCGGGGGCTATGGAGCCGATCACGGCCACGTCAGTCCCCACATTGCCAGGGTTGTCCTCGTTGCCGACGATGCCCGTGTTGCCGGGGCCGCCGAACTGGCTGAACCCGAACGTCCCTAGCGGTCCGGCCGGCGTCCAGGCCGGAAACTCCAGGCTGGCCTGCTGCGCGGCATCGTCGTTCGAACAGTGCCCCGCAGTGAGGACCGACGGCAGGCCGGCGGGATCGAACGCCGAGAACCCGGTGGAGCAGACTTCCCAGGTGTCGGCGATGTAGCCTTGGCCGCCCACTACGTCCGCTTCCGGCGCAAGGTCCGTGCCGGCGTCGAGCTCCACATTGGCAAACCGGGCCACAAAGTCCTCGGCCGACACTTTCCCGGGCGCCGCGGTCGGGGCATCCGGAGCTGGAGCCGAAGGACCTTCGGGAGTCGATTCGGGTGCGTTGGTTCCGCCTGTACGGATGACAAACCGACCGTCGGAGTAGGCCACGGCCTGGAGCCCCTGAGGGCCCACCTCCCGGACGTAGGCCTGGAAAAGCTGATGCGCACTGACCGCCAACTCGGTCCCGGGGGCACTAACAGCGTTCTCCGGGGCGGGTTCCTCAAGGGTCAGTGCGGGAATGGTGGCAGTGAGCTCCGAAACCCGGGCCTCCAGTTCAGGTCCGGAGCCACTGACCAGGATGCGGCCGTTGTGCAGCCGGGTCCCGGTGTAGCCGGGTGTTCCGCGGAGGGCCTCAGCGGCTGCTGCGGCCTGCCTGCCGAGCTCACCCGCGGCGTTGAACTCCCCAGGCGTGAGGCCCAAATCGCGGGACACGGCGTCCGCCAGGCCAGCGCCGCTCACAGCCGGCGTGGAAGGCGTTGCGGTTTGGAGTCCCTCGCCGATCGCGGGCGGTTCCGTGGATTCTGCCGAAGCAGGGTCTGCCAGCATCACAGAACCCAGCAACAGCCCTGCCGCCGCACCAAGCGTAAGAATCCGCTTCATCCCAGCCCCCTGGCTTGGTCCAGATTTCATCGAGCCACCGTGGCGCCGAGCACGGACCGCACAGCGGTCAGCTCAGCGTCGGTGAGACCGTGCCGCAGCAGGAAGTCCTCTGTGGCCAGGTCCCGGACAAAAGCCACCACGATGTGGCCCCGCTCTTCCAGCAGCGGCGCCAATTCGGTTTCCCCAACGTAGCGTTCGCGGTCGTGCGGCGGCCCGTGCGTGCGGTAGCGCTCATTGATGGCGCGGGCAGCCCGGGCGTAGCTGGCGGCGATCTGCTCGTCCGTGTCGCCGGCCAGGTCCTGCAGCATTGCAGCCACCATGCCGCTGCGGTCCCGGCCCGCTGCACAGTGGACCACCACCCCGCCGGCGGGCGAGGCTTCGGCAATGACGCGAAAGACTTCCACCAATTTCGCCGGGAACAGCCGGACATTGTGGACATAGTGGGCAGGATCGTGCAGGTACGGTCCACAGACTGCAGTGAACCGCGGATCGTCCGGGTCTTCGGTGGGGGCGGACACCATCCGTATGCCGGACCATGCCGTTTCCGTTACAGCTGGGTCTGTGTCCCGGCGCCGGGCCTCATGGGAGTTACGGAGGTCCACCACAGTGCGGACGCCGTCGTCGTAAGCGGTACGCCAGCCGGCCGCTGTAAGCCATTCGCGGCGGCCCATCCGGTAGACGGCGCCGGCCACGTGCCAGGCGTTCACAGCCCCGTCCCAGTCCAGGGGTCCGCCAGGTTTCTTCATCCGGACAGCTAACCACACGCCGGCGAACGCCGCACGTCCCCTAATAGGTAGCCGGGCCAGCAAAATAGGGTACTCCGGGCCAGTGACCGCCGCCGCGTCCAGGCGTACCGTGTCACATACCTCACCCGTGCATTCGATCAGCTAAGGGGAAACCAATGACACTTCCAACAGGACGACGGCGGCGCCCGGCTTTTGCAGCAGGCCTCGCCACCCTGGCCATGGCACTGGGCTTCACGGCCGTTCCGGCGGACGCGGCACCGCCACCGCAGCTGGACTATGTTGCGCTTGGGGACTCTTATGCGTCCGGCCACGGCGCACTCCCATACAGAGACCTCAACTGTTTCGTGAGCCAAAAGGGATATCCGGCCATCGCGGACAAACTCCGGGACGTGCAGCTGACATCCAACGCCGCGTGCTCTGGATGGACCATGGACCAGGTGTTGGCCAATCTTCCCGTCGCTGCTCTGCGGGAAGCGGAAATTGTCACGCTCACCGTAGGAGCGAACGATTTGAACTCCACCAGCCTCCTGTTCGCATGCCTTCCAGCGCCGACATCCGAAGAATGCATCGCCGAGCGTACGCGTGTGGAGACCATGCTGACGGACGGAAGCTTTGCAATGGAGCTGGCGGCCTTGGTGACTACGATCCATACGATCGCACCTGAGGCGAAGATTGTCCTTACGGGATACCCTTTACCCTTGGATCCAAGTCACCCCTTAGCCGCCGAAGTGAATTCCTTGGCTGGTGCACTCAACGCCGTGATTGCCGGCGTCGCTCATTTCACCAATGCCCAGTTCGGCGATGTCCAGTACGTCGACGTCACGGGAGCCTTCATTGGACATGGAGTCGGCTCGGCCGACCCATGGATCAACTTCAACCCTGATAACCTGCGGGATCCGGCGAATTTCCATCCAACCGCGGAAGGCTACCGGCACGGCTACTTTGCCTCCCTGGTCAGCCAGGACGCATTTGTCCTGAACTAGAGCCAGCCGGCCCGCCGAGCGCCCCTACCGGCGCTTGGCGAGCCTGTGCTCCAGCCCGTTCCGGACCATGGGCCACTCGTGCTCCAGGATCGAGAACACCACGGTGTCCCGGAGCACGCCGTCCTTGGTGCGTGAGTGGTTGCGCAGCACGCCGTCCTGCTTGGCGCCCAGGCGGGCAATCGCCTCCCGGGACTGGTGGTTGAGCCAGTGTGTCCGGAACTCGACCGCGGGGCAGCCGAGCACGTCGAAAGCATGGCTCAGGAGCAGGAGCTTGGAGTCAGCGTTGGTGCCCGTGCCCTGCACTGACGCCGCGTTCCACGTGGAGCCGATCTCCACCCGGGGTGTGCCGGGATCGATATTCATGTAGGTGGTCATGCCAATGATCCGCCCCGGTCCGCCGGTGGCCGGATCGATCAGTCGCGTGGTGAACGGCAGCATGGACCCCTGCTCCTGAAGGCCCAGGCGTCGGCGGATCTCAGCGGCCATCTCCTCCGGCGTCGGCACGGACGTGTACCAAAGCTTCCACAACTGGCCATCGCGTGCCGCCTCCACCAGGCCGTCGTGGTGTGCCGGGCGCAAGGGTTCCAGGATGACGTGCCGGCCGGTCAGGGTGATGGGTTCAAGAAAGCTCACTGCACCAGCCTAGGCCCACGCGGTGCTAGAGCAGCCTTAGCTGGGCCAGTCGAAAAAGCCCTTGCCCGATTTGCGGCCCAGCTCGCCCCTTGCCACCTTGTCCCGGAGGATCTGCGGCGGCGCGAAACGCTCCCCCAGCGTGGAGTGCAGGTACTCGGCGATCCCCAGCCGCACGTCGAGCCCCACGATATCGGTGGTCTTGAGCGGGCCGGTGGGGTGTTTGTAGCCAAGCACCATGGCGGCGTCGATGTCCTCCGCGGAGGCCACGCCCTCCTCCACCATGCGCATCGCTTCCAGCGCGATAGCCACGCCAAGTCGTGACGAGGCAAAGCCGGGGGCATCATTGACGACGACGGCGGTCTTGCCGAGTGCCTCGACCCACGTTTTCGCGGCCGCGGCCAGGTCCGGCGACGTCTGTTCGCCGAGCACCACCTCGATGAGCGTGGAGGCGGGGACGGGGTTGAAGAAGTGCAGTCCGAGGAAATTCTGCGGCCGCTTGAGTTCACGGGCCAGCCCGTTGACCGAGAGCGATGAGGTGTTGGAGGCCAGGAAGGCATGGTCCGCCAGCCGCTCCTCGATGCCGCGGAGCGAGGTAACCTTCAGGTCCCAGTCTTCGGGCACGGCCTCGACCACTAGTTGCCGGTCGGCGAAGTCGTCGTAGTCCACCGTGACAGCGAGCCGCGAGACGATCTCGTCCAGGTTGCCGTCGGTGGCACCGCGTTCGATGCTCTTCGCAGCGGCGGATTCCACCCGCTCACGGGCGGCTTCGGCGGAGGCTTCATCGCGCTCCACGACCAGGACGTTGGCCCCCTTGATGAGGAAGGCATGGGCTATTCCTGCGCCCATGCGGCCGCCGCCGAGGACGCCGACGGTGGAAGGAAGGTTCGAAGTGGCCATGGCTATTTCTTCTCTGTCTTCTTATCGAGGTTCTTGTCCAGCTTCTTATCCAGGAACGCCTGCATGCGGTCAAATTTGGCCTGGGATTCAAAAAGAATCCCTTGGGCAAGCTGGTCGATCAGCGGATGGGAATCGGCAGGGGCGTGGAACACGGACTTGGTGATCCGCACGGCCAGCGGATCCTGGCGGGCGATCCTGTCCGCGAGATTGTGCGCGGCGGCCATCAGTTCCGGCGCCTCATGGATTTCCGTGATGAGGCCCGCAGCCAGGGCGTCCTCGGCCCGGAGCACCAGGCCTGCGAGCAGGATCTGCTTGGCCAAGGGTTCGCCTACGAGTTCCTTCAGCCGCCAGCTGGCTCCGGCCGCGGCCAGGATGCCGAGCCCTGTCTCGGGGTTGCCGATCCGTACACTCGGCGTTCCAATCCGGAAATCAGCCGCGTAGGCGAGCTCGGCACCGCCGCCCAGGCAGTAGCCATCCAGGGCGGCAATGACGGGCATGGGCAGCTTGGCAATGCGGACAAAAATCGTGGAGTTGATACCCTGCAGCGCATCATCCCGGCGCCGCTCGCGCAGCTGGGCAATGTCCGCCCCGGAGGCAAAGACTCCGTCCACGCCGGCGATGACCAGGATCCTGGGATTCTGCTCCAGCGCCGCGCAGATAATGTGCAGCTCGTCCACCATCTGCTGGTCGATGGCATTTCTCACCTCGGGGCGGTTGAGGAGGACAACCACGCGGTCCTCCCGCTCCTCGACCAGCAGGGTACTGAAGTGTTCGTTCGCTAGGTCCTGGGCCGCCATTACACGCGCTCCAGCAGCATCGCAGTGCCCTGGCCCACGCCGATGCACATGGTGGCCAGGCCGATCCTGGCGTCCTCGCGCTCCATCCGGCCCAGCAGGGTGATGGCGAGCCGGGAACCGCTGGAACCCAGCGGGTGCCCCAAACTGATGGCGCCGCCGTCGTTATTCACAATCTCCGGGTCCAGGCCGAGCCGGCGCATGCTGGCCAGCGACTGCGTGGCAAACGCTTCATTAAGTTCGACGGCGCCCAGGTCACCGACGCTGAGGCCGCTCCGCTTGAGGACCTTTTGCGTGGCCGGCACCGGGCCGATGCCCATGATTTCGGGCTCGCAGCCGGCGGAGGCGCCGTCGATGATGCGGGCGCGGGGTACCAGGCCCAGCCGCTCGATGGCGGCCTCGGACGCGACGATGATGGCCGAGGCGCCGTCGTTAAGGGTGGAGGAGTTTCCCGCGGTGACCACGGAGCCGCCCGGGACAACCGGGCGCAGGCCGGCCAGGACGTCCATGGTAGTGCCGGCGCGGGGGCCTTCATCGGTGTCCACAACGGTTTCGGACTTGCGGGACTTGACCGTCACCGGGACGATCTCGTCCTTGAACCGCCCTGCGGCGATGGCGGCCAGGGAACGTTCGTGGGACCGGACGGCAAAGGCGTCGGCGTCGTCCCGCGTGATGCCGTCAACCCTGGCGACTTCCTCGGCGGTTTCCGGCATGGAGTAGGTCATCTTGCCCTCGCGCGCCAGCTCGCCCTTTTGGAACAGGGGATTTACGAACCGCCAGCCAATGGAGGTGTCGAAGATCTGGCCGGGCTTCGCAAAGGCGGTAGCCGGCTTCTCCTGGACCCACGGCGCACGGCTCATGGACTCCACCCCGCCGGCGATCACGATGTCCGCGGCACCGGACTTGATCATCTGGCTGGCCTGGATGATGGCGCTCAGGCCTGATGCACACAGCCTGTTGACCGTGATCCCCGGGATGTGGAGGGGAAGTCCTGCCAGCAAAGTGGCCATCCTGGCTACGTTGCGGTTTTCCTCCCCGGCCCCGTTGGCGTTGCCCAGGATGACCTCATCGATGGTGTCAGGATCCAGGCCGGACCGGGCAACCGCGTCCCGGATGACCAGCGCGGCGAGGTCGTCCGGGCGGACCGAGGACAGCGCCCCGCCGTATCGTCCCACCGGGGTGCGGACACCGCCAACGAGAAAAGCCTGCGGTCCTGCGGTAGCTGACGCCATGGAAACACCCTTCACGCGATTAACGGCACTGTCATCGTCGGCGGCTCAGGGGATGCTATCCACTTACCGACCGTTCGTTCTGTAAAGACTACACTGCACGCGCAAGGGGCACCAAGACCCTCCCCCGGAGGGGTCAGAGAACCACGAGGCCGAGGTGGGCCGCCAGGAGCGGGGCCAGGAGGCTGAGCTGGTAGTCGTCGATGATGGCTCCGGAGAGGCTGCCCAGGCCACTGATGGTGCGAAAGTCAGTGCTGCGGAGGTCGAAGTCCTTCAACTTGGCGCCGGTGAGGTCCAGGGTGCCGATGGTGCAGTTCTTCAGAGTTACCCGGGTGACTGCCGCGGAACCGAGGTCCAGTTCATTGATGATGCAGTCGGTGATCAGGACATCCATCAGCTTGGCGCCGCGGAGGTTCAGGAAGTCCAGCTTTCCGCCGTCGATCCGGACGGACTGCCACCCGCTTTCGTACACTTCAGCGGACCCGAGCCGTGGATTTTCGATGCGCACGTCCCGCCAAGTGGTGCGGGCCGCAGTGAAGACGGGCGCGTACAGCTCGGCCAGGATGCAGTCGCGGAACGTGGCGCCGCGCAGCTGCGTGTCATTGAACGAGACGCCTTGGAATTCGCACTCGGCGAAGTCAGTGCCGCTGAGCTCGCGACCGTCCGCCGCCGCGCGACTGTACCGCACGCCGTCGTACCGAACTCCGCGCTGGAAGTCCGGCGCGGGATCGTCCGTAAGTTCCTCAAGGAGAATCGGCGAGAGCCGCGGGCCGGTAACCTTGGGCGGCCTGGCCGCCACTAGAGCGATTCCGCTTTGGCCGCGATCTCCGCCAGGTCCTTGGCCAGCGCCTTGCGCGTCATGCTCATGCCGATTTTCCCGAACAGGGCCATTGATATCTTGCTGAACACCGTGGGCTTAATGACGTCGGCGCCGAAGGTCAGCGTCAGGTCCGTGCCGCCGTCGCGCTCCGCCAGGCTGAACCGGGAGGTGTAGTCAGCGCCGCCCTGCAGGGCCTTGACCGTGGTGCTGCGCGGCGGATCAGCCTGGGCCACCCACATTTCCACGGTTTCGGACCTGCCCATCATGGTGCGGGTTTCCTTCCAGCGCGTGCCCTCGCCATACGGGCCTTCGCTCAGCATTTGGATGGAATCAATGCCGGACAGGGTGGCCGCCGAACCCGGAATATCCGAAATGACGGACCAGACCTTTTCCGGCGAAGCGTGGATGTGCTGTGTAAGGCTGGTGCTGTGATCCATGGTTCGAGCCTAGTCGGGGGCAATGACAATCAACAGATATCGGGGCATCTCAACGACTTGAAATAGTAAGCATGCTTCGTGTTATGGTGAAAAGGCATTGTTTGATCCATCGGAAACGAAAGGCGGCACTACCATGGGCCTCGGAGACAAGATCAGTAACGCAGCAGAAGACATGGGCGGCAAGGCCAAGGAAGCAGCCGGAAACGCCACCGACAACGACCGCCTCAAGGCCGAAGGCCAGAAGGACCAGGTCAAGGCCGACGCGAAGAAGGTCGGCGAAGACATCAAGGACGAGTTCAAGCGCGACTAGTCAGCCATAGGCGCGCGGCGGCGGATTCCCATGGGGGATCCGCCGCCGCTTTTTTGTGCCTTCCCCCATCGATTGCTCCCCCCAGCTCCCTCGCCCCGCAATCGACGGCAGGACCCGTCACCAGCCGCTGCGCGTCGGCGTGTGTCCCTGCCGGGAATCCTCGGGCATCGCCATTTCGGCACGCAGCCCGAGCAATCGGATGGGACGGCCCGGCTCGATCTTGGCCACGAGGTCGAGGGCGCGGGCGAGCACTTCTGCCGGATCCGAGGTCTCGGGAATCTTCCGGGCGTACGTCTTGGTCAGGAACGGAGCGTATCGGACCTTGAGCGTCAGCCCGATCACCGGCCGCCCTTCAGCAGCGACATCCTCCAGTACGTGCGCCGCCAACTCCCTGACGGCGTCGTCAACCTGGCCTTGCTCAGTCAGATCGCGCTGGAAGGTGGTTTCCCGGCTATGCCCGCGTGCCACCCAAGGTGTGTCATCGACGGTCCGCGAACCGTCACCCCGCCCGAGCTGGGCATACCAAGGGCCCATCTTCGGGCCGAACTCGGGGACCAAATCATCGTCTTTGGACGCCGCGAGATCGGCTACCGTCCGGATACCGAGGGTGGCAAGGCGGCGCGAGACTTTCGTTCCCACGCCCCACAGCTCGATAGTCGGCCGGCTGCCCATCACTTCGAGCCAGTTCTCTTCCGTGAGCCGGAAGACGCCGGCCGGCTTGCCAAACGACGTCGCTACTTTGGCCCGGACCAGGGTGTCACCGATGCCGACACTGCAGTGCAGGCGGGTCTCCTCGAGGACGTCGCGCTGCAGTTGCCGCGCATATGCCTCCGGATCGTCGGTCTGCACGCCAATAAAGGCTTCATCCCAGCCGAGCACCTGAACAGTTGCCCCCGGTTGCGAGCGCAGCACGGCCATGACTTCTTCGGACGCAGCGAGGTAGGCTTCCTGGTCAACGGGCAGGATGACGGCGTCAGGTACTTTCCGTGCGGCGATGCGCAGCGGCATTCCGGAGCCGACGCCGTACACCCTGGCCTCGTAGGAGGCCGTGGAAACCACCGCCCGCTCTGTCGGGTCACCGCGGCCGCCAACGATCACCGCCTTGCCGGCGAGCTCGGGCCGGCGGAGCACTTCGACAGCTGCGATGAACTGGTCAAGGTCCACATGCAGTACCCACGGTTCGATCACACGCCCCAGTGTGCCCCCAATCGGCTGCTCCGCACCACCATTTCCCCGCGTCGCCCCTGCATAGCCCGCACCCGTTGCTGGGCGCTCCTGCCCAGTTACTCCCCCGGATTCCCGTCCACCAGGCACGACGCGCCGGGTTCCTGGGCGCGTCGTACAAAGTAAGTGGGCGGGAACGCACGGGGAATAACGACGACGGCGGGACCCCCTCCGTGGGGATCCCGCCGTCGCAGGTACTGCTTGCGTGCAAAGCCCTAGCTGAAGAGGGCGTTCTTGGGCTCGTTGTTCCGAACCTTCTGCCAGCCCAGCCACAGGACCAGCGCGAAGAATGGAATGGTGGCCAGGGTCCAGAGGCCAAGATGGAAGACCTCACCGGATTTGCTGGTCATGGTGTCGAAGCCGATCAGGATGGTGATGGCCAGCAGGGCCACCAGGCCGGCCCAGCTGCTCCAGGTTCCGCCCGGGGCGGGCAGGGAGGAAACCTTGCCCTTCTGCTTGCGAAGCGCGATCTGGCTGGCGAAGATCGCGCCCCACGTGAAGATCACGCCAATCGACGCCGAGTTGAGCGCGAGGTCGAAGGCGTGTGAGCCGCCCAGCCAGATGTTCAGCAGGATACCCACGAGGTAGACGGCGCCGATGGCCAGGATGGCGGCGTACGGCACATGGTTTTTGGACATCCGGGTCAGCCACTCCGGAGCATGTCCGTTGTTGGCCATGGTGCGGAAGATCCGGCCGATCGAGTACAGGCCAGAGTTGCAGGAGGACAGTGCGGCGGTGATGACGATCATGTTCATGACATCGCCCATCCAGCCAAGGCCCATCTGGCCGAATACGGTAACGAACGGCGAGGTGCCGGCCACGTACTGGTCCGAGGGCAACAGCATCGCGAGGAGGGTCACCGAGCCGACGTAGAACACCACGATGCGGAAGACGACGGCGCGGATTGCCTTGGGCACTTCCTTGGCGGGATCCTGCATTTCACCGGCTGTGATGCCGACCAGCTCGATGCCGTTGTACGCGAAGATCACGGCATTGAGGACCAGGATCATCACCAGCGCACCCTTGGGGAACATGCCGCCCTCGGCTGCGAAAAGGTTGTTCACGGAGGCGTTGCCGTCGCCCACCTGCGCGTTGGTAACCACCATGAAGGTGCCCACGGCCAGGAAGATCACGATGGCACCGACCTTGAGGCAGGAGGCCCAGAATTCGAATTCGCCGAACGCCTTGACGCTCATCAGGTTGACGCCCACGAGCAGCAGGAGCGCCGCGATGGCGGACAGTTCAACAGGCACGTTGGGGAAGAAGAACTGGAAGTACAGTCCGATCGCGATGAGCTCCGCAATGCCGGTCATGGCCCAGTTGATGAAGTACATCCAGCCGGAGAGGTACGCCCCCCTCTTGCCGAACATCTCGCCGGCATAGCTGACGAAGGAGCCCGACGTCTGGCGGTACATGATCAGTTCGCCCAGGGCGCGCATCAGCAGGTAGGCGATGACGCCGGCAATGGCGTACGAGAAGATCAGTGCCGGGCCTGTGGAGGCCAGGCGTCCGCCGGCACCCATAAAGAGGCCGACGCCGATGGCGCCGCCCATGGCAATCATGGTCACCTGGCGGCCGCTCAGGGATTTTTTGTAGCCCTCGGCGCTGAGGGTGGAGTCGACGACGGCGGATTGCGCCGAGGGGCTCACGAGTTCTGTGGGGGTACTTTGAGGCACAACAATTCCTTGTGGGTAGGGGATTGGCCGGCACCTTGGCAGCGGACTCTCATACTGAAAATTCGGCTTCGTGATGTTTGAAGGAATTTTCTGTATGGAAAGTCACAGTACGTCGAAGTTCGCGCGGCCTTTCTATCCTACAAGACACAAACCGGGGCAAGTGACGAGCGATACACCGTCCTACAGATAAGCCGAACCATTGCCACCTTTGCCGGGATTTTGCAGAAGAATATTCTGCTCAGAGTCCTCATGGACGCTGTAGGCGCGCAGAGGTTCGGCGCCAGTGCTGGAACATCCCGTTTCAAGGTCGAAGGCGTGCTGGTGCAGCGGGCAAAGGACCACTTGACGGTCGATGGTTCCGTCCGCGATGGGGCCGCCCCGGTGGGGGCAGACAGCGGACAGGGCACGTAGAGTTCCGTCCCTCAACCGGAAAACCGCCACCTGCTCGCCATCGATGCCGAACGCCCGCCCCTCGCCGAAGGGGATTTGGTCCACGGGGCCCAGGTTGTGGCCGGCGCTCATCGGACCGGCACCTGGGGCAGGACCGTGAGCGGCAGGGAGGTCCGGAACTGGCCCGGCGTGAGGGGGTCCGCGCGCTCGCTCCACGGGTCCACGTAGCTATCCACAGATGCCTGCATGGCCTCGTCCAAGGCCGCCGCTATGCCTTCCGAATCCTCCACGATCACTGCGCGGAGGTGTTCGATGCCCACCCGCGGCACAAAGGAGTAGGTCCGTTCCAGCCAGTTGGCGTTTTCACGGTAGTACTGCATGAACCTGCCCGTCAGCAGCTTGACATCCTCAGGGTCATCTACGGTGGCCAGCAGGTCGCCCTTGCGGATATGCGCCCCTGCCGCGCCGCCGACGTAGAGTTCCCAGCGGCCGCCTTCCACAGCCACCACACCCACATCCTTGACCAGGGACTCCGCACAGTTCCGCGGACAACCGGACACCGCCAGCTTCAGCTTCGCCGGCGACTCGATGCCCTGGAACCGGGACTCGATCTCGATGCCCAGCTTGGTGGAGTCGCCAGTGCCGTAGCGGCAGAAATCCTTGCCCACACAGGTCTTCACCGTGCGGAAGCTCTTGCCGTACGCGTAGCCGGAGGGCATGTCCAGGTCGGCCCAGACCTGAGGGAGGTCCTCCTTGGGGATGCCCAGCAGGTCGATCCGCTGCCCGCCCGTCAGCTTGATCAGCGGGACCTTATGCTTCTCGGCGACGTCGGCAATCCGGCGCAGCTGCTGCACGGACGTCACGCCGCCCTTCATCTGCGGGACCACGGAAAAGGTCCCGTCCCGCTGGATATTGGCGTGCACGCGATCATTGATGAAGCGGGCGTCGCGCTCGTCGATGTACTGGTCCGCGAGCATCATTTTCAACAGTGAGGCCAGGCCCATTTTGGATTTGGCGTCCTCCGCGCTGCCGGGGGCCAGAGCTGCGAATACTTGGGAGACGGAGCGTAGGCCCTGCTTCCGGATGGCGGCCATCAGTGATGCTTTGTCCAGCGGGATGCCGGGCACGTAGTAGCTTGCGGCAGGGTCCTCCTCCACCGCGCCGTCGGCTGCCCACTCCACCACCTGCTTGACCAGGAGCTTGCAGGAACCGCAGCCCTTGCCGGCCCGGGTGGCGTCCATGGCGCCGGAAACCGTGGTGCAGCCGCCCTTCACAACATCCACCAGCGCCCCCTTGGAAACGCCGTTGCAGTTGCAGACCTGGGCGCCGTCGTCGAGCTCTGCCACACCTGCGTCCCCACCCGGCCCGCCGACGTCGAACATCAGGGAGATCCGTTCCTCCGGCAGGGGCAGCCCGCGGTCATAGGCCTGCGTCAGGTAGGCCACCTTCCGGCTGTCGCCCAGGAGCGTGGCGCCCACCATCTTGTTGTCGCGGACCACGATGGACTTGAAGACACCACGGCTGGGCTCAGAGAACACAATGTGCTCGTCCGTGTCGAGCTCGGGGCCGTGCAGCCCCATGGATGCGACTTCCACACCGGCCACTTTGAGCTTGGTGGCGGTCCGTGAGCCGAGGTACGCCGACGACGTATCGGCGCCGGTCACGTGGTTGGCGAGCACCACGGCCTGTTCCCATAACGGAGCTACCAGGCCGTAGACCTCGCCGCGGTGCTGGACGCACTCCCCCACGGCGTAGATGTCGTCTTCGTCCTGGACCCTTAGCCGGTCATCCACCACGATGGCCCGTTCCACCGGCAGGCCGCTCAGGACGGCCAGGTCCACATTGGGCCGGATCCCGGCGGCCACCACCACCATGTCGCACTCGATGTCGTCCCTGTCCCTAAGGCTGACGCCGCTTACCCGGTCCGTGCCGAGGACAGCTGTGGTGCGGCTGGACGTATGCACCCTGATTCCGAGCGCTTCAACACTGCGACGGAGGATGGCACCGCCGTCGGGCCCCATCTGCGCATTCATGAGATGCCCGCCCGAGTGCACCACCTCCACCTCGATCCCGTGGCTTTTCAGGCCATAGGCAGCCTCGAGTCCCAGCAGGCCGCCGCCGATCACCACGGCGCGGCGGTGGTGATCTTGCTGGGCGTGCTGGACCATCTTCCGCGTGTCGTCAATGGTGCGGAATCCGAAAACGCCGTGTTTGACGGACCCGCCCGGGGTATAGAGCCCGTCCATCGGCGGCATGTGGGATCTGCTCCCCGTGGCGATGATGAGTGTGTCGTAGGGAGTCACCCTGCCGTCGTTGGAGAAGACGTGCTTGGTGAACTTGTCGATCCGGTCCACGCGGACGCCTGCGTGCAGCGTGATGCTGTTCTCGCGGTACCAGGACAGGGCGTTCAGGAAGATGTCGGCGTCGCTTTCCTCCCCGGAGAGGACGTGGCTGAGCATGATCCTGTTGTAGTTGCCGTACGGCTCGTCGCCGAACATGGTGATCGTGAACAGCTCCGCGCCGCCCCTGGCCAGGATTTCCTCCACTGCCCGGGCGCCGGCCATACCGTTGCCAACAACCACCAGCCGACGGCGCGGCGCGGTGCCTGCGTGCCTCCCCTGCGGCCGGTCCAGCACGCTGGTCATCAGTGCTCCACCATGCCCAGGTCCACCACCACGGATCCCCCAACACCATCCGGAGCGGCGAGATACAGCTCCACCACCGAGCCGCCTTCGATGTCCTCCACTACCCGCAGGGGCACATGGACATCGTTCTTGGCGCCAATGGGGAAATAGCGCATGGGCACGCCATTCCGCATCAGGACCACGGTGATCAGTTCACTGCTGGAATTGCCGCCCCTGAAGTAGAGCGTCTGGTTGATGACGCCGTCGGGAACGTAATGGGAGAGTTCGCTGTGGATCGGGACAGGTTTTTCCAGCCCCGTGCCCTCAAACGGGAAGATGCCCTGCAGGAAAAGGTTCTTGGTGATCACGGACAGATCCTTTCGACCGGCGGGAAGACTGGCATGGGCCTATCTTCCGCCGCCGATGTTTCCGCCTGCCGGTCCCTGCGTAACTTTCCTTTAACGCAAACCTCACCGTTTCCCGTGCCATAGGCCGGCCAAAATGCGTGATTTATGCCGGCTCCGACGGCGGAGTAGCCCGGAAATCCAAGGAACTTCCTTCGCGGCCCGGCTGAAAGTTACGCATTTTGGTCAGGAAGCCCGCCCTTCAGGCCGGAGCAAGCACGCCCTTGTCCATCGAATACCTGATCCAGCGGCCAGATTCGTCTGTCCGCGACTTTTCGCTCTTCCGCGCGCACCCGGCAAACCATTCCCGGAGCGCGCGGTCGTGGCTGACCATCACCAGGGTCCCGGCGAAGTCCGCGAGCGCCGCCTCAAGCTGTTCCACCAGCACAGGCGCCAGGTGGTTGGTCGGTTCGTCCACGATCAGGGTGCCGTAGCCGCCCAGCAGCAGCCGTGCAAGGGCGAGCCTGCGCTGCTGGCCCGCGGAAAGGCTGCCCACTGGCACGTGGAACTCGCTGGTGCGGAACAGGCCCAGCCGAAGGAGGGCCTCGGCATGCTCGTCGATATTGCCGCCCAGGCCGGCAGCGAAGGCCGGCAACAGCCGGAGGGTGGGCCGCTGGGGCAGTTCCAGCTCCTGTTGCAGGTAGCCGATGCGTTCGGGCCGCCTGACAGTGCCTGCAACGGGTTCCAGGGTTCCTGCCAGTACGGAGAGCAGGGTGGACTTGCCGGCGCCGTTCGGTCCGGTGATGAGGATCTTCTCGCCTGCGGCAGCGCGGAAGTCAGTGGTTCCCAGCCGGCCGGGCACGCTCACGCCACGGGCCGCGAGCACTGGTTCGCCGTCCTCGGAAGCCCCGGACAGGACAGCGGAGTCGACAGCCAGCTCGGCGTTGAGCCGCAGCGGCACGGGCGGACGGTCCACTGGGCTGGCTTCGAGCCGGCGCAGCCGTTCCTGGGCGTTCCGTACCTGGCTGCTGGCTGCTTTCTGCCAGGTGCCGGCCTTGAAGTCGAAGCCCATCTTGTCGCCGTCGCGCTTGCGGCCGTACCCCATGGTCCCCGCCACCGTCTCGGCCTGGCGCTTTTCGGACTCCATGGCATCGATCCAGGAGTGGTACTGCTGGACCCAGCGCTGGCGCTCGGCTGCCTTCTCGCGGAGGTAGCCGTCGTAGCCGTTTCCGTAGCGGGTCACGGCCTGGCGCTCGGCATCCACTTCGATGATGGTGGCGGCTACCTTGCGGAGCAGGACGCGGTCGTGGGACACCACCACTACGGTGCCGCGATGGGCCGCCAGCCGATCCTCCAGCCAGGCTGTTCCGCGCGCGTCGAGGTGGTTGGTGGGTTCGTCCAGTAGCAGGATGTCCGCCGGGTCGGCCAGGACGCAGGCCAGCGCCACGCGTTCCTGCTCCCCGCCGGACAGCGACCCCAGCACCCGGCTCCTATCGAGCCCGCCCAGCCCCAGCCGGTCCAGAGCGGCCTCAACCCGGGATTCGGCGGCGTAGCCTTCGCGCAGCTGGTATTCGGTCTGCAGCCTGCCATAGGTTTCCAGTTCGTCGTCGCCGGCGTCGGCCAGGCCCGCTTCCAGCCGGTCGAGTTCCGCTTCGAGGGCGCGCAGCGATGCCAGCGAGGCGTCAATGGCGGCCCCTACGGTGAAATCTTCAGGCAGGCCGTGGGTCTGGGCTAGGTAGCCCACCCGTCCCTGGATCACCGTTGCGCCCTCATCGGGAGCTTCGAGGCCGGCGAGGATCCGGAGCAGCGTGGATTTGCCGGCGCCGTTTTCGCCAACGATCGCGACGTGCTCGCCGGCGTTGATGACCAGGCTGATGTTGTCCAGGAGTTGTCGGTCGCCGTAGCCATGGGAGACGCCCGAAAGGTTCAGGTGTTCAGTCAAGAGAAGTCCTCGCAAAGTTCCGCAGTGTGGCCGCCGGGGCTGAACCGGCCGATTCAGGCAGCTCGATTCATCCAGCGCTCGACGGCGGCCGTGGTTTTCGGGGAACAGCCCGGGCGCGGCCGGGCTGTTGGTTAGGACTTCATCGCTCCAGCCTGCCCCGGCCGACGCCGCGGCGTCAAGCAGGCCCTCCATGGCGGACAAGGACAACAGCGCCCGACGGCGGCACCCAGGCCGAGTGCCGCCGTCGGGCATTACAAAAAGGGGACAGCTACACCGCGAGGGCCACGGCCTTCCTGCGCCTCGCCTTCGCCAGCCGGGTGCCAATCAGTCCTTGGCGGGGGCTGAAGAGGTAGACGGCGGCGAACACCACGCCCTGGGTCAGCACCACCATGGCGCCCGAGGCCGTGTCCAGGTAGTAGCTCAAGTAGATTCCGGCGATGGAGCACACGGCCGAGACCACTGGCGCGATGACGAGCATGCGGTTGAACCGGTCTGTCAGGAGGTAGGCGGTGGCTCCGGGAATGATGAGCATGGCCACGACCAGCACGACGCCCACGGTCTGCAGCGCCACCACGGAGGTGAGTGCCAGCAGCCCCAGGAGCAGCGCGCCAAGCCGCTTCGGGGACAGCCCGATGGCATGGGCATGGGTGGGGTCAAAGGCGTAAAGGGTCAGGTCGCGGCGCTTCAGGATCAGGATGGCGAACGCCACCACGCCGAGCACGAGCACCTGGATGAGGTCCGGGACGCTGACGCCCAGGAGGTTGCCGAAGATGATGTGGTTCAGGTCCGCCTGGCTGGGTGTGACGGAGATGAGCACCAGGCCCAGGGCGAACAAAGAGGTGAACACGATACCGATGGCGGCGTCCTCCTTCACCCGGCTGGTGCTGCGGACGACGCCGATCAGGGTGACCGCGATCAGGGCGAAGACGAGGGCGCCGAGGGCAAACGGTGCCCCTACGATGTAGGCCAGTACGACGCCGGGCAGCACCGCGTGGGAGACTGCGTCGCCCATGAGGGACCAGCCGATCAGCACCAGCCAGCAGCTGAGCACGGCACAGACGACGGCGGCCAGCGCGGTGGTGACGATGGCGCGGACCATGAAGTCGTAGCTGAGCGGTTCGAGCAGGAGTTCCAGAAGGTCCATGGGTCAGCCCCTGTTCTCGGCGCGGTCGGCATCAGCGCGAGCGGCATCAGCGCGAGCGGCATCAGCGCGAGCGGCATCAGCGCGAGCGGCATCTGCTTCCGGGAGGTCACGGTTCAGCACGTCCAGTCCGAAGGCCATGGCCAGGTTTTCGGGCTGCAGCACCAACTCGGGGGCGCCGTGCATCAGGACCCTGCGCATGAGGAGTACGGCTTCGTCGCAGAGGGCCGGCATGGCGTGGAGGTCGTGGGTGGAGATCAGGATGGTGCAGCCGTCCGAGGCAAGTTCGCGCAGGAGGCGGCTGATGGTTGCTTCGGACCGCTTGTCCACCCCGGCGAAGGGTTCGTCCAGGAGCATCATCGTGGCACCCTGGGCGATGCCGCGGGCCACGAAGGCGCGCTTCTTCTGCCCGCCGGACAGCTGGCCGATCTGGCGGCCGGCGTACTCGCCCAGTTCCACCCGGTCCAGGGCTTCGTCGACGGCGGCGCGGTCCGCCTTGGATGGGCGCCGGGTGAATCCCTGGTGCCCGTAGCGCCCCATCATCACTACGTCGCGGACGGACAGCGGGAACTGCCAGTCAACATCCTCGCTTTGCGGCACGTACCCGATCCCGCCTTCCTTGCGCGCCTTGGACGGTGACTGTCCGCCGATCAGTACGCTGCCGGCGTCGGGCTTTACCATTCCCATGATCACTTTGAACAGCGTGGATTTCCCTGAGCCGTTCATGCCGATCAGGCCGCAGATCCTGGCGGCATCCAGGCTGAGCGAGGCAGAATCGAGCGCCAGGACCTCGCCGTAGTGGACGGTGACGTTGTCAACCAGGATGGCTGGAGTACTCACGGCTTTGACCCTGCAGAAGCCCCCGCTGAGGCGCCGGCCAGCGCTTTGGTGATGACGTCGGCGTCGTGCCTGATCAGGTCCAGGTACGTGGGCACCGGTCCATCGGCCTCAGACAACGAGTCCACGTACAGGATGCCGCCGAACTTGGATCCGGTGGCGCCCACGACCTGCTGCATGGGGGCGTCGGAGACCGTGGATTCGCAGAAGACAGCGGGAACCTGGTTGGCCTTGACGTACTCGATGGCCCGGGTGATCTGCTGCGGTGTGGCCTGCTGCTCGGCGTTGACGGCCCAGATGTAGACCTCCTTGAGTCCGGCGTCGCGGGCAAGGTAGGAGAAGGCGCCTTCGCAGGTGACCAGTGCGCGCTGGTTCTCCGGGAGGCCGGCGAGGCTGGCTTTCATCTCGTCCTGCACAGCCTGCAGTCCGGTCTTGTAGGCGTCACCGTTTGCTTTGAAGGCTTCGGCGTTGTCCGGGTCCAGCTCGCTGAAGGCCTTCACCATGTTGTCGACATAGATCTGCACGTTCACCGGCGACATCCAGGCGTGCGGGTTTGGCTTGCCCTGGTACGAGTCCTCGCTGATGGACATAACCTCCACACCCTCGCTCACCACTGCGTGGGGCACGTCCAGGCCCTCCACGAACTGGGCGAACCAGGCCTCGAGATTCAGCCCGTTGTCGAGGATGAGGTCCGCTTTGGCTGCCTTGCGGATATCGCCGGGGGTGGGTTCGTAGCCGTGGATCTCAGCGCCCGCTTTGGTAATGGACTCCACGGTGAGCTTGTCCCCCGCCACGTTCCGGGCGATGTCGGCCAGCACGGTGAAGGTGGTCAGGACCACCGGTTTGTCGCCGTCGCTGTTGCCGGCGGCACCACCGCCGGCATCACCGCCACAGGCAGCGAGGGAAAGGGACAAAAGGACGACGGCGGAGGCTCCGGCAGCTCGAAACGCCGCCGATTTCCGGGCGAAAGTTCGGGCGGCTACTTTGGCGCGCCGAAACAGAAAGTTAGGCATGCCGAACATTCTACGGGACGGCGCACCGGGCCCGCAATGTGACGCCCGTCTACTATCCCCGTCCCACCCAACTAGGTAGCAGCAGATGTCGTTTTGAGGCGCCAAAACGACATCTGCTGCTACCTAGTTGGGTGGAGTTAGGCTGAACGTATGACCACAACGCACCGGCGACCACCTGCTCCGCAGCCCGAGCTGTACCGGTTCACCGGCCTCGATTTCGGCACCGTGGGCCTTTATGTGGCAGTGGCGGCTTTCTTCGCCCTGGCGGGAGACCTGCTCCTGCCATTCCTGCGGCAGCTGGCCCCCAGCCCTGCAGCGGCATCTTACGGCGTCAACCTCATCTACTACGGCAGCATCGGCGTACTGGCGCTGTTCGCCGCGCGCCGGGTGGTGGCCCGCGATCTCCGCGTCCTTGCCACCCGTCCGTGGTTCACGCTGATGATGGTACCGGCCGCAGTGGTGGCCATGATGATCCTGACCGCCCTGGTAGTGGCGGCCAGCGGGGCGGTCCAAACGTCCGCGAACCAGGCTGGGCTGCAGGCCCTCATGCAACAGGTTCCCGCCTGGCTGATGATTCCCGTGCTGGTGGTGATCGGCCCCTTTGTGGAGGAGTACATCTTCCGGCACCTGCTGATCGGCAAGCTCAGCCGCCGCCTCAACATCTGGCTGTGCTGCGCGCTCTCCGTGCTCCTGTTCGCCGCCATCCACATCGCAGGCCAGGAAGCGATCACGCTCACCGCCCTGCTTCCCTACCTGGCCATGGGCGCCACGCTGGTGTTCGTCTACGTGTGGACCGGGAAGAACCTGATGTTCTCCTACTTTGTGCACGCCACCAAGAACCTGTTGGCTGCCGTGTTCATCTACGCCATCCCGCCTGAGCTGTTCGAGCAGCTCCAGCAGGTCCAGCCCTAAACCACGCTCCGGCCCCGCAGCGTGAAGCGATGGGTGCCTTGGGTCCGGCCCGTGATGTAGACCTTGACGCCGTCCGCGGCATTGGTCCCGGCAAGGTAGCGGTAGGCCTCGCCCGGGTTGTACACCGGCGGGTTGTCGGGGTCCGCAGCAAGGCCCGGACCGAACTCGATCACATCGTTCCCCACCCGGTAGGTTCCCGTGCCCGAGGTCAGCTGGAACGCCCCCTGGCCCGTGTTTGAGCCAGGGAGCTGGCTGGCCAGGGGCTCCACTCCGGCCAGCTCGCCGCCAGGGCGGAAAGTCAGCTCCAGCGCGAACGATGTGTCCGCGCCGTCGAACTCCAATTCCAACTCCGCGGCGTCGCCCTCGGCGCCAACGCCGGGACGAATGGTGAGGGCCGTCGCCAGCCGATGCTCCACCGTGGGGCGGCTTCCGAAGTCCATGCTGGCGCTGAACCGGCCCTCATGGACCAGGGCGTAGATGCCGTCCTTGCGGTGCTTTTCGGGAGGCAGCGGGAGGTAGAAGTTCGCCCTCAGTTCCTCAGCGAGGCGGACCGCTCCGGCATCAGTGCTGACCGACTGGCTGCGGAACGGCCCAAGGTCAAAGAAGCTGCGTGAGAGCCTCATGTCAGTGAGTACCGCGTCACCGTGGGCGAGGCGCAGGAATGTGGGGTTGGTGGCGAGCCCGGACACCACGCCGGGCTCCAAGGGGTCGCAGCCGCCGAAGACGGTCACCACGTTTCCGGCTCGGCGGAACCGGTGGATCCCGCAGCTGCCCAGCGCGGCGTGGCCCGGCGCCATCACCGGCGGGAGGCCGCCGTCGAACACGGTGGAAGCCGAATCCCCGGACAGGTCAGTGACGGAGGCAGCAGGAAGCTCCAGCCCCAGCCACGGGTCAAGCCGTGTCCGGGCCAGCGCCTTGGCCGGTTCCAGCAGCGGGAACTGCTGCAACCAGGCCGCCGCGGAGGCGAAATCGGACCGGCCGTCCTGGTTGGCCAGCCGGCGGTACAGCAACTGGAATGCCTCTGCGTCGAACGTCTTCCACTGGTCCTGGCGCCGCGAAAACAGCGACTCGATGCTGCCGTCAGGATTGAACCAGGGCAGGAACGCCGCCAGGTTGCCGCGGACGTGCTCCAGCAGCCCGGGCCGCCCCGCGTAGTCGGCGATGGCCAGCAGCGAGGGGTTGGTGACAGCCGTGGCGTACAGCGGGCTCCGCTCGGAGTACATGCCGTCCGGCAGTTGGTCAATGCCCTCAGCCAGCCATTCCCCGATGCGCTCCACAATGTCCGGCCGGGCGCTGCCCTCGCGTTCGTGCAGGGCGTGGATCCGTGCCAGCGCCGCGCACAGCTCCCACCGGTGGTTGGGGGTGTGCACTCCCCCGGTAACCAGCGCATCGGTAATGCGTCCGACGACGGCGCGCAGCCGCCGTCGGACGCCCGCCAGTGCGGCATCGCCAATGATCTCCAGCGCCATGCAGGCGTCGTTGATGGTGAACGCTGAGTCCGGCGGTGAGCTGAGGTTGGTGCCGTCGAACAGGCCGGTAGGGCCCTGCAGGTGCTCCAGCCGCGCAACGCAGGCTTCCATGGCGTCCGGCAACGCCGGTGCACCGCGGTGGGCGGAGCCCGGCTCCGCGTACACCGTTGCCAACGCCAGCAGCCGGCTCATGGCGGCGCGATGCGGAAGAGCCGCCACGTCGCCGTCGGTCGCCGTCAGAAGCGTGCCAACGTACGTGTCCGCAGCCTGCACCAGGCCGTCAAGGAACACGGCATCTGTGGAAGTTGCCGGCGGCTGGCTCTCAATCCCATCCCTCACAAAGGCCTCCATCTAGTCCTTCAGCCCGGCCGAGACGTCGGCGTTGAGTACGTACTTCTGGAACACGGCAAACACGAGGACCAGCGGCAGGATGGAGATCACCGACGCGCCCAGCAGGACCGGCCAGTCGATGTTTTCGGCGCCAACGATGCTCCGCAGCGCCACCTGGAGGGTGTACCACTTGGGATCGTTGAGCACGATCAGCGGCCAGATGTAGTCGTTCCAGCGCCATTGGAAGGAGAAGATGGCCAGCGTGAACAGGATGGGCCTGGACAGCGGCAGCATGATGCGGAAGAAGATGGCCAGCTCGCTGGCGCCGTCGATTCGGGCCGAATGCAGCAGGTCATCCGGAACGGTCAGGAAGAACTGACGGAACATAAACACACCCGTTGCCGTCAGCACGGACGGCACGATGATTCCGGCGAGCGAGTTGTACAGGCCGAGGTCACGGATCACCGAGAAGGTCGGGTTCAGGATCACTTCGGTGGGCAGCATTGTGGTGGCCAGGATGCAGACGAAGAAGAGCCGGGTGCCCTTGTTGTTGTACTTGGCCAGCGCGTAGCCAGTGCACGCACTGAAGAACACGGTGAGCACCGTGGTCACCAGCGCCACGGTGGCGGTGTTCAGGAAGTACCGGGCAAAGTCCACCCGCTCCCACGCGTCAACGAAGCCCTGGAACGTCCATTCCCGGGGAATCATGGACAACGGGTAGCTGAACAGTTCACTGCCCGGTTTGAACGAGCTGAGGATGAACCACAGCAGCGGCAGCGCATAGATGGCCACAATCAGCCATAGCACCCCGGTCAGGGGCGCGGACAG
The DNA here is from genome assembly GCF_037203945.1 of Pseudarthrobacter sp. CCNWLW207. Taxonomy (NCBI): domain Bacteria; kingdom Bacillati; phylum Actinomycetota; class Actinomycetes; order Micrococcales; family Micrococcaceae; genus Pseudarthrobacter; species Pseudarthrobacter sp. CCNWLW207. The sequence continues at coordinate 160,030 of NZ_JBBCBS010000006.1, read as the reverse complement.
CTTGGTCCGGCCTTCGCGGCCGTTCCGTTTGATGGCGCCTGCGGCTGCCTTCTCGGCACCGAGGGCGGATTCTTCCGCCACGGCGGGGGGCAGGTTGGCAGCGGTTGCCATGGGTCAGCCCTTCTTCTTGTTGAAGCGCAACTGGATGAGCGCAATGGCCAGCAGGACCACCATCAGCACCATGGACGCGGCACTGGCGTAGCCCACCTTGGACTGCTCAAAGCCGGTCTTGTAGATGTACTGGACGATCAGCGTGTTCTCCGTGCCCGGCCCGCCGTTGGTCAGCGCCTGGATCATTGCGAATTCCTTCATGGCATGGATGGTGGAGAGCAGGATGACCATGAACGACGTCGGCGCGATGCCTGGCAGCGTGACATGCCGGAACCTTTGCCATGCATTGGCCCCGTCCAGTTCGGCTGCCTCCAGCAGCGCTTCTGGAATATTCTTCAGCGCCGCGATGAACAACAGCATGTTGAAGGCTGTGCCGCCCCAGGCGGAAGCGAAGATCACCACCGTCAGGGCCAGGTTGCCGTTACTGGACCACTGCACCGGGGCTCCGCCCAGCGTCGAGATCACAAAGTTCACGAAGCCGAAGTCCTGGCCGAACATCCACTTCCAGATGACACCCACCACGATCGGGGAGATCAGCCAGGGAAGGAAGATGATCACCTTCGCGGCAGTCCGTCCCCTGGTTGCCTTACTGACCAACAGCGCCGCAATGCCCAGCGATGATACGTAGACCAGCGGCACCGAAAACAGTGTGTACAGGAAGGTACGGCTCAGGGCGGCATAGAACGTGCTGTCCGCAAAGAGCTTCTGGAAGTTGGCCAGGCCGATGAAGTTCAGCCTGCCCACGCCGCGGTAATCCGTGAAGGAGTAGATCAGCCCGAGGGCACCGGGCCAGACGAAGAACACCAGGAACAGCACCACGTTGACGCCGATCAGCACCAGGGGTGCGATGACATAGCGGTTGTGGCGCCTCAGCTGGGACTTGCTCCGCACGGCGCCCGTGCCGGGCGTCCCCGGCGTCACCGTGGAGCTCAATGTTGGATTAGCCACCGATCAGGCACCGTTGTAGAGCTTCACGATGTTCTCCACCGTGGTCTTGGCATCCTGGCTGCCGCCGAGCATCTTGACGGTTTCCTCACGCAGCGGATCGCCTGAGAACGGGGTCTCGGCATAGGCCTCGGCCACGACGCGTTTGATGGCGTTGTCGCCCTTGGCCTCGTTGCCGGCGATCTGCTTCTGGTACAGCTCGAACGAGGCCTGCTGGAACGGGTATTCGACCTTGAGGTCCGACTTGACGGGCAGGTAACCGCCGAGCTTGGCGAACTCGGTGTAGTTGGCGTCGTCATAGAACCACTCGATGAACTTCTTGGCTTCCTCGTCCGCGCCGGTGTCCTTGAACGCGATCATGAAGCCGCCGCCTAGGTTGGTGGCGTTGGCTTCCTTCTTGGGCAGCGGCACGGACATCCACTCGAAGTCCTTGATGTTCTTGTTGAAGTCGGCAACCTGCCAGCTGCCGGAGTAATACGCAGCAACCTGGCCGCTCTTGAACATGGCGTTGCCGTCTTCGCCGCTGAGCCACACGGACTTGGGCATGGTCTTGTCGTCGTTGATCTTCTGGAAATACTCGAGTGTCTCCACGGCTTCGTCGTCCCAGGCGTACTTGTCGCCTTCCTTGGCGAAGGCAGTGCTGCCGAACTCGTACATCATGGCGCGCAGGCGGTGGCCGGAGCGGTCCATGACCACGCCGTACTTGGCGCCGGCCTTCTCGCGGACCTCGTTGACGGCTGCAACGAACTCATCCCAGGTCCAGGCTTCCTCGATGGCAGTGGGGAACGCCACGCCGGCCTTTTCGAAGAGGCTCTTGTTCACGAACAGACCCACGGCCGTGAGGTCGGACGGGATGGCCGGGATGGTGCCGTCCGGGGCTTCCTGCAGGAACTTTTGGTCGATGTTCCGCGACTTTGCGATGTCCGCGAGGTCCTGGAGCTGGTTGACCCACAACGGATCGAGGCCTGTGACGCGCGCCAGGGCCGGCAGGTCGTTCGCGGTGGCGGCGTTCTTGAGCTTGGTGGTGATGTCCGCTGTGGGAACGTCCACCACCTCGATGGTGATGCCGGTGGCTTCCTTGTACTTGGCGGCGGCTGCGGCAAACGCCCCGCCCTGGTTGGTGTCACCGGAAAGGACCAGCTGAAGGGTTTTTGCTCCGCCTTCAGTTGAACCGCCGCCGCCCCCACAAGCGGAAAGGCCGACGGCGAGGGCTGAGAGGCCGAAGGCCGTCAATCCGAACTGCCTGCGGCTGATGCTGGAGATTCTTGTCTGCTCTGACAATGCTCTGTCCTGTCTCTGACGATGCGTTCCGTGCCTGCGGGGCATGGCTGGAAGGTGTTGGCTGCGGACTCGATGGCCGCCTTGCCCACGTTTCGGAAAAGCCTTTCCTAACCCAACTGTGATCCATGTCATGACAATCTGTCAAGATAACGTGCGCACATTTTCCAACGATGCAGAAGCGATGCAGAGGGTGCGCCTCCCCCTACCAGCCCGCCTGCCGCCGTCGTAGGTTGGAGGCATGGGACTGAACATTCAGATTGTCACGGATTGCAAGAACCCTCACGCCCTTGCGGACTGGTGGGCCGAGACCCTTGACTGGGCAGTGGAGCCGCAGGACGAAGGCTTCATCTGCTCCATGATTGACCAGGGATTCGCCACCGAGGACCAGACCCTGATCCACAAAGGCAAACTCGTCTGGCGGGACGGCTGCGCCATCCGCCCGCCCGAGGAACTCGACGCATCCAAACCGGAACGGCGCCTCCTGTTCCAGACGGCACCGGAGGAAAAAACAGTCAAGAACCGGGTGCACTGGGACGTGGACCTGGACGGCCGGGATAAGGACGAGGCCCGGAAGGCACTCGAGGCCCGGGGAGCGACGTTCCTCTGGAGCGCCAGCCAGGGTCCCCACTCCTGGCACACCATGGCGGACCCGGAAGGGAACGAGTTCTGCATCAGCTGAGCCGATTACTAGACTTGTTCGGTGAGCAACCAATTCCCCGCCAAGGTGTCCGACGTTTTCGATCCTTCCCGCTGGCGCACCGTGTCCGGCTTTGACGACTTCCAGGACATGACGTACCACCGCCAGGTGGAGCGGGCTGCAGACGGCTCCGTCACCAGGGACTTGCCCACCGTCCGGATCGCCTTCAACAGGCCGGAAGTCCGCAACGCCTTCCGCCCCGGCACCGTGGACGAGCTCTACCGCGCGATGGACCACGCCCGGATGACCCCGGACGTGGCCACAGTCCTGCTCACCGGCAACGGCCCGTCCCCCAAGGACGGCGGGCACTCGTTCTGTTCCGGCGGGGACCAACGGATCAGGGGCCGGGACGGGTACCGCTATGCCGACGGCGAGACGCAGGAAACCATCGATCCCGCCCGCGCCGGACGCCTCCATATCCTGGAAGTCCAGCGCCTGATGCGCACCATGCCCAAAGTGGTCATCGCGGTGGTCAACGGCTGGGCGGCAGGCGGCGGCCACTCCCTCCACGTCGTCTCCGACCTCACCATCGCCTCCCGCCAGCACGGCAAGTTCAAGCAGACCGATGCCACTGTGGGCAGTTTCGACGCCGGCTACGGCTCGGCGCTGCTGGCCCGCCAGATCGGCCAGAAAACCGCCCGCGAAATCTTCTTCCTGGCCCGCGAATATACCGCCGACGACATGGTCCGGATGGGCGCGGTCAATGAAGCCGTGGACCACGAACGGCTCGAGGAAGTGGCCTTGGAGTACGCCGCGGATATCGCCCGGCAGTCCCCGCAGGCCATCCGCATGCTCAAGTTCGCGTTCAACCTTGCTGATGACGGACTGGCCGGCCAGCAGGTCTTCGCGGGGGAAGCCACGCGCCTGGCGTACATGACGGACGAAGCTGTGGAGGGCAAAGAGGCGTTCCTGGAAAAACGCGACCCCGACTGGTCCCGTTTCCCGCACTACTTCTAAGGCAGGACCTCCATGAACATCGGACCCATGAATATCGGCCCCATAGACATCGACCCAGCCCTCAAGGCGCTGGCCGCAGCCCTCCACGGCGAGGGCCCCGCCGTCGAGCTTTCGGTGAGCGACGACGGCGGCCTGGTGGTGGGCCATGTGGAGACCCCTGGCTGCGACGACGCCGTGGTAGTGGTCCGCACCTCCGGCTCCACCGGGACCCCCAAAGCCACTATCCTCACGGTGGAGGCCCTGGCTGCTTCCTCCATGGCCACCGCCTTCGCGCTCAAGGGCGAGGGCCAGTGGCTCCTCGCCCTGCCCGTGCAGTACGTGGCCGGCGTGCAGGTGCTGGTTCGCTCGCTGTTCGCCGGCACCCGCCCCTGGGTCATGGACATGTCGCATGGATTCACCCCGGAGGCCTTTACCGCGGCAGCCCTGGAACTGACCGACAAACTCCGGTACACCTCCCTGGTGCCCACCCAGCTCCAGCGGCTCCTGGAGGACCCGTCGCCGGAAACCTTGGCGGCGCTGCGGCGCTTCAACGGCATCCTGCTCGGCGGCGCGCCGGCGTCGGCCAAACTCCTGGACGCGGCACGCGAGGCCGGCGTCCGGGTGTTCACCACTTACGGCTCCGCGGAAACCTCCGGGGGCTGCATCTACGACGGCTATCCACTGGAAGGTTCTGCGGTCCGGATCGCCGAAGACGGCCACATCCTGCTGGGCGGTGACACCATTGCCGCCGGATACCTGGATGCCCCCGAACAAAGCGCGGATGTTTTCTTCGAGGAGGACGGCGTCCGCTGGTACCGCACCAGCGACCTCGGAAGCCTCGATGCCGACGGTCGGCTCACCATCCTGGGCCGTGCCGATGACGTGATCATCACCGGCGGCGTCAAGGTCTCCGCCGCGCATGTGCAGGAAGAACTGGAAAAGTCCGACGGCGTCACGGCGGCTTTTGTGGCCGGCGTACCGTCCGCGGAGTGGGGCCAGGCCGTGGCCGCCTATGTGGCCCTCTCGCCGGGATTTGCGGCTGGTATCCCGGCCGCAGCGGGTGGCGATGCTGCGCCCGGCGGGGATCCCGCCGTCGTGCTTGAACAGGAATGGCACCGGACGCTGGGACTCCTCGCCCCGAAAACCGTGTTCACTGCGCCGGAGCTGCTGATGCTGCCCAACGGCAAACCGGACCGCCTGGCCATGACCGGCCGGCTCAACTCCCTGCACCAGGGAAAGTAAAGTAGACCTGCACCGGCCGGAGCTTTGCGGCAGGTGCGTCACCGTTTTGCCAAACCCCGACCCAACACGAGGTACTTACCGTGGCCACAGCCGCACAATGGATCCAAGGCGCTCGACTCCGCACCCTGCCGGCGGCCATCGCGCCAGTGCTGATCGGTACAGCCGCAGCCTTTGAAATGGATTCGTTCCTCATCTTCAACGCGATCCTTGCCGCGCTGGTGGCGTTACTCCTGCAGATCGGCGTCAACTACGCCAACGACTACTCGGACGGCATCCGTGGCACGGATGAGGACCGTGTGGGCCCGCTGCGCCTGGTGGGCTCCGGTGCTGCACGCCCCGAACACGTCAAGTACGCGGCCTTCGGCGCCTTCGCAGCCGCCATGGTGGTTGGCCTGGTGCTGGTGGTGATCACCCAGAGCTGGTGGCTGATCCTGGTGGGGCTGGGCTGCGTGATGGCCGCCTGGGGCTACACGGGCGGCAAGAACCCTTACGGTTACATGGGCCTGGGCGATGTCTTTGTGTTCGTTTTCTTTGGCCTGGTGGCCACACTGGGAACCACGTACACGCAGGCCGGACAAATCAACCTCGCGTCCATCATCGGCGCCATCGGCACCGGGCTCATCGCCTGTGCCCTGCTGATGGCCAACAACGTCCGGGACATCCCCACTGACATCCAGGCCGGGAAAAAGACGCTGGCGGTCCGCCTGGGTGACAAGCATGCCCGCGAAAGCTATGTCCTGATGCTCGCCGTCGCCATCCTGCTGGTGATCATCCTGGCCCCGGGCCGCCCATGGATGCTGATCGTCCTGCTGCTCATCCCCGCCTGCCTGATGCCCGCCTGGCTGATGATCAACGGACGCAAGCGCAAGAGCCTCATCCCGGTGCTGAAGCAGACCGGCCTGATCAACCTCGGCTACAGCCTGCTGTTCTCACTGGGACTGGTGCTCAGCCACGGGTTCTAGCTGTTCTGGCCCTTGATTTCTGAGGGCTTGGATTCTGCTGCTGTGCCGCCGGACGGCTTGGCGCCGGTGCGAATGGTGAGGTCCGGATTGGCGTCCACCAGGGTGTCCTCTGCCCGGGCGTCGTCAACCTCGCCGGCGGTGCGCAGGGGCTTGGCCTTGCCCGAGAACCTGCGGCGCATCGCTTCAGTCGCTTGGTCGCGCTGGTCCTGGAAGAACAGGTAGCTGACCGCGAAGGCAATGCCTGCAGCGCAGATGACGGACATCACCGCGCCGAGGCCCAGGAAAAGGAACAGCACAAAGAGCGGCGCGAAGAGCGCCAGCCGGATCAGGGAATATTTCAGGAAAGCCACCTTCCAAGTTTAGCCGCCCTCCCTGAACGCCCGCCCCGTCCGGACGATAGACTTAATGCCATGCTCTTCCGTGTGGTTCTCGCCGTCGCAGTACTTGCCATCTTTGTTTATGGCCTGGTGGACGTGATCCGCACTGACGGACGCCTCACCCGGGGCATCTCCAAACCCGCCTGGATCGTCGTGATGATTGTCCTGCCGGTACTGGGGGCCATTTTGTGGCTCCTGATTGGCCGTCCCCGGGGCAATCCCCCCGTCCGGCAGAGCTACAGTCACCCCACCGCTCCCGACGACGACCCCGACTTCCTCCGCAACCTCGAAGTCCGCCGCCGCAACCAGGCGGAGGCTGCGCGCCTGAAAAAGCTCAAGGATGACCTGGAAGCGAAGGGGCAGGCCGACGGCGGGGCCTCCGGCGCCGGTCCGGACACCGGCGGCCACGGGCCCACTGGCACGGGAACCGTGAACGGCGGGGCCGGCGATGCCAGCAGCGGGGATGCGGACACGCACGATACCGACGACCGGAAGTAATCCCGATGGCTCATGACCCCGACGGAGAACAGCAACTGCGGGCCACCAGGCCCGCACCCCCGTCAGGTGAGCCATCTGCTTCCCCCGTTCCTTCCTGGCCTGCCCCTACCCCTGCCCCTGCCCCTACCCCTGCCCAGCCTGAGGCTAGCCGTGCCTCTTCCCGGCCTTCCGGCCCTCCGGCGCCGCCGCCACGGCCAGGCTTGTCCTACGCCTCGCCTGCGCCCATTGTGGTGGCGCCACCGACACCCCGCTCCGTCCGTATGGCCCGGACGCTCTGGCTGTTTAGCTTCGTTGCCGGCTTCGCCGTCCTCGTCGGTTCATTCCTGACGCGAGATTCACACCTGGAACGGCTGCGGGCGGTAGTGGACGGGATGTCACCCGGCGGCGACACGGACGCCCTCAGTGCTGCTTCGGCCATTGTCTTCTGGGCCAGCATGGGCGCAATGTTGCTGATAATCCTCCTCGAAGCGGCCGGGCTGGCCATCGTCAATGGCCGGCAGGGCTGGGTCCGTTGGCTGATGATCCCGCTGCTGCTGGTCCATGTGGGCGCAGCGCTGGTGGCGGCGGCGTTCCTGGTTCCCGACGGCGATGGCGGCAGCTACGTCTGGCTGCTGTGGGGAGCCCAGCTACTGATGGCATTCGCGGGCTTGGTTCTGCTCTTTACGCCCGCCAGCAATGCCTGGCTCCGATCCCGGAAGCAGGAATAGGTTCCTGCCAACAGGGGCCTAGCTCAGCTGCAGGGCCGCGCTTTCGGCAACGATACCCTCGCAGCTGCGCATCACCACACGGCAGACTTCCTGCCCCGAACGGTCAGTCAAAGGGTTCTCCGAGAGCACCCGCCAGCGTCGGAGGCACTCCCGGGCCTCAGCGGTGATCTCCTCAGGAGTGGCATCCGGTTCCAGGCCGAGTCGCAGGGCTGCCGCCGTGCCGGAGCCACCGGTCAGCCTCTCAGCTTCGAGGGCCCAGTCAGGGCCGAGTGAAGATCCGGCGGTCCGCAGGGTGGCGAGCAACCGCAACTCGCGGAACTCATGGGCATTTACCTGAAGCCGTTCCAGTACTGCCAACAAATGTCCCGAGCCCTCACGCGGCGACGCACGAAGCAGGGATTCCACACCCACCAGTGCTGTCCGCGCCTTCAGGGCGTCGGCCCGGGCGTGGAACTGGCAGGCCAGCATGGCCAGCAGCGGGTCAAGCCCGCTGCGCCTGGCAAGTTCGTGGGCCAAGGGGGTGGGGTCGGTGAAGCCGGCCCGGATCAGCACCACGCCCAGGCGGATCCCGAAAAGTCCGAACCTCTCCAGCAATGATGCCCTGGCATCAGCAGTGAGGCCCTCAGGCACCCCGGCCCGCAGGAACCTGTCAGCCGAGAGCAACAGTTTCTCCCGGGCCGCGCGGTCCAGGCCTGCTAGCAGGGCCAGGGATTCAAAGTCTGCCTGGCGCATGGTCCGGGCACTCTGTGCCAGGAGCCCCGCCACCGGGACCACCCCCAATGCCAGCTTCCGCAGGCTGTGGTCCCGGCGATACCGCTCCGCGATATCCCCGGCAGAGAGCAATGAGTCGATCCTTCCCGCGCCGATCTCGTCCGCCCGGGACAGGACTGCCACGGCGTTGACGGTGCCGGACCGTCCGGCCTCGGTATCGCGGAATGATTCCAGGAACCGGAGGTCGGAGGCATGCATATGCCGCATAAGGTATATGACGGCGTCAGCTTGGGAGGCTGATTCCGCGGGGCTGAGGAAGCTGGCGGACCTGGCGGAAACGTCCGTGGACAAGGAAGCAATGCCCGGAGTGTCTATCAGCGTCACGTTCCGGAGGCTCTCGGAGGGCCATTCCACTACCAGCTTCTCCACGTCTTCCGCGCGCTCCGTGCCGAGGAACACCAGACGCCCGTCCACGCGCTTGAGTGGCAGCGTGCGCGGCTCACCCGCCATCGGGTAGAGCGTGATGCGGGGCGTATGCCCGTACCGGTACCACGTCACAATGCGTGTGCATTCACCGGTATCGGTGGGCGCAATCTCTTCGCCAATGATGGCGTTGAGCAGGGTGGACTTGCCCGCCTTCACCATTCCTGCCACGGCCACCCGGAGAGGCTCGGCAAGCCTCGCGGAGTAGCCTTCCAAAGCTGCCGTCGCAGTGGCGTCATCCCGGTAGACCGTGAGGGCCTCCTGGATCAGCTCTGACACTCCCCTGCTGGTTGCCTCCCTCATCAGCCAGCCGCCAGCGCGTGCGGGCTCTGCCCGCTCCCGAAGCGATGGCCGCCCGCGTCACGGCCGTCGTGGGTTCCGTCCGGATGGTCAGCCCCTGGCCCAGGGCCGGCGGGCTGTGGATTGGCGGCCGGCCCTGTCATGGGCTTCGCGGTTGCCTTCGCCACAGCTTCGGCCCCTGACAACTCGGCCGCCACCGATTCTGCGATACGGTGCAGGGCGTCAACGCGCTTAAGCTCTGCCTGGATGTCCCGGATCCGCATCTCCTTTTCCAGCTTGTAGGTGGTGGCGGCTTTCTGCGCCGCCGCCACGGAGTCGGAGAGCGAACGGTGATGTTCCTCGGCGATTTCGGTGAAGTGGTCGCGGGTAGAGCGCTGTACCAGCCGGAGCCGGTCCTTGAGCTGCTTGCCCACCTGAAACACGACGTCGTCCAACTGCCGGCGAACCAGGGCCTTGGCTTCCGTCTGCCTCCTCTTGAGCCTTGCTTCCTTGTCTTCCCGGTAAGCCTTGCGCCCCAACAGCAGTCCGGCCCCGACAGAGAGCGGATTAATCAGGGCCATCCCGAACAAGCCGGTGAGCAGACCAAACATCAGGACGCCGCCGTACGATCCCCGCATCCCGATCAGCACCTTCTGCATCGGATTGATCTTCCCATCGTCCAGCCCGGGCATGTCATCGACGGGATCCAGGGCGTCGCCCGTATCGGAAACGCGCAGGACGGGAAGAGCAACCTCGTCCTCGGAGAAATGCTCAGCAACCTGCGCAGCCAGCCACTGTGCGCGTTCGCTGGTCCAAACAAAAGTGTCCGAGATCGCGGCCGCGGCGCATTCCTCCAGCCACGTCGAAAACTGCGGCCACGTGGGACCAGGATCGCCCAGGTCAATGGCAGCCTCAGCCTCACGCTGGATCCGCCGCAGCCGGTCCCGGAGGTCGTATTCCATGTCTGCGATGAGGTCGCCGATGCCGTCGTTGAGCGTGATCTGCCACCGGGCGGAACGCTTTCGGAGTTCGTCGGCTTCGAGTTTGGCGGCCTCCAGCCCCGCAATCATCTGTGGGGTCCCTTCCGGGTTCTGCAGCGCGGCCAGTTCCGACTGAAGTGACAGGCGAAGATTTTCGGTCACGGAAAGCAAGTCCTGGCTGACGGCACGGCGCTGGATCCGTTCCGCCTTCCCCACGATTTCGTTCCGGAGGTGGCCGATCAGGCCGGGAAAACCCGATTCGGCGTTCAGTTCGGCGTCCTGCAGCCGGGCGGCTTCCAGGCGGAGATCTGAGGAAATAGGGAAAAGCGGGATGTCCACAGAGACCCGGGAAAGGTGGCCGCGGTCAAGCTCGGCAACCTTCCGCCATTCCGGGTACAGGTCAGTCTTGGACAGCACGCCCACAACGCTTGGCGTGATCCGCATGGCTTGCTTCAGAAACCTGATCTCAGGTTCTGTGTATTCCTGCGATGCGTCCGAAACCAGAAGCATGGCCTCTGCCGAGGGCAGCGCCGTAAGCGTGGTCAGTGTGTGCGTGGACCCCAGGCCGCCGACGCCCGGGGAGTCGACAACGGTGAGGCCCCCAGCCAGCACCTTGCGGGGCAGGAACACTTCGGCGGCCACGAGTTTCTTGGCGTTGCCGGGGTTTCCGCGCTCGGAAACGTAGGTGGCGAGATCAGCGATGTTTATGGGCTGCCGTTCAAGTGCAGTTTCGTCACCGGGCTCCGCATCCGCAGGGGGCAGGAGGATGGAGGCTGAGGCCGGATCACCGTGCCGGACCACCGTGGGTACGGAGGTAGCGATGTCGTCATCGACAGGGCAGACCGGAGCGTTGACCAGGGCGTTGATGAGTTTGCTTTTCCCCTGCTTGAATTCACCCACCACGATCACGCGGACATTCGGATCCTGCAGCCTGCGCAACGTCTGCTCCAGGCGTTTCCGCAGGTCGGCGCGGTCTCCGGCACTGACGAGCTCGATTCCCTGTTCCACGAGTTTTGTCAGTTGCGCCGCCGTAAGGGGCGTTGAGGGCCTTGCCGGTCCCGTCGACTTTGCCAGACCCCCGGGGCGTTGCGTTTCAACCACAGCCAGTCCTTTGCTTCAAGTCTCGAAAATAGGGACGTTGGGGTTGCCGCGAGAAGTGCCCGGCAGGCGTTCTGGGCCGCCTGCCGGGCACTCCCGGTACCCCGGGACCAGCCGTTAGAGGATGACTGTCGAATCGTCCTCGGCGCTGATATCGGCGTCGACCTCCACCTCGGTGTTGATTGAGTTGTCCTCCGTGAACTCAAGCTCGTTGTCGGCAACAACAATGTTGTCCTCGACGACGGTGGTCTCTGAGTTGTCGTTGAAGGAATCCTCGAGTTCGACCTCCACCTCGGTAGAGGTCTCGTTGAAGGAGTCGTCAATCTCAACATCCGTTTCGGTCTCGTTGAAGGAATCCTCAATCTCGACTTCAGTGGTTTCGGAGTTGTCGGTGTTGAACGAATCCTCCACCTCAACGTCAACGTCAGTGGAGTTGTCCTGGAAGGAGTCCTCGATCTCCACCGAGTTGTCCGTCGAGTGATCCGAGTTGTCGTTGAAGGAATCCTCAACGTCGATTTCAACGTCGGTCTCTGTCGAGTTGTCAGAGTTGTCGTTGTACGAATCGTTGATGGAGTTGTCCGAGTTGTCGTTGAAGGAATCCTCGACGTCCACGTCCAGGTCGGTGTTGAAGGAGTCCTCGATGTCCGTCTCCTTGTTGCCGATGTTGACGTCGCCGCCAGCCTTGATGGAGTTGTCGGTCGAGTTATCCGTGGAGTTGTCTGTGTTGTAGGAGTCCTCGATGTTGTTGGAGTCCTCAACGTCGGCGTCATCGCCGGCGGCAATGGCGCGGTCGCCGGAAGCCACAACCGAGTCGTTGTCGAACCACTGCTTGACGTCGCCGTCGGCCCAGATGTTCTGGTTTACGGACTGGTCGGTAATGGTGTCGCGGTCATCCACAGTCGACGTGTAGGAGTAGTTGTTGACTACATGATGCAGCTGCTGGACAGCATGTGCATGGTCGTCGTGGTCGTGGTGTCCGCCACCACCGTGTCCGCCGCTGTGGGGAGGCGGAGGAGTGTGGCCGCCACCGCCACCGCCACCGCCATGATGGCCGGTTGCCGCGCCGTTGCCGCCGGTGTTGTACTCCCGGTCGAACGAGGAATGGTTGAGGGTGATGGGAGCGTAGTCCAAAACAACCGGCATGGCCGCATCAACATCTGCAGAGCAGACGTGGCCCAGGCCGGCATCGTCCAGGGCCCGCTCAGGATCCTCCAGGAACTCCTGCGCTGCTTGCGGGTTTCCAAAAAGGCTCATCAGGAATTGGACGAGCTCGTTTGCGAGTGTAGGCATTGGATGGTCCTCAAATCTTCTCTGAGTTGTGGCTGGCTCGGCGTCGATACCGGGCTTGAATCAAACGTACGGTCCCACCCAAAGACCGGGCATCGGGTCACTTCCCCGTACCGTCGTACCCCCTGCTAGGGGATCGGCGGCAGTCCCGTTAGGGGTACTAGGGGCTACTCCCGCTGGGGGTTTTCCGGTCCCAGGGCAAGGCGCAGCCGAACCAACAGGTCGGAGCGGTTTTCGGCGCCGAGCCGGCGGCGCATCCGGGCTATGTGGTGCTCCGCGGTCCTCGGGGAGATGTAAATCGCCTCCCCGATTTCGCGGTAGGTCTTGCCTTCAAGGACCAGCCGTGCCACTTCCTTCTCGCGCTCACTCAGTCCTGAGCCGCCGTCAGGGGGCATGCTGTTGTTGTTCTCGGGGGCGGCAGTGCCGCGCGGCTCCGACGGTCCGGAGGCTCCCGTGCCGGCTGAACTGCCCTGCGGATGAAGGTCCCGGGCGCAGGACAACAACCGCACCATGTCCTTACGCTCGTCTGCCCGGGCAGCGGCGTGCCCGGCAAGCCGCGCACCCTCCCAGGGCATTCCGACGGCGTTCAGCCCGCGGGCCGCTGCTTCCACATCGGCGGCTTGGAAATTTGCCGCCAGGACCGAGACCCAGGCCTTTCCGGCTGCAGCCAGCACCCATGCGAGGTGGCTGTGGTCTGCTGCCCGAGCCAGTGCCGTGGCGTGCGGCGCGAGGTCTGCCGGGCTTTCGTTCAGCAGCGCGGCCTGGACGCCCGCCCAGTGCAACGGCACCGCCCACAGTGGAGGGTCGCCAAGTTCATGCAGCAGCGTCCATGCCTCGTCAAGGTAATGCGAGACACGCCTGGTCTCCCGCAGCCGTGCAGCCGTGATCATCAGTTCGCCCCAAGGCAGGAGGTTGTAGAGGTCCACGGACGTGTGCAGCATGGCCTCCCGTGCCCGTTCCCACGCCAGGACAAGGTCGTGCACTTCGCCGCTGCGGCGTGCAAGCCCCACTTCCAGGGCGGCGCACAGGAATTCATCCCGCGGGACCAGTGGCCAGTGGTTCGCTTTTGAGGCTTCGTTGATGGCCAGCCGGGCATCCTCCGGGTTGTCCTGCTGCATGGCCGACCATGCCTGGAGCAGGAACAGCCTGGGCTTGGCCGCATCGCCACCCTGGCCTGCGGCGGCCGCGGCGCGAACGATGGTTTCCGCCAGGTGCGGCTCGCCGCTGTGCAGGGCCACCAGGGCTGCAAGTGCACCGGGCGTATCCGGCAGCGGACTTGTCGCACCGGAGGCGTTCAGCATGTCTGAGGCGTGGATCAGCACCGGCAGCCCCTGATGGGGGTCCCCGGCCAGTGACTCCACAATGCCTTTCGCCGTTTGGGCCTGCGCCACAGCCAAAAGAGTGGGCGACGACGGCGAGGAACCGCCGGGGAACATTGATTCGGCTCCGGCGCGGTTGCCGCAGCCGATCATAGCGACGGCGGCGGCTGGGGCGGATGTACCCACGCGCGATGGGCCCAGCCAGGCGTAGACGTCCGCGCTGCGGCCCAGCATCCCCCGCTGCGCCCATACGGCAGCCGAGACGTCTACAGCGAGCAGGAGGTCGGGTGGGTCAGGGCATCCCAGCACGCCGTCGACAATGCGGGCTGCAGTATCCAGGTCCCCGGTGGCCGCTGCGGCGTGAGCCCGGCGGGCGGCGGTGGACAATTCGTCGGCGCCTGCCAACAACGCCTCGCCGTAGAGTTCCGCAGCCAGGCCTGGATTGTGTTCGAGTGCCTTGTTAGCGGCCTTTTCCAGCTCAGCCGCGACGCGGAGGTCAGCCAGTCCGCCGCGTGCCAGTTCGCGGGCAAAGTCGCCCAGCGGACGGCCTTCGGCAGCGAAGCATCCCACGAGTTCGCGCTGGAGCGCGTGGATCCGGGCAGTGGGTGTCAGGGTCAGGAGCGCGTGCTGAGCCGTTCCTACAACAGTGCCGTCCGGCAGGAGGAGCCCGGAGGCTTCGGCCTTGGCCACGAGGGAATCGAGGCTTTCGACGTCCCCGCCGCCCACCTTCCGCTCCAGCTCCGCCGGCAGCGGACCGGGAAGGGAAAATCCGACGGACAGTGCCAGGAGGAGTTCCCGGACTGCAGCGTTCTCACCGCGAAGCTGCTGTGCCATGTATTGGGGGCTGCCAGGCGCCAGCGCGTGCGGTTCGGTGCCGACGTGAGGCGTACCCGTCCCTTCAGGTCCCGCTCCGTCCGTGCCGTAGGTGTGAGGCGGCGCAACGTTTGTCTCGCTTGCGTGGCCGTGGAGGAGCTCCCTGGCTGACCGCTGATGATAGGCCACCATGCCTCAGACCGCCGGCTCAGTCGGAATCGGATCTTCCGCGGGCGGGTCCGTCGTTGGATCCGGCACCGGCGCAGGCGGATCCGTCGTTGGGTCCGGCACCGGCGCAGGCGGATCCGTCGTTGGGTCCGGCACCGGAGCAGGCGGATCCGTCGTTGGATCCGGCACCGGCGCAGGTGGATCCGTCGTTGGATCAGGCGCCGGCGGGTCGGTGGTCGGGTTAGGAACCGGGTCCGTGGTGGGGTCAGGATTCGTAGTCGGCGTTGTCCCGGCGGCCGCTCCGGAGCCGCTGGTTCCCTGCGTTGGATCGGACGTCGTACCGGTTGTTCCACCCATCACGGAACCTGCGGCCGCGCCTGCCGTTCCACCACTGTCCAGGTTTGGCGAGGATGCGCTGGTGGACGGCTTGCTGGTGGGCGATGCCGCTGCCTCGATCCCCTGCGTGCTTGCGGACTTACCACTGGTCTTCTTGGCGCTGGCCTCAATACCCCTCATCGGAGCCTGTCCGTCGCCCGTGGCATCCGCTGCGCCATCGCCTTGCGCACCGCCGCCAGTGCCGTCAGGCGCTGACGTGCCGGGGTCTGCGGCTGCGGCGCTGGAGTCCTTGGCTGCCTCCTGTGGCGCGAACATCGCCGTCAGGCTTCCCAGTCCCTCGGGGCTTTGCGCAGCAGTGGCGGTCAGGACCGTGAACAGCGCTGCAGCGGCAGCCACGGCAGTGAGCCGCACGGATGGCCGCGGACTATGCGGCCCGGAACTGGCCGCCGGACCATGGACTCCTGTGTGAGTGCCTGCATGTCCCCTGGCACCGACGCCGGCAGCAGCGGCGGCGGTGCCAGCCAAGGAGCCAAAAGCGGAGCCGGACTTCCGGGACCAGCTGGCACGGCTGCTGTCACCGTGCGGCTCAACGTTTGTCAGAGCTGTCAACGTCATGGCCGTCGTCGAGGAAGGAACCGTGCCAACGGCGGTGACTGCCTCGTCGGGTAGAACAGCGGCCGCAGCCGCCGCCTGCCGGGCGCGGACTGCTGCCACCGCGGCCCCCAGGCAAATGGAGGACTTGGGATCGGCGTCCACGGCGATGGGCCGGTCGAGCTGTTCCGAAATCAGCTGTGCCACCAGGGGAATACGCGAGGATCCGCCGATCAGCAGCACCGCGGTGAGGTCATCCGCCTCCAGGCCGAGCTCATCGAGGGAACGTTCCAAGGCGTCCACCGTCTGACGGATGGGTTCCTCGATCATGGCCTCCAACTCGGAGCGGACCAGCCGTACCTGCTGGTGGATGCCGGGCAGGAACACGGAAATGCTGGCCGCGCTGTCGGCCGAGAGCGCTTCCTTGGCTTCCACGCACTCACGGCGGAGCCGGGCCAGTGACGCCAGCGATGCGGGGTCGGCGGGGTCAAGGGCAGCTAAAGCCTCCCCGGTGTGCGCCGCGACGTGGCGCAGGACCGCTGCGTCGAAGTCGGCGCCGCCCAGGCCTTCGATCCCCTCAGGCCGGCCCAGGAACTCAAAGCGGTCGGCGTCGGCCTTCCTGAGGAGGGCCGTGTCAAAGGTGCCACCGCCCAGGTCGTAAACGGCGATGGTACTGCCATCCTCCACCCTGACTTGGGAGGCGTAATGAAGGGCCGCCGCTTCCGGTTCCGTTATCAGCGTGACACCGCGCAGTCCCCGGGCACTGAGGGCTTCCTGGATGATGGCGGTCCGGTGGCCGCCCCAGGCTGCCGGGTGCGACAGGATGATCTGCGACGGAGGCTCGCCCTCGCGTTCCGCGGCCCGGTCAACCACCCAGCCGGCCATGGTGGCGAAGACTTCCTCCGCCGGCAGGGACAGAGCCCCAACGGCGATCGGGACGTCGTCTCCGATCCGGCGTTTGAATTCCCTGACCACCCGGTCGGGGGAATCCAGCCCACGCCGCTCGGCGGCCTCCCCCACCAGGATGGGGCCTTCCTCGGGATAGTAGACCACCGATGGCACCGACGTTCCGCGGAGCCCCAACGGGAGGCTCTCCGGAACAGACGGAGCAATCAGGTCGATACGGGCAATGGCGGCGGCGGTGAAACTGGTCCCGACATCGATGGCGAGAACGTAGCTCATAAGTACCTCGGAAAAAACGCAGCAGGCCGTCCGCGAGCTTCATCACAGACGAGCTTCCACCAAGGTAGCACCACCAATTCAATGGCAAAACCCTTATTGATACACCGAATTTACTATCGACAGGCCAGCGTGGGAGCGGTTGGAAGAAACCCCTGTTCAGAGGCCTGAGTAGGAATGCAGCCCATTAAAGAATTGGTTCACGATGGTGAAGTTAAAAATCACGCACAGGTAGCCGACGATCGAGAGCCAGGCTGCGCGGGTCCCAGTCCAGCCCCGGGTGGCCCGGGCATGCAAGTAGCCGGCGTAGACCACCCAGATCACGAACGTCCATACTTCCTTGGTGTCCCAGCCCCAGAACCGGCCCCAGGCCTTCTCCGCCCAGATGGCCCCGAACATCAGCGTGAACGTCCAGCCGATGAAGGCGATGGCGTTGATCCGGTAGGAGAGGTTTTCCAGGCTCAGGGCCGAAGGCACCAGCCGCATGAAGCCCAGCTTGTCCGCGCCACCGGCAGCTACGGTCTTCTGCCGGTGCGCCTGCACCAACTGGAGGGCTGACATGGCGAACGTGAGCGTAAAAAGGGCCGAGGACAGCACTGCGATGGAGACGTGGATGATCAGCCAGTAGCTCTGCAGCGCCGGAACCAGGTGGCCCACGGGGGTGAAGTAAGCCACGGTGGCGGCCGTCAGCATGATGACGGCCAGGCCCACCACGAAGGTGCCCAGGAACCGCAGGTCGCGGTGGATCAGCACCAGCAGGAACACAGCCACGGCCACAAACGCACCGGTGGTCAGGAACTCGTACATATTGCCCCACGGCACGCGTCCCGCGCCCAGGGCACGGGTGATGACTGCGGCGCCGTGGATCAGCACTCCCAGGATGGTCAGGGCGACGGCGACCCGCGCCGGGGCGCGCCGTTCCGCGGCGTAGCGCATGTCGGCGTCGGCGGTCTGTCCCGCGCCGGAGGCACCCCCTGCCTGCCGGGCGGAGGCCGACGTCGGCCGCTCAGCCCTGCCAGCCGGCCCGGCGAGGTGCGACTCGGTCCTGTCAGCGCCCCTGTCAGCCCCGGCGCCGGCAGTGCCTACTCCTGCGCCAACAGGGATCTTCGGTGCCTGCTCCGCCTGGGCCGCCTTGAGGTCAACGGCGCGCAGCGCCTTGCTGCTCTTCGCCAGGTCCCAGGCGAAGGCGATGAAGGCAACGGTGTACGTGCCTGCAGCGAGCAGCATGAACAGCTCGCTGTACTGGCCCATGGTTTCGTTGATGGCGAAGGGCATTACTGGTCCTTTTTCGGCCCGACGGGGCCAGCTGGGGAGGTGAGCGAATCTGCGCCATTATGGTCCTGGCGGCTGGGAGTTTGCTGGGTGCGGGCGGAGTCAGCCGTGGCGTCCTCCGTAGCTCCAGCGGATGGTGGAAGCTTCCACTCCTCGGCGAGGAGCTTCCGGATGGCCGCGGCTTCAGCGGCCAGCCGGTGGTCTTCGCCGCGGGCAAGGAGGCCATACTCCACCATGGTCCGGCCGTCCTCGTGGGTCCCCGTGCGGACCCAGACCCGGCGGCGGTTGACATAGAGGGAAATGATGAGGCCTGCCACGGCAAGCAGCGCGAAGATGAGGGCGTAGAGCTGGCCGGGATTGTGGTGGATGTCCACGCCCACGTAGCGCTTCACGCCGTCGAAACTGATGCTTCCCTTGCCGTCCGGCAGGGTGTAGCTCATGCCCGGCGCCAGGGTGATGCCGCCGGCGTCCAGGTTGCGGGCGTTCAGCGGCGTCAGGTCCTTGACGTCCAGTTCGAAAACGTTTTGCGGCGCGCCGTCGTCCAGGCCCAGGTCCCCGTAGAACGAGTTCAGGGTCAACTGCGGGTTAATCAGTTCAGGGTCCCCGCTGAACGAGACGCCTTCCTCGGTTTTGAACGCCGTGGGCAGGAAGAAGCCGGCGAAGCCAAGCTGGTCCGGTTTGGCGTCAGGAACCTTGATCACGACCGACGAGTAATAGTTCTCACCCTGCAGCCTGCCCACTACTGGCCCTTGGAAGGCCACGTTGCCAGCACCGTCACGCACCGTGACCAACGGCGCGTAGCCGTTGCCTGTGAGGTAGATACTGGTACCGCCCAGGGTCACAGGGTCGTTGACTTTCAGGACCTCCTGCTTGGCCGGCGCATCCGGTGTTTCCTTGGTAGTGACATCCGCCGTGAAATCGATGGGCTGGCCGAACTTGCCCCTGGATTCGCGGTCGAACGTGACGGCGAACTTGTCCAGTTGGATGGAGTACGGCTGCAGTTGGCTGGACTGGAAGTTGGTGCCCGGGGTGAATTGGTCGTAACCCACCAGGGTGTTTACGAAGGTGTCACCCTCCACCAGGATGCGCTGGCCGCTGTAGCCGAACAGGCCGCCGACGGCCACGGAGACCAGGACGCCTATCAGCGAGGTGTGGAACACCAGGTTCCCCACTTCTTTCAGGAAGCCGCGCTCGGCCCCCAAAGACGGCCGCGCGCCGTCGTCGTCCCTCACCTCAACCCGGTAGCCGCGGTTCCTCAGCAGCCCGGCGGCGCTGCGGATGGCGTCCGACGCCGGGAGGCCGGCGTCGGCGGGAACCACCAGCGTGCCGTACTCGGGCAGGCGGGAGAGACGTTTGGGGGTCCGCGGCGGCTGGGAGCGCATGGCTTTGTAATGGGCGATGGCGCGTGGGACGACACAGCCGATCAGCGAGATGAACAGCAGGATGTAGATGGCTGAGAACCAGGCCGAGGAGTAGACATCGTAAAGCTGCAGGGTGTCCAGCAGCTTGCCGTAATCCGGGTTGTCCTTAATGTACTGCGTCACAATGGACGGGTTGGCAGGACGCTGCGGGAACAGCGAACCGGGCACCGCTGCCACCGCGAGCAGCAGGAGCAGGAACAGCGCCGTCTTCATGCTGGTCAGCTGCGTCCACGCCCAGCGCAGCATCCCCACGGGCCCGAGGACAGGCAGGGCTGCCTCGGCCTTGGCGGCGGCCACGGGGGCCGGGGACTGGGCCGGAGACAACTTGTTTGCTTTCACGCGCTCGCTCATCAGATCGGCAACTTCACATCGGTTTGGAACCAGTACTGGAGTTCGGTGACCCAGGTGCCCCAGACACCGCTGGCCATCAGCAGCCCCAGGACAATCAGGATTCCGCCGCCGGTGCGCTGGATGGCCAGCCGGTGCTTGCGGAAGAAGGACATCACGCCCATGCCGCGGCGAACCGCCAGGGCAATCAGCAGGAAGGGGATGCCCAGGCCCAGGCTGTACACAAAGGCCAGGAGGGCACCCTTGGCGGCGGAAGAACCGCCTGACAGGCTCAGGAGCTGCACGGCGGAGTAGGTAGGCCCGATGCACGGGGCCCAACCCAGCCCGAACGTGATCCCCAGCAAGGGCGCACCCCACAGGCCGGCCGGCGGCTTGGCATGGATTTTCGCATCACGCTGCAGCCAACCGAAACCGCCCATGAACACCACGCCCATGATGATCACCAGGACGCCCAGGAGCTGGGTGATCCACGCGTTCTGCGAGCCCGTGATCAGCGTGCCCAGCTGGCCAAAGGCACCGCCCAAAAGCACAAAAATCAGGGAGAACCCGAGAACGAAGAGCCCGATGCCCGCCAGCATCCGGCCGCGCTTCTGCTTTTGCAGGTCCACGCCGCTCAGTCCGGTGACGTAGCCCAGGTACCCCGGCACCAGGGGCAGGACGCAGGGCGAGAGGAAGGAGACCAGGCCGGCCAGCAGCGCCACGGGGATGGCAAGCAGGAGCGAGCCGTTCAGGATGGCTTCGGCGAAGGGGCTGTTCACGGTCCGGAGCCGCCGCTACTCTGCCACAGCAGCGGTAATGAGGGCTTTGAGGGTGCCCTTCTGGATTTCGCCCAGCACGCGCGAGGCCACCCGGCCCTGCTTGTCGAGGACCAGAGTGGTGGGGACTGCGCCGGGCGGGACCAGCCCGGAGACGGCCAGGAGAACGCCGCCGTTCTTGTCGTCGAAGCTGGGGTAGGTCAGGTTGAATGTTTTGTCGAAGGCCTCGGCGGTGGCTTTTTCATCACGGAGGTTGACGCCGAGGAACTGCACGCCCTGCTCCTTGAACTCCTGGTGCAGCTCCTCCAGGATGGGTGCCTCCACGCGGCAGGGTGCGCAGGCTGCAAACCAGAAGTTCAGGACCGTCACCTTGCCCTGGAAGTCGGCGGGGGTTACCGCGGTGCCTGTGAAGAGCGTGCCGTTGATGGCGACGGCGGCCTTGCGGTCGGCTGCGGCGAACTCGGTGACCGAACCGTCCCCGGCAACATAGTTCTTGTTGTCGCCTGCTTTGGCCTGCTTGGCCAAGGCATCCTCCTGCGCGCACGCCGACAGGCCCAGGGTCAGGGCGGTCAGGGCCGCGCCACCCGCGGCAAGCACAGCGCGGCGGGACGTTGCCAGGCCGGAGGCGGTCTGGCCGGAGGTGGCGCGGGTGTCCTGGGAACGGAAGGGTGCCACGGTCAGGCCCCCGGGGTGCTGGCGGCACCGGGAAGAAGTGCGGCAGCGGGCTCACTGTACACAACGCGCAGGAGGGAGCCGTCGTCGTCGAACACCAGGGAGGTGATGGACGTCAGCGTGCACTCGCGCTTGCGCGGATCATGCCACAGGGGACGTCCCTCGGCGCTGAGGCGGGTGGCCCAGATGGGAAGCTGGTGGCTGACCATGATGGCCTCGGGCCCATCGGATCCGTAGTCGTCACCGGCCAGCTCAATGGCGCGGAGCCTGGCATCCTGGACCGCAGCCCGGACACGGGCCGCCTGCGCCTTGTAGGGCTCTCCCCAGGACGGCCTGAGCGGGTTGACCAAATGCGGCCAGTGCTTGGGCTTGCGGAGCTCGGCCTTGGTGACCTTCATGCCCTCGAAGTAGTTCTCGGCCTCAATGATGCGCTCGTCCGTGTGGATTTCAAGGTGCAGTGCTTCGGCCGTGGGCACTGCTGTCTCCTGGGCCCTGGTCAGCGGAGACGCCGCGAGATAGACAATCCGTGCGCCAAGGGCCGCACGCTCGCTGAAGTGCGCGGCGAGCGTCTGTGCCATTTCCCGTCCCAGCTCTGAGAGGTGGAATTCGGGCAGCCTGCCGTACAGAACGCCGTCGGGATTATGGACCTCGCCGTGGCGGAGCAGATGGACAGTGGCTTGGGGCATGTTTACCAGTTTCTCAAAGATGGCGTGCTATCCGAAATCTTCTACATCCAGTAGAACTGAAGATTCTCAAAAAATGTTCCGGAAGTGGGAACAAAAGATGCAAATGCATGTTTATACTGAATGCAGCAGTTAGTTGAGACTTCAACAAATGAAGCGTCAACCATTCCCAGTACTACCCGACACACTCCCAAGGAGAAACACCATGTCACTTCCCGCAGACATCACCACCGGCACCTGGACCCTGGACAACTCACACAGCGAAATCGGCTTCACTGTCCGGCACGCAGGCATCAGCAAGGTCCGCGGCCAGTTCAAGGATGCCGCAGCAACCTTGGACCTGGCTGAGAACGTGGCGGACTCCAAGATCAGCGCCACCATCAAGACGGCCAGCTTCGACTCCGGCGATGTGAACCGCGACGGCCACGTCCGCGGCGAGGACTTCTTCGACGTGGAGAAGTTCCCGGAAATCTCCTTCGTTTCCAACGGCCTGGTGGCCAAGGGCAACACCTACGAGCTGACCGGCGACCTGACCATCAAAGGCGTCACCCGCCCGGTGGCCCTGGAAACAGAGTTCAACGGCGTGGCCGTGGACCCGTTCGGTAACACCCGCGCCGGCGTCTCCGCTGAGACCACCATCAGCCGCAAGGACTTCGGCCTGACCTGGAACGCCGTGCTGGAAGCCGGCGGCGTGCTGGTCAGCGACAAGGTTGCCATCAACCTGGAGCTCGCGTTCATCGCGCCCGCTGCATAATTTTGCCTGCTGCCGCCCGGCCGCCGGATCCACTGAGTGGTCCAGCTGCCGGGCGGTGGCGTTTAAACCGGCGTACCTGAGTGCCGCGGCTGTGGGGGATGCCCTGTGTCCGGCGTTCGTGCCCGTAGGTCTATCCTGTGGAAAACCCCTGCCGTTCCCTGCGATTTCGCCGCAAATCTCCTAGATAACAGGGAACCTGCGGTCTACAGTGAGAGCCATGACCAACCCTAGTGAAGTACCGCAGCCTGAGCAGCCGGGCGCCCAGCCGCCTGCCAGCAACGTTCCTCCCGCCGGTTACCAGCCGCCGCAGGGTTACCAGCCGCCACCACAGGGATACCAGGCCCCGGGCCAGGCCTACCAGCAGCCCGCTCAACCCGGCCAGCCCCACAGCCAGCCGGGCCAGCAGGGTGGCTTCCACTTCGAGATGCCGACTGACGGCCCCCGAAACTTCAACGATGTGCTGCCCACGGGCGGGTTCTCCGGCATGTTCAACGTCACAGGGCTGCCCACCGAACTCAAGGTGTCCTACTGGATCTGGCTCATCGGCGGCATTTTGGGCGTGTTGGGCGGCCTCCTGGGACTCTTCGGGGCGCTGGCACTGTTCACGGTTGCCCCCGCGGCGGCCATGTTGGTCCTCCTCCTGGTCCTGGTGGCACTGGCCATCGGTGTCGCCCAAATTATCCTCGCGCTGAAGATGAAGGAAGGCCGGGAGTGGGCCCGGCTGGCCCTCACCATCGTGGCCGGTGTCTCGCTGGTCCTCGCCATCATTGGCGGCAGCGTGGGCGATGGGATCGGCAACAACTGGCTCGGCTTCCTGATCAGCGCCGGGGCAACCGTTCTGATGTGGCTGCCCAACTCGCAGGCATGGTTCACCGCAGTCAAGGGCCGCGCCTGACCTGCCGGTTATGTTGTTTACTGAAGGCCGCGGCCGGCGTACCCGCCAGGCTGCGGCCTTCCCAGCGCTTCGCGCTCTCGCCGACTAAGGCGGAATGAAGCCGGAATACCTCTCCGGAATGACCCGCTACGGAGCCGCCCGGGGGTACGGTGGAAGTAAGCCTTGCTGGGGGTAGGGCCAGTGCACCGATCCCGGCAGCCGATCCGCACTTCGACCTGCAAAGGACCGCTCATGAGTACTCCCCCAGTCCAGCCTCCCAACGAGCCCGAATCCGGCGGCCAGCCCCCCACTCCGCGCTACGGCGAGAACGCACCGCAGTTTGGCCAGCCCACGCCCCCTGCCCCGCAGTACGGACAGAACGCTCCGCAGTACGGCCAAAACACCCCACAGTATGGCGAAACGGGCACACCGGCACCCCAGTACGGCCAAAACACCCCACAGTATGGCGAAACGGGCACACCGGCACCCCAGTACGGCCAGAACCCGCCGGCGTATGGTCAGAACCCGCCGCAGGCCCCGGCCTACGGCCAGCAGCCATTTGGCCAGCAGTACGGGCAGTCTCCGTACGCACAGTACCCGTCCGAACAGCCGGCGGCTACGAGCAGCAACGGAGTCCCCCAGCTGGTCAACATTTCCTTCTGGCTCCTGATCGCCTCGGGCGTTATTTACGTCATTAGCATGCTGATCGGCGTTGGCCAGCTGGATGACCCGCTGATGCGAAGCACCTTCGAAGATGCCATGCAAAGTGGCGGCGCCGGCGGCGAGATCCCCTACGAGGACATCAAGGGCGTTATTGCCGGCACTCTGGTGGTCTTCGCCATCATCGGAGCCGCGCTCTACGCATTGGTGGCTATCTTCATCCGCAAGGGCAAGAACTGGGCCCGGATCCTCGGAACCGTATTCGCGGCACTGTCCATCTTTGGGCTCTTCCAGGTGCCGAACATCGGAACACTGGGAACGCTGATGGGCATCGCAGCCATCGTCCTGCTGTACCTGCCGGCAGCGGCTCCGTACTTCCGCAAGCAGCAGCCGTTCGCCAACCCCTACGGCCAGCCGGGAAACCCCTACGGCCGCTAGCCTTACGGTCAACCGGAAGACATGCCGGCGCTGACCAACCATAGAAACCACACCCAGCGGGCGTGGATCCCGGAGCCGCAGGATTGCTAGGCGGTCTGGCCCGGGGTCTGCGCCCGCTGCGCGTGGTAGGCCAGGATCTGGAGTTCGGTGGCCATGTCCACCTTGCGGAGGTTTACGGTGTCGGGCACCTGGAGCATCACGGGCGCAAAGCTCAGGATGCTATGGACGCCGGCGGCGACGACGCGGTCACACACGTCCTGCGCCACTGCGGCGGGCAAAGCCAGAACCACCATGTTGGCGCCCGTCCGCTGCAGCACGGTTTCGAGGTCTGCAACGTCGCTGACCCGCAGCCAGCCCACCTCATTGCCCACCACCATCTGGTCGGCATCAAAGATGGCTACGACGTCGAAGCCCCGGGACTCAAAGCCGCCGTACCTGGCGAGCGCCTTGCCCAGGTTACCGGCGCCGACGATAGCCACTTTCCAGTCGTGGGTCAGCCCGAGGGCTGCAGCGATGTGGCGGCTGAGGTACTGGACTTCGTAGCCGACGCCCCGCGTGCCATAGGAGCCCACATGCGAGAGGTCCTTGCGCAACGTGGCGGAACTGACGCCGGACAATTCCGCCAGCGACTCCGAGGATACGCGCTCCACGCCTTCGGCCAGCAAGGTATTAAGCGCCCGAAGGTACAGGGTCAGCCTGGCCACGGCCGCCGGCGGAATCTGCTTGGCAGCGGTTTTGTCGTCCTGTACGCCCGGCGCAACCGAATCGCCTTGGACAGACTGGGGAGATGAATCCAGTGAAGTCACTATCCCCTCCCTTGCGTCGCGTTGTGACTCCACTCTAGAGCCCTGCGCTTGCTGCCAACAAAGCCTGAACCATGGCCCGGAACCAGCCCTACTCCGCCATGGCGCGCCGCAGGGCGCGCTCCAGCCGGGCTTCGTCGATCTTCCAGAAATCACGCTGGATGCCGTCCACGAGCACTACGGGGATTTCCTCGGCATAGCGGTCACGCAACTCGGGCAGTTGGTCCACGGGCTGTTCCGCCCACTCAAGCCCCAAGGAGGCTGTTACCCGCCCGACGGCGTCGCGCGCGTCCGCGCACAGGTGACAGTCGGCTTTGGTGATCAGGACAACCTGCGGTTTTGGCATGGTTTAACCGTATCCCCCTTTAGTGGCGGACAGCGCGGCGCACGGCCACGCGGCAGGAGGGGCCGCACGCATTGACTAGACTCGGGGACATGCCCGAGGAGAAGTACGTCGCAGTTCTCACACAGCCGGCTGCGGTACCGCAGACCGGCGAGGCGGCGTTCTTCGACGTCGATAACACCCTCATGAAGGGCGCCAGCCTTTTTCACGTGGCACGCAAGATGCACCAGCGCGGAGCGTTCACCTTGGTCCAGGCCGCCGGATTCGCGTGGAAGCAGTTCAAGTTTGTGACGCGCGGCGAGAACATGGATGACGTCCATGCGGTCCGCGACTCCGCCCTCAACCTCGCCGCCGGAATCACTGTTGAGGACGTGAAGGCTCTCGGCGAAGAAGTCTATGACGAGATGATCGCCTCCAGGATCTGGCCGGGAGCAAAAGCCTTGGCCCAACAGCACCTGCGGGTTGGCCGGCGGGTTTGGCTGGTCACGGCCACCCCCATCGAGGTGGCAACGGTCATCGCCACGCGACTCGGGCTGACCGGTGCGCTGGGCACCGTCGGTGAGGTGGCGGACGGGATGTACACCGGACGCCTTGTGGGCGACATCCTGCACGGCTCTGCGAAGGCTGTGGCCGTCCAGGGCATTGCTGACGCCGAGGGACTGGACCTCAGGCGCTGCTGGGCCTACAGCGACTCCTACAACGACATACCGCTGCTGACCCTCGTGGGACACCCCGTCGCCATCAACCCGGACGCCAGGCTCCGCCGCCATGCCCGGGACAATAACTGGCCGGTGTATGACTTCCGCTCCGGCCGCCGCGCCGCCACCCTGGGCCTTAAAGCCGCCACAGCCGGCGGCGTCGTGTACGGCCTCTGGCGCGGCTTCTCCCGCATCCGCGGCCCCCGCATCTAGGTAGCAGCAGATGTCGTTATAGGCCCTCAAAACGACATCTGCTGCTACCTAGTTGGGTGGGGGCAAAACAAAATGCCCGCTGCCGGGAAGGCAACGGGCATTTCACGCAGTTCGAAGTATCTCTACTTCTTATTGCGGCGCTGGTGGCGCGTCTTGCGAAGCAACTTGCGGTGCTTCTTCTTGGCCATACGCTTGCGACGCTTCTTAATAACTGAACCCACGAAAGTTCCTCACAAACTAGATGCAGTACCTGTCTGATGGAAAGGTCCGTGGACAGAGCTACAGACTGAAACAACCGACAGATTCTTACAATGACGTAAAACGTTCCTTAACAGGGTACCGCTTATCCAGGGCACCCACTGACAGGGCCGCTCAGGCGGTCTCGGAGTGGCCGTCCACAACGGCGCCTTTAAGATACTGTTCAACGGCGCTTTCCGGGACCCGGTAGGAACGGCCGAAGCGCACTGCGGGCATTTCACCTGAGTGGACCAGCCGGTACACGGTCATTTTGGAGACGCGCATGACCTCGGCCACTTCGGCCACGGTCAGGAACTTCGCGTTTGAGAAGTTCTGTTCTGCGGACATTTCCCTTATTCCTTTGCTGACGGATGGACAACAGTGACCCCAGGTTTATGCCATTGCGGTGTGCCGATGCTGAGCCATCCACCAACCATGTGCTAGATACTCTAGAGGTTCATGGGGCTATTGTGAAAGTCACTGGGGGTAATCATTTCCCCGTACGGCGCTTGCGTGCCGACGAGGCGAGCTGGTCCAGCACCGACACGGAGACGTCCCATTCCATGCAGGCGTCCGTGACACTCTGGCCGTACACCAGTTCCGAGCGTCCGGCGGCGTGTTCGTTGACGTCAAGGTTCTGCGCACCGCCCACGAGGAAGCTCTCCAGCATTACGCCGGCGATGGCGTCGGCAGAGGGTCCGCCATCCTCCAGCTGCGAACCGATCTCCAGTGCAACTTCGGCCTGGCGGTGGTGGCTCTTGCCGCTGTTGGCGTGGCTGGCATCCACGACCAGTCGTGGGTTCAGCCCCTTGCCGGCCAGCTTGTCGGAAGCGCTTTCGACGTCGGCCGCCGAGTAGTTGGGCCCCTTGCGACCGCCTCGGAGGATGACGTGGGTGTCCGGGTTCCCGGCGGTGGCCACCAGTGCTGCCCGGCCGTCACCGTCGATGCCCAGGAAAGCCTGCGCCGCCGCGGCAGCTCCGCAGGCGTCGATGGCAACCTGCAGATCGCCGTCGGTCCCGTTCTTGAAGCCGATCGGCATGGAAAGGCCCGAGGCCAGCTGGCGGTGGATCTGGCTTTCCGTGGTCCGTGCCCCGATCGCGCCCCAGGAGATCAGGTCCGCCATGTACTGCGGACTGATGGGTTCCAGGAACTCCGTGGCCGTGGGGAGTCCAAGGGCGGTGACCTGCTGCAGGAACTGGCGGGCCGTCCGGAGCCCCGTCACCATGTCATGGCTGCCATCCAGGCGCGGATCGTTGATGAGGCCCTTCCAGCCCACGGTGGTCCGGGGCTTCTCGAAGTAGGTCCGCATAACGATCAGCAGGTCTTCCTTGTGCTTCTCGGCCTGGCTGACCAGCCGGCGGGCGTACTCCAGGCCGGCCTTGGGGTCGTGGATGGAGCAAGGGCCCACGATCACCAGGAGGCGGTCGTCCACGCCGTCCATGATGGCCCGGACTTCATCGCGTCCGCGTTCGACGACGTCAGTCACCCGGGCGTCCAGTGGCAGCTCGGCGATGAGCTCCTGGGGAGTGGGCAGGGCCGTGAACTCGCTGACGCGCAAGTTCGACGTGGTTTTTGCGGCCGGCGCGCCTGCATGCGCGGCGGCGCGTGGTGAGGGCTCTGTGGATGTGGCGGCTGTTGCGGTGCTCATGGTGGGTCCTGTTCCGGGAAAGGAAGGCGGACCCAGATCAGAGCCCGCCGGGAAAATGGCGAAGGGCAGAGAATCATCTCTGCCCTGCTGGCTCTGAAGGAAAGTTGGATGCGTGTCAGTTAGACGCGGGCCCCTCCAGAGCCAACGAAAAATACGCATACCAACGGTTAGTCATAGCCAAGACCATAACCGCACCCGGTGGCCGCCGCAAAATCGTGCCGTAATACAGGGCTCCCAAGCTTGTTCGCGGATCCGAACCGTGAGGGTCAGGATCCGCGAACAAGCTCAGTATTTACCGCTTACACCGGCTCAACCCGCGAGCTTCCGCAGGAACTGCAGCTGCTTAATCCAGTGGTACTCCTGACCGCCTTCGTGGTTGTTGAACCGGTAAACCTCGATGTCCTTGGCCGCCCCGGTGCCCGAGGAGTCAGCCGTGCCCGAGCCGTAGGCGTTGAAGCTGGCAAACACTGTCGAGGGCGGGCAGATGTCATCCATCTGCGCGGCCGAGTAGAGTGCCGGGGCGGTGGCTGAACGGGCCAGGTTGACGCCGTCGAAGTAGTTCAGCACGGCGAGCATGTGCTCGTACCGGTCCCGGTGCCTGCCCAGGAAAGCAGCGATCTCCGGGTAGGGCCCACGGGGCGTGATGTCGATGGCGCGCGGGAAGTCCTGCAGGAACGGGACGTCGGGCAACGCGGCGATGACGCCGTCGAGTCGTCCTGCCACGAGCCCGGCGACGGCCACCACAATGCCACCGCCCTGGCTGACGCCGGCCAGGACCACCCTCGTGGAGTCCACCTCCGGATGGGACTGGGCAGCTTCCACGGCCCGGAAGGCATCAACGTAAACGCGGCGGTAGTAGTAGTCCTCGCGGCTGCCCGCTCCCCTGGTCATCAGGCCGGCGTGCGCCACCTCGCCCGCGGAGGGGTGCGGATCCGCCGTCTCCCCCAGCGTCCCGCCGTAGCCCTGGCCCCGGGTGTCCATGATGAAGTGCGCGTATCCGGCCTGCGCCCACTTGGTGTCCTGGTTGACCAGGCCGCGGCCGCCCGAGTAACCGATGTACTGCACGACGACGGGAAGCTGGCTTCCGGCCGGACGGTTCGCCGGGAGATGCAGCCAGCCTTTGATGGGAGCGCCAGCGTATCCGGCGAAGGTCACATCGAAGGTGTCGATGACCGTCAAGTAGTTCTCTACTGGCTCGAAGGCTGCGTTGAGCGGGAAGGTCCTGGCCTCATCGATGGTGGCGTCCCAGAACTCCTGGAAATCGGACGGCGGCGTGACCTCGGAGGTGTAGCCGCGGAGCTGGGCAAGGGGGAGGTCGAAAAGGGGCATGCTGAAGGTCCTGTCAGATCTGGTTTGGCTGGAACTTTTGGGAATCGTATGTCATGCGGGCTCCCCCGCGGGGATAAAGGACGCCACGTTCAGAATCGTTGCCTGATGCGGCTCCAGATGAAGCTCGCGGGCAGTCCCACGATGGCGCACCAGGACGTCTCTTGCCGTCGGGGAGGTCAATGCTGCGCCGGTCAGTTGGCCGTCGTGCCATTCCAGGTCCACCTCCACACCCGGGCGTGCGCGGAGGCGGTGCGCGGCGCCGTCGGGCAGTTCCCGGGGCAGCGCCGGCAGCAGCTCGATTTCCGGCATACCGTTCGAGGTGCGGTGGCTCTGGACGAGGCATTCTGCCAAGCCGCCCACAAAGCCGAGGTTGCCGTCGATCTGGAAGGGCGGGTGCGCCCCGAACAGGTTGGGGTACAGTCCGCCGCTTTGGCCGCCGCGGTCCGTTGCCATGTCCCGGAAGTACAGCCTGAGGAGGTCACTGACTTTGTCCGGCTGGCGGAGGCGGGCCCGGAGCAGGATTTTCCAGGTAAGCGACCAACCGGTGGATTCGTCGCCGCGGCCGTCCAGGCTGGTACCCACAGCGGCTTCGAGGGCCGGCGTCAGGGGCGTGTCCCCGGGGTAGGCCAGGTACAGGTGACTGACGTGGCGGTGTTCCGGCTCCCACTCTTCCGGGTCGGCCAGCCACTCGCGGAGCCTGCCGCCACGGCCGGGTACAGGCTCCGGAAGGCGCGACAGGGCAGCTTTGGCCTCGGCCAGTACCGGGTCCGCTTCCAGTCCAAGGTCCTCGGCGAGGGAGCCCAGCATGAGGAACACGTCCCGGATCAGCGTCAGGTCCATGGTGGACGATTCCGCGGCCGCCGCCCGGGCATTGCTACCGTCCGGGCGCGGTGCCGTGAAACTGTTTTCCGGCGAAGTGGAGGGGCTGGTGCCCAAGGTACCGTCCGGGAACTCCAGCAGCAGATCCAGCGCGAATTCGGCTGCGCCCCGGATGGCGGGCCAGGCAGTGTCCCGGGCGAAGCGTTCTCCGGCAGCGGTGTCGGCTTTTGCGGAGTCGAGCCTTGTGCTGTCGGGTGCGCCAAAACGCAGGTGCTCCCACAGGTGTCGGACCAGCCACAGCCCGGCCATCGGCCAGAACGACCATTCCGGCGAGTGCGAGCCATGGCCCACGGGCTTGCTGTAACCCCAGATATCCGAATTGTGGTGCACCGCCCAGCCGCGGGCGCCGTAGTACTCCCTGGCGGTGGCCACGCCGGTCTCCTGCAGCGCCTCGATGAGTGCGAACAAGGGCCCGGCGCACGGAGCGAGACCTGTGGGTTCGGCTCCCCAGTAATTCATCTGCAGGTTGATGTTGGTGGTGAAATTGGAGCTCCACGGGGCCTGCAGCTGGTGGTTCCAGATGCCCTGCAGGTTGGCCGGCGTCCCGCGCCAGGCCGTTCCGCCGCGTGCTCCCGCCGCCCCGGTCCGCGAACTGGAAATCAGCAGGTAGCGCCCGTAGTTGAAGAGCAGCGCCGCCAGCCCGGGGTCCGCGGCGAGGGGCCCTTCAGAGTGGGTGTTGGCTGCGGCCAGGCGTTGGGCGGTGTTGACGCCCGCCCAAGCCGGTCCATTGATGGTGACGCTGCAGGCATCGTAGAGCTCCGCGTGGCTGTTTTCGTGGTGGGCAAGCAGCGCCTCCGGCCCCGCAGCCATGGCAGTGGCGAGGGTCTTGTGGGCAGCGTGCGCCGCCTCTGCCGCTGTACCCTCGGGCTGCCGGCCCAGCCCGCGGAAGGTAGTCTCCGTGGTGACATACAGGACGGCGCGGCGTGCCCCCATGGCGGCCAGGCCGCCGTCGTCCCTTGCTGCTTCGGTGCCGTTATGCTCCCAAGCCGCCACTACCGCGCCCTGGAGGCTCAGGGAATCGTCGTCGGAATACTCCACGGCGCCGCCGTCGTGCGAGGGTGGGACATCGCTGGGAAGCTTCAGTTCAAGGCCTGTCGACGACGGCCCCGCCGTGGGTGCCCCGGTCCGCCGGAGGATGCGCAGCTGTGAGTCCAGGCGCAGGGTCAGGTCCAGGCCCTGCGGTGCCTCTGTTTCCACCATAATCACCAGCGCGGACGGGTCGTGGGACGCAAAGGCCTCCACGCTGACGGTGCGGCCATCCACTTCGTAGCGGGTGGAGTTGACGGCGCGGGCCAGGTCAAGGGATCGGCTGTAGCCTGCCTGGTCCGCTGCAGCCGGGCTGCCCTGATCGCCGGAGAGGGCAATGGTGAGGAAAAGGTCCGCGAAGGGCAAGTAGGACTGCGCATGGCGGTGCTGCAGTTCTTTCAGTGTTTCGTGGGCAGAGGTGAAATCGCCCTCCTGGATCAGCCGCCGGGTTTCGGCAAGGATACGGTCGGCCCGTTCGCGGCTGAAGTGTGGTTGGAGGTCCTGGCTGTGCGGCGATCCGGACCAGGCGGACCCGTCGTTCAGCTGGAAGAGATGCTCCCGCGCCCCGCCGGCTGCCCCTTCCGGGAGCGCCCTGCCGCCGAACACCATTGCTCCGAGCCGCCCGTTTCCCAGTGGCAGTGCCTCGAGCCAGTTCGCAGCCGGGGAATCGTAGGCGAGGGTATGTTCTGTACGCACGGGATTAGATCCTAGGGGAATAAATCACACGAAAACAGGGGTTTGGGCAAGCGATTTCCCGCCGCCGCTCCAGCGTCCTGCGGGAACGCGCAAACGGGCACCACGCCCTGCGCGCGAACGTACACTTGACGCCCCGGCCCGGAAGGCCCAAGTGTACGTTCGCGTCAGTGTCGCGGACCAGGTCCTAAAGCCTCGAGAGCTCCGGGCTGAACGTCTGCAGCGCATGCGAACCACCCACCAAACTGCGCAGTTCCCTCAGCCCACCAGTGACCTGCCCGGCTGCCCTGGCCTGGACCAGGACGTTGCCGAGGGCGGTGGCTTCGACGGGTCCGGCGATCACGGGCTTGCCCGTGGCGTCGGCCGTGAGCTGGCAGAGCAGCCGGTTCTGGGAGCCGCCGCCCACCACGTGGACCACGTCCACGGTGCGGTCGGCGAGGCGCTCGGCGTCTCGGATGGTGCGTGCGTAGCCGATGGCGAGGCTGTCCATGATGCAGCGGGTGATGGCCGCGGGGTCGTCGGGGAGGATGTCCCCGATGCGGCGGACCGCTGCGCGGATGCGTTCGGGCATGTTGTCCGGGGCGATGAAGTAGGAGTCGTCCGGATTGATCTGCGGCCCGCCCGGGGGCAATGCCGCCGCGGCCGTGAGCAGCGCCGGGAGGTCCGGGGTGAATCCTTCTGCGGCCCAGGTCCGCTGGCATTCGCTGAGCAGCCAGAGCCCGCCCATGTTCCGAAGGTAGCGGATGGTGCCGTCCACACCGCGTTCGTTCGTGAAGTTCGCTTCCCGGCTGGCCTCAGTGAGGACCGGGTGCTTCAGTTCCAGCCCCACCAGCGACCAGGTGCCGGAGGAGATGTAGGCGAAGTTCTCCTCCTGGGCGGGCACGGCGGCGACGGCGGAGGCGGTGTCGTGCGAGCCGACGGCCACCACCTTGGTGCCGGCCGGCAGGCCGATCTGTGAGGCGATCCCGGGCAGCAACGTGCCGACGGTTTCGCCCGGTTGGACCAGCGGCGGGAACAGCTTCCGGGGCAGGCTCAGGGCGGCGAGGAACTCCGTGGCCCACTCCCCCGCGACGGCGTCGAACAGGCCGGTGGTGGAGGCGTTGGTCGCCTCAGTGCGGCGCTGACCTGTGAGGAAGTAGGCGATCAGGTCCGGGATGAGCAGCGCCTGCACCCCGGCCAAGTCCGGCTCGGCGGCCAGCTGGTAGAGGGTGTTGAACTGCAGGAACTGCAGCCCGGTGGTTCCGTAGAGGCGCGCCGGGTCCAGTTTCCGGTGCACGGGGGCGACGGCGGCCCGGCTGCGGTCATCGCGGTAACTGTACGGCTGGGCGATGAGTTCCCCAGCCTTGTTGACCAGGCCGTAGTCCACCGCCCAGGTGTCGATCCCGATGCTCGTGATCGTTTCGTCCTGCACGGCTGCCACGGTGGCGGCCGCCGAGAGGCCCGCCAGTACCTCAGCGAACAGGGCGTCGAAATCCCAGCGGAGGCCGCCGTCCATCTCCACCACACCGTTGGGGAACCGGTGTACCACTTCCAGCTCAACGCTCCGCGCGCTCCCGGGATGACCTGCGTCGTCCTTGATCCGGCCCAGGATGACCCGGCCGGAGGAAGCGCCAATATCGACGGCGGCGAAGACACTGCCGGCGAAAACGCCGCGGGCGGAAGTACCGCCGCCGTCGACACCTCCCTGCGCACGGGATACGGGTGTGCTCATCGGAGGAAGGCTGCTGCCACTCCGGCGTCCACGGGGATGTGGAGTCCGGTGGTGTGGGACAGCTCGGCGCTGGTCAGGACCGCGGCGGCGTTGGCCACGTGCTCGGGCAGGACTTCGCGCTTGAGCAGGGTGCGCTGGGCGTAGTACTTGCCCAGTTCCTGCTCGTCCACGCCGTAGACGGCGGCGCGCTTGGCGCCCCAGCCGCCGGCGAAGATGCCCGAGCCGCGGACCACGCCGTCGGGGTTGATGCCGTTGACGCGGATGCCGTACTCGCCAAGTTCGGCCGCGAGGAGCCGGACCTGGTGGGCCTGGTCTGCCTTGGTGGCGGAGTAGGCGATGTTGTTCGGGCCTGCGAACACGGAGTTCTTGGAGGAGATGTAGATGACGTCCCCGCCCATGTCCTGGGCGATCATGACCCTGGCCGCGGCCTTGGCCACCAGGAACGAGCCCTTGGCCATGACGTTGTGCTGCAGGTCCCAGTCCTTCTCGGTGGTTTCCAGCAGCGGCTTGGAAATCGACAGGCCGGCGTTGTTGACCACCAGGTCCAACCCGCCGAAGGCCAGCACCGCGGCGTCGATCGCTGCGATGACCTGGGCCTCGTCCGTGACGTCGGCCTGGACCCCGATGGCGACATCCGGCCCGCCGAGCTCGGCGGCTACGGCCTGGGCGTTCTCCAGGTTCAGGTCAGCGATGACCACGCAGGCGCCTTCCGCGGCGAGGCGGGTGGCGATGGCCTTGCCGATGCCCGACGCCGCACCCGTGACCAGTGCGATGCGGGTGGCG
This sequence comes from Pseudarthrobacter sp. CCNWLW207, assembly GCF_037203945.1. Taxonomy (NCBI): domain Bacteria; kingdom Bacillati; phylum Actinomycetota; class Actinomycetes; order Micrococcales; family Micrococcaceae; genus Pseudarthrobacter; species Pseudarthrobacter sp. CCNWLW207. The sequence continues at coordinate 124,790 of NZ_JBBCBS010000006.1, read as the reverse complement.
TGGGACTTGGGCTTGGGCAGGCGTGCCAGCTTGGCTTCCTCCAGCGACCAGTACTCGATCCGGAACTTCTCTGATTCCTCGATCGGGGCGTAGGTGGAGATCGCTTCGGCACCGCGCATGACGTTGATGGCGTTGATGTAGAACTCACCGGCAACCCTGGCGGTCTGCTTGTTCGCACCGTACGAGAACATGCCCACGCCCGGGACCAGGACGATGGCCGGGTCCGCGCCGCGCAACGCCGGGCTCTCCGGGGTGGCGTGGCGGTCGTAGTAGGCCTGGTAGTCCTCGCGGTAGTCAGCGTGCAGCTCCTGCAGCCGCGTGATCGAATCCTCGACCGAGGCGTCCGCCGGCAGGTCCAGGATCAGCGGCTTGACCTTAGTGCGCAGGAAGTGGTCCGGGCAGGACGTACCCAGCGCACCCAGGCGTGGGTGCTCTTCCGCGGCCAGGAAGTCAAGGACGACGGCGTCATCGCTGAAGTGCCCCAGCTGCGGCTTGTCAGTGGACGCCAGGCCGCGGATCACCGGTGCCAGCGCGGCGGCCTTGGCGCGGCGCTCGGCTTCGGGCAGTGCGCCGTAGCCCGGGAGTTTGGGACCGAAGGGTTCAGCCTTGCCATTGTCCTTGATGTACTTCTCGGCCTGTTCGATGATCCACAGCGAGTTCTGCTCGGCTTCTTCACTCGTGGCGCCCCAGGCGGTGATGCCGTGGCCGCCCAGGATGGTGCCGATGGCCTGCGGGTTGGCGTCCTTGATCGCGGCGATGTCCAGGCCCAGCTGGAACCCGGGACGGCGCCACGGAACCCACACCACCTTGTTGCCGAAGATCTTCGTGGTCAGGGCCTCGCCGTCCACCGCGGTGGCAATGGCGATCCCGGAATCCGGGTGCAGGTGGTCCACGTGCGCGGCGTCCACCAGGCCATGCATGGCGGTATCGATCGACGGCGCGGCGCCGCCCTTGCCGTGCAGGCAGTAATCAAAAGCGGCCACCATCTCATCTTCACGTTCAACGCCCGGGTAGACGTTCTTCAGGGCGTTCAGCCGGTCCAGGCGCAGCACCGCGAGGTTCTGGGCCTTCAATGTGCCGAGGTCCCCGCCGGATCCCTTGACCCAGAGCAGCTGGACGTCCTCGCCCGTGACCGGGTCCTTCTCCGCGCCCTTGGCCGAGGTGTTGCCGCCGGCGAAGTTGGTGTTCCGTTTATCCGCGCCCAGGCGGTTGGAACGCGAAATCAGGTCTTCAACAGTCTTGTTGCTGGTGTTTTGCATGTTCATGCCTAAGCGCCCCATCCGGCTTGCTGGCCGCCGACGCGGTCCTCGTTGATCTGTTTCTGGTAACCGCTGGCCTTGAACGCGGCCATCGGGTCCGCGGGCAGGCCGCGGGATTCACGCCATTCGGCCAGGATGGGCCGGACGTCGGTGTAGAAGGCGTCGTTGAACACGGCGTTGGCAGCCAGGACATCCCCGGTGCGCTGGGCCTCGCCCAGGGCTGCAGTGTCCACAAGCAGGGCCCGGGCAGTCATTTCCTGGACGTTCAGGACCGAGCGGATCTGGCCCGGGATCTTCTCTTCCAGGTTGTGGCACTGGTCCAGCATCAGCGCGACGCCGGAGTCTTTGCCGAAGCCGCCGCCGCGGATGACCTCGTACATGATGCGGAACAGCTGGAACGGATCCGCCGCCCCCACGATCAGGTCATCATCGGCATAAAAGCGGGAGTTGAAGTCAAAGGAACCCAGCTTGCCCAGGCGCAGCAACTGCATCACGATGAACTCGATGTTCGTGCCCGGCGCGTGGTGCCCGGTGTCCAGGCAAACGAAAGCCTTCTCGCCCAGGGCAAGGGTCTGCGCGTAGGACGTGCCCCAGTCCGGAACATCGGTGTGGTAAAAAGCGGGTTCGAAGAACTTGTACTCCAGCACCAGGCGCTGTTCATCGCCCAAGGCCGCGTAGATCTCCTGCAGCGACTCGGCCAAACGGTCCTGGCGGCCGCGGAGGTCGTCCTGGCCCGGGTAGTTCGTGCCGTCCGCCAGCCAGATCTTCAGGTCCTTGGACCCCGTGGCGTGCATGATCTCTATGCAGTCCAGGTGGTGCGCGATCGCGCGGCGGCGGACGGTCTCGTTGGAGGAGGTCAGGGAGCCGAATTTGTACTCGTCATCCTGGAACGTGTTGGAGTTGATCGTGCCCAGACCCACGCCCAGGCCCTCCGCGTACTCCTTCAGGGCGGCGTAGTCATCCACCTTGTCCCACGGAATGTGCAGCGCCACAGTAGGGGCCAGGCCAGTGAGCTCATGCACCTTCGCGGCGTCCGCGATCTTCTCCTGCACCGTCCGCGGCGTGCCCGGCGTACCGAACACCTTGAAACGCGTGCCTGAATTTCCATAAGCCCACGAAGGGACCTCGATGGCAAGCTCCCCGAGCCTGCCCAGCGCCGTTGCTACGTCATTCATGATGAGTTCTTTCCGGTTTTATGTGTTGCTGTGGTCTGGATGGTGTTGCAGCGGCCCCGCTGCTGGGGCCGGTGAGGTTCAGCGGGCGGTGGACTCCGCTGCCGCCAGCTGGTCGTCAAGGTTGAAGACTTCTTCGAGGACCTGGAACCCTTCGTCGGGTGCCTGGTCCGTGTTATTGAACAGAGTGGCCATCTCGGCCTGCCAGCGGGTGTTGACCTCGGTCAGCGCCATCCGAGCCCGGACGGCGTCGAAGTCCTCGCATTCCACGTAGCCCACAAGAAGCCCGTCCTCGCCCAGGAACAGCGAGTAGTTGTTCCAGCCGGCGTCCTTCAGGGCACGGAGCATCTCAGGCCACACGGCAGCGTGCCGCCGCCGGTACTCGTCGATCAGTCCCGGCTGGACCGAGGAGCGAAAACACACCCTCATCTGCGACTCTCCTGAACTTTCCGTTGTTTGAATCGTTTCATTGTTACGATTCAAAGTACTCTTGAAGGCAAGTAGGTGTCAAGCAATTTCTAGACCACAATCGGGGACTACGGGAAAAGTGCAGCACGCGGCATACAAGCCATGGAGAATGATGAATCGCTCAGCCAGCATCAAGGACGTCGCAAACCACGCCAGCGTTGCCGTGGGCACGGTCTCAAATGTCCTGAACTATCCGGACAGGGTTTCCCAGCGAACCAAGGAGCGTGTGCTCCGTGCCATCGACGAGCTGGGCTTCGTCCGCAATGACGCCGCCCGCCAGTTGCGCGCCGGCCAGAGCCGCACCATCGGACTGATCGTCCTCGATGTTGGCAACCCGTTCTTCACATCCGTGGTGCGCGCCGCCGAAGACGCCGCGGCGCTCCTTGGCAGTGCCGTGCTGCTCGGCGACAGTGGCCACAACGCCAGCCGCGAATCCAACTACATCGACCTCTTCCAGGAACAGCGCGTCCAAGGCCTCCTCATCTCCCCCGTCGGCGACGTTACCGACCGGCTGGACCTGCTCCGTGAACGCGGTGTGCCCACCGTCCTGGTGGACCGCCTGGCCGACGAGAGCAAGTACAGTTCAGTCTCCGTGGACGACGACGCCGGCGGTTACCTGGCTGCGCGGCACCTGTTGGACACCGGCCGCCGTCGGCTCGCCTTTGTGGGAGGCCCCACCTCCATCCGCCAGGTAGCCGACCGCCTGCAAGGCGCCCAGCGGGCGGTCAAGGAGGAACCCGATGCCACCCTTGAGGTCCTTGATTCCGACGGGCAGACGGTGTTGGCCGGCCGGAGCGTTGGCAACATGCTCGTGGAGCGCGGAGACCTGCCGGATGGCATCTTCTGCGCCAACGACCTGCTCGCCCTGGGCGTGATGCAGTCGCTGACCATGACGCACACGCTGAGGATTCCCGAGGACATCGCCCTGATCGGCTACGACGACATCGACTTTGCCGTCTCAGCCGTGGTGCCGCTTTCCTCTATCCGCCAGCCCACCGAGGCGCTGGGACGAACCGCCATTGAACTACTGGCCGAAGAAGTGGAATCCGAGAATCCCAGGCACCGCGCCGTGGTGTTTACTCCGGAACTGGTGGTCCGTCAAAGCACCGGACCGGCGGAGCGGTCCACCGCCGGCTGAGGAGCGAGCACTTCGAGCAGTTCTGGAGAAGCCACTGAGGCGTACGGACACTAGCGTGGGTCCCACCAGACCATGACGGAAGGAACCCGAAGTGACGGAAAAACCAGCCACCACCAAGCCCTACGAAGGCTTCGATGCGGAAGAACGCGCGGCAATGAAGGAACGCGCCCAAGAGCTCAAGACCGAGTCGCGAAAGGGTGCGCGCAGCGCCAAGGCAGACGGAGAGGGCGAAGTTCTCGCGAAGATCGCCGAAATGTCGGAACCGGATCGGGCCATCGCGGAGCGCCTCCACGCCATCATCAAGGAACACGCACCGGAACTCGCGCCGAAAACCTGGTACGGGATGCCTGCTTACGCCAAGGACGGCAAGGTGGTCTGCTTCTTCCAGCCCGCCGACAAATTCAAGGCCCGCTACGCAACGCTGGGATTTAGCGACCCCGCGAACCTGGACGATGGCAACATGTGGCCCACTTCCTACGCACTGACCGAACTCACCGCCGCCGATGAAGCGATGATCGTCAGACTCATGAAGAAGGCGATCAGCTAGAAACGTAGGGGCGGTCCTTCGCGCGGCTTGCATGGGCTGCTTCAGTTCTCTCTTGCCAGTTCGTCCCAACGGTGGGATTCTGCTCGAAGGAGAGAGAGGTCCGTGAGTCCATGGCACAGGGCGCGAAGATCGACGACGGCGCTGTCGGCGAGCTGCAGGCATCCTTTCAGGGCGAACTCGTCCGTCCGGATGATGCTGGTTACAACGAGCATCGCAAGGTGTGGAACGGATCGATTGATCGCCATCCCGCCTTGATTGCCCGCTGCACCGGCGTTGCAGATATCCGGGCCGCCCTCCGGCTCGCCCGCTCACAGGATCTTCTCGTCGCCGTGCGGGGAGGGGGTCACAGCTTCCCTGGCCTGTCAGTGTGCGACGACGGCATGCTCATCGATCTCGGGCCGATGAAGGGGATTCGAGTAGATCCTGAGGCACGAACGGCACGTGTCCAGGCCGGTGTGCTGCTTGGTGAACTCGACCGCGAGACGCAGGAGTACGGTCTCGCGGTTCCTTCCGGGATCGTCACTCATACGGGAGTGGCTGGCCTTACCCTGGGCGGCGGCATCGGGTGGGTCATGCGCAAGTACGGACTCACCATCGACCAGCTGTTGTCCGTAGACATGGTCACCGCTGACGGCGAGGCGGTCAGGGCCAGCGCGGACCAGAACTCCGATCTCTTCTGGGGGGTGCGGGGCGGCGGCGGGAACTTCGGCATCGTCACTGAGTTCGAGTTCCGCCTTAATCCTGTGGGCCCCTACGTCATGGCGGGCCCGGTCTTCTGGGCGATGGAAGATGCCCCGGAAGTGCTGCGGTTTTATCGCGACTGGCTCGCGGACTGCCCCGATGAACTCATGACGATTGCCGTGCAGCGCAGGGCGCCGGCGCTTCCGATTGTGCCGCCCGAACTGGTGGGCAAGCTCGTCCTGGCGGTCACTGCATGCTATGCGGGACCGGTCGAGGAGGGCGAACGGGTCCTGCGGCCGCTCAAGGAATTTGGTTCACCGGTTCTCGATCTTTGCCGGCCAAAGCCGTTTCTGGAGCATCAGAAAACATTCGATCCGTCCTACCCCCACGGCTGGCACTACTACGTCAGGTCCTGCGACGTCGCAGCGCTCAGCGACGACGTCATTGACATCGTCGTCGAGCACGGCAGCCGCATCACCTCGCCGGTTACCAGCATCGCCCTCTGGCAGATGGGCGGCGCGGTGGGGCGCATCGACGAGGGTGCCACCGCGTTCAATGGCCGCCAGGCCGGATTCACCTTCAACATCAACGGCAACAGCAAGACCGCCGAGGGCTTCGCCGCTGAGCGCCAGTGGGCCCGGGACTATTGGTCGGCCCTCGCCCCCCACCACACCAGCGTCTACGTGAACTTCCTGATGGAAGAGGGCGAGGAGCGGGTCAGGCAAGCTTATGGCGCAGCGAAGTACGACCGGCTCAAAGCACTCAAGCGCAAGTACGACCCCACGAACTTCTTCACCTTGAACCAGAACATCAAGCCGGACTGACGCCTTTCTCCTGACGGAAGCCGCCTAGGAAGCGCTTGGGATCGGACGTGCGGGGCGGCTGTCGGGGACAACGAGGACTGGCCGCTGCTGGTGGCGGGCAAGGAACGCGGACACTGATCCTTCGAGGAGGCGGTCCACCCAGGCCAAGGACCCTGGCCTATCGGCGCCCACGATGATCAAAGATGCTCCTGTGTTCTCGGCCAAGCGGCTTAGTGCCTTGGGAACGTCGCCGTTCAGCACTCGGAAGGACCAGGTCTCCCCCGGCTGCCCGAGTAGCATTTCGAGTTTCCCTTGCAGCTGGTTGGCGGGATAGTCGGTTTCCTCGTTGACGTTCGGGTCCAGCGACAGGGCTGTCAGTTGGCCTTCAGGCTCCCATTCTGTGAGGTAACTGGCTGGGTCCACGAAGGCGCAGACAAGATGCAACCCCAGGGCGCCCGCGAGCTCAGCGGCGGAACGGACCAGGTGCTTCGGAAAATTCCAGCCGACACCAAGCACGAGCGGCCCCTCCGGCCATCCATCATCGGGCACGGGTGGTTCCTGGGCTCGGGGTCAGCGCCGCGCCGGCCATCGCTAGTTCCCGGAGAGCTCCGCATAGAGCTTCTGGACCCTGGCTTTGATGTCGTCCCGGACCAGGCGCATGCGTTCCATGCCTTCTATGCCGCGCTCGGAGGGTTCATCGGTCTCCCAGACCTCAAAGCGCGTCCCTTCGCGGGGTTCGAGCTTGGCTTCGGTTCCCAGGACGATGACGGCATCCACGGCGTCCAGGACGTCATCGGTGACTGGCTTGGGGTGTTCGCCGGTGATATCGACGCCGAGCTCGGTCAGGGACTCAACGGCCTGGGGATTCAGGGCCTTGCCGGGTTTGGTGCCGGCGGAGTAGACAATGATGGACCCGCCGGCCAATTGACTCATAAGGCCCGCGGCCAACTGGGATTTTCCGCCGTTCTTGCTGCAGACAAAGAGCACGGATGGGGTCTTCGTCGCGCCGGACGTTTCCTGGGTCATGAGTGGGTGGTTTCCTTTGTGAGTGAGGCGACCAGGGCTTTGACCAGGTCGTGGATCTGGTCCCGGATCTCCCTGACCACCTGGAGGGGCTGGCCGGCCGGGTCGGGAAGGTCCCAGTCCTCGTACCGCTTTCCGGGATAGATCGGGCAGGAATCTCCGCAGCCCATCGTAATCACCACGTCGGAGGCGCGCACGACGTCGTCGGTGAGCGGTTTGGGGTAGTTCTGAGAGAGGTCAAGGCCCATCTCGGACATCACGGTTACCACAGCGGGATCAAGTTCCGCCGCAGGCAGGGAGCCGGCGGAGCGGACGTGGATCCTGCCCTTTGCTTCAACCGTGAGCAAAGCGGCGGCCATCTGCGACCGTCCGGCGTTCTGCACGCAGACGAACAGGGCCTCCGGAACCTCGGCGGTGATGGCGCCCTTGGATTTTGCCAGGGCGTTGAGCCGGTCGCTGGCGAAATGCTCGGTGGTGGCGGGCAGGTACGTGGTGATCTTCGCGGTGCGGGCCAGTGCGGTGTAGGACTCGAAAACGTAGCGTTCGACGGTTTCGACGGCGAAGACTCCGGCGAACCTCTCCCCAAGGCGGCTGCTGATCCGCTGCAGGAGCTCAGTGTTGTCCTGCAGGCCCAGGCTGGTTTCGCGGTGTTCGGTCATGACATCACTCCAAAATGGTGGTTTCCGACGGACGATGTTCAGTTATTGCCGGAGCGTCCATGGGACAACCCGGTAGGGAAGCCAACCAGCACCGGTTCGGGGGCGGAACAACAGCCTGCCTCCGAGCCGGCACTGCCTGCGGAGGAGACAGCCGGGACGTCGCAGCTGGTGCCGCCGTCGGTGGAGCAGACGCCCGTCTCGGGGAGTTCGAGCTGGACTGTATCGGCCGCTTCGCGGTCTCCGGCGAGGGCTGCGACGACGGACCGCACCTGTTCATAGCCGGTGGCCAGCAGGAACGTGGGCGCCCGGCCGTACGACTTCATTCCTACGATGTAAAAGTCCTGGTCAGGGTGGGCCAGCAGCTTGGCTCCATGCGGAGGGACGGTGCCGCAGGAGTGGAATTCAGGGTCGATCAGCGGGCCCAGCGCCTTGGGAGCCTCGACGGCCGGATCCAGGTCGAGGCGGAGTTCGCGCAGGATCTCCAGATCGGGGCGGAAGCCGGTGCAAGGGACCACGACGTCTGCGTCAAGGGTCCGGCCGTCGACGGCTTCGACGGTGACCGCGGAATCGAGTGCTTTGAAGGAAGCTATGCCGAAGCCGGTGTGGAGTTCGATGGTTCCTGCCTCGACGAGGCGGCGCAGTCGCGATCCGAGCTGGCCGCGGGCTGGCAGGCCGTCGGCGTCACCGCCGCCGTAGACCTTCTCGGCAGACGCGCCGCGGACCGCCCATAAAATGCGGGTTTCCGGGTCTTCCTTAGCCAGGTCGGCGAGGCTGATGAGGGTGTTGGCCGCGGAGTGCCCAGCTCCGACGACCAGGACGCGGCGTCCAGCGAACGCTGAACGGTCACGGCCGGTCACGTCCGGTAGTGGAGAGGAAATCCGATCTGCGGCGGTAACTTCCCCGACGGCCGGCAGCCCGGACGTGCCCAACGGGTTACGGCGGGACCAGGTGCCCGAGGCGTCAATGACCGCTGCTACGGTGTGCTCGCGGGTCTCGCCGTCCTCATGTTCCACCCGGACGACGAACGGCGTGGCCTCCCGGTTGCGCGTGTGGGTCTTGTCCATCCCGGCACGGGTCACGGCGGTGACCCTGCTGCCGGTCTGCAGCCGGGAGGAAATCGCCGGCAAAGCTGCCAGCGGCGCCAGGTAATGGTCGATGAGTTCACCACCGTAGGGAAGGGCCGTCGGCCGGGGCGATGCCCAGCCTGCGGCTTCGAGCAGGCGGACTGCGGCGGCGTCGAGGTTGAACCGCCATGGTGAGAACAACCGGATGTGGCGCCATTGCGCGATGGCGGCACCCGCCGTCGGGCCTGCTTCGAAGATCAGCGGCTCGAGGCCGCGCTCGAGCAGGTGCGCCGCGGCGGCCAGTCCCACGGGGCCGGCGCCAATCACTGCAACGGGAAGGTTCTTCGCTAAATCCATGGTGTCCTCTGTTCCATCTGTGGGTGTGACGGTTCTTCTCCCAACTAGGTAGCAGCAGATGTCGTTTTGAGCGCCCATAACGACACTTGCTGCTACCTAGTTGGGTGGAGGGAGGGGAGGTCAGCAGCAGTCCTGATCTTCGTCGCAGCAATCATCGCCGCAGCATCCGGTGTTCATTCAGCTCACCTCCTCCCCCGGGTTGGGGCCTAAGCGTGGGTGGGTTCCTCCACCAGCGCAGTGGCAATGCTGTCCGCGTCATCCAGCGCGGCGAGGTAGCGTTCGGCGTCGAGGGCCGCGGCGCAACCGGTTCCGGCTGCGGTGATGGCCTGACGGTAACGGTGGTCCACGGCGTCCCCACAGCCGAACACGCCGGTGAGGTTGGTGACCGTGGTGGGCGAGTCGACCTTGATGTAGCCCTCGGCGTCAAGCTCCACCTGGCCGGCCACGAGTTCTGTCCGTGGCAGATGGCCGATTGCCACGAAAATGCCGGTGGCGGCCTGTTCACGGGTTTCGCCAGTGCGCGTGTCGGTCAGGGTCACGCCGGTGACCTTGCCATCGCCATGGATGGCGGTGATGGCGGAGTTCCAGGCAAAGCTGATCTTCGGGTTGTCCTTGGCCCGCTGGGCCATAATCCGGGAGGCGCGGAGCTCGCCCTTGCGTACGACGACGGTCACGGACTTTCCGAAGCGGGTCAGGAAAGTCGCTTCTTCCATTGCCGAATCCCCGCCGCCAACCACGATGATGTCCTGGTCGCGGAAGAAGAACCCGTCGCACGTGGCACACCAGGAGACGCCGTGGCCGCTGAACTTCTTCTCTTCCGGCAGGCCGAGTTCCTTGTAGGCGGAGCCCGTGGCGAGGATGACGGCCGGGGCCTCATGCGTCTCGCCGGCGCCGGTGACCACGCGTTTCAGGTGACCGGTCAGCGTGACCTCAGTGACGTCGTCGAACATTACCTGCGCGCCGAAGCGCTCCGCCTGCTGCTGCAGCCCGTCCATCAGTTCAGGCCCCTGGATGCCGCCGGGGAAGCCTGGAAAATTCTCAACCTCCGTGGTGTTCATCAGGGCACCGCCGGCGGTGACCGACCCGGCGAGGACCAGCGGCTTCAACCCTGCCCGGGCGGCGTAGATGGCGGCCGTGTAGCCGGCGGGGCCCGAGCCGATGATGATCAGCTGTTCCCTGTTCGCAGTGTCGCTCACGAAGGTACCTCCTGGTTCGGGGACGCGGTTACTTGGCAGCCGGGATGAGGGAATCGATAAGGCCCTCGATGCGGGTCTTGATCTCGTCGCGGATCGGGCGGACAGCGTCCACGCCCTGGCCTGCGGGATCCTCCAGGACCCAGTCCTCGTAGCGCTTGCCGGGGAAGTAGGGACATTCGTCACCGCAGCCCATGGTGATCACCACGTCCGATTCCTTGACGGCCTCGGTGGTGAGGACCTTGGGGATCTCCGCGGACATGTCTATCCCGACCTCTGCCATCGCCTCGACGGCAGCGGGGTTGACCTTGTCTGCCGGCTGAGACCCGGCGGAGCGGACCTCGATTTCTCCCTTGGCCAGCGTGGTGAGGAACGCGGCGGCCATCTGGGAGCGGCCGGCGTTGTGGACGCAGACGAAAAGAACGGAAGGCTTCTTGGCAGTTTCGGTGCTCACGCGGTTCTCCTGGAACATTGATAGTCGTCGATACAGTGAGTATCGGGCCATACATTGATGATTGTCAATATTTGATTGAATAAGGCCGCATCGAGCGGAATCAGGCGGCCAGCACCCGCGGCGCCAGGTCACTGACGCGGTGGGAGATATCCATGAAGGCGTCCTCGAAGGCGTTCTCAGTGCTGAGGCGCAACGGATCCGGGACCGACCAGTGGGCATCACCGAGTCCAACGAGCTCCTCGTGGGCGTTATCGCACACTGTCACCATGAAGTCCCCCTCCTCCGCCACCTGGTCCAACCGGCGCGGAGGAACTTCCGCGAGTTCCACGCCGTGCCGGCGGGCCACCTCAATGGCCCCGGGTGCGATGCGGTCCGCAGGATGAGTTCCCGCAGATATCGACGGAATTTTGCTGACCTGCCGCCAGAGCGCGGCCGCGAGCTGGGACCGGGCGCTGTTGCGGGTGCAGACGAACAGCACTCGGCGGGCGCCGTACCCAGCCCCCGGCACGAGGCCTTCCAGGGCGCCGGCGGCAAGGCCCACATAGCTGCGGCGCTTGTCAGCCTCGGAGCGGTGGCGAGTTGCCAGCCCCGCCCCTTCCAGCGCGCGAAGATGGTGGGACAGCAGATTCGACGGCATCCCCAGCTCTGCCTGCAATTCCTTCGGAGAGAAATCCCCCAGGGTGAGCAAGTCAACGATGCGCAGACGCGCAGGATCGGCAAGGGCGGCATACTTGGCGACCCGCTCGCGAAATTCGTTCACCTCAATAGACATTGATTCAATTTTGACTGAGTGAATTCTTTCCGTCAAGCTGTTGCCATGACTTCACACCAGCCGCCGCTTTGGCGTCGCGCCATCGCCGAGCTGCTCGGCACCAGCCTGCTTGTGGCCGTGGTGGTCGGCTCCGGGATCTCAGCCCAGCAGCTCTCCCCCGGCGACGTCGGCCTGCAACTCCTGGAGAACAGCACTGCCACCGTGCTGGGGCTGACTGTGCTGATTCTGATGCTCGGCCCCGTCAGCGGTGCACACTTCAACCCTGTGGTCTCCCTCGTGGACTGGGTCCTGGGTCGGCGCAGCGGCACAGGACTGACGCTGCCTGAGCTCGGTACGTATGTAGCTGCCCAGACCGTGGGGGCGATCACCGGCAGCATGCTGGCTAATGCCATGTTTGACGTTGGCACGTCCATCTCCACCAAGGATCGCGTCAGCACGGGGCATCTGCTGGCTGAAGTTGTCGCCACCGCGGGGCTCATCCTGCTGATCTTCGCCCTGGCAGCCACGTCCCGCGGCGTCCTTGCTGCCCCCGCGGTGGGCGCTTACATTGGAGCTGCCTACTGGTTTACGTCCTCGACGTCATTCGCGAACCCGGCCGTGACAGTCGGGCGCATCTTCAGCGACACCTTCGCCGGCATCGCCCCACCCTCTGTTCCCGGCTTCATCGTGGCGCAACTCGTGGGCGCCGCCGTCGGACTTGGCCTTCTCCTCATCCTTTTCCCCTCCGCTGCCCGCGCTGCGGACGACGTCGTGCTTCCGCATGATTCCCGCGCCGCAGGTTCATAGCCTGCCAATTCCAGGCACCAGGCCCTGCCCTTCTTACATTGATGACCGTCAATATTGGGGCATAATGGGTACATGAACCTGCTGCCCGTACTTGAGCCGGCCACCGATGACTCCTGCTGCGCTCCGGCAGGGACGCCTGCCCTGGGGGCTGAGGAAGCGAAGCAGAAAGCCCTGGTCTTCAAAGCACTCGCGGATCCGAACCGGCTGCGGCTGCTGTCCATCGTGAAGGCTGAATCGTCCGGCGAGTCCTGCGTGTGCGACCTCACCGATCCATTGGACCTCGGCCAGCCCACGGTCTCCCACCATCTGAAGATTCTGGTCGAGGCCGGACTGCTTCACCGCGAAAAGCGTGGCACGTGGGCCTATTACTCGCTGGTACCGGGGGCCTTGGAAGAGGCGGCCGGAATCCTGGCAACCCTGTGACTGTGCCTGAACAGTCCGCTGTGGCGATACGCCCCATGCGCGACGTCGATTGGCCGGATGTCCAGCGGATCTACAGCGAAGGAATTGCCACCGGCCACGCTACCTTCGAATCAGAGGCGCCCGATTGGGAACGGTTCAACAACTCAAGACTGCTCCGCCACCGGTTCGTGGCCGAAAACGCTGAAGGTGGAATCCTTGGCTGGGCTGCCGTCTCCCCGGTCTCTGCACGCCCCGCCTACTCCGGCGTGGTGGAACATTCTGTTTATGTCGCAGCCGTTGCACGCGGACTCGGCCTGGGGGCAGCGCTGCTCCGGGCCCTGGCGGAATCCACGGAGCGCGACGGCATCTGGACCATCCAGGCCAGCGTTTTTCCCGAGAATGAGGCCAGCCTCAAGCTGCACCTCGCGAACGGCTACGTCGTTGTCGGACGCAGGCACCGCATCGCACGGATGGCGCACGGGCCACTCAGTGGGCAGTGGCGCGACACAATCCTCATCGAACGCCGGTCAACCGCCATCTGAGAAGGCCCCGTCAGTGGTCGCTCCTGCCTGCCCGCACGACTATCGTGCAACGCATGGTGATGATACGTGAAGCCCGGGCCGACGATTCCAGGGGCCTCGCATCGCTGCGGGCCACCTGGGCAGCTGAGCAGGATCCAACCACTCCCGATGACCCACACTTTGAAGATGCCTACCTCAACTGGATGGAAGCGAACCCGCGGAAGTTCTTTGTGGCCGAGCAGGATAACCAGTTGATCGGCATGCTTAATTTGCTGGTCTTCCAGCGGATGCCCAAGCCCGGCAAGCAAGCTTCGTGCTGGGTCTATCTGGGCAATGTCTACGTAGTTCCGGCTTTCCGGAACGGCGGCGTCGGGGGCAGACTGGTGGACGCATCCATCGAGTTCTCTGAGCGCATTCGTGCGGCGCGCATGGTCCTCTCCCCTTCTTCCGAATCGCAAAGCTTCTATCGGCGGCTTGGCTTCGGACCAGCAGAGGAACTCAGGGTTCGCGCTATCCAGGCGGTGCGGCCCTAGATCTTCTCCACTCTGAAATTCCGGTAGGCGGCCTTCAACGGTGCCATCTGGCGGAAGCCGATGCGGCCGCCGCCCAGCACTTTTCCGGACGGGTCCGACCATTCAAAGAGGGGCAGCCCGTTGATGGCGAACGACACAAGCGGCCCGTCCTTCACCACTTGCAGCCGGTAGAAATCCACGGCGTCCTCGGTGGGCGGCAGCGGATCCGCGCCCTGGGCTACCAGTTCAAAGCCGGCACTTTTCCGGAGGTTGCAGGTACGGAAGGCCCGTTCGGACTCGTATTTGTGGCGGAAGTAGGAGACGTGGAGGGCATCGATATCGCCGGAGTGGTACTGCGGGTAGTAACCGGTCCTCGGCGCCAGGTCAGCCGAGAACAGGTCGCGCCCGCCCTGGCCCACAGCCGAGAAGAACAGCATGGCAAGGCCAGGTTCGGCGAGGGGAAGGAACTCCCAGCTGATCCGGATGCCGTCCGGGAACTCCTCCGGGCACCAGAACGTCCAGTGCGCCTGGTCCCCGAACTCCTCATCGTCCAGCGCACCAAACAGCGCAAGTGCGCCATTGTGGCTGCCCAGGCTCAGCGGCCCTTCCGCCACCCAGCCCGAAACGTCCGCCGGTCCGGCGAGGGGGTTGCTGTACAGCAGTCCGACACCGGCCTGCGCCGCGCCCACCTAGCCCCTTCCCGCTGTCGTGAAATCCTCAGCCGTCAGTCCCGCCGTCGAGCTTTCCTCGAAGCCTGGCTGTCCGAGGCCGAAGCCGAGCCGTCCCAGCTGGGTGGCAACTTCCTCTGCCACCAGGGACGCGCCGCGTTGGGAGAAGTGCGTGTTGTCTGCCAGCCCGGCTGGCCAGAAGGCGTGCTCACCCGGCCCGAAATGGCTGAACAGGAACTGCGACTCCTCAACCCCCAGCTCCAGGTACAGCCCGCGTGTCCAGGCGTTAAGGTCGACGGCGGGCAGTTGCAGTTCGAGCGCGATCTCCCGCACCACTTCGGGGTAGTCCTCCAGGCTTTCTTCCAGGACAGCAGCCGACGGCGGCGAATCCAGGAAGTGCCGGCGCTCCACGGAGGTGCAAAGCACCGGCACGGCGCCCAAGGCCCGGACTTCCGCCACCATGGTGCGCAGGTTGGCGGCATAACCGGTCCGGGCTGCGAGATGGACCTTCTTCTGGTCGTTGTGGCCAAACTGGATCAGGACCAGGTCGCCCTCAGCGGCGGTTTCCAGGAGCTGCCCCCAGAGCCCCTCCTCACGGAAGGACTCCGTGCTGGCCCCGCCCTTGGCGAAGTTGTATACAGCGGCCCAAGAGTATACGTGCCGGGGCAGGTGCGCCCCCCAGCCACTCATGGGGTACTCCTGGGTGGGACAGTTGGCCACCGTGGAATCTCCGGCGAGCAGGATTTTCATTCTGTGCTTTCTGTTGGTTTGAGTCGGCGCTCCGATGCGGGGTCAGCCCTTGACCGAGCCGATCAGCATGCCTTTGGCGAAGTGCTTTTGCAGGAACGGGTAGAAGATCAGGATGGGCAGGGTGGCCACCACGATCACGGCGAACTTGATGCCCTGCTCCGGGGGGATGTAGTTCGGGTCCACGTTGCCGGTACCCAGCAGGTCCGAGGAGGCGGTGACCTGGCGCAGGTACATCTGCAGGGTCCACTTCGAGTTGTCACTCAGGTAGAGCAGGGGTGACATGAAGTCGTTCCAGATCCCCACGGCGTAGAACAGCGCGAACGTTGCCAGCACGGGTTTGGAGAGCGGGAGCAGGATCCGCCAGAGGATCCCGACCTCGGTGGCGCCGTCCATCTTCGCGGACTCTTCCAGCTCGGCGGGGAGCTCCTGGAAGAAGTTCTTGATGATGATCAGGCTGAACGGGTTGATCGCCGCCGGCAGGATCAGCGCCCAGTAGGAGTTGAGCAGGCCCAGATCCTTGACCAGCAGGAAGGTGGGGATCATGCCGCCGGAGAAGACCATGGCGAAGACCACCAGGGACAGGATCAGCTGCCGGCCGCGGAGGTTCCGTTTGGCCAGTGGATAGGCCATGGTCACGGTCAGGATCAGCTGCACCACGGTGCCGACGGCGGTGACCAGGACTGTGGTGACCAGGGCGCGGATGAATGCCGGAGTGGAGAAGATGTATTCGTAGGCGCCCAGGGAGAACTGTTCGGGCCAGACGAAGAAGGCCCGCCGGGTGATTTCGGCTTCGGTGGCGAAGGAGCCGGCGAACACATAGACGAACGGCAGCAGCGTGATGACGCCGATCAGGGTCAGGAACACATAGTTGGCGGCGTCGAAGATCCGCCCGCCCGTGGTGTTGTGGATCTTCATTAGAACAGTCCGCTCTGGTTGAATCGCTTGGCCAGGGCGTTGGTGCCGAAGATCAGCACGATGCCCACCAGTGACTTGAACAGGCCCACCGCGGTGGAGTAGCTGTAGGCGCCCTGGGTGATGCCCACGAAGTAGACATAGGTGTCGAAGACGTCGGCGACATCGCGGTTCAGGGCGTTGGTCATCAGGTAGATCTGCTCGAAGCCGGTGTTGAGCATCTGCCCGATCGCGAGGATGAGCATCACGATGATGGTGGAGCGGATACCGGGCAGCGTGATGTGCCAGACCCGGCGGAACCGTCCGGCGCCGTCGATGATCGCGGCCTCGTACTGGTCCTGGTCCACGGTGGCCAGGGCTGCGAGGAAGATGATGGTCCCCCAGCCGGTGTTCTTCCAGATCTCCTGCAGCACAATCAGCGGCCGGAACCACGCAGGGTCGGAGAGGAAGTCAATGTCCGTGCCCAGCACGTTGTTGATGAACAAGAACAACGGCCCGAAGTCCAGGGCGAACAGCAGGAAGCTCAGGGACGCCACGATGGTCCAGGACAGGAAATGCGGGATGTAGACCAGGGTCTGGACGGTGCGCTTGAGGATGGAGAGCCGGACCTCGTTCAAGAGCAGCGCGAGCACAATGGTCAGAGGGAAGGCGATGCCCAGGTTCAGGAAGGCCAGGATCAGGGTGTTGCCCAGCAACCGGGCGAAGTCAGGGTTCGAGAAGAAGTCCTGGAAATGCTGGACCCCCACCCAAGGGCTGCCGTTCACCCCAAGGAACGGGACGTAGTCCTTGAACGCGATGGACACCCCGTACATCGGGGCGTAGCGGAACACCGCGAAATACACCACACCCGGCAGCAGCAACAGATACAGCCACTTGTAGTGCGCGAAATGGACCGAAAACTTGCCGCGCTTCCGCGGAGCGGGGGCAGGGGACTGCCCCCGCTCCGCGGCCTGGGCGTCGATGACAGGGGCCGACATTTACTTGCTGTCCTGCCAGAGCTTGTTGATTTCTTCCTGGACCTTGTCGCCCCCGCTGGTCTTCCACAGCTTGATGGCGTCCTTCAGGCCCTGCTCATCGATCTGGCCGGCCAGGTACTTGATGCGGGCGTCCGCCACGATATTGTCCAGCTGCGCACCCTTGGCCACGTAGGTGGGCGAGACGAAAGCAGCGGCCGGGTTGTAGACGGCACTCTTGAGGTCCTCAGCCATGACCTCAATACGCCGGTCGAAGACTTCCTGCTCGTACTCGGAAGCCTGCTTGACCGGGTAGAAGTTGTTGCCCGTGACGTTGGTTCCCAACTGGGCGTAGCTCTTGATATCGGTGTTGACTACCTTGCCCTCAGGGGTCTCAGGCTTGATGGTGGCGGCCTTGCCGTCTTCGAGGGTGAAGTTCACGCCCTCGATCCCGTTGTTCAGCAGGACGGCGGTGTCTTTGGAGTTCATCTTGTCCAGGAACTCCAGTACGGTCTTCAGCTCAGCCTCGGTGCGGACGCTGGTCTTGGGGATGGCCAGGAAGCCGGAGTAACCGTCAGTGGGGTGCGTGTTCAGTTCACCGTCCGGGCCTTCGAGCCCACCAACAAAGCCCACCTTGTTCTCGAAGTCGTTCGGGTTGGCCTGCTTGAACAGGTTGATCAGGACGCTGACGCGAGAGTCGACGTCCACGATGATCCCACCCTTGCCGTTGAAGAACGGCTCGTTCCACTTGGTGCCATCGAAAGTGGCGAAGTCAGGGTTGATAAGCTTCTCATCCACCATCTTCTTGACGAACCGGTTGGCTTCGATGAACTCTTCGGTCTCGAAGCTCGGGATCAGCTTCCCGTCCCGCTCGGTCCAGCGGTTGCCGGCGCCGTACCAGGTCTCGATCATGTCGTAGGGGCTGTTGGAGCCCAAGGCACCCCACTTCGGGATGGTGATGCCCCAGGTGTCGGCCTGGCCGTTGCCGTCCGGGTCCTGTTCAGTGAAGGCCTTAGCCACCTTGTAAAGGTCCTCGGTGGTCTTAGGAGCCTCCAAGCCCAGTCTGTCCAGCCAGTCCTGGCGGAACATCACGGCCGAGCGGATCGGATTCCGGGCACGGAAGACACCGTAGACCTTGCCGTTAATGCTGGCGTTCTGTTCCACCTCCGGGAAGGTGGACTTCAGGTTGGGGTACGCGTCGAGCTTGTCGGTGAGGTCCCAGAATGCCCCCGCCTCGGCGTTTTTGACGAACCCCGGGGACTTGCTCTGCACCACCAGGACGTGCGGAATCTCGGAGGACGCCAGCGTGATGTTCATCTTGTCCTCGTAGGAGGCGTTGGGCGTCCAGGTGATATTGACGTCCTTGCCGGTGAGTTCTTCCAGTTTTTGCTGCACGGCCCCATCAGGTGTGGGCGGCTGCGCTTCCAGGAACGGAGCCATCACATTAATGGTGGCCAGGTCCGCTGACTGGGTTTCCCCGGCACCGCACGCGGTCAGGGTCAGGGCGGTGGCGGTCACGACGGCGGCGGCCAGGCTGAATTTCCTAGTGATCATGTTGTTCCTTTTCCACTTCTTTGGGGTTGGTTCCGGGATTTTTCCCGGCGGATCAGTTGGTGCGGTTCAGGTGTAACTTGGTGCCAGTGAGGCTGGGGCCAGCTTTTGATACGTTTCACTGCAACTCACGAGGACTCTGCCTGCGCTGAGCAGGGCAACATCCCGGGGGGCTTCCGAAGGAGGCCGCGCTTTGGTGCAGCCCGGTGGCGTGCGGCTCATCCAACGGGTGCCCCCAGGGGCCTGGAATGTCCGACGGCGGTGCTGCCGCCACCCGTGCGGGCCCCGGCATTCCCGGCCCCCTCCTCCGCCAGGGCAAGGGCCGCGACGGAGTCGTCGTTGGCGGCAAAGAACCGGTCGCACAGCCAGCCGGTCACGTACAGCCAGGCGCCGATACTGAAGAACGGGATGAGTCCCGGCAACGCGCGGCTCGCGTAGACAGCCGCAGCCGTGACGAACAGCAGGATCACGGTGCCCGCCAGATGGCGGATAGCGAAGCGGGAGCAGGTCATCAGGTACTGGCCCAGAGGCAGTTCGTAGCGGGCATACATGGGGAAGAGGTAGCAGGCCGCACCGGCAAGGAAGATAGCCGCCACAAATGTGCCGGCCGCGACCAGTTGGGACATCAGGTCCCTCCCGCCGGACGAGTAGTTCCAGTTCATGGCCAGGGCCAAGGCCACCGCCATGACGGGCAGCGCCAGCGCGTTAGCACGGACGAAGTTCGCGCAGTACTCCTTGGCAAAGGACCTGAGCAACGGCGCTGCTTCTCCCCGGGCCCTCCGCCGGACCAGGATTTGCGCCGCAGCCGTCGCCGGTCCGGCCCCGAGTACGCCAAGGCCAAACAGGGTGAAAAGGATCCACAGCAGGTTAAGGCAGGCGATCCACAGCAGGGTGTCAAAGAACGAGTAGGCGCGTGAACTGAAATTTCCAGCCAGCATGGCAAAGCTCCCTTCGGTTCTCCGTCGTTGCAGAAACGCTTCCAGAGTGGCGGGCGTCACGTGAGTAATCGGTTTCTCGCAATCTAGACCCCCCATGCCGGGCAGGTCAAGCTAGTTTTTGAATCGTTACATTGCTGGACTCACCACCCCGGCGTGGTCCACACTGGATCTTGGAAAGCGCTTGCTGGGAAACCTCCTGCAAGGGCCAGGGCGTTTCGGCCCCGTTCCCGCGTGCCAACGCCGGCATGAAGGGAGCGGCGCAACGTCTGCTCCGGCGCCATCCCGATGCTGCCGCCGGACCTGAGTTTTGATGCCTGCGGGCAGAAAAGGAGACCGATGGGAAAGCCAGCCGGCACAGCCGCCGAGTCACAGTCCCGAAATGAAGAGCCTGTCCAGGCCGACGAGCCTGCCCCCTCCCATCGATGGAGCCCCGAAACCCCGGCTGGGCCTCTACGCCCGGCCCGAGTGGCGCTGGTCGGCGTCCACGGCTTCGGCACCCATCACCTGCGCAACCTTGAGCGACTGCAGGCTGCCGGCGTCGTCGAACTCGTTGCGGTTGCCGATCCCCAGCCTCCGGCGCCGGGATCCGTTCCGGACACTGCGGCCGTTTTCCCCGGGCTCACCGACTTGCTTGCCGCCACATCAGGCCTGGAACTGATCATTGTGGCCACCCCCATCCAGACCCACGCCCCGCTGGGCCTCGCCGCGCTCACCGCCAACGCCGACCTGTACCTGGAGAAGCCGCCGGTGGCGTCCCTGGCCGACTTCAACACCCTCTGCGATGCCGCACGGGCATCAGGCCGGAGCGTGCAGATCGGCTTCCAGAGCCTGGGCTCACACGCGCTGCAGGCCATTGAGGAACTACTGGCCAGCGGAGACATCGGCACGCTGCAGGGCATCTCTGCCACCGGCCGCTGGGTCCGCGACAAGGCCTACTACCAGCGCTCCCGCTGGGCCGGGAAACGAAGCATCGACGGCGTCGACGTGGTAGACGGCGTGGCCACTAATCCCCTGGCACATGCCGTGGCCACCGCGCTGCGCATCGCCGGCGCCCGCACGGTCGAGGACGTTGCTTCCGTGGAAACGGACCTCTACCATGCCAACGACATCGAATCCGACGACACCTCCGTTATCCGGATCCGCACCAACACGGGACTGCCCGTCACGTGTGCGCTCACTATCTGCGCCACGGAATCTGTGGAACCGTATGTGACGTTGCAGGGCTCCCAGGGCGAGGCAGTGTTCCACTACACCGAGGACCGCCTCACTGTACGCACGCCCTCAGGGGAAACCGAGCAGGTCTTCGGCCGGGACGACCTCACGGAGAACCTCATCGCCCACCGCCGCGAAGGCACAGCACTGATCAGCCCGCTCGTGGACAGCGGCGCCTTCATGCTGGTGCTGGAAGCCATCCGGACGGCACCCCAGCCAGCCCTGATCAGCCCTGACTATGTCCAGTGGGAAGGTGACGGCGACGCCGCCCACGCCGTCGTCGTCGGAATCGAGGACGCGCTGGAGCGTGCCACACAAGAGCACGCAACCTTCAGCGAACTCGGACTTCCCTGGGCACTTCCGGCGTACGGATCTGCTTCCTGATGGGCCTCTCCCCCGTCCAGGAACCAACCCCGACTCTTACCCGTCAAGGCGAACTGCAGGCTTCCGGCTTGCTGACTGACGGCCTGACCCCCTGCCTCACTGCTTCCCTGCGGCCGGTATTCGGGTGGCGGGTGAACCAGCCGCAAGATGCCGATCCCGCCGCGGCCCGCCAAACCGGCTACGAAATTGCCGTCAAGGATGCTGCCGGGGCCGAAGTCTGGTTCTCCGGCCCCGTTCCCTCGGCCCGCCAATCCGGGGTTCCTTATGGCGGTCCGGACCTGGCCGAGGATGCGGATTACACCTGGCGGGTCCGCGTGAGCGACGCCGGAGGCAATCCCGGGCCATGGTCTGAAGCAGAGCCATTCAGCACCGGACTTTCGGACCGTGCGTGGGGTGCCGATTGGATCCACCGGGCACCTGGCGGCCAGGCTCCGCTGGAGGTCCTGGAAGGCACACTCCGCGTTGCCGGCTCGCCGTTCCTCCCGGTTCCATGCCCTCCCGTCCGCCGTTTCACCTTGAAAGCCCGCCTCCGGCCGGTTATGGGCTGGGCGGGACTCCTCCTCCGCAGCACGGGCCCCGGGACAGGACTGTTACTGGAACTGGACACCGCGGGCCACGTAGTACTCCGCCGCGCCCCCGCTTGGGAAATCCCCGCCGCCGCCACTCCGCCTACCGATGTCCTGGCCAGCGCCCAGCTTGACCGCAGAGCCGTGGCCAGCCAGGACAGGCTGCCCGGCAAGGACCTGTTCCCCGGCACGTGGCAGGACCTGGCTGTGGCCGACGACGGCACCACTATCACCGTTGCCCTCGACGGCGTTGAGCTGCTCACCGTTAATGAGCCGCTCCCCGCCGGGTTTGAGGGCCGTTTCGCCCTGCACCAGGGTCCGCGTAGCCAGGCCGAGTACGCTTCGCTGCGGATCACGGCCGGGCCGGATACAGCTGGCGCTGGCGGCACCGTCACTGACGATATTCCTGGCGATGCAGTACTCCTGGACCACCAGTTCAGCAACAGCCCTGACGAGGCCCGCGCGTTCCTGGGGCAGTGGGCCCGCACCACGGCACACCGGCAACCAGACGAATGGACCCTCTTCCGCAGCACGGTCCGGCTTACCGGGACCGTGGCCAGGGCACGCCTTTTCGCAGCGGCCAGCCATCACGCGCAGGTCGCCCTGAACGGCACCCCCTGCCTCAGCACCACCTCCTTCGGCTACCCCGGCGAGGGATATTACGACGCCGCCGATATCACCGCGCTGCTCGCTCTGCAGTCACCGGGACAGCCCGAAGCTGCCGGAACGCAATACCCGTCCGACAAGACAGCCCCGCTTGACCAACCCGTCGAGGTTCCCCTGACCGCCCTCCTGCACTGGTATGGCCCCGGCCAAGGCAGGGCCGCTGGCCTGCCCGGCCTGCTGGTCCGGCTCAGCGTGGACTACACGGACGGCCGCCGCGAAGTCTTCGGCTCCGGCCCGGACTGGACGGCCACCGAGGCGCCGTACCGGCAGGCCGGCTACCGCAACGATGAGGGCGATCCCGTGGAACACTTCGACGGGCAAGCCGCGGCAACGCTGGATGCCGGCCAGGACATGCCACCGGCCCTGAGCTACGGCCGCCACCCGGTCCCACAGTTTCCGGCGCTGCACCCCCGGCGAACCTCCGTGTCCGAGACGTTTGTCGCCCCGCAGTCCTTCTTGACCGCCACTGACGGCACGCTTGTGGCTGACTTCGGCAAGGTCATCCCGGCCCGCCCGGAAGTGGACTTCCTCACGGGCGTGTCCGGGCGGACGCTGATCATCCGGGCCGGCTACAGCCTGGACGCGGACGGCCGGGTAGACCGAGGCAAAACGGCCAGCCAGAACACCGATATGTCCTTCCCGTACACGCAGGCAGACGGACTGCAGCAGTTCCGCGCCACCGTGCATCTGGGCTTCCGCTATCTGGAACTCCCCGGCGTGGAGGCCTCGGACCTGTCCCGGGTGGGCGCCGTCGTCGTCCACGGACGGCACCCGGACGAGGGAAGCTTCAGCAGCTCCGACCCAACCCTGGACTCGGTGTTCGGGCTGCTGCGCGACTCCGCGCTGCACGGGATCCAGGAACAGTTCGTGGACACACCCACACGGGAGAAAGGCCAGTTCCTGGCCGACGCCGTCAACATCTCCTACGCCACCATGGCCCTGTTCGGCGAACACGCCTACACCGCCCAGGCACTGCGCGAATTCGGCTGGTCCGCCTCCCGTTACTGGACCGAGAGCGAGGACCTGGGCCGCTACAACGCCGTCTACCCCAACGGTGACGGCAAACGGGACATCCCCGACTTCTCGCTCATGATGCCCGAATGGGCCGAGGAATACCACCACCGCACCGCAGACCTCGCCCTCGTATCGGAACTGCTCCCCCACCTCCGGAACACCGCGGACTACGCCCTGCGATACCTCGCCACGGAGGGCCCGACCGCGGGACTGGTCACCGACCTCGGCGGCGGCTCCGGCCCCTACCTGCAC
Organism: Pseudarthrobacter sp. CCNWLW207; assembly: GCF_037203945.1. Classification (NCBI taxonomy): domain Bacteria; kingdom Bacillati; phylum Actinomycetota; class Actinomycetes; order Micrococcales; family Micrococcaceae; genus Pseudarthrobacter; species Pseudarthrobacter sp. CCNWLW207. The sequence continues at coordinate 101,113 of NZ_JBBCBS010000006.1, read as the reverse complement.
GGCATCGTGGACTGGCCAGCCCCCGGCCGCTTCGGCTACGACATGGACTGCGCCGCCAAAACCACCGTCAACGCCCAAGCCTACTCAGCGCTGATCTCCACGGCACGGTTGTGCAGCCTGGCCGGGCAGGAGGACGCGGCCGTCCGGTACGCCGGCCACGCCGGCGCCCTCGCGGAAACCATCCGCACCCGCCTGCGCGTGAACGGCGTGATGGTTGACGGGCTGCACGCCGACGGAACCCCCAGCACCCACGCCTCCCAACACGCCACGTCCTTCCCGCTGTCCCTCGGCATCACCGACCCTTCCCACGCAGCCGCAGATGCGCAAAGGATCGCAGGCCAGGGCATGCGGCAGGGACCCATGACCGTGCACCGCCTGGTCCGAGCACTCCTGGCCCAGAGGCAGATCGACGCGGTCCTGGACCTGCTCACGTCTGCGGACCAGCCGGGGTGGGCGCGGCTCCTCAAGCAGGGCGCAAGTTTCACGTGGGAAGCCTGGGACCTCGTCGACGGCACCGACTACAGCCAGTCCCACGCCTGGTCGGCCTCCGTGGTGAAGGAGATCCTGGAGTTCCTGCTAGGCGTCCGGGTCACCGTACCCGGAGGCAGTGAGGTGCTCATCGAACCGCCGATCTGCCGGCTGGAACATGCCAAAGGACGAGTCCCAGTGCCCAACGGCGCGGTATTTGCCAGTTGGCGGCGGACATCCGCCGGCATGCAGCTCGAATGCACGGTTCCGGCCGGCGTCACGGCGACCGTACGGCTGCCGGCCGGCACCTACGCAATCCAAGGCACGACGGCGGGACCCGCCGTCGTGCGTTCCGGTCCAGGCGGTCCCGCGCACCACGGCGCCGGGGGCGGAACCGCTGACCTTGGCAATCAGGCACCGCGTGACTTCCGGATCCACAGTGGCACGTGGACGTTCACGCCAGCCAAGGAATCCTCACCAGCGTCCCCCATCCCAACTAGGTAGCAGTTGATGTCGTTTTGACCGTCCAAAACGACATCAACTGCTACCTAGTTGGGCCAGTCCGACGTGAATTCCTCCACAGCAGGAAGCCAATGACAAGGGCAGAGAACATGCCCAGGACGCCGGTGACCACCAGGCCCGTTCGGACGCCGAACTGTTCAGTAAGCCAGCCGGCCAGGAGGCCACCCAGTGCGTGGCCGCCGAGCAGCAACGGCAGGTACAGGGCCATGACCCGGCCGCGGACTTCCGGGCCGGCTTCAAGTTGGACGGCAGTAGCGGCACTGGTCAGGAACAGGAGGGTCATCAGGCCCACCACCACGAGCATCACTGTAAAGAGAACCAGGTTGGGCATCAGCGCCGCCACGAGTTGCGCCAGGCCAAACAGGCCAGCAGCGGCCACGATCCCCTTCCGCCCAAAAGTCCGGAGGCGGGCGGCCAGCAGGGCGCCAGCCAGGGCACCGACGGCACTCACCGTATTGAACAGGCCAAAACCTTCCACGCCGTTATGCCACACACGTTCCGCAAAGGCCGCCAGCACTACCGGTCCGTTCATGCCAAAGGCACCCAGCAATCCTGCCAGGGCAATAATGAGCAGCAGCGAAGGCCTGTCCCGGACATACCGGAACCCGGCCAGGAGCTGGCCGTGTCCGCGGACAGCCGGGGCGTCCGTGTGCAGGAGGGCGGGCCGGATACCGGCAATCATGCCCAGGACCAGCAGGCCGAGGAAGGCGTTCGACGCGAAGGCCGCCGCGGATCCGGCGTAGGCGATGACCGCCCCGCCCAGAGCTGGCCCGGCCATGGCGCCGAGCTGGCCGATGGCGTTGGTGAGGCCGATTGCCGGCCGGAGGCCTGCGTCGCCCACTACTTCATTGACGAAGACCTGCCGGGCAGGACCGTCGATCGCGGAGGTGATGCCCAGCGCGATGCAGCTTCCATAAACAATCCATACGGTGATGTTGCCGGTGGCGGCAGAGGCTGCCAGTCCCGCGGCCAGGAGGACAATCACGGACTGGCAGACCATCATGACGCGGCGCTTGGGGAAGATATCCACTAGCAGGCCGCTGAGCGGACCCACGATCAGCATGGGCAGGAACTGCAGTGCCACGGCGACGCCAACCGCAGCCGGGCTGCCTGTCAGCTGGAGCACCAGCCAATCCTGGGCCAGGCGCTGCATCCAGACACCCATGCTGCCGGCCAGGGTCATCCCCATATAGAGGCGGTAGTTGTGCTGCGTCAGCGGAAAGTACCAGCGAACCGGGCCTTTCGGGTGACGAAGGGACTCTGCGGACTGGGGGCGGTCGGAAGACACGTCGGACTCAACTCGGTAGGAAAAGGTGAAAGGCAGAGAATTACTGGACGCGGGTGGAACGCATTTTTACCGACGCCGCAGCCAGGATCAGCGTGCCGGGCACTACCACGAAGAGCGCTACAAGCATCCACACGAAAACAACGGCGGCGAACAGTGCGGCCACGAGGAGGAGGGAGCCGGTCCAATCGCGGAGCGACAGGGCCTTCGCGGTTTCCAGGGCGGAGGACCAGGACGCGGACTTGGAGGCGGACGACGGCGGCGCTTCAGCGGGTGCGCCGGGGGCCGCCGGGGTGTTGCGGGCGGCGGAGGCAGGGCCGGCAAAGTCGGACCAGGCTGCGGTGGTGCGCAGGAGCAGGACCGCACCGGCCGTTGCCAGGATGAGCGTCGCCGGGAGGACCACGGCACTGCCGGGCAGTTGCCCAACTGTTGCGAGCAACAGGTTCAGGACAATCACGACGGCGGCTGCCGCCGTCGTGATTCCCAGTTTCCAGCTGCCGGGCAGGGCAGCCTTGAAGGTGCCCCAGAGGCCGCGGAGGGAATCGTCCCGCCCGGAGAGGTGCCGCTCAAGGTGGGCGATACCGGCCGCGTAGGCAGCAGGAATGGTGACAAGCGGAATGGACAGCACCAGCACCAACAGTCCGGCCAGCAGGGTCTCGGAAAACAGTGCGAAGCGGTTTACCGGGATTGGTTCATTGCGGCCTGAAGCGGGTGTGGTGCTGTCCATAGTGCTCATATTCTCTATCAGCCCTTGAGGCCTTGGGTGGAGACGCCTTCAACGATGTAGCGCTGGAACACCAGGAAGAAGATCAGTACGGGCAGCAGGGCCAGGACGGACATGGCGATCATGGCTCCGTAGTCCGAGGACTGGGTCTGGTCCACGAACAGGCGCAGGGCCAGGGGCAACGGGTACTTTTCCGGGGTGTTCAGGTAGAGCAGGGGGCCGAGGAAGTCGTTCCAGCTCCAGATGAAGGAGAAGATCGAGGTGGAGATCAGCGCCGGCTTCATCAGCGGGAGCATGATGGAGGTGAAGATCCGCACGTGGCCTGCACCGTCGATGCGTGCCGCCTCGTCCAGTTCGGCCGGGAGGTTGCGCATGAACTGGACCATGAGGAAGACGAAGAACGCGTCGGCGGCGAGGAATTTGCCGATCAGCAGCGGGATGTAGGTGTCCACGAGGCCGAGCTGGTTGAAGATGATGTACTGCGGGATGATCACCACGTGGAAGGGCAGCAGGAGGGTGGCGATCATCATGCCGAAGAAGATGCTGCGGCCGGGGAACTTGATCCTCGCGAACGCGTACGCGGAGACGGACGCGGAGAGGATGGTGCCGACGACGGCGCCGATGGCCAGGATCAGGGAGTTGGTGAAGAACTGCAGGGTGGTCACCCCGCCGATTCCATCCATGGCCGTGATGAAGTTGTCGAAGCTGAAGTTGTTGGACCACAGCGAGGTGTTCGTTCCGCCGATTTCGGAGTTCGGCTTGAAGGACGAGGCGATCATCCACAGGCCCGGATAGAGGACTATTGCCGTGAGGGCGATGGCGACGATGTGGAAGGCTGCGCTCTTGGCGCGTTTGGTCCCGACCGATTCGGCCTTGGGGTTGTAGTGCGGCGCCTGCGCGTCCGGTGTGGACTGGGTGGGGGTTGCCATGGTTGTCATTTTGCGTCTCCGCTGTAGTGGACCCAGGACTTGGAGGTGCGGAAGATGATCAGGGTGATGATGCCGACGACAATCAGGAGCAGCCAGGCCATCGCCGAGGCATAACCCATCCGGAAGTCGCTGAAGCCGCGCAGGTACAGGTAGAGGGTGTAGAAGAGGGTGGAGCCGGCGGGGCCGCCTTCACCGTTGGAAATGATGTAGGCCGAGCTGAAGATCTGGAACGCGTGGATGGTTTCCATCAGCAGGTTGAAGAAGACCACCGGGGAGAGCATGGGCCAGGTGATGTTGAAGAACTTCCGTACCGGGCCGGCACCGTCCATCGAGGCCGCTTCGTACAGGTCAGCCGGGATCTGCTTGAGGCCGGCGAGGAAGATCACCATCGGGGCACCGAACTGCCAGACGGTCAGCAGGATGAACATCGGCATGGTCATGGACGGGTTGCCCACCCAGCCGCCGAGGTTGATCCCGAAGAAGGACAGGCCCTGGTCCACCGGACCGGAATCACCGAACATCGCCTTCCAGACGATGGCGATGGAAACGGACGCGCCGATCAGGGACGGGGCGTAGAACGCGGACCGGTAGAAGCCCTGGCCCTTGCGCGCACTGTTCAACAGCATCGCCACGGCCAGCGCGGCGGCGAGCTTGAGCGGAGTACCGAAGACCACGTAGCCGACGGTCACGCCCACCGACTGCAGGAACCGCTCGTCCTGGAACATGGTGGTGTAGTTGTCCAGGCCGATCCACTTGGGCGGATCGAAGAGGTTGTAGTTGGTGAAGGACAGGTACAGCGAGGAAACCATCGGACCTATGGTCAGGACGATGAATCCCAGCAGCCAGGGCAGCAGGAAGGTGTAGCCGGCGCGGGCGTCCGCCCCCCGCTGCCGCGACTTGCGCGGCTGCGAGGGAGCGGACTGCGTCGAACGCCTGCTCAGGGTTGGGCTTTGAGTCACGAGTTCAATCCGTCAGTTGGGAACGCAAGGGCAGATAATAAAACTGCTCAGGCGTTCTGCTTGATGAGGTCTTCGGCTTCCTTGAACCACGCGTCCGCTGCGCCGTCCACGGTGACCTTGCCGTAGTTCAGCTCGGAGCTGATGCGCTTGAAGGAAGCTTCCAGCGTGCCGAAGCCGACGATGGGCGGCTCGGGGGCGTCCTTGAGGTACTTCTCGATGGACTTTTCGTAGTCAACAACCAGCTTGTCGGTGCCCTCAAAGGTGGTGCCGTCGCGCTGGGTCTTGGAGGCTGGAACGCCGCGGGAGGTCTTGAAGATCTGGCCAACCTCGGGGTCGTTGACCATGAAGTCGATGAACCGGGCAGCGGCGTCCTTGTACTTGGTCTTGGCGCTGGCGACCATCAGCATGGAGGGCTTCAGGAACAGGCCCAGGTTATCCGGATCGTCGGAGGGAACCGGTACGAGCTTGAGCTCCTTGGCGCCGCTGTCAGCGAGGTAGCCGGCCATGAAGTTATCCCAGGTGACCTCAGTGGCGGTGACGTTCGAGCCGAACGGGGACTTCGGAGCGAGCTGGGTGGTGCGTTCCTCGGAAACGATGGCGGGAGTGCCGCGAAGGTCGGCGGTGAGGTTCCACCATTTCTTCAGGTCATCCTTGGTGAAGCCAAGCTTGCCCTCATCGGTGAAGGCGGCGATGTCATTCTGGCGGAGCCAGATGTTGAACATCCACCAGACGGACGTGTAATCGGTGCCGCCGAAGAGCGCGCCGTTGCCCTTGGATCCGACCTCGGCCAGGAACGCGTTGTATTCCTTGTAGGTCCAGGTGCCGTCCGGTTCGGCGATGCCGAGTGAGGCGAGCTTGGCGGGGTCGTAGTACACGGCAAAGGCGTTGGTGCTGGTGGGAATGCCGTAAGTCTTGCCACGGATCTGGCCCGAGGGCAGGAGCGACTTGTCGAAAGCGTCCGTGTTGATCTTGACCGTGCCCAGGTCCAGGAGCTGGTTACGCTGGCCGTAGTCCCGCATGTAGGACAGGTCCCACTGCATGACGTCGGGCAGGCCACCGCCGGCGGCTTCGGTTGCACGCTTCTGCCAGTATCCGGCGAAGTCGGTGAAGTTGCCGTTGACCTTGATGTCCTTGTTCTTTTCTTCGAACAGGGCAATGGCCTTACGGGTGCGCTCAGCACGGTCGTCGTTGCCCCACCAGGTGTAGTTGATGGTGACGGGGTTCTCCGCGGAGCCGGTTTCCCCGGCGGTTGTGGAGCCGGTACCGCAGGCCGCGAGTGCAGCGGCAGATGCGGTGCCGATGGCCACGGTGGTGAGGAAATGCCTTCTGTTGATCATGAGAGCCTCCTTGCTCGTTCCGTGTAAGCCCATACCCATTTATCTACAACGCGAGCAGTGAGCTGGCTTACACACCTTCTGAAACGATACAATAGCCGGATTATTGGTAGCGGGCAAGCGTTTTCCAAACATCGGTTTTCATGTACGTTTTATTCCAAGCATCAGACAAAGGAGTCACATGACTTTGCAGGAACGATCAGGCCCGGCGAGCGTCTGGGACGCTGTCGAAGGGATCGCCTACGGCGGCGACTACAACCCTGAGCAGTGGCCCGCCAGTGTCCGGTTGGAAGACCTGGAGCTGATGAAGGAAGCCGGCGTCACCTTCCTCAGCGTTGGAATTTTCTCCTGGGCACTGCTGGAACCTGCCGAAGGCGAATACGACTTCGGCTGGCTGGACGAAGTCCTGGACAACCTCGCCGCCAACGGGATCAAGGTTGCCCTGGCAACGGCAACGGCCGCTCCCCCGGCCTGGCTGGTCCGCAAGCACCCCGAGATCCTGCCAGTCACGGCTGACGGGACCGTGCTGGGACCGGGCTCCCGGCGGCACTACTCGCCGTCGTCGGCCGTTTTCCGCCGTTATGCAACGGGTATCACCCGCATCATCGCCGAACGCTACAAGAACCATCCCGCCTTGGCGCTGTGGCACGTAGACAATGAACTTGGCTGCCACGTTTCCGAGTTCTACGGCCCGGAGGACGCCGCCGCGTTCCGCAGCTGGCTGGAACGCCGCTACGGCAGCATAGCTGCCCTCAACGCAGCCTGGGGAACGGCATTCTGGTCCCAGAACTACGGTTCCTTCGACGAAATCCTGCCGCCCGCCGTCGCCCCCTCCACCCTCAACCCGGGCCAGCAACTGGACTTCCAGCGCTTCAACTCGTGGGCGCTGATGGACTACTACCGCGAGCTGGTGGCGGTGCTGCGGGAAGTCACTCCCAACATTCCGGCCACCACCAACCTGATGGCCTCCAGCGCCACCAAGTCGATGGACTACTTCGAGTGGGCCAAGGACCTGGACGTCATCGCCAACGACCACTACCTCGTGGCCGCCGATCCCGAGCGCCAGATCGAACTCGCGTTCAGCGCGGACCTCACCCGGGGTATTGCCAGCGGCGACCCATGGATCCTGATGGAACATTCGACGTCGGCCGTCAACTGGCAGCCGCGCAACCAGCCCAAGATGCCCGGGGAAATGCTGCGCAACTCCCTGGCGCATGTGGCACGCGGGGCGGATGCCGTCATGTTCTTCCAATGGCGCCAAAGCTTTGCCGGGTCGGAAAAGTTCCACTCGGCCATGGTTCCGCACGGCGGCCGGGATACGCGGGTGTGGCGCGAAGTGGTGGAGCTGGGGTCTGCACTGAAGCGGCTCGCGCCAGTCCGGGGTTCCCGCGTGGAGTCCAAGGCTGCCATCGTTTTCGATTACGAGGCATGGTGGGCCAGCGAGATCGACTCCAAGCCAAGCCAAGACGTAAAGTACCTCGACGTCCTGCGCGCATTCCACCGTTCACTGTTCCTGCGCGGGATCTCCGTGGACATCGTCCACCCCTCCGCCTCGCTGGAGGGGTACGACCTGGTCCTCGTCTGCACCCTGTACTCCGTCACCAACCACGCGGCCACCAACATCGCGGCTGCCGCTCGCTCGGGCGCCACCGTTCTGGTGACCTACTTCAGCGGGATAGTTGACGAAAAGGACCACATCCGGCTGGGTGGCTATCCTGGCGCATTCCGTGAACTGCTGGGCATTCGTGTGGAGGAGTTCCACCCGCTGCTGGCGGACTCCCAACTGAAGTTGAGCGACGGCGGTGTCTCGTCCGTGTGGAGCGAGCACCTTCACCTGGCCGGGGCGGAAGCGCTTCAGACGTTCACCGATTACCCCCTTGAGGGTGTGCCCTCGCTGACCCGGCATGCTGTAGGGTCCGGGGCTGCGTGGTACCTGGCCACATTCCCCGACCATGACGGTATCGAGTCAGTGGTGGACAGGCTGCTGGCTGAATCCGGAGTTGCGCCTCTAACGCAGGCAGATTCCGGGGTGGAACTCACGCGCCGCCGCGCCGCTGACGGCAGCTCCTTCCTCTTCGCCATCAACCACTCGCGCTCTTCCGCCTCTGTCCGGGCCGCTGGAACGGACCTGCTCAGCGGAGACCGATTTGGCGGCACGATTGAGGGCGGTGGCGTGGCGGTGATCGCGGAGGACTAAGGCCCTTCTTTTCGTTGGCGGTCTAGTGACAGCAAGATTGTCGTACCCCTTTGGCAGGGTATTCCTATGGAAGCTCTTAGGGTTCAGCGGGTGGGGCACGGCGGCGCAGCCGCCCTGCTCACGCGGGCTGAGCCGCCTGTTGGGGGCGCTTCCAGGGGCAGGGCGTTCGACGGCAGCATCAGGGCTGCCCGGTCCGACAAGCAGTTCGTTCCAACCTCGGAGGTAGCTGCTTCGTGCCTGCCCAGCCCTGCCGGGCTGCCGGATGCTTCAGCGCTTGCGGAGGCCATCGCCGTCGTGAAAGCTGCCGCGGCGGCCGGGCCGGGCTTCCTGGCAATGGCGGGCTACGCGGAAGCCGCCGAGTACGCCAGCCAAGTCGAGGACCTCTCCCGGTCGGTGGAGTACCTGCAGGTCCTGGGTGCAGGCGCAGTGGACCGCACCCGCACTCAGGCCATCGCCGACGCAGCAACCGCACGGACCCGGAACGGCGGTTCCTGGATCACCGGGTGGGATAACGGCACCGAAACGCTTGATGAGACCGACGCTTCCTGGCCTCATGGCACGGCCGATCCCGCCACCTTTGGCCGCGCCGGCTTCACCGCACAGTCTGTTCCGCCTGTTCCGGTGTCGCCGGCCGATGACGGTTGCAAGAACACCGCCGAGTTCCTGCGTGCCCGGCTCCGGATCAGCGTCTCCGAAGCCCACCGCCGGATCAGTCTCGCCGCCGCGGTGCTGCCCCGGACCGGGATCACCGGAGATACCCAGCCCGCCGAACGCCCCGAACTCGCTACCGCCGTCGCAGCAGGGACCGTCGCGTCCCGCCCCGCAACCATCATTACCCTGGCACTGGACCGCGTCCGGCACCACGCCTCCGCGGACACCACCACCCGGATGGAACACGCCCTAACCCGCACCGCCGCAGAAAACGACACCGACTTCCTCACCCGAATCGCCCGCCGCTGGACCGAGGCGATCGACCAGGACGGCACCGAACCCACCGAACACGAACTCCGCCACCGGCAGGGCGCCTTCCTCCGCCAGGCCCGCCGCGGACTGCACCATGTGGAAATCTTCGCCACCCCCGACCAATACGAACACCTCATCACCGTCATGAACACCGCCACCAACCCCCGCACCCAGGCAGGCAATCCCCACACCACCACCGGTACCGGCGGCAGCGACGCCACCAGCACCCCAGACAGCGGGGCCGGCAGCACCACGGACGAGAGGGACAACGGGGATACCGGTGCCGCCCCTCAACCCGACCTGGACCGGCGCACTCGGCCACAACAACTTCTCGACGGCCTCGTCGGCGCCTGCAAGGCAGCACTGGCCACCGGCACCCTCCCCGCAACCGGCGGACTCCGCCCCCAAGTTATGGTCACCATCGATTACCGCGACCTCCTGGACCGCCTCGAACACGCCACCACCCAAGGACCCCGCTACCGCCCTCAACCAACCAACCCCACCCTGAAGCACCACAACACTCGCGACACCGGCAGGGTCCCCCGCACCGGGCCCCCGGATCCCGGCAGTATTCCCGGCACCGGATCGTTCGCGTTCACGGGCCCCGCCGCCCCCGCCACGGTCCGCAAAATCGCCTGCGACGCCGACATCATCCCCGTCCTGCTCGGCAGCGAAGGACGCATCCTGGACATCGGCCGCACCACCCGGATCTTCCCGCCGCACATCCGCAAAGCCATCACCGCCCGCGATCACGGCTGCGCATTCCCCGGCTGCAACGTCCCTGCGCCCTGGTGCGAAGCCCACCACATCACCTACTGGTCACACGGCGGATCCACCAGCACCGACAACGGCACCCTGCTCTGCACCCATCACCACCACCTCGTCCACAAAGAACAATGGCAAATCCAGGTTAAAGCCGGCATCCCCTGGTTCATCCCCCCACCCCACATCGACCCCCACCAAAAACCCCAACGCAACCACCACCAAACATAGGCAACGCACGTCCAACGCAGATCAAGGCTGTCCGGTAAGGCTGTACCCGCAGTCGAGCCGCCAGGTCGATGTAACGCCGGGCAAGCTGATTCCGCACGCCAAGGAAATCCGGAGCCTCCCAGAAGAGGCCATCTGGGCGATACTGGACAGGTGATCAGGGAGGCCAAGCCAGAAGACATCTCCGGAATCCGTGACATTGAGATCGCCGCCGGAGTACTCTTTCGCGGGCTCGGGATGGACGCCGTAGCGGACGACGCCCCACCGTCTCAGAGCGATCTGGCGCCCTACCTGCGCGATGGCAGGGCTTGGGTGGCCACAGACCCGGCCGACAATCCCATCGCGTACATCCTCGTAGACGTTATTGACAGCAGGGCCCACATCGAACAGGTCAGCGTCCACCCGGTGCACAGCCGCAAAGGCCTCGGCAGCGCCCTCATCGACCATGTGGAACGGTGGGCCGCCGCACGCAGCCTCCACGGAATGACGTTGACAACTTTCAGCGACGTCCCCTGGAACGCGCCCTACTATGAGCGCCTTGGCTTCAGGACATTGCCCGAAGAAGCCTGGTCCAACGGTCTGAAGGAGATCGTGCGGGAGGAAGTCCGGCATGGGTTGGGCGCGTGGCCGCGCGTAGTGATGGAAAAAGACGTCGCCTATGATAAGCAGCTCCGTCCCGGCAGGGAACCAGTGGTTCCTGCCGGGACGGAGCTGCCACCCGCCGTCGGACGTTCTTAGAGGATGCTAAAGGACTTCCGGAGCCTTTACGGCGGTGTGCGGACTAGACGGGTCTGCGCTTTAGCTACTGATTGCCGACTTCATTTCGTCGTGGGCTTTCTTGCCGGCCTCATCCGTTGAGAGCCTATTGAAGAGGACCTCTGAGGTGTACCGCTTGATGATCTCCTGGATTGCACCGGCGCCCTTCGGCGGAGCGGCAGGAGCCTCACCGAGCTCGCCCTTGATCTGGTCGATGAACTTGACCACCTTGATGTCAGCGGGAGTCAGCTTCGATTCAATGGCATCGCGGACGTCTGTGTTGGGGTATACGCCACGGTCAGCCAAGAGAGCTTCTCCGGCTTTTTCATTGTTGGCCAGGAAGTCAATGAATTTGGCCGTTTCCTCAGGGTGCTTGGTCCGGGAGGAAGCGGACCAGAACTGGGATGCCTTGTACCAGAGCTGTGTGTCGGCAGCCTTCCCGGTCTTGGAGGGGAACCGCAGGATCTGGAGGTCGCTTCCAGCCGCTTTCTCGAGTGCCGGCAACTGGTTCGACCACCAGAAGGCCAGCCCGTTCTTGCCGGTGGCCAGGCCGCTCTGGTCCAGCGGCGCGGCTTCGGCTTCCACAACTTCCGACGCCGACGGAACGGCCTTCTTCTCGCTAAGCTCCTTCAGGAACTCCCACCACTGGGCAATATCGGCCGGCTCGAAACCCAGCTTGCCGTCGGAGGTGTAGAGGGATTTGTCGTTCTGGCGCAACCAGACGCCCAAGGATGCCTCGTCCGTGCCGTAGGCGGCAGAGCCGTACGTGCCCTTCGGGGACTTCTCGGTGAGCTCGGCGGAGATGCGGCCGAAGTCTTCCCAGGTCCAGGTCGTGTCATCCGGAAGCGGCACACCGGCGGCCTGGAACACGGCGGGGTTGGCGATGATCGTGGCCGCGTTGATGCCTGCAGCAATCCCGGTCAGTCCATCCTCGCTCTTGCCCGCATTCAGGGCGGCCTCGTCCAGCTTCGACGTGTCGATCTGGTACTTGGAGAGATCCAGCAGGGCGCCGCGGCTGGAGTACTCGGTGATGTACTTTTCGTCCATCTGGATGATGTCCGGAGCGTCGTTGGCGGCTACCTGGGTGGCCAACTTGTCCCAGTAGCCGCTCCAGTCGCCGTACTCGGGCTTGATCTTGATCTTGGGGTTCTCGGCCTCGAAGGCAGCGATTGCCGCCTGCGTCAGCTGGGCGCGTTTGTCGCTGCCCCACCAGGAAAAGCGCAGTTCCACGGTGCCGTCGGCACTCTGTGGAGCGGCTCCCCCGCCGCAGGCGCTCAGGGCAAGAACGGCGGCGGCTGCAGCAGCCACCACGCCTGTCTTGCGGAACCTGCGGTATGCGCCGTTGGAGGGTGTCTCTGCCGAATGGTTCCGGGCAGCAGACTCAGAACGGGGAAAAAGCGGCACTGGATACTCCGATCTTCTTTGATCTTGTTGCTGGGGATGTGAAAACGAGGAAGCGTTTTCTTAAGTCTGATACTACAAGTTGGATACTTGTATTACAAGAGGTTGCCCGGAAGCTCTTGGGGACCTCTCCTATAAGGAAAAGCGCGACGTCGAATGTTCCGTAGGCAGGGACGAGCGGCTGCCTGCCTGCGCCCCAACCCCTAACAGCCGACGGCCCGCCCCTTGGCGGGACGGGCCGTCGGTTCGAGTCGGTTTCGAGCGACGGGCTGGTAGGAGGCAGCCGCCGGTGAGGGCTATTTGATGCCGGTGGTGGCGATGCCCTTGATCAGGAACCGCTGGCCGAAGAGGAAGACCAGGAAGACCGGCAGCAGGGACACGATGGACATGGCGAACAGCGAACCCCAACTGGTGGCGGACTGCGAATCCACGAAGGCGCGCAGGGCCACCGGAACAGTGAACATATCAGGGTCCGTGAGATAGATCAGGGCGCCGAAGAAGTCGTTCCAGGTCCAGATGAACGTAAAAATAGTGGTCGTGGCCAGTGCCGGCACCATCAGCGGCAGGATGACGCGCAGGAAGATGCGGGGGTGGCCTGCGCCATCGATGCGTGCGGCCTCGTCCAGGTCCTTTGGAATACCGCGGATGAACTGGACCATCAGGAAGACAAAGAACGCCTCGGTGGCCAGCAATTTCGGGACGATCAACGGCCAGAAGGTGTTCACCCACCCGATCTGGGAGAACAGGATGTACTGCGGCACGATGACCACGTGGAACGGAAGCATGATGGTCAGCAGCATGATGCCGAAGAAGAGCTTCTTGCCGGTGAACTGCAGCCGGGCGAAAGCGTACGCGGCCATCGAGCAGGAGATCAGGTTGCCCAGGATGGAGCCAATGACCACAATCGCGGAGTTGATCATGTAGTGCCCGAAGGGGTGGGTCAGGGCTGACCAGCCGTCGGTGTAGTTGCTCATCTCCAGGCTGTTGAGCCAGAGTCCCGGTTCGCGGAAGATCAGCTCGTTGGCCCGGAGGGAAGAGACCACCATCCAGAGCAGCGGGTAGATCATCAGGGCCCCGGCGAGGATCAGGATGGCATGCTTGCCCAGGGCTTTGGTCCGCTGTTTCCGGCTGAAGGCCAGGGTCCCGCGGGATTCCCGGGGTTTACGGTGATTCGTAGGCTTGCCGGCGCCGGATGTCTTCCTGTCCGGGGCGGGCAGCGTCTGCAGCTTAGTCGTCATAGAAAACCCAATACTTGGAAGCGATGAAGTTGATGGCGGTGAACACACCGATGATGACCAGCAGGAACCAGGCCATGGCCGAGGCGTAGCCCATGTCGAACTGGCCGAAGCCCTTTTGGTAGAGGTACAGCGTGAAGAACATCGTGGAATCGGAAGGTCCGCCGTTTCCGCCCGAGACGATGAACGCCTGGGTGAACGACTGGAACGAACCGATGATCTGCAGGACCAGGTTGAAGAAGAGGATCGGGCTCAGCATTGGCATCGTGATCTTCCAGAACTGCTGAAGAGTGCTGGCGCCGTCCACCTTCGCGGCCTCGTAGTACATCACCGGGATCTGTCGCAGACCGGCCAGGAAGATGATCATCGGGGCGCCGAACGTCCAGACGTGCAGCAGGATGATGGAGCCCAGCGCCGTGCTGGGGTCTGAAATCCAGCCGGGGCCCTGGATGCCGAACATCGCCAGGACCTGGTTGACCAGGCCGGTGGTGCCGAAGATCTGCTTCCAGAGGATAGCGACAGCCACCGAGCCGCCCAGGAGGGACGGCAGGTAGAACACCGAGCGGTAGAACGGCAGGCCGCGCAGGCCCTTGTCCAGGACCAGCGCGATCAGGAGCGCCACGGCCAATTGGAGCGGAACGCCGACCAGGACGTAGGTGAATGTCACGCCAAGTGAGTTGTGCAGCCGGGCGTCCGAGAACATCCGGGTGAAATTATCCAGGCCCACCCATTCCGGCGGCTGGAGGAGGTTGTAGTCCGTGAAGGACAGGTACAAGGACATCAGCATCGGGCCGATGGTGATGGCAACCAGGCCCACCAGCCACGGCAGCAGGAAGATGTAGGCGGCCTTATTGTCCCGGCCGTTGGCCTTCTTCTCTTCGGCAGTGGCCTTGCCCTTACGCCGGGAAATCGAGCTCAGTTCACTGATGGCGCTCATTGCGGCGACTCCATTTCACGCAGCAGGACCGCCGGTGCCGGCAAGCCTGCCGGCCGGGGCGTCCTAGGGATGTGTTTAGCGGCCATGTGGTCTCCTTTGGTCATCGTGGCCCTCCACGTCGGGGGTGTGATCGCCGGGGCGATCGGGATGCGTCCCGCCTCCGGTGGCGGACTTCGGGTGCTGCGCGGAGCGGCTGAGGCTGTTTCCGCGGTCCGGTTCCGCCGCCGCCGGGCGGGACGTGTAAAAAGCGGCTCCGTACCAAAGTAAACGGTTTCTTGACTCCTGTATAGCCCTTTGTTAGCTTTTGAGAAAGCGTTTTCTGTTACCAGGATCACTCTATCCACACTTCGACACCCGAGGGGCACAACAATGCGGTTTGGTCTCAATAAGTCTTTACTGGGCATCGCCGGAACGACGGCGGCACTCGCGTTGGTCCTCACCGGCTGCGGGGGCAACCCTGAAGCCGGAAAAGTGGGCACCGTGGAAGATCCGGTCACCATCCGGTTCGCCTGGTGGGGGAACGACTCCCGCGCCAAGACCACCCTGGAAGTCATCAAGGACTTCGAAGCCGCCAACCCCACCATCAAGGTCCAGGGCGAAAACACTGAGTTCAGCTCGTATTGGGACAAGATGGCCACGCAGATCGCTGGCGGCACCACCCCCGATGTCTTCGCCATGAGCGGTTCCTATCCCAGCGAGTACTCCAGCCGCGGCGTCCTGCTGGACTTGGACAAAGTCAAGGACCAGTTGGACACCTCCAAGTTCGCCGAGGGCACTGTGGACCTGGGGAAGATCGACGGCACGCAGTACACCATCACCGCCGGGGTGAACTCAATGTCGATGGTCATCGATCCCGTGGTCTTCGAAAAAGCCGGCGTGGAACTCCCGGATGACGAGACCTGGACCTGGGACGACTTTGCGGATATCGCCGCGGAAATCACCAGGAAATCGCCGGCTGGAACTTTCGGCACCACCCCCATGGCCAACGATTCGTTCCTGGCAGTGTGGGCACGCCAGAACGGCGAAGACCTCTACACCGAGGACGGCAAGAAGATGGGCATCAGCGAGGACACGCTGGCCAAGTGGTTCGAGCTGAACAAGAACCTGATGGAAACCGGCGGGGCGCCGTCGGCCTCCCAGACGGTGGAAGACGGATCCGCACAGCCTGAACTGACCCTGATGGGCCAGGGCAAGCAGGCTATGAAGATCTCCTGGAGCAACCAGATGACCTCCTACTCGGGCTCGCCCCTGGTCATGATGAAGATGCCCGGTGAAAGCAAGGAACCGGGTGCTTGGCTGCGCTCGTCCATGGAGTACGCCATCTCCTCCAGGTCGGCCCACCCCAAGGAAGCGGCATTGTTCATCAACTACCTGGTGAACAACATGGATGCAGCCAAGAAGATCAAGAGTGACCGCGGAATGCCCGCCAACACCGAACTGAAAGCCGGCATCACCCCGCTCCTGAAGGATTCCCAGCAGAAGGAAGCCGCCTACCTGGATCGGATCGCTGAGTTGAACATTGCAGCGCCGAAGCCGTTCCCCGCAGGGTCATCCGCAACGCTCGAAGTTTTGAACCGATTCAATACAGATGTACTCTTCGGTAAGGTTTCCCCGCGGGACGCCGCCAAGGGCATGATTTCCGAGGTCAACCAGAACCTCGGCTGACCGCCGCCGACGCCCACCAGTCCCCTATCGAACAACAGGCAGGCCAGTGACTACACCAGAGGAGCCCACGCGGCCCAGCGCCATTGGGGGCTATGAGGACTGGCCCGGCTATGTCCGGCACCAGCCCCGCCACCAGGCCGCCACCCCGGAAGCCCAGGAGCTCGCGGATGCCCTGGGCGTCCCCGCCGCCGCCCCTCCGGCCGATGTCACCGTCCACTGGGAGGAAACGTACGACGGCGTCACCACCTCCCAGCTCAGCTGGCAGTTGGGCTTCGGCCCCCGCAGTACGGGCTGGCTCGTGCGCCCGGACGGGGCTTCCGGTGCCCTGCCGGGTGTGCTCGCCCTGCATTGCCACGGCGGAAACAAGTTCGGCGGAGCGGACCGGCTGGTGGAACTTCCGCAGTCCCATCCTTCCGCCGCGGCGGCGCGGGCGGGCCACTACGACGGCCAGGCACTGGCTACGGAGGTGGCCCGCGCCGGCTTTGCCGTGCTGGCCCATGACACGTTTGCGTGGGGCAGCCGCCGGTTCGACCTCTCCGTACCGCCGTGGCGAACGGCCGCAGCGCTGGACGCGAGGAAGTCGCAATGGCGGGAGGACGGCGTCGTACCAACCGATGCGGACCTGTACAACGCCGCCGCAGGCATCCATGAAGACACCGTGGCCAAGGCCGCTGGCCTGCTGGGCACCAGCCTGGCAGGAATGGTTGCCCATGACGACCTCGCGGCACTGGAGATCCTGGCCTCCCTGCCTGGGGTTGATCCGGAGCGGCTGGGCTGCATTGGCTTCTCCGGCGGCGGCGGCCGGTCGCTCGCGCTGGCTGCGCTGAGCCCGCGGATCAAGAACTACGTGGTGACCTGCATGATGGCCACGTTCGAGTCACTCCTGCCCGCCTACCTGGACGCCCACTCCTGGCTGCTCCAGACGCCGGGGCTCTGGAAACTGGGCGACTGGCCGGAACTCACCGCAAGATCCGAAGCGGAGGGTTTCCTGGTGCAGTTTGCCCTGACGGACCAGCTTTTCCCCGAAAGCGGCATGCGCGAGGCCCACCTAATACTGGAGTCACTGCACCCGCCCGGCGCCTACACAGGAAGTTTCTGGCCGGGCGGTCACGTCTTCACCGCCAGGATGCAGAATGAAGCCATCAGGTACTTAGCCAGAACTCTAGGCGCCGAAAGCCCCGCCACCCAGCACCATCTAACCCTTTCCACTCCCATCGGCACCGAGGACCATCGATGACTCAACAATCCGCCTTCGCGGCACCTGGCACTACAACGCCGCACTCTGCCGCGAAACCCGGCACCGACTCAGCTCCAACTGACCGTCCGCGGATAGCCCTGGTGGGCGTCCATGGCTTTGGTGAGCGGCACCTGGCCAACCTGGCCCGGCTGGAGGCGGCCGACGCCGTCGAACTGGTGGCAGTGGCTGATCCGCATCCGCCGCAGGAGGGGACACTGGGGGCTTCCGTGGCGGTCTTCACCACCCTGGAGCAGTTGCTGGCGTCGGGAACGGCCCCGGATGTGGTCATCCTGGCCACGCCGATCCAGACCCACGCTCCACTGGCGTTGACTGCACTGGCGGCAGGCGCGGACGTATACGTGGAAAAGCCCCCCGTCGCTTCCATGGCGCAATTCCAGGAGGTTTTGGATGCGGCCAATGCGTCGGGAAAGCTGGTCCAAGTGGGCTTCCAGAGCCTGGGGTCCCTGGCCCTGCCCGCGATCCGCGAGTCGATCGCTTCCGGCGAGATCGGGGATGTCCTCGGTTTGAGCGCCCAGGGCATGTGGCTGCGGACCAAGGGCTACTTCCAGCGGTCCCGCTGGGCCGGGAAACGCAGCCTCGATGGCACCGACGTTGTGGACGGCGTGGCCACAAATGCCCTGGCGCATGCCGTAGCAACCGGGCTGCATCTGGCCGGCGCGCATACCGTTGCCGACGTCGCATCAGTGGAGACTGACCTTTACCGGGCCAATGACACCCAGAGCGACGACACCTCCGTGATCCGCGTCCGCACCGCGGCCGGGCAGACCCTGCTGTGCGGCCTGACGCTCTGCGCCCCGGAGCAGCAGAACCCTTCCGTAACGGTCCACGGCACTCAGGGGGACATCATGTTCTTCTACACGGAGGACGAGGTAGTCACCACCACGGCAGCCGGCGAGCGCCGCGAGACCTTCGGGCGGACTGACCTGCTGGAGAACCTGCTCGATGCCCGCAGCACCGGCGCTCCCCTGCTGTGCAGCCTGCCGGACACCGGTGCTTTCACGTCCGTGCTCGAAGCCATCCGCACGGCTCCCGACCCGCAGGAGATTCCCGCCGCGCATCTCACGTGGGAAGGCGCCGGCGAGGACGCACACCCCGTAGTAACCGGCATCCCTGAACTCATCGAGCGCGCGGCCAAGGCCCAGGCGACGTTCGCCGAACTCGGCGTCCCCTGGGCCCGCAGTGTGCCTCCGGTGCAGACCTTCGACCTCGCCGGTGGGCCTGTGGCCGAGTACCAGGACGGCAGCCACATCCGCGCCGTTTCCTCGCCCCGCCCCTACCTCCACCCGGTCCGCACCCTCAGCGGGACCGTCGTCACCGATCATCAGCCGCTGGACCATGTGTGGCACCTGGGTGTGGGCGTGGCTTTGCAGGACGTGGACGGCGTCAACTTCTGGGGCGGCCGTACCTACACCCGGGCAGCCGGCGAATACGTCTGGCGGCCGGACCATGGCACCATCGTCCGCACGGACCAGACGCAAGGCGGAACCGCCGTCGAACAGTCCCCGGCGGGCGGCCGGCTGGCCGAATCCCTGTCCTGGAACGGGCCCGACGGCGCTCCCGTCCTGACCGAGCAGCGCACCTGGACGTGGGCCTTGGCAGGCTCCTCCGCCTGGCAGCTCAGCCTCGACTTTGCGCTCTCCCCCGCGGGCGATAACCCGGTGAGCCTGGGCAGCCCCGGCTCCAACGGCCGCCACCAGGGCGGCTACGGCGGGTTCTTCTGGCGCCTTCCGGAATGCTCCGGGGCAACGGTCTGGACGCCATCGGGCACCGGTGAGGCCGCCGTGCACGGAAGCGTCACGCCGTGGCTCGCCTGGTCCGGCAGGTTCAGTTCGGGAACTGACGACGGCGGCACGCTGGCCGAACCTGCGGGCGGCGGTACCGCCACTCTCGTGTTCGTCGCCGCGGCGGATTCCACGGATCCGTGGTTTGTCCGGGTGGACGGCTATCCGGGTGTTGGCCAGTCACTGGCCTGGGACGCCCCGGTGATTGCCCAGCCCGGCACGCCGGTGCGCCGCAGCGTCACCGTGTTCATCGCCGACGGAATTTTGGGCACGGAAGACATTGAGACATTGATCAAAACGCAGGGGGACAATTCATGAGCCAGACCACCGCCACACCCGCGCCACACCATTCGCCGCCCGCCGGCAAACGGACAGCACCCGCCTCCACAGCCGACCGCGAGGTCAAACGACGGCGCGTGCTGGATATCCTCGACGCGAAGGGCCAGGACTCGCTCCTGCTGACCACCCACACCGCGCTGACCTGGTACCTCGATGGCAGCCGCGTGCATATCAGCCTGGCGGGAGATCCCATCGCCGCCCTGCTGGTGGACCGCGCAGGCGACCACCTGGTCACGTTCAACAATGAGGCCGGACGCATAGCTGCCGAGGAACTCCCGGCGGGAGTTTCCCTACACACCGTCCCCTGGTACGGGAACCTGCACGAGGCCGCTGCCGCCGTCGGACGTTCTGCTGGCAGCAGCGCGGGCACTCCGCTCGCCGAGGCAGCGGTGGCTACCGAGCTGAGGGCTGCCCGGCAGCAGCTGCTCCCCGGCGAGAGCGCCCGCTACGCCCACCTCAGCGCGGAACTGGCGGGCATCATGACTGACGTGCTGTCCACCGCCCGGCCGGAAACCACTGAATTCGAGCTCGCGTCCGCCCTCGCCGGCCGTGTGGTGGCCGCCGGCGCGGAGCCGCTGGTCCTCTTGTGCAACGGCAGTTCGCGAAGCGATTTCCGCCACCCGCTAGCTACCCACGCGCCGCTTGGCCGCCGGGCCATGGCAGTGGTGTGCGCACGACGGGATGGCTTGGTTGCCAACATCACCCGCTGGGTAAGGTTCGACGGCGGCACGCCCGCGGAGCTCGACGCCGAGTCCCGGATCGCTGCCGTTGAGGCGGACATCTTTGACGCGACCGTCCCCGGCACCCGGCTTGACCGCATCTTCGGAGAGATTAAGGCCTCGTACTTCCGCCACGGCTTCGGCTCGGAGCAGTGGGAGCAGCACCACCAGGGCGGACCGGCCGGCTATGCCGGGCGGGACCCGCGCGTCACCGCCGCCGCCACCGACGCCGTGGTGCTCAACCAGCCGTTCACCTGGAACCCGTCAGGGCCCGGTGTGAAGATCGAGGATACGGTCCAGCTCACCGAGTCGGGGATGAAGGTCCTGACCGTTGATGACCGCTGGCCCACCACCACCGTCAACGGGCTCAAGCGCCCCCTCACGCTGCAGCTCTAGGCAAAACGCTCTCTCACATAGAACTGCTCCCCGGAAGTCGGAACTGAATTTCTCAGTCCAACTTCCGGGGAGCAGTTCACAACGGAGAGAGCGTTTCGTTTAAACCGACGTTATCTGCGAGAGCGTTCTTACGGAAGAACCAGCTCACCGTCCACGCGGCGCGGAATTCCCAGCGGGTTGCTTTCGCGGAGCGCCGGGTGCAGGACCGTTTCCGGAGCATCCTGGTAGGCCACGGGCCGCTGGAAACGACGGACCGCCGTCGCGCCTACCGAGGTGAAAAGCGATGTGGTGGCGGGGTACGGGCCGCCGTGCTGCTGGGCCCAGTTCACTGCGACCCCGGTGGGCCAGCCGTCGAAAAGGACACGGCCAGCGAGGCCGGACAGCTGCTCCACGAGTTCTGCGACATCCTCGCCCGGCTGGGCGTGGACCGTGGCGGTCAGGCTGCCGGGAACCTTGGCCAGGACAGCGGACAGCTCTTCCTGGCTCGCGTATTCGATCAGCAGCGTGGTGGGGCCGAAGCATTCCTCCAGCAGTTCGTCCGGGCGCTCCAGGACGTTGGCGGCGGAGGTGGAGAAGACCACTGGTGCGGCGCCGTCGCGGGTGGCGTCCTGGTCTGCTGTGCCGCTGACGATGGTCACGTCGGGCAGCGAGGCCACGCTGCGCAGGCCATCCGGGTAGGCGTCGGAGATGCGGGTGGTGAGCATGGCCGCCGTCGGCTTGTCCTTGCTGGCCTCTGCGAGTTCTGCGGCGAAGCCCGAACCCGACGGAATGAACACCAGGCCCGGCTTGGTGCAGAATTGGCCGGCACCCATGGTGAACGAGGATGCGAGGCCCGCCGCGAGCTGGCTGGAGCGCTCGGCCAGCGCCGCAGCGGTGATGACCACCGGGTTCAGGCTGCCAAGCTCGCCGTAGAAGGGGATGGGATCGGGCCTGGAGACGGCGAGGTCAAAGAGCGCCCGGCCACCCGGGATGGAGCCCGTGAAGCCCACCGCCTTGATGGCGGGATCCTGCACCAGCGCGGTGCCCACCTCTCGGCCGCTGACCAGGGCGAACAGGCCATCCGGGGCACCGGCGGAACGCAGGGCTTCCGTGACCACCTCGGCCGTCCGCTCGGAAAGCTTCAGGTGCCCCGAGTGGGCCTTGACGATGACCGGGCAACCCACGGCCAGGGCGGAAGCGGTGTCGCCGCCGGCAACGGAGAACGCGAACGGAAAGTTGGAGGCTGAGAAGACGGCCACCGGACCGATGGGGCGCAGGATTCGGCGCAGGTCCGGCTTGGGCGGGGTGGCGGACGGGTCCGCATGGTCAATGATCGCCTCAAGATAGGAGCCTTCGGTGATCACGCGGGCGAAAAGCCGAAGTTGTCCGGACGTGCGGGCCACCTCGCCGGTGAGCCGGACCGTGCCGAGCCGGGTCTCCGAGTCGGCGATCTCCACCAGTTCGGCCACGTTGGCGTCAACCGCGTCGGCGACGGCGTTGAGCCAGCCTGCCCGCTCCTTGTCCGTCGCCGCAGCGGCGACAGAGGCTGCCCGGGCGGCGGCAGCGGTGAGTTCGGAAAGTGAAAGGGTTGCAGTAGTCACTGGGGTACCTGTATTTCGTCGGGAAGTGTCGTATCGGCGGTCATAGGATCTGCATCAGGGCGAGGGCGTGTCCTTGAAGCGGAAGCCAAGGCCCGGCTGATCCGTCAGGGTCAGGCGGCTGTTGCTGAAGCGGACCGGTGAGGGCCCCGCCAGGATGCCCAGCCGTTCGAAGGAAGCATCCTCCACGTCTTCCACCAGCGTGGGCTCCGCCAGGGTGAGGGCCAGCTGGCCGGAAAGTTCCGGCAGCAGGTGGGGCATCACGCGGATGCTGTTGGTCCGGGCCAGTTCCACGATCCGGCGGAACGGTGTGATGCCACCAACCCGGATGATGTTGGGCTGGATGATGTCCACCGCTTCCGCCTCAATGAAATCGCGGAACCGGTAGATGGTGTGCAGGTTTTCGCCGAGGGCAATGGGGACGGGCGAGTGCTTCCGCAGCCTCCGGTAGGCCCAGAGGTCGTCCGCGCGGATGGGTTCCTCGAGCCATTCCAGGCCGAACTCCGCGAGGACGTCCAACGCTTTGAAGGTTGTGGGCAGGTCCCAGCGCTGGTTGGCGTCAATCATGAGCTTGCGGTCCGGACCGAGCACGGTCCGGACCGCGGCCACGCGTTCGGCGTCCTCACAGATATCGGGTTTGCCCACCTTGATCTTGACGGCCCGGTGTCCGGCCGCGACCCAGCGTTCGGCCTGGGCCACCAGCTCCTCCAGCGTGTAGTGCAGGTTCACCCCGGAGCCGTACACCTCCGCGGACTCCTGCCGCTGGCCCAGAAGCCCGGTGACTGAGGTCTGTGCGCGGCGGGCCTGGAGGTCCCAGAGGGCAAGGTCGACGCCGGCCATCGCGATGGTGGTCAGTCCCCCGCCGCCGGCCTCATGCAGCCGCTTCCACAGTGCGTCCCACACCGTCTCGGGGTTGGCGGGCAGACCTGTCACGAAAGGTGCGATGTCGTAGTCGAGGAGTGCTTTGACGGCCTGCGGGCCAATGGTGGGCGTCCAGGAAAAACCATGCCCCGCACCGCCGTCGTCCGTCTGGATTTCCGTAACGATCACGTGGTTTTCCGGGGCTTCCACTCCCCAGCTGCGGCGCAGCGGGACGGTCAGGAGCCGCGTGGACAGACCGGTGATGAGCGGTGCGGTCCGGACGCTTTCGACGGCGGGCGCGCTCATCAGCGGCCGGCCAGCTCGTAGCCCTTGGCCAGGATGGACTTCAGCTGGACCAGTTGCTCCTCGGTGGGGTCCACCAGCGGCGGGCGGACGCCCCCAACAGCCAGGCCGCCCAGGCGCAGGCCCGCCTTGATCAGCGAGACGCCGAAACCCGGGGTCTGGTCACGGAGCCGCACCAGTGGAGCGTAGAAACCCTCGAGAAGGGCGTTGCGGCGCTCCTCGTCACCGGACATGTAGGCGTCGTAGTACGCCTTGGCGATCTCCGGTGCCATGGCGAACGCGGCCGAAGAGTAGAGCGGGATGCCCAGGCCACGGTAAGCGCCCTGGGTCAGTTCGGCGGTCAGCAGGCCGTTGAAGAAGGCGAAGTCCTCGCGTCCGGTGGCGCGGACCGCGGAGACGATCTCCTGGGCCAGGCCCACGTCTCCCAAGCCGTCCTTGAAGCCGATCACCTTAGGGTTGGCTGCGAGGTGTGCCATGGAGGCAGCAGTGAACTTGGCGTTGCCGCGGTGGTAGACGATCACTGGCAGGCTGCTGGCGTCAGCAATTGCTTCGATGTACGCCACCAGGCCGTCGGTGGGGCCGGTGACAAGGTACGGCGGCAGGACCAGGAGTGCGTCGGCACCGGCTTCCTCCGCCACGCGGGCAGCGGCCAGGGCGTGGCCCAGCGGTCCGCCGGCTCCGGCGACCACCGGCACCTTCCCTGCCACAACTTCGACGGCGGCAGTCACCACGGTGCGCACCTCATCGATGCTCAAGGCATGGAATTCACCGGTCCCGCAAGCGGGAAAAACGCCGCCGGGCCCGAAGGGAAGCCGCGAGCCGATGTGCTCCTTGAGGAGCTCCACATCGATAAAACCTTCCGGCGTGAACGGGGTGACGGGAAAAAACAATACGCCGTCGAATTTCATGGTGTCTCCTTGGATCCGGCTCCGGCTGTGACCAGCGAGGCGGCTGTCTCGTCGTTGAGGTTGGTGGTGGTTTTCAGTTCGGTCCGCCAGCTGCGTTGGGGTTCCCAGCCGAGCAGGTCGCGGGCTTTGGTGATGGAGAAGGCGGGGCTGGTGCCGGTCAGGCCGGCGGCCAGGGCTTCGCTTCCGGGCAGGAAGCGCGGCATCAGCTCTGCCAGTGGCGCCGTTGCGAGGGCGTCAGCTGCTCCGACGAAGAAGGTTTCCCCGTTCGGGATGGAGTCCATCTTCTGCAGGAGCACGTCCAGGAAGTCGGCGACGTCGCGGGCGTCCACGTAGTTGAACAGTGCCGGAGCCGACAGGGCAGGGTCCGCCAGGCGCTCGGCCACGGTATGGCCCTGCTGCGTGGGCGCACCTTCCCACTCCTCCGGGGAGATTACGTAGCAGGGCCGGAACGCGGCATAGCGGATCTTCTCCCCCTGGGCCGCGGCGAACATCTGAACGGTCTGCTCGGCGATCAGCTTGGACAGCGCGTACGCGTTCCACGGCTTGGGCGTGGTGCGCTCATCCAACGGGAAACTGTCCGGCAGCCAGCCCGCCGGGCAGCCGTAACCCAGCGCGGTGGGGCTGCTGGCCGTGATGATCTTGCCGATACCAAGTTCCGTGGCGGCGCTGATCACTGCGAACGCCAACCGGGTATTGGTGGCGAAGATGACCTCTTCCGGGGCACTGAACGGCACGGCGATCGCCGCGAGGTGGATGACGGCGTCGGGCTTGGTTTCCTTCAGGAGGCGCAAGGCCTCTCCCGGGACCAGGAGGTCGCCGGTTGCCTGTACGACGCCGGCCGGCAGCTGGTCCAACGGGATGGCGTCGCGGTCCACGGAGATGACCTCGTACCCGGCTTGCGCCAGCCCGGCCACCACGCTGCGTCCCAGCCGGCCGGAGCCGCCGGTGACAAAGATCCTGCTCATGATCGTTTCCTTGAGGATTTCAGGGCAGCGGACTAGGCGCCGCGGCGGAGGTCGGCGCCGAGATCCAGGTCCTCGATGCGGACGGGAAGGGAAGACTCCAGTGACCGGTTGCCGGCGATGCCGACGGAGACGGAGCGGAGGCCGTCAAGGTAGCCGGAGGGACGGCCCAGCGGGTCCTCGCCGGGACCGTTGAAAAGGTCTGAAAGGAGGAGCTCGTCGCCGCCGCCGTGGCCGCCTTCACCGTTGACAATGGGCACCTCGTAGGCAGCTTCCCAGTGGCGCTGGACCACCAGGCGTTCACCGTTGCGCCGGATGGCGTCCTCTTCCTCGACAGGGGTGGCGCTGGGGTCAACCACGGTCTTCTTGTCGGTGCTGCTGAGTACGGCGGCGCGCTCCACTACTTCGAGTTCGGCCCGGCCTTCGGTGCCGTTGACGGCAACGCGGTAGCCTTCCCACGGGCTGTGGGCGTTCAGGGAGTAGCTCAGCCGTGGCCCGCCCTGGTACTCCACCACCAGTGCCAGGTTGTCCTCGATGGTGATGCCGCCGGTGAAGACGTCCTGGTCGCGGCGGTAGCCGTCGTAGTGCTCGTTGTCGAGGAAGAGTGCCTTGAGGCGCTCATCGTCGCGCAGGTCCAGCGCAAACGGATCCTTTTCGACTGTTTTGTCCCCGAAGCCGGGGCTGTCGACGTCGGGCGTTCCACGCTCCGGACGGGGACCCAAGCCGCGCTCCGCGGCGTTCTTGTCGCCGTAGAACTTCAGCCCGCCGGAGGCGAACACGCGCTCGGGCACGTCATTGATCCACCAGTTAACGAGGTCGAAGTGGTGCGATGCCTTGTGGATCAGCAGGCCGCCGGAATTCTTCTTCTCGCGGTGCCAGCGGCGGAAGTAGTCCGCTCCGTGGACCGTGTCCAGGACCCAGCTGAAGTCAATGGAGGTGACCTTGCCGATCACGCCGCTCTGGATGATCTCCTTCAGGGCGCTGTTGCGCGGTGAGTAACGGTAGTTGAACGTGACCACCACGTTGCGGCCCGTCTCTTCCACGGCTTTGGTGATGCGGCGGCAGCCTTCGGCGTCGATGGTCAGTGGCTTTTCGACGACGACGTCGGCGCCCGCCTCGAGGGCCTCCACGATGTAGTCCGCGTGGGTGTAGTCCGGCGTGGTCACCACAACCCGGTCAATGTTGTTGGCCTGGATGAAAGCGCTCAGCCCCGCGGGGTCGAACGAGGCAACCGGCCCCGGGGCCCCGAGTTCCTGGATGAGCTTCTGGTAGAACTCCACCCGGCCGGGGTTGACGTCGGAGAACGCTACGAGTTCCGCGGTGTCAGAGTGCTTGCCAAAGATCGCGCGGATATACATCTCGGAGCGGCCACCGGTACCGATCAGGGCAATGCGCGCCTTGGTTCCCGCACCGGGCTCCTGGGCAAGTGGCTCACGGGCGAGTGATTCCTGGGCGCCAACGGCGGCGGTGCCGGTCAGCGGAGCGGCGGTAGCAGAACTCGATTCGGCTGTGTTGACCATGAGGGTCCCTTTCAAAGGCTTAATACCCGGCCGGAGGACGGCCGTTCGTGTGACGCAATGTGCCGGTTGCTGGACAGTACTGAGAAAGCGTTTTCTCAGAAGCGTTATATGATTTGTATCAAGAGCAACCTGCTCACGTCAACCATTATCCTCCCTGTGGGAAAGCGTTTTCTAGGTGGCTGCCCCGTTCGGCATCTCCGCGGGTTTTCCGGATCGTCCGGCTCAGCATAGAAATCGCTTTCCGAAGGCGTTATATGCTTTTTCTCACGACACCGCCATCTGCCGGAAACATCGCCAGCCCTCGGGCGGCAGAATGGCCGAGGGACCTACGAAAGGCAGACCATGGTCAGGAGATCGGCAACCGGCAGGATCGGCATCGCGGATGTTGCCGTCAAGGCCGGCGTTTCGCATGCCACGGTTTCGCGGGTGATGAACGGCAACTTCACCGTCGACCCGGAGATTGCAGCCCGCGTGCGGGCCGCGGCAGCGGAACTGAAGTACCAGCCGAACCCGGTCGGCCGCAGTCTTGCCCTGGGAAAGACGGACACCATTGGCATTGTGGTCCCGGACCTCGCCAACCCCACCTTCCAGGCCATCCTGCGCGGGCTCAGCCGAGCCGCGGCACAGGACGGATACCGCGTCCTGATCGCTGATTCCTTCGAAGTCTCCAGCGAGGAAGCAATCCTGGCCGGAGAGGCCCGACGTCGGTGTGACGGCCTGGTGCTGTGCGCGCCGCGCATGAGCGACGCCGAACTGGAGGAGCTAGTGCCTTCGCTGCACCCACTGGTGCTGATCAACAGGACTACGGCCGCCTCAGGCGTTCCCAGCCTGGTGGTGGACTACGGGCAGGGGGTCCAGGACCTCGCAGGGCACCTTGTGGAACTCGGCCATACGCGCCTGGCGTTCCTTGCGGGTCCGCCGCGCAGCGCATCCAACGGGCTCAGGCTCCAGGGCCTGGAAGCCTTTAAGGCCGCCCATCCCCAGGTGGAGGTCCTGATGCTCGAAGGCGGCTCCGACTTCGATACCGGGCACGGAGCAGTTGACGCCGTGCTGGACAGCGGCGCCACGGGCATTCTGGCGTTCAACGACCTCGTTGCCATGGGCCTGATGAGCGGACTCCACGAGCGCGGAGTGGACGTGCCCGGCGACATCTCGGTCACGGGCTTCGACGACATCCCGTTCGCCCGGTACACCACGCCCACCCTCACCACCGCCGCCGTGCCCATCACCGAGCTTGGCCAGCACGCCTGGCAGCAGATGCGTGCGCTCATCCGCAAGGAAGAAAACGACGCGCCGGGCAGCCGCTACCAGCCACGGCTTGAAATCCGGGCCAGCAGCGGGCCGGCCAAAGCTCCACGCACCGCAGCGCACGGCTGAGGCAGTTTCAGGAGCGCCTGACGCCGGCTTCGCGGTAGTAGCCCTCGATATGGGCAGCCACAAGCTTGGCCGCCCGTTCGCCGTCGTTATTCCGGATGGCCTCCAGGATTTCGCGGTGCTCCGTCCGCAGCCGCTTCGCAGTGGCATCCCAGTCAGGCAGGTTGCCCGTGAGCTGTGACGCGTAGCCAGTAATGGATTCGCGCAGGGAACCCATCATGGCACTGACCACTGCGTTACCTGCGGCGTCGGCCAGGGCAAGGTGGAAGCGGACGTCCAGGGCGAGGAAGTCATCCACGGCCATCCCGTCGACATCCATTTCCTCCAGGAGACGGGCCGCCCCGGTGAGCTCCGGAGAGTCGGGGTGGGCATGTGATGCAGCCCAGGATTCCAGCAAGACACGCGTCTGGACAATGTCGGATACCGGCAGGTGCTGCGTGGCCACGTGAAGCCGAAGGGCCGAGCCGAGTGCCGCCGTCGGATCCGAGATCACCACGGTGCCGGCCTCCGGACCGGAACCGACGCCGGCCCGGACTACCCCCATGGCCTCGAGAATGCGGATCGCCTCGCGCACTGAGGTGCGGGAGACCTGCAACTGCTCTGCGAGGGTCCGTTCGGCGGGCAGCCGTCCGCCCACGGCCAGTTTGCCTTCGGAGAGCTGGCCCTCGATCCAGTGCAGGACAAGCTGGTGGGTACGCATACCGCCATCCTACTTGATGTGGTTGGACCACATGCCCTAGAGTGTGGTTAGACCACACGAGCGTGACCATCAATGCATGTCCGCGATCTGTCCGGCCCACCAACGGAGGAAGCCATGACCCACACGATCCAGCCGAACAATCCCGAGACCACCCCCGCCCCGGACGCCACCGATACCCCGGCTGCATCCACACCTCATCCCGCAGCACCGTCGGCTGTACCAGCAGCACTGAAGCGCCGCATTCCGAAATACTCGGACCTGGCGCCGCTGATGCAGTTTAAGAAGCCCGAGTTCAGCAAGGAAGCCCGGCTCAAGCGCGCCAGCACCATCTGGGAACTGCGCGATATCGCCAAACGCCGTACCCCGCAGGCGCCGTTCGACTACACCGACGGTGCCGCCGAAGCCGAGATCACCCTGCGCCGCGCCCGCGAAGCTTTCCTGGACATCGAGTTCCGGCCCGGCATCCTGCGGAACGTCTCCAAGATCGACCTAAGCACTGAAATCCTGGGCAAGTCCTCCCGGCTTCCGGTAGGCATCGCCCCCACCGGGTTCACCCGCATGATGCAGTCCGAAGGCGAATACGCGGGCTCCCAGGCAGCAGAAGCCGCAGGCATCCCCTACACTCTTTCCACCATGGGCACCGCCTCCATCGAGGACGTGGCCGCCGCCGCCCCGAACGGCCGCAACTGGTTCCAGCTGTACCTGTGGACGGACCGTGACCGCTCGCTGGAACTGATCGAGCGCGCCGCCAAGGCGGGCAACGACACCCTCATGGTCACCGTGGATACCGCCGTCGCCGGCGCCCGCCTGCGCGACGTCCGCAACGGCATGACCATCCCGCCGGCACTGACGATCAAGACGGTCCTGGACGCGTCCTACCGCCCCGCCTGGTGGTTCAACTTCCTCACGCATGAGCCGCTGACCTTCGCCTCACTGTCCCGCTACACCGGCACTGTGGCGGACCTCATCAACTCGATGTTCGACCCCACCCTGACATTCGAGGACCTGGACTGGCTGCGTGAGACCTGGAAGGGCAAGCTCGTGGTCAAGGGCATCCAGACCGTGGAGGACGCCCGCAAGGTGGTGGACCACGGCGCCGACGGCGTAGTGCTCTCCAACCACGGCGGCCGCCAGCTGGACCGCGCGCCCATCCCGTTCCACCTGCTGCCCGGCGTGAAGGAAGCTTTCACGAAGGACAACTCGGATGCGGCCATCATGCTGGACACCGGCATCATGAGCGGCGCGGACATCATCGCGGCCCTGGCCCTGGGCGCGGACTTCACGTTGATCGGCCGGGCCTACCTTTACGGCCTGATGGCCGGCGGCCGGACCGGCGTGGACCGTGCCCTCCAGATCCTGGAGAAGGACATGGCCCGCACCATGGCCCTGCTGGGTGTCAGCAAGATCTCGGAGCTGACCCCTGACCACGTGCGCCTGCTCAATAAGTAGCCCGCCCGCCCAACGGGGTAATTAGGGGCTACTTTTTGCGGCCGAACTTCGGGAGGTTCGGCAGGTTCGCCAGCAGGTCGGCGGCCTTGGTGGCGGCGCGGCCCACAGTCCGGCCGATCTGCTGCGGGACAGTGTCGTCGCTGAGCGGGGCTGCGGTACCGCCCGGAATGACGACGGCGGGGCTCAGCTCGGCGTCCTCGCGCGCCAGGACAGCCGCCACGGCTTCATTGTCCGGCACCGGTGTAGCGGCGGCATGCTGTTTGCCGGCTTCCGAAGCCGGCACCTCAGGCGATTTTGAAGCGGCGGCTGCCGGACCGACGTTGAACGTTTCCAGCCAGCTGACGATCCCCTCCAGGGGCTTTGGGTTCAGCGCGTAGTAACGCTTCTGGCCCTGCGCGCGCATGCTGACGAGCTGGGCCTCGCGGAGGACCTTCAGGTGCTTCGAAATAGTGGGCTGGCTCGCGTCCAGTTCCTCCACCAACTCCCCTACGGCCTTATCCCCGGCACGCAAGGAAACGAGGATGTCGCGCCGGGTTGCTTCCGCAATGACGGCAAATACGTCGTCTGTCACCATGCCTCCCACCCTAGCGACATATACGCCGGAAGGCATCAACTATTTCGGCCCGTATCCGAACGCCATTGCCCAAGCTCCCATGCGGTGCTAGAACGGTTCCACGGTTGCCCCCAACCTAACAGGGGCAGCCGCTCAGGGATGAGGAGTGGGTGGCTATGGATTTCCTGCGCCAGCAGCTGTTCAACATCATCGCGTTTGTTTTTCTGGGCCTCTTTGTGGCGGTTTGGGGCACCGTTTTGCTGCGCGTCGGGTTCTGGGTACCGGACGGCAGGACCGTGGCACCGCCCCTGAATGGAGCGCTGGTCACGGCGGCCGGCGTGCTGGCCACGTCGCTGAGTTCGCTGACGGCGTCGGCGCTGGGGTTCACCATCGCCGAAGTCCGCCGCGACGAGCGCGAGCAGGAAGCCCGACGGCCTTCGGGACCCGGGGCTCCCGGCGGCGCCATGGCCTTCAATCCGTCCGAAGTCACCGCCCGGCTGTCCGGACGGATCGTCGCAGCCGTGGTGGTCTACCTCGCGGTGGGACTGCTGGTCCTGCTGCTCTGGCTGATCAAGGGAACGGCGTCCACGGACTTGATCGGGGCATTCGCGCTGTCGCTGCTCGGCTGGCTGATCGGCGCCGCCGGCGTGGTTTTCCAGACGGAGAAGCCAACTACCTGACCAAAACTGGCGTCAGTCGAACCAGGGGTCCAGGCCGTGCAGCGGGAAAACGGCCTTGCGGGTGGCCATGACCGAGCGGTCCACGGCGTCGTTGGGGTCGAATCCCACTTCCCAAGAACGCCACCAGACTTCCACGTCATCCCCCATGAGTCCCTGCGTTGCGGCGCCGAACTTCTCATCAACATAAGTGCGCCAGTCCTCCGGCACGGGCGTCCGCAGCGGCACCGGACGGCCGGCGGCGATGGCGATCAGGTGGCTCCAGGACCGGGGCACCACATCCGTGACGTTGTACCCGCCGCCGCCGGTGGCGATCCAGCGGTTGCCGCAGTAGCGCGCGGCGAGATTTCCGACGGCGGTCGCGGCCTCGCGCTGGCCGTCTACGCTGAGGTTGAGGTGGGTCAGCGGATCCGTGCGGTGCGAATCGCAACCGTGCTGGCTTACGATCACTTCGGGTTCGAAGGCTCCCACCAGTTGTGGCACAACGGCATGGAACGCCCGCAGCCAACCGGCGTCTCCGGTGCCTGAGGGCAGCGCAACGTTGACGGCGCTCCCTTCCGCTTGCGGGCCGCCGACCTCGTTTGCGAATCCGGTTCCCGGGAACAGCGTGAGTCCGCTTTCGTGAAGCGAGATGGTGAGCACTCGGGGGTCGTCCCAGAAGATGCTTTCCGTCCCGTCACCATGGTGGGCATCGACGTCGATATATGCCACGCGCCGGATGCCGCCGTCCAGCAGTCTTTGGACGGCAAGGGCTGAGTCGTTATAGATGCAGAAGCCGCTCGCCCGGTCGCGGGCGGCGTGGTGCAGGCCGCCACCGAAGTTCACCGCGTGAAGCGAGGATCCGTCCAGGATTGCCGTGGCCGCGAGCAGCGAGCCGCCCGCCAAACGCGCCGCGGCCTCGTGCATGCCCGCAAAGGCGGGATCGTCCTCGGTGCCCAGTCCCCGGGATTCGTCCGGCGAGGATGGATCGTCACTGACCTTGTGCACCGCCGCCACGAAGTCCGGTGCGTGCACGGTCTCCAGCTCGGCGTCGGACGCCACCTCCGGGGCCGCCACCGAAACATGCGGGAGGTCCAGCAGGCCCAGGCTCCGCGCCAGGCGGGCGGTCAGGTCCATCCGTTCAGGCGCCATGGGGTGCCCCGGGCCAAAATTGTAGGCGGTCATGGCGGAATTCCACACCACCGTCGTTGGCGGCGCGGGCTGGCTGAGACCGGGCAGGTATGTCATCAATCACAGGCTACCTGAGCATGCCGCCCCTCCAGCCCGGCCATTACGCGACCTTTAGTGGTTTACTACTGGAGGAAACAGTTTCAACCGAGGAAAAGCCACCCATGACGCAACGCCAGTCGAGGCCCCGGAACCCGGCCAGCTGGCACCCCGCCGCACCGGAGCGCGAAGGCCTCTGGATCTTCACCCAGCTGCGCGACTTCATTGACGACATCGCCAACACCTCCCCTGCCCGGCTTGCCCTGAGCGCGTTCGCCGCTGTCTGCCTGGTCTTTACGTTCCTCCTGTCACTGCCCATCTCCTCAGCCGCCGGTGCGGCCACCCCGTTGCACCAGGCCATGTTCACCGCAGTGTCAGCCGTCTGCGTCACCGGCCTGACGGTTGTTTCGACGGCGGTGCACTGGTCGTTCTTCGGCCAACTGGTCATCCTGATAGGCGTCTTCGTGGGCGGCCTGGGAACACTGACCCTCGCCTCGCTGCTGGCCCTGATGGTCAGCAAGAAACTGGGTGTGCGCGGCAAGCTGATCGCCCAGGAAGCCATGAACAACGCCGGCCGCCTCGGCGAGGTAGGTACGCTGCTGCGGATCGTCATCACCACCTCGGTGGTGATCGAGGGGGTCCTGGCCCTGGCACTGATTCCCCGGTTCATGACACTCGGCGAGCCGTTCTGGCAGTCGGTGTGGCACGGCATCTTCTATGCCATCTCATCGTTCAACAACGCCGGCTTCACCCCGCATTCGGACGGGATCGTGCCCTACGAGACCGACCTGTGGATCCTGGTCCCCCTCATGCTCGGCGTTTTCCTAGGCAGCCTGGGGTTCCCCGTGGTGATGGTCCTGCAGCAGAACGGGCTCAACTGGAAGAAATGGAACCTGCACACCAAGCTGACCATCCAGGTCTCCTTCATCCTGCTCGCGGCCGGGACCGTTCTATGGGGTCTGATGGAGTGGGACAACGCCCGGACCATCGGCCACATGGACCTCGGCGACAAGATCACGCACGCGCTGTTCGCTTCCGTCATGACCAGGTCCGGCGGCTTCAACCTCGTGGACCAGAACCACATGGAGTCCACCACCATGCTGCTGACGGACGCGCTGATGTTCGCCGGCGGCGGCTCGGCATCCACGGCGGGCGGCATCAAAGTCACCACGATCGCCGTGATGTTCCTTGCCATCATTGCTGAGGCCCGCGGCGACGCCGACGTCAAGGTCTACGGCCGGACCATCCCCCAAGGCACCATGCGGGTGGCCATCTCGGTGATCGTGGCGGGCGCAACGCTGGTGTCCGTCTCCGCGTTCCTGCTCCTGCAGATCAGCGGGGCGTCCCTGGACCGTGTGCTCTTCGAAACCATTTCAGCCTTCGCCACCGTGGGACTAAGCACCAACCTCAGTGCCGAGCTGCCGCCGTCGGGCGTTTATGTCCTGACTGCGCTGATGTTCGCAGGCCGCGTAGGCACCGTTACGCTTGCAGCTGGCCTGGCCCTGCGCCAGCGCAGCCAGCTGTACCACTACCCGGAAGAGAGGCCCATCATTGGCTAATTCCTCAGGCGCGCCCAACCGGCCCGCCCACAACGCCCCGGTCCTGGTGATCGGCCTGGGCCGCTTCGGCTCCTCCACGGCGGAGCAGCTGGTCAAGCAGGGCCGCGAAGTGCTGGCCATCGAACGGGACCGCACCCTGGTTCAGAAATGGGCGCCGCTCCTGACGCACGTGGTGGAAGCCGATGCCACCAACATTGATGCGCTGCGCCAGCTCGGCGCGCAGGAGTTCAGCTCGGCCGTGGTGGGTGTGGGGACGTCCATCGAGTCCTCAGTGCTGATCACGGTGAACCTGGTGGACCTGGGCATCGAACACCTATGGGTCAAGGCGATCACCCCGTCGCACGGCAAGATCCTCACCAGGATCGGCGCCAACCACGTGATCTACCCAGAGGCTGACGCCGGCGTCCGCGCCGCACACCTGGTCTCCGGCCGGATGCTGGACTTCATCGAGTTTGACGACGACTTCGCCATCGTCAAGATGTACCCGCCGCGCGAAACAGTCGGCTTCACCCTGGATGAGTCCAAGGTCCGCTCCAAGTACGGGGTCACGATCGTGGGCGTGAAGTCACCGGGCGAGGACTTCACCTATGCCCGGCCGGAGACCAAGGTTTCCGCCCGCGACATGCTGATCGTGTCCGGCCACGTGGACCTGCTGGAACGGTTCGCCGCGCGGCCGTAATCCCCAACCGCTCCCTATCCTCGCAAGCTCGGCCAGGGAACCCTGCGGGTGGGACTAGCTGAGTTGTTTGGTGATCTCCGCGGCGCGGTCCGCGGCCGCGCGGGCACCGGCGGCGATGATTTCCGGTATGCCGCGCTCGTCAAAAGTGGCAATGGCACGTTCGGTGGTGCCGTTGGGGCTGGTCACAGACTTACGCAGGGCTGAGGGATCAGCGCCAGGCTCGGCCAGCATGAAACCGGCGCCTGCCACGGTCTCCCGGGCCAGCAGCAAGGACAACTCCGGATCCAGGCCCAGCTCCACCCCGGCAGCGGCCATTGCTTCGGCCAGGTAGAAAGCATATGCAGGGCCGGAGCCGCTGATCGCCGACAATGCATCCACCTGTTCCTCGGGCACCTCTACAACGGTGCCGGCCGGTTTGAGGATCTCCTTAGCCAGCTGGAGCTGCTCTGGTGAGCAGTTGGTTCCCGCGGACACCGACACCACACCGCGCCCCAACTTGGCAGGAACGTTGGGCATGGTCCGGATGACCGGCTGCCCCGTCGGCAGCGCCGCTTCCAGCTGCGCCAGGGATACGCCGGCTGCCACGCTGATCACGATGGTCTGTGGCGACAGCGATCCGCTGATCTCCCGTGCGAGGTCCGCGATGCCCACCGGCTTGGTTCCCAGGATGACGACGTCGGACCTCTTCGCAGCCTGCTTGTTATTTTCCGGTTCCTCTTCGCCCGCGATGGCGGTGATTCCATGGTGGCGGGCCGCCAGTTCGGCCGCCCGTTCAGCCCGCCGGACTGTTGCCACGATGTCAGCGGGGTCGGCGCCGCCGTCAATCAGGCCACCCAGGATGGCTTCGTTCATGGACCCACAGCCAAGGAATGCGATTCGGTTGCTCATGGATCCATCATTGCAGTTCGAACCCTGCGCTGCCGAAACTGCAAGTGAACGGACGACGGCGGAACTCGCCCTCGGCGATTCACAGGCGGCTCCCATGTTCGGCGCAGGAACTTCACAAGTTGGCGCCCTAACGTAGTTATTACCTCATTGAGGGTGCGAGTGATGCGGCAAGCATGGGGATGTTTGCCCGAGGCACCGGTGGTCCGCAGCAGGTTTTCCCCCATTTTCCTGCTGCGGGCGCCGGTGCTTTCGCGTTAAGGGGCGTTCGAGCCGGAAGTCATTTCGCATGGGCGCAAAAGCACACTCAGAGGGGCACAGCTGCCTGGGGATCCCCGATGTACGGGGCGCCTACCTGGGGCGCGCTGACGTGCGGAGCCGGCTCCAGCGGCCCGGCAAACACCAGCTGGTCCAGCCGCCGCAGGATCAGGCCTTCACGCAAGGCCCACGGGCAGATCCGAATCTTCTTGAATTTGAACAGTTCCAGCGCGGCCTCCGCCACGAGCGCCCCGGCGAGCAACTGGTTGGCCCGGGCCTCGGAGACGCCAGGCAGGTGCAGCCGGTCCTCGGTTTTCATGGCCGAGATGCGCTGCGCCCAGACGCCGAGGTCCGTCCCGTTGAGTTCGCGTTTGACGTAGGGGCCGGCGATGCTGGGCGCCGCACCGGCAATCCTGGCCAGTGACCGGAAGGTCTTGGATGTCCCCGCGACGAGGTTGGCACGCCCCAGTCCGTCGAACTGGCGGACCGCGGGCTTGAGGGTTGCACGGATGTACCGGCGCAGTTCCTTCACGCTCTTGGCCGACGGCGGATCCTCAGCCAGCCAATCCCGCGTAAGCCTGCTGGCTCCCAAGGGTACGGAGGTGGCCATCTCCGGCAGCTCGTCCTGACCGAAGGCCATTTCGAAGGAGCCACCGCCGATGTCCAGGTTCAGGATTGGTCCGGCTCCCCAGCCGTACCAGCGGCGGACAGCGAAGAACGTCATGGACGCCTCTTCACTGCCCGTCAGCTCCTCCAGGGTCACGGTGGTTTCGTGCTTGACCCGGGCCAGTACTTCCGGGCCGTTGGTGGCTTCGCGGATGGCCGACGTACAAAAGGCCAGCAGGTCCTCGGCCTTGTGCTTGGCCGCAAACTCCCAGGCTTCCAGAACAAACTCGGTCAGTTCGTGCTGCCCGGCATCGGTGATGTTGCCATCGGCATCCAGGTACTGGACCAGGGAGAGCGGCCGCTTGTGCGAAGCAAAAGGTACGGGGCGCGCGCCAGGGTGGGCGTCGACCAAAAGGAGGTGGACAGTGTTGGACCCGATATCGAGGACGCCTAGCCGCATCCTGCCATTATTCACCCGCACTGCCCGTCGGTTATAAACGGAGCGGGAACATGTCAGTTGGCGCTGGGATCCGCCGGGGCGCCGTCCGGGAGCTCATCGGCCCGCTTGAAGTCGCGCTTGATGTTGGCCACACCCTCGGGGTTGATCTCGAAGCCGAATGCAGCGCCGGGGTTGATGACCATCCCCAGCTCCTCCCCGATGTTGGCGATGATGGCCGCGCCCTGGGTTCCGAGGATATTCGGGGCCGCGGCCAGGTACTGCTCGTCTACCCTGCTGGGGTGGGAGAAAACCGCCAGGACGGGGTCGCCGTCGGCATTGGCCAGCACGAGCGGCTCCACCTGGGAGTCCTCTCCTTCGATGCCCTCGGTGCTGACAACGTAGACCTCGCTGTTGAGGAACGACAGGATAACGTCCACCGGGCTGGCCTCAGGCTGTCCGCCCTGGGCGAGCTTCTCTTCGAGGTCGTTCAGGGGCGTGGTGTCGGCGGTGCCGGGCTGTTCAGTCATGTATCTACTCGACCACGTTGTGCCCGGCACCGCAAACCACCGATTGCTACTTCTTGGCGGCGGCCTTCTTCTTCGCCGGGGCCTTGCGGGCCGTCGTCGTGCGCTTGACCGGACCCTTGGCGCGCTTCTCGGCGAGCAGTTCCACAGCCTGTTCCCGCGTCAGCTCCTCCAAGGACGTGGCGCGCGGAACGGTGATGTTGGTGATGCCGTCGGTGATGTACGGGCCGAACCGGCCTTCCTTCACCACAATGTTCTTTTCCGATACCGGGTCCGGACCGAACTCGGCCAGCGGCGGCACAGCGGCACGGGCACCGCGCTGCTTGGGCTGGGAGTAAATCTCCAGGGCCTGCTCCAGCGTGATGGTGAAGATTTCCTCTTCCGACCCGATGGAACGGGAGTCAGTGCCCTTCTTCAGGTACGGGCCAAAGCGGCCGTTCTGCACCGTAATAAGGTTTCCTTCGGCGTCCTCGCCCAGGACCCGGGGCAGGCTCATCAGCTGGAGCGCCTCGTCCAGGGTGACGGAGTCCACGGTCATCGAAGCGAACAGGGAACCGGTGCGCGGCTTAGCCTTGACGGGCTTCTTCGGTGGCTTGGGCTTGCCGTTCTTGTAGTACTCCACGGGCTGGTTGGCCAACTGTTCGTCGGTCATCTCCGGGATAATTTCGGTGACGTAGGCGCCATACCGGCCGTTCTTGGCCACCACGGTGTGCCCGGTGTGCGGGTCCGCACCCAGCACGCGTTCTTCCGGCGCAGCCGTCTCCATCAGCTCGATGGCCTTGGCTGCCGTCAGTTCGTCAGGAGCCAGGTCCTCGGGGACGTTGGCGCGGGAAGACTCCACGATTTCGCCGGTCTTGGCGTCCACGGTGGGGGTGGTGCTCTCCAGGTAGGGGCCGAACTTGCCAACCCGCAGCGTGATCTGGTCCGTGATGGGAATGGAGTTGATCTCGCGGGCATCGATCTCGCCAAGGTTGTTGACGATGCTCAGCAGGCCCGGGTCGGCGTCTTCACCGTAGTAGAAGTGCTTGAGCCAGGCTGACCCAACAGCCTGGCCATTGGCGATCTTGTCCAGGTCGCCTTCCATGTCTGCGGTGAATTCGTAGTCAACGTAGTCGGTGAA
This sequence comes from Pseudarthrobacter sp. CCNWLW207, assembly GCF_037203945.1. Lineage (NCBI taxonomy): Bacteria > Bacillati > Actinomycetota > Actinomycetes > Micrococcales > Micrococcaceae > Pseudarthrobacter > Pseudarthrobacter sp. CCNWLW207. The sequence goes on along the minus strand of NZ_JBBCBS010000006.1, from coordinate 62,095 downwards.
GTGCTGTTCCAGCAGGCGGATCACCGAGAAGGCGATCCAGCTGGGCACCAGGGCCGAGCCCTGCTTCCGGACGTAGCCGCGGTCCTGGATGGTGGAGATGGTGGAGGCATAGGTCGACGGGCGGCCGATACCCTTCTTCTCCAGCTCGGCCGTCAACGACGCTTCAGTGAAGCGCGGCGGCGGCGAGGTTTCGTGGCCCACGGCGACGATTTCTGACGCCGAGAGAGAGTCGCCCTTGGCCACATTGGGCAGCCGGCGGGCTTCTTCGGTGTCGTCGTCGCCGCGGCTTTCGTCCTTACCTTCCTCGTAGGCGGCCAGGAAGCCGGGGAAGGTGATGACGGTGCCGGAGGCGGAGAACTCTGCGTCCCGCCCGTCGGTGGCCACTGCGCCGAGGCGGATGGTGGCAGTGGAGCCCTTGGCGTCGCCCATCTGGGATGCGACGGTACGCTTCCAGATCAGTTCGTACAGGCGGAATTCGTCGCCGGAAAGCTGCTTGGCCACCTGCGCCGGGGTGCGGAAGGAGTCACCGGCGGGGCGGATGGCCTCGTGGGCTTCCTGCGCGTTCGCGGCCTTGCTGGAGTAGACGCGGGGTGACGCCGGGATGTATTCCGGGCCGTACAGTTCGGAGGCCTGCCGGCGGGCGGCCGTTACGGCTTCATCGCTCAGCGCCGAGGAGTCGGTACGCATATAGGTGATGTAGCCGTTTTCATACAGGCGCTGGGCGATCTGCATGGTGCTCTTGGAGGAGAAGCGCAGCTTACGGCCGGCCTCCTGCTGCAGCGTGGAAGTGGTGAACGGCGCGGCCGGACGGCGGGTGTACGGCTTGGTTTCCACGGAGCGGACCAGGAAGTCCGCGTCCTGCAGGCCCGCTGCCAACGACGTAGCGAGTTCCTCGTTCAGGTGAACGGCGTTGCGGGCGGTGAGCACGCCGTCGTCGTTGAAGTCCCGGCCGCTGGCCACCTTGGCGCCGTCTACAGCGGCAAGTTTCGCCTTGAACGAGGCGGATCCGGCGCCGAACTGGCCTGTCAGGTCCCAGTAGGAAGCTGCTTTGAACGCCATGCGTTCGCGTTCGCGGTCCACCACCATCCGGGTGACTACGGACTGCACACGGCCGGCGGACAGGCCGCGGGCCACCTTGCGCCAGAGGACCGGGGAAATCTCGTAGCCATAGAGGCGGTCCAGCACGCGTCGGGTTTCCTGGGCGTCCACCAGGGCGGCGTCAACATCGCGCAGGTTGTCCATGGCGCGGTGGATGGCTTCCTTGGTGATTTCTCCGAAGGTCATCCGGTACACGGGGACCTTGGGCTTGAGCACTTCCAGCAGGTGCCACGCGATGGCCTCGCCCTCGCGGTCCCCATCGGTTGCGAGATAAAGAGCGTCAGCATCTTTGAGCTGGGCCTTGAGCTCGGCGACCTTTTTCTTCTTGTCGGCCGACACCACGTAGTACGGCTTGAAGTCGTTTTCGATGTCGACGGCAAACTTGCCGACCGAGGTCTTCTTCAGTTCTGCGGGGAGCTCAGACGGCTGCGGCAGGTCGCGGATGTGACCGATGGAGGCCTCTACGATGAAGCCCTCGCCGAGGTACTTGGCGATGGTCTTGCTCTTGGCCGGAGACTCCACAATCACGAGTTTCTTGCCGGTTTTGGCCTTGCTTGGCACGGTGCTCCTACAGAAAAAGGTTGCTCGGGCAGATGAGCCCATATTGGCCTAGTTCACCATATTTTGGACAATCGTGCGCATTCGGCGTGAAAAACGTGCGCCCTCCAAGTGCGGTCCCGAGCCTCGGCTTTCCTACGTTTCCGCAGGTCCGGATGCAACTTCAGGGGCCATCCGAGCTACCGTCCGGTCGTCCGGGATCAGCGACCACATAGCGGCCATCCGCTCGGCTCCTTCGGGGATCCGGTGTGGATCGTCCAGTTCGTATTCACCGAGCAGGGCGAACAGGCGCCGGGTCAGATCGGCCTGCTGCTCGCGGGTGAGGTAAAGCAGTTCGCTGGCAAGCACGACGGCGGTGGGGGCCTCGGCAGGTGCGCCGGCGCGGCGGCGCTCATCCCGCGTCCTGGCATACGCGGCAGCGCGGCGGCGGAACGCATCCAGCTCAAGGTCAACGACCGGGCTGGCCGCTCCCCCACCGGAGTTGATGGCGAAGTCTGTGCCGGCAGCCTTCCAGCGCCGTTCCCGGGCATCCCCCTCGGTGGGCGCCGGGACCACAATGCCCCATTTCTGCAGGGCGCGCAGGTGGTAGCTCATGGCGCTGGGAGTCAGGCCTGTCTGCGCGGCCAGTTCGGTGGCCGTCCGGCTGACCTGGGTGGAATACAGCTCGGAAATGACCTCCAGCCGGGCGGCATGGGCCAGGGCCCGGATCGCCCTTGGATCGGTGATTTCCACCTTTTTCTCCAGGCGGGCGCGGCTGCCTGCAGGTTCCGTATTCACGGCTCCAGTGTATCCAGCGTCCTCCAGCTGTGAAGGAACCGTTTGATATCGGCGCCGGTGACTTCACTCGTCCAGGCGAAGGTCAGGCGGGCAGCAGGAAGCCGTCCCGCACCAGGTTCGCCACATCGGCGAGCAGCCCACTGTGGAACGCGCCGGCGTCGAACCCGTCCTCTCCTGACAGGCTGCCGCCCAGGAGGGCCTCCAAGGCGCCCGCGATCTGTCCCACGGTCAGGTCGCCGTCGCACGCGGACACGAATCCGGCAAGTTCCGTGCTTAGCAGGTTGGTCCGGCGCAGCCCGGCGCCTTGGCGGAGCAGGATCACGCCCGGGTGCTCGGCTCCGGGGCGCTGGTGGCGTTCCTCCGTGACATCGTCCGCGACCAGCAGGTGCGCGTCCTCCAGGCTGTTGGCAGCCAGCCAGTCTGCACGTTCGACGGCGGCGCCCAGGTGGGGGCCGATGGGTTGTTCGATGGGGTACGTGATTTCCTCGAACCGGCTGATGACCGCGGAGTGCGGTTCCGAGTTGAGGGGCCGGCGCAACCAGACCATGCCGAAGCCGATGCCAGCCACGTTCCGCGACGCGAAATCTGCAAGGTAGGCGGCGTAGGCGTCCCGGTAGTGCTGCCGGTCGCGGGATTCGGAAGCGTCCTGCAGCCAGGTTTCGGCATACTGCTCCGGCGCCACCAGCTCCCGCTGGATGAACCAGGCATCCACGTCCGAACCAGCCCAGCTTTGCGGCCTTTCCTGCCACTGCGAGCCCGCCGGGACTTCCCAATTGCCTAAAAGCTGGGCTGTTCCGCCCGGGGCGAGGACCGAGGGAAGTGCCCTGACGAGCGAGGCTACAATGTCGTCGCCCGGTAGCCCGCCGTCCCGGTATGTGAACTGTCCGGATGCGTCCTCGCCAAGAGTCCGGGGCGTGATGACAAACGGCGGGTTGGACACCACCAACTCGAACTCCTCCCCGGCCACCGGCTCCAGCAACGACCCCCGCCGCAGGCTGACGCGGTCCTCGAGCCGGTCCGGGTCCAGGCGCAGCGCCTCGGCGTTCAGGAGCAGGTTGAAGCGGGTGAAGGCCAGTGCCCGCTCTGAGATGTCCGTGGCCGTGACGTGCTCGGCATGGTGCAGTAGGTGGAAGGACTGGATGCCGCAGCCAGTTCCCAGGTCCAGGGCCTTGGCGACCTGGCGGCGGATGGTGGTCTGCACCAAAGTGGTGGAGGCCTGCCCGATCCCCAGTACGTGGTCGTGCCGCAGCACGCCGGCCTGCTGGTGCGCGGCGAGGTCGCTGGCCACCCAGAGTTCGGCGCCTTCCCAGCCGTACGGGCGCAGATCGGCCTTGGCCTGGAGCAGGTCCGCAGCTGGCTCCCCAGAGCCGGACTGGCCAGAGCCGGGCACGGGCTCAGCCAGCCCCAGCTCCACGAGGCCCGCGGCGCGGATCCCTGGCAGGGCGGCGTCGAGCGTTGCCCGTGTCTGCGGCTCCGCCAGCAGCCAAAGGCGTACGACGGCGGCAAGGGCCGCGTCTGTTGATCCGCCACCGGCGGGGTCACCTTGCGCGGCAGTTTCGGTCGCCAGCAGCGCCGGGATGAGCTGGTCCCGGTTCAGCGCGAGGTAGGCCGACTCGCCCACCAGCCCGGCCACGCCGTCGAGCGTGTACCCCACGCTGCGGAGATCCGCGGCGAGAGTGGTCAACAGGCCGGGGAGGTCGCTGCGCGGGGCCTCGGGGGTGTTGCCGGCTAGGAAAAGGGTGGAGTCAGTCACCGGTCAAGTCTATTGGCAGGCCCCCACGCTGACGTTTACAGGTTCTGCTCCGCGTAGATCTTCAGCGTGTCACGGACGAAGCTGGCCCCCTCCGTCCCGCCGTAATTCTTGGCAAACCGGGGGTCGGCCACGTACATCTCACCGAGACCGGTGACGTAGGCCTTGACGTCATCCTTGCCCGCCTCTCCCTTGCCGCGGGCGTCCGCCGCGGGGGTGCCCGGGATACCGGTCAGCCATTCGACGTGCCGCTTCGCGATCGCCTGCGCCTCAGTACTGTCCGGGGCTACGCCGGCCTGTGCGGCAGCAATCCAGTCCTCGCCCAGTTTCTGCGAGCGCTGCTTCCATGCGGCCTTCTCGCTGGTACTCATGCCGCGCCACCAGGAGTCCCCCTTGGCATAGGCATCCTTGCCCCAGCGTTCTTCGACTTCGTCCTTGTACTGCGTGTGGTCGAAACCGTTGAACATGTCTTCTGCCATGATTTCGCCACCTCCTTTCACTGCTTCGATGGTTTGGGTGACCGACGCGATCTGCCGCGCCAGCCTGTCCTGTTCCTGCTTCAGCCATTCGAGGTGCCCGGTGAGCGCCTTGGCTGCGTCTGCTTCGTCGTCGAGCACTTGGCTGATGACCGGAAGGCCCAGCCCCAGTCCGCGGAGGAGCAGGATGCGCTGGAGCTGCACGAGCGCATCCTGGTTGTAGTAGCGGTAGCCGTTGTGCCCGGTGCGGCTGGGCTTGAGCAGGCCGATGTCGTCATAGTGCCGAAGTGTCCTGCTGGTGGTGCCGGCGATCCGGGCGATGTCCTGGATGGACCAGTCCATGGCGTCCTCCTTTCCGTGACTTCCGTGGGCTTCCGTTGGCTTCCATGGGCCTCCGTGCGCCTCCGTGGCTGATTACTTCGACGATAGAGGTTGACGTAGCGTCAAGGTCAAGGGCTTTGGGCGTGCGGCGTATCATGGACCCATGCAAACGCAGCAGCGATTTATCAGCCCTCGGCCGTTCATTGGCCGCACGGGCTTCCCATCGCGCGCCTGACGCTGCCGGGGTCCGTCCGGCGCAGCGGCTGAGGGTGTACTCCCCCTCCCGTATCTGATGCATCAAGGACCCCCGACATGAAGAACTACCTTTCCCTGGCCCAACTCAACTCTGCCCTTTCCCTGCGTGACCTGTCCGATCCCGCGTCCGGCCCGCACGCCATGCAACTGCTCCTGGCCGACGTCGTCGCGGCGCTGGAGCGGCTGTGGGCCGTGCCGTCCCGGACCCACCGGCTCAACCCCCTCGTGGCCACCGCTGACAATTACGACCGGCTGGGATACTCGCCTGACGACGTCACCCGGAATTCGCGCTATTCCCGCCACGTCAGCCCTACGGTGATGCTCCGAAGCCACACTTCAGCGGGCATTCCGGCACTGCTGGATTCGCTCCGGGGCGAGCTGGGGCACTACGACGAACTCCACGTCCTGCCCGGACTCGTCTACCGCCGTGATGCGATTGACCGCACGCACGTGGGCGCCCCGCACCAACTGGACCTGTGGCGGCTCAAGGCGCGCGGGCTACTGGGGACTTCAGACCTCGAGGCCATGATGGCCGCAGTGGTGGAGGCGGTCCTTCCGGCGCCCCTGCACCCTGACGTGCAGTGGCGCGCCACGCCGGCAAGGCACAGCTATACGGCGGCGGGCCGGCAGCTGGACGTGCTCGTGACCCAGCCCGATGGCCGCCGGGAATGGCTCGAACTCGCGGAGTGCGGGCTGGTGGCCGCTCCGGTGCTCCGCGGTTCCGGCCTGGACCCACGGCGCTGGGCAGGCCTGGCCCTGGGCATGGGGCTGGACCGGGCGCTGATGCTGCGGAAGGGGATCACGGACATCCGGCTGCTGCGGTCCGGGGAGCCGGAGGTCCAGTCTCAAATGCTGGACCTATCTCCGTACCGTCCCGTCTCTGCCCTGCCCGAAATCCGGCGCGACCTCTCCCTCGTGCTGGACTCCGGAGCCGATGCCGACGTCGAACTCCTGGGCGACCTCGCCCGTACCGCCCTGGGGCCAGACGCCGACGTCCTGGCGGCCCTGGAGGTGGTGGCGGTGACCACGACGGCGGAGCTGCCGCCGGCCGCCGTCGAACGCCTCAGGATGGGTGCCGGGCAAGTCAACGTACTGCTGCGGCTGGTGCTGCAGCCACTGGACCGGACGCTGACTGACCGGGAGGCCAACGTGCTGCGGGACAGGGTCTACCTGGCGTTGCACCGCGGCGAGGCCCTGGAGCTGATTGCGGGGTAAGGATGGCCTCGGCCCGCCGGGTAAGTTGGAGGTATGGCTGTTCTTCCTCCATCCTTTCCGCGTGCCCTTTCCGCGGCGGCCGCCGCCGCCGTCGTGCTGGGCGCTTCCGGCTGCGCTCAGCAGCTTTCGGTGGAGAACGCGGATGTGCCGGCCTGGAAGGCCACTGCCCTCCCGTCGGCCAGCCGCGTTGTGGCTGAGGACGCCGGAAAGATCCTCAACGCCCAGCCGGTGGACCGTACCGAGAAAGTTCCTGCCGGCAGTTACACCCTGACGCTGGTCTGCGAGGGCGGCGGCAAGGCCTTCCTCGCGGTGCGGTCCGGGGGCAAGGAACTGGCCGACCTCGGAGCGGCCTGTTACGGCACGCGGGAGTCCGTGAAGCTCACCCTTGCCCAAGACGGTCCGTTGGAACTGAGCGCCTCAAGCGTTGACGCACCTCTGCTCTACGCCTACCAGCTGGTGTCCGCCGGCTAGTTTTGGGGAGCCGGCGTCCGTGTGACTTGCGGCCGCCGCGTGCATCAGTAGGCTCGGGCCATGGCACTTCTTGGGGGAACGTCCGTTGGTAACAGATCCACGTTGCGGCGAGGTAAGGCGCAAGGGCCCGCCCTGCGGGGCGTCAACGTGGCCATGGGAGCGCTGTTGGCCATGGCCATGCTGGGCGGGTGCGAGTACGCCGGTACTGACCCCCTGCCGGAGGCCAGCTCATCTGCGGCGCCGTCCGTTCCTCCGCTGACAGGCATCAGCGAGGAGGAAGCCGCACGCCAGTCGGAGCTGATGGCGGAAGTTGATGCCCTCATGGGTCCCCAACCAGACACGCATTTCTTTGGCTTTGCAGGTGGGATGCGGGGAGGATCCGGCATCAGCAGCATGGGCCTTGTACCGGACGCTGGCAATTACCCGGTCCACGCCGCCTGTGTGGAAGGGCCGGGGGCTACACTTACCATCCGCCAGGACGGGGCGGTGCTCCTCACGCAGACCCTGGAATGCGGAACGCCCTACAACGCCGTGGTTCAGCTCCAGGCCGGCGAGGTTTCGGCGGCACTTGAGCCGATTGGCGACGGCCTCGTTGGCGGCGCCGCCCGATTGGAGGCTCCCCTGGAACGTAAACTGTCCCCAGGCGTGCCGCGGAACTGACGTCCAGGACCCGGCTGGGCACCGCCGCCGCAGCTTGTCCCGGTTTGGCCCGATGGGGCCTCTGGCTTACCGGTTGGGCTGGGCCTAGAGTCAGAGTATGCCCGCGATGCAGGGGGCGCCGCCTCGCCAAAATGCGGAATCTCTTCCGGGCCCCAACCCGCCCCGGAAGGCGCCACTGCGCACCCGGGCGAGGGCCGCCGTCGTGCTGTGGGCTTCAGCCGCTCTGATGGCGGCCGCTTCACTGACCGGCTGCGAATACACCTACGACGAAGGCTGGCGGCCGCCCGATTCCGTCCCCGCTCCGGCCATCACGGACCAGAGCTTCCCAAGGGATCCGCTGCGCAATGAGCCGGTCACCGAAGCCGAACTGGAGGACTGGGTGGAGGAGGAACTTCCTTACACCGAGCGGCCGGTAGTCCACACGGATTTCGGCATCCTCACCGGAGGCGAAATCAAGTCCGATACTGCGGCGGGGCTCCCTGCCGGAACGTATGCCCTGGCTTTGGTGTGCCGGAGCCAACGGCGGGTTACCTTTACCGTCCGCAGCGACGAGTTCACCCTGGTGGAGCTCAGCCTGCGCTGCGGTTCCACCCGGGAGAACGTGATCTACCTGTCCAAAGATTCAGCCCTCAGTTTCCGGGTCGAGCCCAGGTCGCTGGCCAACTATGCGTATCGGCTGACCCGGCTTGGCGCTCCGGGCTGAGCATCTTCGGGCGGTGCAGCTTCAGGCAGTGAGTTTCAGGCAGTGCAGCCCTCGGGGCAGCGGAGCGTCTCCGGGCTGGCGGCACATTCGGCGCAATACAGGGTCAGCGTGCGGCAGCTCGGGTTTGAGCAGTTCTCGAACTTGCTGGTGGGGGCGGCGCAGCGGACGCATTCACCGATGGTCTTGGCGTCCTCGCTGAACTCCAGGTGCATGCGCTTGTCGAAGACGTAAAGCGAGCCTTCCCAGAGGCCCTGGTCCTTGAACGTTTCGCCATAGCGGACGATGCCGCCGTCGAGCTGGTACACCTCTTTGAAGCCGCGGTTCACCATCAGGCTGGAGAGCACCTCGCACCGGATGCCGCCGGTGCAGTAAGTGACCACTGGCTTGTCCTTAAGTTCGTCATACTTGCCGGAGTCGAGTTCCTTGATGAAGTCGTGGGTGGTTGCTACGTCAGGAACAATCGCGTCCTTGAAACGGCCAATCTGGGCTTCGAAGGCGTTCCGGCCATCGAAGAACACGACGTCGTCCCCTGCCTGCTTCCTGGTTTCGACAAGTTCGTGCAGTTCCTCCGGCTTTAGGTGGGTGCCGCCGCCCACCACGCCCTTTTCATCCACTTTTAGCTCGCCGGGGGCGCCGAAGGAGACGATCTCGTCCCTGACCTTCACGCTCAGGCGGGGGAAATCGTCCGCACCGCCGTCGGACCACTTAACGTCGATGTCGTGGAAGCCTTTGTACTCGCGGGTGGTCTTCACATACTGCTTGACCGCGCCGATCTCGCCACCCACGGTGGCGTTGATGCCGTCTTTGGAGATCAGGATGCGTCCGGTCAGCCCCAGCTTCTCGCAGAGGGCGCGCTGCCAGAGCCGCACTGCGTCCGGATCAGCGAGCGGAGTAAAGCCATAAAAGAGCACAATTCGGTTCAAAGCCACGTATTTAAGGGTACTGGCTTCACCGCGCCAGGCCGTTCCGGAGCTTAGGGGTTGCCTTGCCGGGCTGCCAATGCGGCATCACGCCTGTTCAGTGCGGTTTCGGCCACCCGGTAACAGAGAACGACGACGGCGAAGCTCACCGCGGTTGCCGACGCAGAGACGGCGAAGGTGTGGGCCCCGCTGCTGGCTGCGACGGCTGCGGCCCCGCCTCCCACAAGATACGGCACCAGGAAAAGGACCAGCGCCGCCAGCAGTCCGTCCAGTCCTGGCCGTTCCACGCCTTCCGGATCCGGGCGGGATCCCAGGAAGTCCACAGGCCGCTTCAGTTTCCGGTGGATAAGGGCGCCAGCGACCAGCGGCATGATCCCGCAGGCAAGCCAGGCCCAGTAGCTGAGGCCGGTGGCTGCTTCCCAGTACCGGGCGCTCCCCACAATTGCGATGGTCGCGCCGATGCACACGAGCACGGACAGTGGCAGCCTTGACGAGGTGGGGTGGTCATTTTCCGGCAGCATCCGGTCAGTGTTGTCTCATCACAATTGCATAAGCAAGTCATATCGGGGTACTGCACCCCCTGTTACTTGTGACAGCGCTGGAATACTCTCATCACATGAGTCCGGACGCCTTGGTTGAAGACATCACACACCTTCTTGAAGTCTGGGTTGCCGGCTGGGCCGGCTGCCGGGGCTACCAGACTGCCACCGAAGGGAGGTTTCCTGCGGCCCTGAGAAAAGACACCACCGGGGACTGGGAATACTTCGCCCACGATCCGTCGGACGATGAGTTTGCGGCTTTGGTGGCCAAGACGGTCGAAGCTCCGGCGAGGATCCTGACCGTCCTGACGAACGACGTCGCGCGCTACACAAACCTGGCGCAAAAACACGGCCTGAACGTGACCTCCGACTCCCAAACCATGATGATCGTGGACATGGAGACCCAGGACGCCGAGGATCCCTGGCTCTCAGATGACGATCTCTCCCTGTCAACGTCCGAACTGGATCGGGTGCACCACGCCGTGGTCCGTTCCGGTGAGAGGGTTGCCGCCAGCGGCAGGGTATTCGTAGTGGGCGACACCGCGGTTTTCGACAAGATCGTGACCGAACCGGCCTTCCAGCGGCGCGGCCTGGGCAGCTTCATCATGAAGGCGCTGGCGGCGCAGGCGTTCGAGCATGACGTGGAGAATGGCCTGCTGCTCGCCTCGCGTGATGGGCAGAAACTGTATTCGCACCTGGGCTGGTCCAACGTGTGCCGGGTCCTGATGTTGTCCAGGTCGAATGAAGGGGCTGACTTGTCGGTCGGGTAATTTTTCCCCGAGTGACAGAATGTTGTGGGTGATCCCCCATGACTCCCTGATTCCCTTACTGGGCCGCGGCCCGGACCCGGAACAGCTGCGTCATGTCCGTACGATTCCTGCGCGGAAGGCTGTCCATGCGCCGTGGCCGGACTGGGCTCATCCGGACTTGGTGGCAGCTTATGGCTCCTTGGGGATTCATGAACCCTACCGGCACCAGGTTGAGGCCGCCGACCTTGCCCATGGCGGCGAACACGTTGTTATAGCCACCGGCACAGCCTCCGGGAAATCGCTGGCGTACCAGCTGCCGGCACTGGATGCCATCCACCGCTCCGAACTCCGGGTCCTGTCCGAGCCCGGAAAAATCCACGACGACGGCGCCGTGACGCTCTACCTCTCCCCCACCAAGGCCCTGGCGGCCGACCAATTGGCTGCCATCCGCTCCCTGAAGCTGCCCACCGTCAGGGCTGAAACCTATGACGGCGACACCGACCCCGCGTCCCGCCGCTGGATCCGTGACCATGCGAACGTGATTCTCGCGAACCCGGACATGCTCCACTTCGGGATCCTGCCCAACCATGCCTGGTGGGCAAGCTTCTTCCGGCGGCTGCGGTACGTGATCGTGGACGAAGCCCACAGTTACCGGGGCGTGTTCGGCTCCCACGTGGCCAACCTGATGCGGAGGTTGCGCCGAGTTTGTGCGTACTACGGTGCTGGAACCTCCCAGCCCGAGCCTGTGTTTATCGCCGCTTCCGCCACCGCGTCGGAGCCGGGGACGTCCTTTGGGCGGTTGATCGGGGCCCCGGTCCGAGCCGTCGACCAGGACTGTTCCCCGCACGGCGCCACCACCGTGGCATTCTGGGAGCCGGCGCTGACGGAACTCAAGGGTGAGAACGGCGCCAGGGAGCGCCGGACCGCTGTTGCCGAAACGGCGGACCTGCTGGCAAACCTCGTCTCGGCACGGATCCGGACCATCGCCTTCATCAAGTCCCGGCGTGGCGCGGAGACCATCTCCTCGATCACGAAACGCCTCCTGGACGAGGTGGACCCCAGCCTGCCGCAGCGTGTGGCGGCGTACCGCTCCGGCTACCTGCCCGAAGAACGGCGCGCCCTGGAGATGGCCCTCCGGTCCGGAGAACTCCTGGGAGTCTCGAGCACCTCCGCGCTGGAGCTCGGGATCGACATTTCGGGACTGGATGCGGTGCTGGTGGCGGGCTGGCCGGGCACCAGAGCCTCCCTGTTCCAGCAGATCGGCCGGGCTGGCCGCGCGGGCCAGGACGCCATTGCCGCTTTTGTGGCAAGCGACGACCCACTGGACACCTACCTGGTGAACCATCCCGAGGCAATTTTTGATGTTTCGGTTGAAGCCACGGTTTTCGATCCTTCCAACCCTTACGTGTTGGGGCCGCACCTGTGCGCTGCGGCGGCGGAGCTGCCACTGGGTGTGTCCGAGCTAGGCCTCTTCGGCGGCACGGCGGAGAAACTGCTGGGTCAGCTAGTGACCCAGGGCTATCTGCGGCGCCGGCCCGCAGGCTGGTTCTGGACGCACTCGCAAAGCGCCGCCGCCATGGTGAACCTTCGAGCCGATGGTGGCGGCCCAGTGAGCATTGTCGACGCGGACACCGGCTCCCTTCTGGGAACGATGGACTCCCCGCAAACGCACTACCAAGCACACACCGGAGCCGTGTACGTCCATCAGGGTGACAGTTACGTGGTGGAGGACCTGAACGAGGATGAGCACTGCGTGATTGTCCGGCGGGCAAATCCCGATTACTACACAACCGCCCGTGACGTGACCCAAATCGAAGTGCTGGAGACGCTGCGCACCGCTCAGTGGGGCGACGTGGCCGTGCACTTCGGCGATGTGAAAGTGACAACGCAGGTGGTCTCCTTCCAGCGGAAAGCACTGATCTCGAATGAAATCCTGGGTGAGGAGCCCCTGGAGCTGGGAGCCCGGGACCTGTTCACCAAGGCCGTCTGGTTCGTTGTGGACAACCGCTCCCTGACCGGTGCCGGGCTCATCGAGGCGCAGTTCCCTGGCGCCCTCCACGCTGCCGAACACGCCGCCATCGGGCTCCTGCCGCTGGTGGCTTCCAGCGACCGCTGGGATATCGGCGGGGTTTCCACTGCCATCCACGCCGATACCGGCGTGCCCACCATTTTTGTTTATGACGGGCACCCCGGCGGTGCAGGCTTCGCTGAACGCGGCTTCGACAAGGCCAAGGTGTGGCTCTCCGCCACCCGGGACGCCATCGAAGCCTGCGAATGCGAGGCCGGCTGCCCGTCGTGCGTGCAGTCTCCCAAATGCGGGAACAAGAACAATCCGCTGGACAAGACGGCTGCGATCACTCTCATCGATGTCCTGCTCAAGGACGCCAGCGAGTCGCTTTCCCTCCCCGTGTAGCCCTTCTCGCCGTAGCCGTTCGCCGTGGAGCGCCCAACCGCCGGGCCCTCAAGGGTGAGCTTTCGGGGTTGTGAGCTTTCGGGATCGTGAGCATTCGGGGCTGTGAGTACTCCAAACGTTGGGTCCTCCGGCAGTTCTAGGGCGGCGGCCCCGCCCTCGCGCGGCCGGTGGCCGTCCCAAGCATGGTCCTTGCGATGAGTTCGGTCCTCACTTCGATGGTCTGGCCCGCGCCTTCGCTGCAGCTGACCACTCTGGCGGCGTTCCGGCTGGCCACTTGCTCGGCCACTACGCACGGCTCCCCCACCACGAGGCCGCGGAGGGCGTCGGCCGCGGCCAAAGCGGCAAGGTCCGCCGCTGCTGCGGCCCTGCTGGCCATCACCGCGGACTGGGCCAGCAATAGCACCAATGCCATGGCCATGATCACCACCAGCGCCAGCCCGGCTGCCAGGACCGTTCCGGATCCGCGCTCAGGCTGGTCCAGGAAGCTCCGGCTCATGCCATATCCGCCAACCAACGCGGCTTGTGCCAGAGAGGCCTTGGCCTGTCAGGGGCCCGTGGAGGCGGCACTGGTGCGATCGCCTCCCCTGCAGGCCGCCCAAGTGCGATCGCCTCCCCTGCAGGCCGCCCAAGTGCGATCACGTCCCGTAAAGTCGACCCTCCTGAGATCACATCCCCCGTAGGCGGCGGCCCAGATGCGATCACGTCCCGTGAAGTTGACCCTCCCGCAATCACGTCCCGAATAGTCCTCCCCCTTGCAGCCGGACCAGGCGTATCCGACCCACGGGAGCCCGCCGTTTCGTTCCGGGCCGAAGCACGGGCAGTTAATGTCCACGGCACCATTGATCCCAGCGGTCCAGCCACTCTGTCGGCGATGGTGACGCTGACCCATTCGCCGTCGGCAACAATGGCCGCTGTGGCCGAAGCCCCGGCCAGCCGCCTCACGATCGCTTCGGCCGCTGCCGGACTTTCGCCGCGGGCGAGTGCCCTGGCGCCGGCAAGCGCTGCCTCTTCAAGCCGCAGTTGGGTGGCCCCCGCGGCTGCACCCGCCAATAGGAGCGCCAAGAGCAGCAGCACGGCCGGGAGCGCTACGGCAAATTCCGCAGTCACTGCACCCCGGGAGTTCCCCGGGCCAGGGAGGCAGCAGCCGAACCAGGGGTCGGGCCGGAACCGGGGCCCTACGCCGGTCATGGCAAGGCCAGCGCCGTACGGATAAGGTTCAGCAAGAAGCCACGCACTTCGTCACTCCGCAGGATGAACACCAGCAGACCGGCGAATCCCACGGCTGCGAGTGTGGCGATGGCGTACTCGGCGGTAGCCATGCCCGCGTCCGATCCGAGGTGGCGCATGCGGCGGCGGCGGTATCCCCTGCCCCTCCCGGCACCCGGGAAAAGCTCAACGACGTTGCTGGTCACCTCGGCCCCGGTACCCGGCTCCTGTGCCGCGGGCCCCGCCTCGACAGTGATTTCGTCGGCCGAGACCCTGTGTTCCGTGGCATCAACGGCAGAGCTTTTGTTCATCAACATGGTGTTTTTCCCTTCAGGTTGTCCGGCCCGGTTGCCGGCACTTCCGACTCTTCCGGGCCGGGACGGCGCCGGTAAGGGACCGGCTGCCCTAAGTGGATAAGCAAGAGAGTGTCCCCGTTGTGGAGGAAAGGTTCCGACTGGCGCCACCAGGCCGGGAGCACAATGAGTGACGGTTCAAAAGACGATCGTCCGGCAGGATAGGACGAAGCCCTGTCGTGCCGGGAGGGTGCGATGGCCGGAAAGGCTGGGCGTTCAGGAGGGCACCAGTGCGAGGAGGACTGGAACAACTCCAAGGCAGATGAAAGCGGGCAGGGAGCACAGGCCGAGGGGAATGACCAGTTTCACGCCGAGCGACGCCGCGCGTTTCTCTGCGGCGCGGAAGCGCTCACGCCGGATCCTTGCCGCCTGGGCATAGAGGATGGCCGAGGACGGGGCGCCGGTCAGTGCGGCGAATCCCAGTGCATCCCGCATTTCCAGGATCTCCGGCAGGTGGGCTTGCGAACTGCGCCAGGCCGTTCCCCAGTCCGCCCCAATGGCGAGCGCAGAGACGACGGGCTGTAGCGAAAGGCGGTACGCCGGGGAAGCTGCCGCGGCCACGAGTTCCAGTGAACGTCCCACTCCGGAGCCGGCGTCCAGCATGGCGGCCACCAGTTCCAGCATCATGGCGGTATCCCGCAAGCCATCGCTGCCGCCAACGGAGCTGAAGGAGCCTTCCCGGGGCCTGCCGCCGCCCGTCATTCCACCCGAATTGCCGCCGTTCTCGACGCGTTCACTTCCTCGTCCGTCCAAAGCCGCCGGGCGCGGTCCCGTTCCGGCCACCGGGCCGAGGCTCCTGAGCCGTTTCCCAGCACGCCCCGGCCCGGCGAATGCCAGGACCGCCGCGGCGGCCAGGCATCCCAGCACCACAGCGGCCGGCAAAAAATCGGTCATGACACGCCCGCTCCGGCGGCCGCCCGGACCAGCCTGGCGGACCAGATCCGGCCGGCGACGGTGAGGACCAGTCCGGCCGCCAAGGAGGCCAGGCCCAGAGGTGTCCCTACCAGAATGGCCACCGGGTCCACTCCCAAGGCGGTGCCCAGCCCAAGTCCCATCAGTGGAAGCCAGGTCAACAGGCTCACCGTTGCCCTGGGACCGGCCAGTGCCGTCTGGCGGGCCGCTTCGGCGTCGTCCTCAACCTCCAGTTGGGCGGCAAACCGAGTCATCACGTCAGCGAGCGGGCAACCACTGGCCTCAGCCATGTCAAAGCATGCGGCGAGCTGGACCCAGATTTGTGGTTCCCTGCCTCCTGCGCGCCCAAAGGCCACGGGGACAGCACTCCTGATGGCGTCTGACACCGGCGCGCCGCGCAAGGCGGCTGCGCGTGCCGTACCGAGCACGGCAACGGAGCCTGGGTTGAGGCCGGGGCCCTGGCAAGCACCCGCTTCATTGCCACCGAGACGGGCAGGATCCGGCTGCGCGGAGTACAGGGACCACAGCTCGTCCCAGAGCCGCGCCGGGACCCTGCCACCTGTGAGCAGCGCCGCCAGCTGCTGAACAAGAAGGGTCATCGAGATACTGCCCGGGGTCTTGCTTTTCCGACGCATGAGCCCCGCCAGCGCACCGCGGCCTGCGTAAAAATCGCTTGCTGACGTTGCACGGCCGCGGACCCTGAACACAACTGCGCCACTCGCAGCCCCGCCGGAAGCGCGGCCTACGGCACGGTGGAACCGGGCTGCTGCAGTCCGGGCCGGCCGCAGGAACAGCCACACAGCCAGGAAGAGGCAGCCGGCAAGGAGGGCAGTCACGCCGGGGTTCCGGTGTGGGGTTCATCCAGCCCCAGCCGGCTGGCCAACAGGCGCCACGCCGGGCCCGGAGTGGCTTCTCCGTGACGTATCTCCAGGGCAGGAAGGACGGTTAGGACGCCCTGGTTCTCTGCCATCAGGCCGATGCACGCCACCCGACGTCCCCGGGGCTGCCTGTCCACGTGGATGACAACGTCGAGGGCGCTGGATGCCTGAAGCCGTACCGCATCCTGCCCCAGCCCGGCCAGCGCCCCAAGTGCAGTCAGGCGGGCAGGGACGGCTGTAGCTGTGTTCGCGTGAATTGTTCCACCGCCGCCGGAGTGGCCGGTGTTCATCGCGGTCAGCAGTTCCCGCACTTCGGCGCCGCGGCATTCGCCTACCACCAGCCTGTCGGGCCGCATCCGTAGCGCCTGGCGGACCAGCTCGCCCAGGTCCACTTCCCCGCTGCCTTCGAGGTTTCCGTGTCGGGACTCCAGGGAAACAATGTGCGGGTGTACGGGGTTCAGCTCGGAGGCGTCCTCGATCAGGACCATGCGCTCGTGGGGGGAGCACAGGCCGAGCATCGTGGACAGCAGCGTGGTCTTGCCTGAGCCGGTGGCGCCGCTGATGAGGAAGCTCAGCCGGTGCTCCACCACGCGTTCCAGTACTTCCTGGACGGTCTCGTCGAACATGCCACCGGACCGCAACTCGTCCATAGTGAACACCTGCTCCCGCCGGATGCGGACGCTCAACAGGGTGCCCGCTGTGGAGATCGGCGGGAGGACCGCGTGGACGCGGTAGCCGCCGTCGAGCCTGACGTCCACACAGGGCGAGCCGTCGTCAAGGCGCCGCCCGCCGGCCGCGACCAGCCTGGACGCCAATGCCCGCACCTGGCTCTCACTGGCGAAGGCCACAGCAGAGCGTTCCAGCCCGTTTCCCCGGTCCAGCCACACGGAGTCGGGTGCGTTGACCAAAATGTCCGTCACGGCCGGGTCCCGGGTGAGCTCCTGAAGCGGGCCCAGGCCGTTGAGCTCGGCGCTGATCCGTTCCGCGGCGGCGAGGGCGCCTGCCGTTCCCAGCATTTTCCCGGTGGCCTGGACAGCTGCGGCCACCCGGGAAGCCGTCAACGGCCCCGACTCCGCCATCACTGATTCGCGGACCGACTCCAGCAGGCCTGAGTCCAGTCCCCGGGAGACGCCGGCCCGTGAATCGAGGACCCGTGAATTCCGGACGCGTGCCTGGCGCCGTGCGACCGCGGGTGCTGCGGCGGATGCTCTGGACGCGGCGGACGCAGCGGACGCAGCAGAAAAGGAGGACGGCCCGCTCACGCCAAACCGCCTGCTGCGAGTTCGCCGTCGAGCAGGTCCAGGACAGAGGCAGCAAAGTGCCTCACGCTGCGGCGTTTGCCCAGCTCAAGGAGGCGTCCGCTCTCTGATGCGCCCGTGACGCCGCGGAGGTCAGGGACCCGGCCGTGGACGGGCAGCCCGACGGCATCGGAGATCAGTGCACTGTCCAGGGCCGCGCCGGGTTTTCCGCGGACCAGGAGGGCAGCCTCCACGGGCGGAAGCTCCTGAAGCAGGCGGGCTGAAGCCACCGCAGCCTTCAGCTGGGCAGGGAGCACCACCAGGATCCGGTCACAGTCCCAGGCGAAGGTGTGCAACGGCTCGGCGCCGCGGCCGATGTCCACCACCACCAGCTCGTAGCCGCGCCGGGCGGCATCGACAACTCCGCCGGTGGCTGCGGCGTCCACAGGCGCGGGACGGTCCCGGCTCCCGGGCCAGGACAGGAAGGAGAAACCACCTGTTACGGGAAGGGAATCCGCCAGCTGACCGGGATCGATGCTGCCGCTTGCCTCGGACAAGTCCGGCCAACGGAGTCCCGGCAGTTCCTCGGCAGCCAGTGCCAGCTCAAGGCCCCCGCCCCACGGGTCACCGTCCACCAGAAGCACGCGAACGCCCATTCCGGCGGCCGCCTGGGCGATCCAGACGGCTGCTGTGGTTGCCCCCGCCCCGCCGCATCCGCCGGTGACGCCGAGCACCAGGCCTCCGGCCTGCGGCGAACGTGACCTGCTGAGGTACTCGGCCAGCCAAGCCGCGGCATCGGGCAGGACGGCTACACGTTCCGCGCCGAGGGCCGCCGCCAGGTGCCACAGGCTGTCGCCTTCTCCGCTAAGGCCCACCAACACAGCGGGAGCCCGACGCCTGGGCGGCAGTTCGCGGACATCGCTGCCGACGAGTACGGCAGAGGAGGAATCCCAGTACCTGGCAGCCTCTACGACACCGGCCACCACCCTCAGCCGGGCGCCTGCGGCCGCGACGATGCGCTCCACCTCACCTTGCAGAAAGTCGAATCCAGTCACGAGCAGAACCTCCGCAGCCTCCTCCGGCAGCCATGCGTCCGGAGCGGGGCCGCGGACAGGGGCCGCGTGGCCGTCCGGCCCGGCCCGCTCCCCCGCTGCCTTGCGCCGTGCGGCCGTGACGGCGCTGGCCGAACCTGACGGTGCCGGTGCTTGCTGATGCCTGCTCATAGGGCAACTCTCATGGGCCGCGCGCAAAACCGTAACCAGTGATCGGCCTTATGTGGACAAACGCGCGCTGAAGGCCCCTGTGGAGGACAACCGCGGGCGGCAACAGGACACCCGGCAAAAGTGCAGCCCCGCGACAGGGCAGAATTGTCGTATGTACCTGCTGCTCGCCGCCCACCCCCAAGGCGCAGCCCTCCAGGAACTCACCCAGGCTGGAGACCCTCACCCCAACACCCCGGAACCGCGCGTGATCGGCACGGCCGAGCTCGCCGCCGTCGTACGTCACCTCGAAAGCCGGCCGAACGGCGGTCCGCCGCCACGTTGGATCTGGCACCGCACCCAGGACTGGTACCCCGCCCTGTTGGCGTCCGGCGTCGAGCTGGACCGCTGTTACGACCTCAGTCTTTGCGGCAACATCCTCGCCTGTTCCGAGTTCACGGCGCACACGGGCTACGCCCAAAACGCCGAAAAAATCACGCCGGAGGAGGACCTCCAGCCTCCCCGGGCCCTCCAGCCGCCCGCACCGCCCGCAGAGCAGGGCGCGTTGTTCGAAGACCTGGGCCACGGCGCAGCGCCCAGGCACACAGCCGAGGAACTCCGGGCCGAATACGCCGCCCAGCAGGCAGCCCTGGCGGCCGCAACCCCCGGTGAGAACCGCCCCAAACGGCTCCAGCTCCTCCTCGCCGCCGAATCCGCCGCCGCGATGATCGCCGCCGAAATGCAGCATGCCGGCGTCCCTTGGCGGGAGGACCTGCACGAGAATATCCTCACCGATTACTTGGGGCCGCGCCCGCCATCCGGCCACCGTCCGGCCAAGCTCGAAGCCCTCAACACCGAGCTGCGGGGCCTGCTCAGCGCACCCGGGCTGAATCCGGATTCGCCGCAGGAACTGATGCGCGCCCTGCACCGTAACGGCATCGAAGTCAAGAGCACACGGCAGTGGGAGCTGAAGGAATCCAGCCACCCCGCCATTGAACCGCTGCTGGCCTACAAGAAGCTCTCCCGCCTGCACACCGCTAACGGCTGGACCTGGCTGGACGCATGGGTGGACAATGGGCGGTTCCGGCCTGAGTACGTAGTGGGCGGGGTTGTCTCGGGCCGCTGGGCATCGCGCGGCGGCGGGGCGCTCCAGATTCCGCGGCAGATCCGCGGCGCGGTGCATGCCGATCCGGGCTACAAGCTCATTGTGGCGGATGCTTCCCAGCTGGAGCCCCGCGTCCTGGTCGCACTGGCGCAGGATGCCAAAATGGCCGAGGCTGCGCGGGACAAGGATCTGTACGCCGGCATCGCCGCCCAAGGATTCGGCGGTGACCGCGCAAAAGCCAAGGTGGCCCTCCTCGGCGCCATCTACGGTGCCACCACGGGCGAATCCGGGCGGCTGATGCCCCAGCTGGCGAAGACCTATCCGCGCGCCGTGGGCTTCGTGGAACAGGCGGCGCGGGACGGTGAAGCCGGCGGGACGGTCACCACCAGGCTGGGCCGCAGCAGCCCGCCACCCTCACGGCAGTGGTTCCAGAGCCAGCAATCCAGCACGGCAGAGGAACAGCGCCGCGCCGAATCGATCGCCCGCTCCCGCGGCCGGTTCACCCGGAACTTCGTGGTGCAGGGGTCGGCGGCGGACTGGGCAGCCTGCTGGCTCGCGGAATTACGACGGCGGCTGCGAGCCATGCGCGCGGAAGGCTTCGGACACGCGGAGCTGGTGTTCTTCCTGCACGACGAGGTGATGGTCCATGCGCCTGAAGCTCAGGTCAACGGGTGCATCGCGGCAATTGAAGACGCGGCCAGCGCCGCCAAGGAGCTTTTGTTCGGGTCCATCCCGGTGGAGTTCCCGGTCAGCGTGGCCGTGGTGGACTCCTACGACAACGCCAAGTAGGCCGCCCAACGGAATTCCGGCACCTTAGCGGCCTGGTGGCCGCACCTCCAGTCACAGGCCACGGAACCGTCACAGCGCGCCCCGCGGAGTAACCTACCCGGGAGTAGTTGGCCCATGCCCTGTGAGCGGCGTTACAGTCAATTAACTGACTCAAGCAGGCGGGTCAAGCACTACATGCAAAGATGCATTCCCAGGGGAGGTCCGGCACATGGCGGGCAGGTTCGAAATACATCGCGTGGGTGACGAGGCCTACAGGCTCCGTCTCACCGACGCTGACGGCAACATTGTGGCGGTTTCGCCGAATTTCAGGCACGTTGGAGCATTGCTCGAGGGCATCAAGGCCGTCCGCGAGAATGCAGCTACCGGAATCGTGGTGGATCTCCGGCAGCAGCCCCAGTCTTAGTCGATCTGACCGGCGGCAAGGGTGGCGCCGGTCAGATCATGATGTTGTGCAGGCGGGACCGGTCCCAAGGGACGGCCCAGCCCAACTGCTCAAAGAGCCCGTTGAGCACAATGCCTGTGAAGCCCCACACCACCACTCCGTTGACGGTGAAGGCCGGGCTATTGAACGTGTGCCCGCCGCGGCTGACGGTGGACATGACCCGGTTGTCCGGGTCCAGCAGGTCCCGGACCGGGATCCGGAAAACCTGTGCGGATTCCCCGTAGTCCACCACCCGCACCGGCGACGGCGAGGCCCACCAGGCCAGCACCGGCGTCACGAGGAAGTTGCTGCGTGCCAGCCCGAGTTCCTGCAGCGTGCCAAGGACTTCCACCCCTCCGGAGTCCAAGCCGGTTTCTTCCTCGGCTTCGCGCAGCGCCGCCTCCACTGGCGTTTCACCGGGATCGATGCTGCCACCTGGAAACGCGACCTGGCCGGGGTGCGACTCCAGGGTGTGTGCGCGCTCCAGCAGCAGGACGTCGAGGTCGGCCGGGGCGAGGGGCTTGCCGGACGATGCGGGGACGGTGTCCAAAACACCGAAGAGCATCAGTACGGCCGCCTTGCGCGCAATGCGTTCATCCACAGTCAGCGCTGCCCAGAGGGCATCGGGTTCGGGGGCGTTGCCTGCTTCGGTCCGCTGTACGAGGTGGATCAGGTCCTCACGTGCGCTCACGGAACCCGTTTCTGTGATTCCATCCGGATTTCCGCGGCGCGGTGCGTCTCTGCCAGCAACTGGGCGAGCAGCTGTTCGCTGCCGGGAGCAAGCTCGTATTTCAGCAGTTTGGCGGCTTTCGCGGGGTCGGTCTCGCCCAGGCCGTAGCTGGGGCACCAATTGGCCACCGGGCAGGCCCCGCAGGCCGGCTTCCGCGAATGGCAGACCCGCCGCCCGTGGAAGACCACACGGTGCGAGAGCATAGTCCAGTCCCTGGGTTCGAACAGCTCGCCGACGTCGAATTCGATCTGGACGGGATCCTCGGAGGCGGTCCAGCCAAAGCGGCGTGCCAGGCGCCCGAAGTGCGTGTCCACCGTGATGCCTGGGACACCAAAGGCATTGCCCAGCACCACGTTCGCCGTCTTGCGACCCACCCCCGGGAGGGTCACGAGGTCCTCAAGCCTGGACGGCACCACACCGTTGTATTCATCCACCAGGCGCGTGCCCAGCGCGATCAGGCTCCGGGTTTTTGCCCGGAAGAACCCGGTGGGTTTGATGATTTCTTCCATGACGGCCGGGTCTGCCTCGGCCATTGCGCGGGCGTCGGGGTACTTGGCGAACAGCACCGGGGTGATCTGGTTGACGGTGACGTCGGTGGTCTGCGCGGACAGGACAGTGGCCACAAGCAGCTCAAAGGGGCTCCGGAAATCGAGCTCCGCGTGAGCGTAGGGGTACTTCTCAGCCAGAGCCTTGTTGATGCGCCGCGCGCGGCGCTTCAGGGCCAGGAGGGACTCGTTCGAGACCTTGGGTCCGGACGCCGGCGCCGCTGGCCCCGGCGCAGCCCCCCGGGCCGCGCCGTTCCTTGAAGTACGTGAAGTGGCCACCGGGCCGGCTAACCGCGCTCGATGTTGCTCAGGTCGCGCAGCACGCCCACGCGGCCGTCGGTGTGCTGGACCAGGAACTCGTGGCCCCGATCCTCGAGTGCCAGGACCCAGCCGCCCGGCTCAATGACGAAGGCGGGGGCACCGGTCCGGGGATCAACGGCCGTCCGGTGCTGTGCGACGGCGAACCAGAAGGCCTCGTGGACGGGGTGCTCCTCGGATTCCTCGGGGCGGCTTGCCGGATCCACCGTGGCGCCGATGGGCTCTTCCTTGCGAACCTGCGGGTGGACGGCCGTGGCTGGAATGGGATCGGACGCCTGGCGGGCCGGCGTGACCGCCGGGGTATCGCTCCCGTGGGCCTCATCTGCTGCGGCAACCACTGCGGGAGGTACGACGTCGGCTGCCTGGGTTGGGGGCCCAAAGTCACCTTCTGAAGGCCATTCGGATACCTCCGGGGCCGACGAGACGGCTGCCGTATCGGCGGCGCGGGACTGCACAGGCTGTGCTTTCTGCGCGGGCGCCGGCACCTGCTGTGCTGGCTGCGGCACCTGCTGTGCTGGCTGCGCCTCCTGCAGGGACGGCTGTACAGGCGCGTATGGCGAGGTGCCCGGCGTCGTCACCGTCTGGGGTCCTGTGTGTCCAATGGAACTGGAAACAGCCGAAGAACCGGCTGCAGCAGCCGGACCGGTGGAAAATCCTGTTGCACCAGCGGCGGCACCGGGCACAGCGGCATGATCCTTGTCCGGTGAAGCGCCTGACACAGGCTTAGCTTCCTCCGGGGCAGTGGGTTCCTTCGGGGCCTTGGGCATGCGCGGTTTAGGCAGCGGAACGGCAGACTCGCGGGCCACCACGTGGGCCGGGACCTCCTGGCGTCCTTCGAAGTCGCTGGCGAAGTACGGAATGAACCGGCCCAGCACGGTGGCCGCAAACAGGATGACGGAGCCGATCAGTCCTGCCAGCAGGGCGGGGTGGTAGTCGCCGGCGACGGACAGGAAGAAGAACGCAACCGCGAAGGACGCCACCACGGACGCGAACTGGTCGACGGACAGCGATCCGATCCGGACCTTCGTGGCGGGCGCAAGCCTGCGGGCCGCAAAGAGTGCGCTGACGATCAGCGGCAGGACGATTCCCAGCCCGAGGAAGAACAGGTTACCCACGTTCCAGAGATTGAACCTGGTGAGGAAGACCGGCAGCAGGGAGGTGACAAAAAGAATGAGGGTGGCGGCGAAGACGGTGAGGTCACGGACTGTGAAGTGCCCCAGAACTGCCTGGTGCCGGGAGCCGGCCTTCCCGATGGCTGGCTCCGGCTGGCCTTTCCCCGCGCTGCTCCCGGACGATCCGTCAGGTCCGGCCGCTGTTGCACGGCCGGTTGTCTGGCCGAAGCTCTGCTGGTTCATTCTGTTCTCCTTAGCGTGGCGGCACGGGACCTTGCGGTCCCACAAACCGTGCCGTCTGAAACGGTGTTGCCGGCCGGGTCACCCGCAACGCTGTTACCCGGCCGGACGGTTCCGTCGAAAGTCACAATTCAATCTCAGCCTAGCCAACAGCCTTGGCGATCACTAGCCGAAGGGTTGGCTGCGTGGCGTCCCCGGCGAGTGGGCGAAACCATTCACCGCTTAATAAACGCCGCTCACGGGCACCTCTGTGACAGGGCACACACAGCTGCGGACTCAAGCATTAGTCTTGATTTCGGAACAGCTCTTTGCGGAATGTCCGTGACCGGCCGTTGCCCAATGCCGCGCAAAGCGGTGGGGTGCCGCCCGGGCCACGGCACATGCCGCGCAGCAAAGGTCGATGAATGATGAGGTTCACCATGTCCCAGGACACTCCCGGCTCCACCGCCACCGCTCCCGAAGCTTCCGTGCAGAGCGACCAGCAGGGCGATGCCTTCGAAAATCTGCTGCACGAGAACCGCAAGTTTGCGCCAACCCCGGAATTCGCTGCCGACGCCGTGGTCACCGCAGCCGATTACGCCGAGGCCGACGCCGACCGGCCGGCGTTTTGGGCCAAGAAGGCCCGTGAACTGCTCACCTGGTCCAAGGACTTCGATAAGGCCCTGGACTGGTCCAACCCGCCCTTCGCCAAGTGGTTCGTAGGCGGGGAGGTCAACGCCGCCTATAACGCCCTGGACCGGCACGTGGAGAACGGGCTCGGGGACCGGGTGGCCATCTACTTCGAAGGCGAACCCGGCGATACCCGCACCTACACCTACGCCCAGCTCACCGAGGAAGTAAAGAAGGCCGCGAACGCGTTCGAATCCCTCGGCGTGGCCAAGGGCGACCGCGTGGCCGTCTACCTGCCCATGATCCCCGAAGCCGTGATCACCCTGCTGGCCTGCGCCCGCATCGGTGCTGTGCATTCTGTCGTGTTCGGCGGGTTCTCCGCCGACGCACTCCGGTCCCGGATCGACGACGCCGAAGCCAAGCTGGTGGTCACCGCCGACGGCACCTACCGGCGCGGCAAGCCCAGCGCCCTCAAACCGGCGGTCGACGACGCCCTGTCCCGTCCTGGTGACGGCAACGGCCACAGCGTGCAGAACGTGGTAGTGGTCAAGCGCAACGGCCAGGACGTGGACTGGCACGAGGGCCGCGACCACTGGTGGGACGACACCGTCGGTGTGGCATCCGCCCAGCACACCGCCGTCGGGCATGACTCCGAGCACCCTTTGTTCATCCTGTACACCTCCGGCACTACCGGAAAGCCCAAGGGCATCCTCCACACCACCGGCGGCTACCTTACCCAGGGCGCGTACACCCACAAGGCAGTCTTCGACCTGCACCCCGACACGGACGTCTACTGGTGCACGGCCGACGTCGGCTGGGTCACCGGGCACTCGTACGTCGCCTACGCCCCGCTCATCAATGGCGCCACCCAGGTCATGTACGAAGGCACCCCGGACTCCCCGCACCAGGGCCGGTGGTGGGAGATCGTGGAGAAGTACAAGGTGTCCATCCTCTACACCGCGCCCACCGCGATCCGCACGTTCATGAAGTGGGGCCGGGATATCCCGGACGAGTACGACCTCTCCTCCCTCCGGGTCCTCGGGTCGGTGGGTGAATCCATCAACCCCGAGGCCTGGATGTGGTACCGCGACGTCATCGGCTCCAACAAGGCACCGATCGTGGATACCTGGTGGCAGACCGAAACCGGCGCCCAGATGATCGCCCCGCTGCCCGGCGTCACTGCCACCAAGCCCGGCTCGGCACAGGTGCCGCTGCCCGGCATCGCCGTGGACGTCGTGGACGAACTCGGCCAGTCCGTCCCGAACGGGCACGGCGGGTTCCTGGTCATCCGTGAGCCCTGGCCCGCCATGCTCCGCGGCATCTGGGGCGACCCCGAACGGTTCAAGGACACTTACTGGTCCCGCTTCGAGACCATGTACTTCGCAGGCGACGGCGCCAAGAAGGATGAGGACGGCGACATCTGGCTACTGGGCCGCGTGGACGACGTCATGAACGTCTCCGGGCACCGGCTCTCCACCACCGAAATCGAATCCGCCCTCGTCTCGCATCCGTCCGTGGCCGAAGCCGCCGTGGTGGGCGCTGCGGACGAGACAACCGGCCAGGCCGTCGTCGCGTTCGTCATCCTCCGCGGCGACGTGGTGGACTCCGGAGATGACATCGTCCAGGAACTCCGCAACCACGTGGGCAAGGAAATCGGCCCCATCGCCAAACCCAAAACCATCCTCGTGGTACCCGAACTGCCCAAGACCCGCTCCGGGAAAATCATGCGCCGCCTCCTCAAGGACGTCGCAGAAGGGCGCGAAGTAGGTGACGCCACCACCCTGTCGGACCCGACCATCATGAAGCAGATCGCGGCATCCCTGCGGAAGTAATGCGTGGCAGGGCGAGGAGCGGCAGTCATCCTCTGCGCGCTGCTCGTTCCTCGCTCTGACGCGCGCTGCCGGATAACTCCCGCTCCTCGTCGACGGCGCTTCCCACCACTGTGGGCGGCGCCGTCGCCGTATGCTTGGTGCAGCCCCTGTCCGCTGGCTTTAAGGATGGTTTTTAGATGCTTCCCGCTGCTCGACATCAGGCGATTGTGGACGCCGTCCAGCGTGAGCGGGTTGTTCGCGTGTCCGACTTGGCGCAGCAGTTGGGCGTTTCGCTGATGACCGTGCGCCGGGACATTGAAGTGCTGGAGGAGGGCGGCCGGCTGGAGCGGATCCACGGCGGCGCCAAGATCCCCGGTGATGTCAGCACCCACGAACCCGGCTTCGAGCTCAAATCCACCCAGCTGACGGCCGAGAAAAAGGCCATCGCCCTGGAGGCAGCCAGCCTGGTGCACGAAGGCATGGCAGTGGGCCTCAGCGCCGGGACCACCACGTGGGCGCTTGCCAAGGAACTGGTCAACGGTCCGCGCATCACCGTGGTCACAAACTCCGTGCGCATCGCGGACCTGTTCCATCACGGCGCATCCGCCGGCTCTGCCCGTTACGGCTCCACGGTGATCCTCATCGGCGGCGAACGCACGCCGTCGGACGCCCTTGTTGGGCCCATCGCGACGGCGGCCCTGAAGCAGCTGCACCTGGATGTGCTGTTCCTGGGTGTGCACGGCATGGACGCGGACGCCGGCTTCACCACCCCCAACCTGCTGGAAGCCGAGACGGACCGAGCCTTCGTGGCCGCGGCGCGCAACGTCGTCGTGCTGGCTGACCACACCAAGTGGGGAATGCTGGGGATCAGCACCATAGCGGCCCTGGACGAGGCCGATGAGGTCATCAGCGATGCTGGCCTCAGCCCCGAAGCTCGTCGGATCCTGGGCGAGCGGACCGGCAGGCTTCGGATCGCGGGTTAGCCGAACTTCCCTAGGGACAGCCGCAGGACTGGCGGACGTGCAATTTAGTAGCGAAGATGCGGTGCCGGGGCTTCTCGCCGCGTCGGGCGGCCACGAGGGCGGCCACGGCGGCCTCTGCCATATCGGCCACGGGCTGCTCGACCGTAGTTAGCGGTGGCCATGAGTATTCGGCCTCAATGGAACCGTCGAACGAGGCGACTGCGATATCGCCCGGCACCGAGAGGCCAGCCTCATGGATCGCCCGCAACAGACCGATCCCCTGCATGTCAGAGGTGGCAAAGATGGCTGTTGGCCGGTTGATCGACGCCAAAAGGCGTTGCCCGGCAACATAACCGCCGGGCCGAGTGAATGAGCTGTACACGATGGGCCCCTCCGGCAGGCCCGCTTCCTGCAAGGCCTCCCGCCAACCGACCTCACGGCCATCTGTGCTGTCGGAAACGTTGGTACCCATTGCCAGGCCGATGTTGGTGTGGCCGTGGCTGATCAGATGCTGGACTGCGATCCGGGCGCCGGCTGCGAGATCAACACCGATGCTGTTGAAACCGGGGGCATCCCGTTCCTGGTTCAGCAGTACGGAGGGGATGTCTGCCGTTTCCAGGACCTCCAGATCGGGCTCAAAGAGGACGCTGGCCAACAGCACCCCATCCACCTGCCGGGCAGCCAAGTTGCGGATATTTCGCCGCTCCTTGGCGAGGTTCCCGTCTGAGTTGCTCAGCACCAGGGCATAGCCCAAGTCGGCCGCTGCATCCTCCACCGCGTGGGAGAACAGAGCGAAGAAAGGATTTGAAATGTCCGGGACCACAAGCCCCAGGGTCTCACTGGAGCCCAGCTTGAGGGCGCGGGCCGCCGCGTTGGGGCGGTAGCCCAGGACGCGGATGGCGTCCTTGACCTTCGCTTCGGTGACGGGGGCCACCTTCTTTGGCCCGCCGTTCACCACATAGCTGACGACGGCGGTGCTGACGCCGGCGTACCGGGCAACGTCCTTGCGCGTCACCGGGCCGCGCGGGGCCTGCACTGCTGGAATCGTCATGATGTCAATGCTAGCTATCGAATTTCCGGGGCATCGCCAAAGTCACGGATGGGCAGCCGTTCCCCACCGCGGAGGGCTGACTCGTGGGCCACAATGCCGGGAAGGGTGAACCGCGCGGCAACCCAGGCATTGACAGGTGGCAGCGTCCCGGTGTTGACGGCCGTCACGAAGTCGTCCACCAGGAAGTGGTGGCTGCCCTCGTGGCCGTTTGGTGCGCCGCGGAACTCCTCAGGGAGCCGTTCGGCGTCGTGGACTGGCGAGAGCCCGGAGACAAACGCGTCCCTCAGTTCCGGGGCAACGTTCGCCAGGGACGGGTCGTCCAGGGACATGCTGGGACGGGTTTCGAACTGCTCGGAAATATCGTGGACGTTTTCCTTGTCCTGCCACACTGTGACTTTGGCGAGTTGCTCGAAGCTGGCCTCCGTACCGAAGAACCGGAACCGGGACTCCCTGATGTGCGAGGGATAGCCCACCCGGCGCATCTCGTTGGTGCGCATCACGCCGCCGTCGTTGAGTTCAAAGAGGGCCGTGGCGTTGGAGAAGTCATTTCCGAACATGCTGACTTCTTTGTCAAAGACGCCGTCATTGCGGTCATCCTTCACTCCTACGCAGCTGACGCTGACCGCATGGGCGGGGACGGCGCCGAGTACTCCGCCGACTGCGTGCGTGGGGTACAGCATGGGTGGGTAGCTGGCGGTTTCCTTCCAACGCTCGCCGCCGCTGTACTGGTAGGCGTCGTAGAACCCTAGATCCATGTCGTGGACGTAGTCCCCTTCGGCGTAGAAGATCCGCCCGAAGCGGCCGGCGGCAAGCTGCTTGCGTGCGTAGACGGTGGCGGGGTTGTAGTAACTGGTCTCCCCCATCATGTAAACCAGGCCGGTTTCACGGACGGCGTCGATGATCCGGGCGATTTCGTCCTCGGAAATGGCCATGGGGACGGCCGAGTAGACGTGCTTGCCGGCACGAAGCGCCTGCTCCACCAGGGGACCGTGCGTCCAGCGTTGGGTGAAGATTGCCACGGCATCGACGTCGGAGGCGAGAAGTTCCTCGAAGCTCGCCTTTGCCCCCACCAGGTGGTAGCGCTCCACTGCCTCAGCGGCACGCTCCGGAAGCTCATCCACCACATACACCGAGCTCACGCCGGGGTGGAGATTGAAGAGGTGCGCGAACTGGCCGCCGAACTGGCCGGCTCCTACTACGCCGATTGAAAACGCCATTGTCCCTCTTTCCACGGGTGCTTGCAGGAGCGCCGGGCAAGCGCTGTCCATCAGGAATCCCAGTCTTACACTGGGATCTACTCGAGTCAATGGGCTAGCGACTGGATTAATCCCTGTCAAATAAGCCAAGAAATACTTCTTGCCACATTCAATCTACTCGTGTAGATTTCTCACCAGTTGTTATCCACATCACAGTCAGGAAAGGGTCGACGATGACCACCCTTGCCAAGCACACGAGATCCGCCCCGCCCAAGCCCGGAGCCCCCATGCCGCGCGGCGGCTACCGCCAGCTGGGCGACCTCAAGATCGCCCTCCTCTTCATCGCCCCGGCCATGATCGGGTTCGTCTTCTTCTACGTTGTCCCGACCATCCGCGGTGTGTACCTGAGCTTCACGGAGTACAACATCCTGGGTGACCCGGAATGGGTGGGGATGGACAATTACACGGCCATCGCCAAAGACCCGCTGTTCTGGAATTCCCTGGCGGTCACGGGCCAATACGTCTTCCTCAACATCGTCCTCCAGACCGCCCTGGCCCTGGGCCTGGCCCTCCTGATGCACCAGGTGGCAAAGTCCACGCTCATCCGCGGCGCACTGCTGTTGCCTTACCTGATGTCAAACGTCATCGCGGCGCTGCTGTGGTTCTGGATGCTCGACTACCAGATCGGTGTGGTCAACCAGTTCATCGAATGGTCCGGCCTCCCCAGGGTCGCCTTCTTCGGAAGCGAGGAGTGGGCCATCCCCACCCAGGCTCTGATCAACACGTGGCGCCACATGGGCTACACAGCCCTGCTGATCTTCGCCGGGCTCCAGGCCATCCCTGGCCACGTCTACGAAGTGGCCAAACTCGACGGCGCGTCACCGTTCCAGACCTTCAGCAAAATCACCATTCCGTTGCTGCGGCCGGTGCTGGTCCTGGTCCTGGTTGTCACGGTGATCGGCTCGTTCCAGGTATTTGACACCGTTGCCGTGACCACCGCCGGCGGGCCGGTCAACGCAACCCGCGTCATCCAGTACTACATCTACCAGCGTGCCTTCACCGAGTCGGACTTCGGCTACGGATCTGCAATTGCCGTCATTCTCTTCCTCATCCTCGCCCTCGTGGCCTTCATCCAAATGAAGTTCCTCAA
Source organism: Pseudarthrobacter sp. CCNWLW207 (assembly GCF_037203945.1). NCBI lineage: Bacteria > Bacillati > Actinomycetota > Actinomycetes > Micrococcales > Micrococcaceae > Pseudarthrobacter > Pseudarthrobacter sp. CCNWLW207. The sequence continues at coordinate 31,365 of NZ_JBBCBS010000006.1, read as the reverse complement.
GGGCAACGAGTCGGACCTGGACTAGGAGCCCCGCATGACCACCACCACCAGCCGCGCACCGCTGCCGGCCTCAACCCGCCGCCGTCGTCCGTTCAACCCCCGCCGGGCAGGTGCCTGGGCCCTCCTGGTCCTGGCCATCGCGGTCTCCGTCCTGCCCTTCCTCTGGGTGCTGCGCACGGCATTGTCCACCAACTCGGCACTGGCTTCCAACTCGGCCAGCCTGCTTCCCGCGGAATTCACTTTCGGCGCCTTTATGCGGGTATTCGGGCTGCAAAGCCCAGCCGACGCCGTCGCGGAAGGCGGTTCCGGTGCCGCCATCGATTTCTGGCTCTACCTGCGGAACTCCATCATCTTCTCCTCCATCACCACCGCCGGAGCCGTGTTCTTCAGTTCGATGGCTGCGTACGCCTTTGCCCGGCTGCGCTGGAAGGGACGGAACCTGGTGTTCAGCCTGTTCCTCGGCACCATGCTGGTCCCGCCGATCTTCACGGCCCTGCCGAACTTCCTGCTCATCAAGAACCTGGACCTGCTCAACACCATGCTCGGCATGGTCCTGCCGTACGTCTTTATGACACCGTTCGCCATCTTCTTCCTGCGCCAGTTCTTCCTGAACATGTCCCGGGAAGTCGAAGAGGCGGCAATGCTCGACGGCGCCAAGCACCTGCGCATCTTCTTCCAGATCGTTCTCCCCAACGCCGCTGCCCCCATCGCCACCCTCGCACTGCTCACCTTCATCGGCCAGTGGAACGAATACTTCTGGCCTTTGCTGGTCGGTTCCCAGGATGACGTGCGGGTCCTGCAGGTGGGCCTCGGTGTCTTCAAATCACAGTCCCCGCAGGGAGCCCCGGACTGGTCCGGCCTGATGGCCGCCACCCTCATTTCGGCCCTGCCCGTCCTGATCCTCTTCGCCGCCTTCGGCAAGAAGATCGTCAACTCCATCGGCTTCTCCGGCATCAAGTAAATTTCCCCACCCCAAACAGCCCATCGCATCCCCCGAACGGAAAGTAGAACCATGAAGAAAACCCTCGGCGCCGTTGCCGTCGCCGCAACCGTGGCACTGTCCCTGTCCGCCTGTGGCGGCGGCTCATCGTCCTCGGCAGAGTCTGCCAAGGGCGAGATCAGCTACTGGCTGTGGGACGCCAACCAGCTGCCCGCTTACCAGCAGTGCGCAGACGACTTCACCAAAGCCAACCCGGACATCAAGGTCAAGATCACCCAGCGCGGATGGGACGACTACTGGAGCACCCTGACCAACGGCTTTGTCGGCGGCACAGCCCCGGACGTCTTCACCAACCACCTCGGACGCTACGGTGAGCTCGCCGCAAACAAGCAGCTGCTGCCCATCGACGACGCTGTCGAGAAAGACAACGTAGACCTCACCGCCTACAACGAGGGCCTCGCGGACCTCTGGGTCGGCCAGGACGGCAAGCGCTACGGCCTGCCGAAGGACTGGGACACCATCGGCCTGTTCTACAACAAGGCCATGCTCGCCAGCGCCGGCATCACCGAAGACCAGATGAAAGACCTCACCTGGAACCCCGAAGATGGCGGAAGCTACGAAAAGGTCATCGCCCACCTGACCGTTGACAAGAACGGCAAGCGCGGCGACGAGGCCGGCTTCGACAAGAACAATGTCGCCGTCTACGGCCTGGGCCTCAATGGCGGAGGAGATTCCTCCGGCCAGACGGAGTGGAGCTACCTCACCAACACCACGGGCTGGTCCCACACGGACAAGAACCCGTGGGGCACGCACTACAACTACGACGACCCCAAGTTCCAGGAAAGCATGGGCTGGTTCGCCGGACTGGCCCAGAAGGGCTACATGCCCAAGCTGGAGACCACGGTCGGCGCCGCGATGGCAGACACCTTCGCAGCCGGCAAGTCTGCCATCAACGCCCACGGGTCGTGGATGACCGGCCAGTACATCAGTTACAAGGGCATCGAGGTGGGCATCGCCCCGACTCCCGTTGGTCCGGAAGGCGAGCGCGCCTCCATGTTCAACGGCCTGGCTGACTCGATCTGGGCAGGCACCAAGAAGAAGGACGCCTCCATCAAGTGGGTGGAGTACCTCGCTTCCGCTGACTGCCAGGACGTTGTGGCCTCGAAGGCCGTGGTCTTCCCGGCGCTGAAGACCTCCTCCGACAAGGCCGCCGAAGCCTTCAAAGCCAAGGGTGTGGACGTGACGGCCTTCACCGAGCACGTCAAGAACAAGACCACTTTCCTGTACCCGATCACTGATAACACAGCCAAGGTCAAGGGCATCATGGAGCCCGCCATGGACGCCGTGGTGTCCGGCAAGGCGCCCGCCAGCTCCCTGACCCAGGCCAACGAACAGGTCAACGCGCTCTTCAAGTAGGCCTGGTCCACCAAAAAACGTGCCTGCGGATGTGGCCGCAGTCATCGGCTCCGGATGCCGCCGTTCCCTCATCGCGGCGGCGGCATCCGGACTCCACACACCCAACACAGCACCACCACCGTCCTGCGTCAGTGAACGCACACCATGATTACCGAAAGAGATATATCTATGGATTCGCTCCACCTCCGTACCGCCGGCACCAGCCTGGTGATCAGCTTCGACAGCGGGGAGGCCGAGATTATCCATTGGGGCGCCGATTTGGGTGACGCCCCACTTCCGGACCTCGCCATCCTCGGCGAACCGATCCCGCACTCCGCCATCGACGCCACCGTACCCGCCGGCCTCCTGCCGCAGGCGTCCTCCAGCTGGCGTGGCCGTCCCGCCCTCCGCGGTCACCGCGTCGCCGACGGCGTCTCCGGCCTCGACTTCTCAGCCCGCCTCCGCGTCGTCACAACGACCGCCGAGGGTAACTCCGCTGCCATCGTCCAGTCCGATCCCGAGGCCGGCCTCAGCGTCCTGTCCTCGGTGACATTGCACGACGGCGGCCTGCTGGAGCTGCGTCACACCGTCACCAACGACGGCACCACGCCCTATCAGCTCGACGAACTGGCAACTGTCCTCCCGGTGGCCCCGGACGCCGTCGAACTCCTTGACCTGACCGGGCGCTGGTGCCGGGAACGCCACCCGCAGCGCCGCCCCATCCAGCAAGGCACCTGGGTCCGCGCCGGCCGGCATGGCCGCACCGGACACGACTCCTCGCTGCTCTTCGCCGCCGGCACCGCTGGATTCGGCAACCGCCACGGGAAGGTCTGGGCCACGCACCTTGCCTGGAGCGGCAACCACGAGCAGTTCGCAGACAGCATCGGCGACGGCCGCACCATGATCGGCGGCTCGGAGCTCCTCGGCCCTGCCGAAGTGATCCTCGAGCCAGGTGCCAGCTACACCACTCCCGCACTGTTCGCCGCCTACTCCGACCGCGGCCTGGACGGCATCAGCGAAGCGTTCTACAGCTGGTTCCGCTCCCGCCCCCACCACGTGCTCCCCGCCGCGGGCGGCGGCAAGCCCCGCCCCGTGGTGCTCAACACCTGGGAAGCTGTCTACTTCGACCACAACCTGCCCACCCTGATCGAGCTCGCCGATTCCGCCGCCGAGCTCGGGGTGGAACGATTTGTCCTCGACGACGGCTGGTTCCGCGGGCGACGCCACGACAACGCCGGGCTTGGCGACTGGTACGTGGACGAGGCGCTGTGGCCGGACGGGTTCGCGCCGCTGATCGACGCCGTGACATCCCGCGGAATGGAATTTGGGCTCTGGGTTGAGCCGGAGATGATCAACCTCGACTCCGACATAGCCCGCGCCCACCCCGAATGGATCGTCGGCCCGGCCGCCATATCGCACAAGGACGGCGGCCGCCTGCCGATCGAGTGGCGGAACCAGCATGTGATCGACCTCGTGAACCCCGAAGCGTGGCAGTACATCTTCGACCGCGTGGACGCGCTCCTGCGCGAGAACAACATCAGCTACCTCAAATGGGACCAGAACCGGGACCTGCTGGAGCACGGCCACGCCGGACGCTCCTCCGTCCACGAGCAAACCCTGGCCGCCTACCGGCTCTTTGACGAACTCAAGAAGGCCCATCCCGGGGTCGAGATTGAAAGCTGTTCCTCCGGCGGCGCCCGCGTTGACCTGGGGATCCTGGAACGCACGGACCGGATCTGGGCCTCGGACTGCAACGATGCCCTGGAACGGCAGACCATCCAACGCTGGACCGGGCTGGTGGTCCCGCCCGAACTGGTGGGTGGCCACGTCGGCCCCACCACCTCGCACACCACAGCCCGCACCCACGACCTGTCCTTCCGTGCCATCACGGCCTTGTTTGGCCACTTCGGCATGGAGTGGGACGTCCGGGAGGTGCAGGGTGCGCAGCGCGACGAGCTCAAGCGCTTCATTGGGCTGTACAAAGAACATCGCGATCTCATCCACTCCGGGCGCATGGTGCGCGCGGACGTTGCCGACGGCTCCCTGCTCCTGCACGGCGTAGTGGCCTCCGGAACCGATTCGGCCCGACCTGCACAGGGCACAACGGCGGCTCTGTTCGCCCTGGTCAGCACGCGCACCGCGTTCGCTGAGCAGACCGGCCGCATCACCATCCCCGGGCTCGAACCTGAAAGCACCTACCGGGTGGAGGCCATCTTCCCGACACCTGGAGACGCTGACTACGCCCACACCTACACGCAAGTAAGGCCGCCGTCATGGCTGGCCGACGGAGCAGTCGCCGGCGGCCGCTTCCTGGCCGAAGTGGGCCTGCCGATGCCCATCCTGAACCCGGAACATGCCCTCGTGCTGAGGTTCACCGCACTATAGTGTCGGATTCTGCTCCATCATTTGCTGGCCCAGTCCCACGCCTCCTGGAATGGCGGCACGGTGGAACCACACCGGACGAATGATGGTGCAGAATCCGGCGCTCAGGCTGGCGCCAACGGGTCGCCAGCCGTCATCACCTAAAGTTGGCAGCATGAACGAATCCGATCAGAGCCTCCCAGGCGGCAGTACCAAGACCGCCGGGCGTGGCACCATCCTCGTGATCAACGGCCCCAACCTCAACCTGTTGGGAACCCGAGAGCCGGAAAAGTACGGCACTTCCACCCTCGCCGACGTCGAGCAGCTGGCCGGTGCCACCGCTGAGGCCCATGGATTCACGGTGGAATGCGTCCAGTCCAACCATGAGGGCGTGCTCCTTGACGCCATCCACGCAGCCCGCGGCACCGCCGTCGGCATTGTGCTGAACGCCGGTGCCTTCACCCACACGTCCGTGGCCTTGCGTGACGCCCTCGCAGCGGTTCAGCTTCCTGCCGTCGAGGTCCACATCACCAACGTGCACCAGCGCGAGGAGTTCCGGCACCATTCCTTCCTATCCCCCGTCTGCGCTGCTGTCATCGTGGGCGCCGGAGTGTTCGGTTACAAGCTCGCCATCGACTACCTGGCCGAAGTGCTGTAGCCATGACCGCCGCGTGGTACCGGCATTTTGGCAGCGTGGAAGCGCCCGGTTCCTCTCCCTGCTACGCCGAATGGACTCTGGGGATCGCCGACGACCCGGAGATCATCGCCCGCATTGACCGGTGGCCGCATGACAAACGCCAGCCCAACCTGCTCCTTGCCGCCGCCCGGTACCTCGGAGCTGTGCCGGGCCCCTTTGAACAGTTCCGCGACTTCCTCAACGCCCGCTGGGACGATGTCAGCAGGATTGTGCTCTCCCGGTCCACGCAGACCAACGAGGCAGGCCGCTGCGCCACGCTGCTGCCGTCGCTGGCGGCCATCTCGGAGGCTGAGGGTAAGCCGTTGGCTTTGCTGGAGGTGGGCGCCTCAGCGGGCCTGGTGCTGTACCCGGACCGGTACGGCTACGAGTACGACGACGGCACCACAGTCACGCGGTTATCTCCCGGCCCGGACGTTGGAGCCCCGGCCGGGGTCCCCATCCTGAACTGCGCCACCACCGGCCCGGTACCTTTGCCGGCCTCGCTCCCGTCCGTGGTGTGGCGGGCCGGCATCGACCTGAATCCCTTGGACGTGGGGGATCCTGGGGACGTCGCGTGGCTAGAGGCACTGGTGTGGCCGGAGCAGGAGTTTCGGCGCGCACGGCTCCAGCAGGCCGTCGCCATCGCCCGGCAGGATCCGCCACACCTCGTTGCCGGCGACCTGAACGAGCGGTTGCTGGAACTCGCCACACAGGCGCCGGACGATGCAGCACTGGTGGTCTTCCACAGCGCGGTGATGGGTTATCTGACCGCCGCCGGCCGGACCGAATTCCGGCGGACCATGCAGCATCTCGCCGCCAGCCGGGGCGTCCATTGGCTCAGCAACGAGGGGCACATGGTCATTTACCAGGAGGACGGTTCAAACGTGGTCCCCGAGATTGACGCGCAGCGGATCCTTGGCAGGTTCCTGCTGACTCATAACGGCAGCCCGGTGGCCATCACCGGCCCGCACGGCCAAAGCCTGGAGTGGCTCTGACCCTTGCAGCTACTGGATGCACTGTTACTTCTGGATGCACTGCCCGGAGGATACCGGCGCACTGAGGCCGGGAGCCTGGGACGCCACCGGGTTGAGGTCATCCATAGTGATGGCGAAACCCAGTTCTGTGTCTGATGTCGCCTTGGCAAAGATCACACCGGCCACCAAGCCCTCCGTGGTCAGCAGCGGCCCGCCCGAGTTGCCGGGCTGGATGTCCCCAGCGAGCCGGTAGATCTCCTCGGGTGCTGGGCTGTTTCCATAAATGTCCGGCACCAGCACCGTGGTGATGTCCTGCACGGTGGCCGGTTTGGACAGGAATGGACCGCCGTGCGGATAGCCGGCGAAGGCCGCCGGGCTGCCGTTGGGAAGGTCCGGGCTCAGGGCCAGCGGCTCGGCGGGAAGTCCATCAACTGCCAGGACAGCGAGGTCGTGCCTGGTATCGAAATAGACCACCCGTCCAGGCATGGCACTGCCGCCAGGGACCTCCACAACGGGTTGCGACACGCCCGCCACGACGTGGGCATTGGTCACAACCCTTCCGGGTGAGACGACAAATCCGGTTCCGGTCTGGTTCTGGCCGCATTCGAAGGCGGTCCCGGCGATTTTAAGGACTGATTCTGCGGCGCGGTTCAGGGCGGGCGTGTCCGTGCTGGCGTCGGGCACTACCACCGGCTGGCCCTGATCGAGGCCCTCCAGGAGGGTGGGGATGCCGTTGCCGATCACCGTTGAACGCAGTTGCGCCATAGTGGCTTTGACCGGGGTGGGCGTCATGCCGTCGATGAACCGGATGACTTTCGATTCAGCCAACTGCTGGGACACCAAGGGGACGCCGAGGGAGCTGACGCTAAAGGCGAGCATGGACATGATCAGCGCTGAGACCGCAACGTTCACGGCCCCGCCGATCAGCCGGTCGACGGCACGAAGCGGCCTGATCCGCACGGTGCCGCGGATTTTCCGGCCGATCATGGTGCCTGCTCCGTGCCCCACGGCGATCAGGACGACGGCGGCGGCTACGATGGCGGTCAGCCTCCACCCGGAATCATCAACGAAGCCGCTGACCAGGGGTACGGCGAAAAAGGCGGCCACGGCGCCAGCGGCGAACCCGGCGATTCCGCCCAATGTCACCAGGAACCCGTTGCGCAGGCCGTAGCCCAGATACGACAGCAGGGCCAGGATCAGTACCAGGTCCAGAACAGTCAGGCCAAACACTAAGGCTCCTTATAAACAGTTGAACCCCAATTCTAGTGGCGTCGGCTGACATTATTCTGTGCGTCCCCACCGGCTCGGATTCTGCTTCCGCATTATCCGCAGATCCTCCGGATAAGCTCCGGAGGAATGCGGCTTCAGTTGCCTTGCACGGCTCAAATCGGCTTCCGGCCCAGCGCTTCAGGGCGTTTCGGCTGCCAAGTACGTCACAGAACGTTGAAAATTCTGAAACAATGGCACAAGCGCCACAGCCGACACTTTTTATTCAGGAGATTTTATGGACATCGAGGTACTGCGCCGAGCACCCCTTTTCGCCACGCTCGACGACGAAGCATTCCGTCTGCTGACGGACGAGCTGACCGAGGTGGACCTTTCCCGCGGAGCCTCGGTTTTCCGCGAAGGCGACCAGGGTGACCAGCTCTACTTCATCGTCTCCGGCAAGGTGAAGCTGGGCCGCACGTCTCCGGATGGCAGGGAATCCCTCTTGGCCATCCTTGGCCCGGGCGAACTCTTCGGCGAAATGGCCCTCTTTGATCCGAGCCCGCGTACCGCGACAGCCACGGCCGTCTCCGAAACCCGCCTGGCCGGACTGAAGAACGAGAGTCTGAACACACTGCTCCGCACCCGCCCCGAGGTTTCGGCCCAGCTGCTGCAGGCACTGGCCCGCCGCCTGCGCCGCACCAACGACTCCCTCTCGGACCTGGTCTTCTCCGACGTTCCCGGCCGCGTCGCCAAGGCCCTTCTGGACCTGGCCGACCGCTTTGGCCGCCCGGCCACGGACGGCGTCCTGGTGGCGCACGAACTCACCCAGGAAGAACTGGCCCAACTGGTGGGCGCATCCCGCGAAACAGTTAACAAGGCCCTGGCCGAATTCGTCCAGCGCGGCTGGCTCCGCTTGGAGGCCCGCGCCGTAGTGATCCTGGACATGCAGCGCCTCCGCCAGCGCTCCCGCTAACCCCGCAAAGTCCCAAGAAGCGTCCGGCCCGAGGCCGGCATCCTCCCCACCGTCCCCCCATCCTCGCAAGCTCGGCCGCGGGGATCCCTGACGGCGTGGGCCCACGCGTGCTGCTCCTTCGTCGCTCTGAAGCACGCTTCCGGATGCCGGACCTCGGGCCTTTTTGCGCCGTCAAACCCACTCTCACAGCCAGCGCCGCGCCCAAGCCACGGCGGTAAAACTAAGTGGCGAGGTGCATGGCGATGTCTGTGGCTACGGCTGTTGTGTTGATCCTGCTGGGCTGGGCTTGTGTGGCGGCCATGATCGGTACGGTCGCCCTGGTGATCCGTGACGGCCGTGGCCAGATACCGCTGGAGCCCTCGGACGAGTCCTGGACGGCGGGTAATCTCCCCAGCCGCCCGTACGCCACCATCCGGTTGCACGGCCGGCGCTAAAACACCCTAGCGCTCCCGCTGGGGGTCGCCCGCCACCGTCTTCGCGGCCTCGACTTCGAGCATGAGCTTGCCGTCCTCTTCAACAAGCCGGGGCTGGTACACGTGGGCCTTGCGCTTATAGCTGAGGTACGCGATGCAGCCGTTGGCGGCGGCCATCTTTTCGAGCATGATCTCGGAACCGGGAACGAGGAGCTGGCCGAGGGTGAGGCCCACAGTGTTCTCCACCCCCACTTCGTCGCCCAGTGCTGTGGTGTCCCGATCAGCGATAACTGTGGCTGCATTGACCCATCGGCCCCAGACCCCCTTGCTTTCCAGGAGGGTGGGCTGCTGGTTCATCGGTACGGTCGCCGCAAAGTAGCGGGTGTCGAACCGATGGTGCGCGAAGTCCGGACTGCGCCAGTTCACCAGCGGCTTCAGGAGGTCCGTTCGGAGCGAGAGTCCCCGCTTGGCCAGGACGTCGCCGAACGACTTCTCCTGGTTCGCCACCAGTTCCCGTGCCCGCATCCACTCCGGAGTGGACGTGGCCTCCACCGTGCTAGTGGGGTCGGGTCCGGCCAGAAGCACACCGGTCTCCTCAAAAAGCTCGCGGATGGCGCCCACCACGTGGCGCCGCGCCAGCCCGACGTCGTCCGTCCCCAATTGCTCAGCCCAATGCTGGGGTGAGGGGCCCAGCCAACCCAGGGCGTCGTCGTCGGACGCGTCCAGGGAACCTCCCGGGAAGGCGAGGACCCCCAGCGGCGAGGAGCCCGGACGGTAGCCGAGCCAGGTCTCCAGGCCGGTGGGTGAATCGCGCAGCAGAACCACGGATGAGGCGAAGCGGGCAGCACGTGGCGTCCGCTCGCCGTGATCGAGCCAGCTTCGTGCCGCCCCTTCGAGATCAGGGGGAAGGACAAACAGGCGTCGGGCGAGTTGAGGCAAAAGAGGTGACCGGTCCTTAGCTGAATTCAGCGATCAGTTCGACCTCGACGGGCGAGTCGAGCGGCAGCACTGAAACGCCGACGGCGGAACGGGCGTGCTTGCCGGCGTCGCCCAGGACGCGTCCCAGCAGGTCCGAGGCACCATTGATGACACCCGGCTGGCCGGTGAAGGAGGGGTCCGAGGACACGAAGCCCACTACTTTCACGATCCGGGTAATGCGGTCAAGATCGCCAATGACACTCTTGACGGCGGCCAGGGCGTTGACGGCGCAAATGGCCGCAAAGCGCTGGGCGTCCTCGGGGGACACCGTGGCTTCGTCGGCGTATCCTTCGGTGCCGGTGGACACCTTGCCGGTAGCTTCGAGTTTGCCGTTAATAAACGGCAGCTGACCGGAGGTGTAAACGTAGTTGCCGGAGATCACTGCCGGCACGTAGCTGGCCACGGGAGCGGCCACCTCTGGAAGCGTCAGCCCGAGCTCGGAGAGGCGCTGTTCAACGGCGGAAATCGGCGCAGTTTCCGCACCGGACGTGGTGTTTGCGGGGGTGCTCACGTTACTGCTTCTCCCTCTTGAGGTAGGCAACAAGGCCGTTGCCGTCGGGACCAGTGACGACCTGGACGAGCTCCCAGCCGTCCTCTCCCCACTGGTCCAGGATCTGCTTGGTGGCGTGAATAATGAGCGGAATCGTCGCGTACTCCCATTTGGTCATGAGAGAAAGACTAGTCCTTGCCGGTAAAGTGGAAAACATGGTGACTCGTAAGAACCCCATTTTCGACACAGCCACTACCCTCGGAAAGATTTTAGGTTTCCTTGGCGTGAGCGCTATTTGCGGTGTCCTGGTGGCTGGCCTGCTGGTTCCCGCTGCCGCCGTCTCGGGCAGCGCAGCAAGCGGTTCGATCGAGTTCTTCGACACCCTCCCGGCGGAGCTGAAAGTAGACCCGCCCAGCCAGTCCACCAAGATCCTGGCCGCGGATGGCAGCCTCATCGCCAACCTCTATGAAGAGAACCGGACCAAGGTCTCCCTGGACCAGATCTCCCCCTTCATGAAGGAAGCGGTCATCGCCGTTGAGGACAGCCGGTTCTACGATCACGGCGGCGTGGACACCACCGGTATCCTCCGAGCCCTGGTGAGCACCGCCCGCGGCAACAAGCAGGGTGCCTCCACCATCACCCAGCAGTATGTCAACAACGTCCTCAACGCGAACCTCGCCGCTGAGGGCAACGAGGAGCAGATCAAGCTCAACGGCGTCAACAAAGGCGTGGGCGACAAGCTCCGCGAAATGAAGCTGGCCATCGCCCTGGAGAAGGAGTTCTCGAAGGAGCAGATCCTTGAGGGCTACCTCAACATCGTCTTCTTCAACCGGGACGCCTACGGCATTGAAGCCGCCTCCAAATTCTTCTTCAGCACCACTGCCAAGGACCTGACCCTCCCCCAGGCCGCCCTGCTGGCAGGCCTGGTCAACAGCCCCTCCGCCTTTGACCCGATCTCCAACCCGGACAACGCCAAGCAGCGCCGCGACCTGGTGCTCGGCCTCATGCTGAGCCAGGGCAAGATCACGCAGGCCGACCACGACGCCGCCGTGGCCACGCCAGTGGAGCCGAAGGTCACCCCCGCCCGCCAGGGCTGTGCCTACGCCGCCACCGCGCCCTACTTCTGCGATTACGTCCTGCACCTGCTGCTGAACAACCCTGCCTACGGCGCCACCTCCGAGGAGCGCATCAACAGTGTCTTCCGCGGCGGCCTGACCATTACCACCACCCTTGATCCCAACGCACAGAACGCGGCGCAGGCCGAGTCCGACGCGGCGGCCGGCGCCAACCCGGACAAGTGGGGCTCGGCGATCGTCTCGGTGCAGCCCAACACCGGCAAGATCATCAACATGGCCCAGAACACCTCGTTCCTGCCCGCTGACGGCAAGTTCGATACCCAAATCAACTTCAACGTGGACAAACTGGACAAGGACGGCAACGACCTCAACGGCATGGGTGGCGCCCAGCCTGGTTCCACCATGAAGCCATTCACCTTCGCTGAATGGCTCAACGAGGGCAAGTCCATGAACACGAACATCAACGCGGCGGTTCGGAAGTATCCGCAGAACTTCCCCTGGAGGAACACCTGCCCGGACCCCACGGTCGGCTGGTATGACGCCGGGATTCCCGGCAGCTTCGACCTGCAGAACTCGGACGAGGGCTACTACCGGAACATGACCGTCCTCTACGGTCTGATGAACTCCATCAACACGGCAACGTTCGCGTCCGCGGCCCAGGTTGACCTGTGCGGCATCCAGAAGATCGTGGACGCCGTGGGCATCCACGGCGGCCTGCCCACGGCTGAGGACCCCAACCCGCAGGTCAAGATGACCACGCTGGCCAACCTGATCGGTTCCACCCAGACGGCCCCGCTGACCATGGCCGCCGCGTTTGCCACGTTCGCCAACGACGGTAAGTACTGCGAGCCCATTGCCATCACGTCCGTCACGGACCAGACCGGCGCACAGCTTCCCGCCCAGTCCTCCAACTGCAAGGACGCCGTCAAACCCGAAGTGGCCCGTGGCGTCGCCTACGCCATGCAGGAAGTGCTGAACGGCGGCTCCGGTTCGCTGATCCAGCCCCGGCTGTCCACCAGGACCAACTTCCCCGTGGCAGCCAAGACCGGCACCAACGACACCAACGGCTCCACCTGGGTGGTGGGCTACACCACCGGCCTGGCCACCGCCGCATGGTTCGGCGACCCCTTCGGCGACCAGAGCCGCCCGGGCCGGAACCTGACGGTAAACGGCAAGTTCTACCCGGCAGTGGACGGTTACATGATCGCTGGCCCGATGTTCTCCAAGTACATGCTCCAGATAGCCCCTGCCTACGGCACCGCCCCGTTCAATGCCCCGCCAACCAACATGGTGAGCGGCACACCGGCCCGGACTACTACGCCGAGTGCACCGGCCACCACGGCGCCACAGCCAACCACCCCGCCGGCCCCTGCACCGGGTCCGGGCAACAGCGAAAAGAAGGACTAGCTACCTATGGCGGTCAGCCCTGCTTTGGCCAGCCGCGTCCGGAACATTGGGCGCGGCTTTGCCGTCTCCACTGCTGCCGGAGCAGCGGCCGGGCTGGCCGCCGTCGGCTACGGATTGTGGGAGAAGAACCAGTTCGTCCTCCGCGAGGAAACCCTTCCGATCCTGCCTGCCGGCCATCAGCCCTTCACCATCCTGCACCTGAGCGACATCCATTTTGTCCCGGGCCAGGACACCAAGGCTGCATGGCTCCAATCGCTGGCATCGCTGGAGCCGGACCTCGTGGTGAACACGGGAGACAACCTCAGCCATGTGAAGGCCGTAGACCCGCTGCTTAGGGCGCTCCGGCCGCTGCTCGAGTTCCCCGGCGTCTTTGTCCCCGGCTCGAACGACTACTACGCTCCGAGCCTGCGGAACCCGGCGTCGTACCTGCTGGGTCCGTCCAAGGTGAAGCGCGAAAACATCGAACTGGACTGGCCGCGGCTTCGGGCCGGGTTCGGCATGGGCGGTTGGATTGACCTGACCAACCGGAACCAGTCTGTAGTCCTGAGGGGGATGCGGTTCGACTTCTCCGGCGTGGACGACCCCCACCTGAATCGCGAACGTTACGCCGGCTGGCCCCGCGGAACCAAGAACCAGGACGATAACGCGCACCTCCGGGTGGCCGTTATCCACGCCCCCTACCAGCGCGTCCTGGACCACTTCACCCAGGACGGGGCGGACCTGCTCCTTGCCGGCCACACGCATGGCGGACAGCTCTGTATCCCCGGCTATGGCGCGCTGGTCTCCAACTGCGACCTCCCCACGTGGCGGGCCAAGGGACTCAACAACTGGGAGAGCAACGGATCCACGACTCCGGTAAACGTCTCCGGCGGCATCGGCACCTCGCGTTTCGCGCCGATCAGGATCGCCTGCCGGCCCGAGGCCGTCCTGCTGACCCTGACGGCTCCAGAGTAGCTCTCCAGCCTCAGGGCGGCATTGCGGAACGTGATAACTGGACAATCGTTCCCAGCCCGCACGAATCCTGTGAATCGAATCACGCCATGGCATAAGGTAGTTGCTACGGGAAACTACATTCGATTTAGAGCTTGAGAAGCGGGCATGGCCAAGCAGACTTCATTTTTCAGATCCATTAGCCGTCTTTATCCTCACGTCAGGCCGATCATCCCCCGGCTCATCATGGGGCTCCTCTGTGCACTCCTGGCCAGTGTGGTCGCCCTGACCATCCCCCAGGTACTCCGGGTCCTGATCAACGACTCGCTCCAGGCCGGCGGCGCCACGGACGCCGTCTGGATTGCCGCCGTCATTATCCTGGTCCTGGGCATTGCCGAGGCTGTGCTCGTGGCCCTGCGCCGGCAGTTTGTCATCAACCCGGCAACTACCGTTGAAACCAGGATGCGCGTCTCCCTTTACGGGCACCTGCAGGACCTGACCGTGTCCTTCCATGACCGGTGGGGCTCCGGGCAGTTGCTTTCCCGTGCCATGACCGATCTGAACTTCCTGCGCCGCTGGATGGCCTTCGGCGCCATCATGCTGGTGGTGACTACCCTCACCGTCGTCATCGGCATTGCAGTCATGTTTTCGATGAGCTGGCAACTGGCCCTCATTTTCCTGGCTGCCGCGGTGCCCATCATGGCCTACGGCTTCCGGTTCCGGACCCGCTTCAGCAAGGTGGCGCGGCGCAGCCAGGACCAGGCCGGCGACCTCGCCACCACGGTGGAGGAATCCGTTCATGGCATTCGCGTCCTCAAGGCGTTCGGCCGGAGCCGGGAGGCCCTGGAGAACTTCAACGAGCAGGCCGAGGAACTCCGCCAGACCGAGATCTCCAAGGCCCGGCACCAGGCCACCTTCACCATGGTGGTCACCCTGCTGCCCGAACTCGCGCTGGGCACCGGGCTGGTGGTAGGCGTCATGCTGTGCGCCAGCGGCCAACTAAGCATCGGCGCCCTCGTTGCCTTCTTCGCCACTGCCGCCGTCATCGCGTCCCCGGTGGAGTTCTCCGGCATGCTGCTCGCCATGGCACTCACTGCCAAGACCGCCGTCGACCGCCACTTCGAAGTGATGGATTCGGCCAACACCATCACCAGTCCCCCGGAGCCACGCCGGCCCTCCGAGCTCCGAGGGGCCTTGCGGTTCAACCACGCCACCTTCGCCTTTGAGGACGCGCCGGACCGGCCCATCCTCAAGGACATCAACCTGGAGGTCCTGCCAGGGGAAACCATGGCCGTGGTGGGTATCACGGGCAGTGGTAAGAGCGCCCTGATCCAGCTGGTCCCCCGGCTGTACGACGTCACGGACGGCTCCATCAGCATTGACGGCGTAGACCTACGCGAGTTCGACGTCGAGGAGCTCCGCCGCGTGGTGGGTGTCGCGTTCGAGGACACCACTCTGTTCTCAAATTCCGTCCGCGACAACGTGCTGCTCGGCGCGCAGGACCGAAGCGAGGAAGCACTGGATGAGGCCCTCGACGTGGCCCAGGCACACTTCGCGTACTCCCTCCCGGAAGGCGTGGACACGCTCATCGGCGAAGAGGGCCTGAGCCTCTCCGGAGGGCAGCGTCAGCGGATTGCCCTCGCCCGGGCCATCGCCGCCCGGCCACGCGTCCTGGTGCTCGACGATCCACTCTCCGCGCTCGACGTGCACACCGAAGAGCTGGTGGAGGCTCGGCTGCGTTCGGTGCTGAAGGACACCACCACGCTGATCGTCGCCCACCGGCCTTCCACGGTGGCGTTGGCGGACCGGGTGGCCCTGCTGGAGGACGGTCGCATTGCCGCCGTCGGAACGCACACGGAACTGCTGGCGGAGAACCCGCACTACCGCTATGTCATCGCCAGCCTGGACCAGGAACCCCGGGACCTGGATTCGGAACTGTCCGAACTTGAGGAAGAGGCCAACGTCGAAGCCGGGAAAATCATCCGATGAGCACTGCAACGTTCGGCACAGCCAACGAGGACAACGCCCACCTCAGCAAAAGCGACAGCAAAGCCGTACGACGGCGGTCGCTCGCCTTGCTGCGGTCACTGATCCGTCCGGTGCGGCTCAGGTTCTGGCTGACCATCGCCACGGTAGTGCTGTCCCAGGCCGCCCGCGTGGCGGGGCCGGCGCTGATCGCTTTTGGCATCGACCACGCTTTGCCCGCCCTGCAGGCAGGCGACAACTTCCCCTTGGTGCTCACCGGCGTCGGCTACCTGGCCGCCGCGGTAGCAACCGCCGCGCTGACGGCCCTTTACGTCACCTCCACCGCGCGGCTCAGCCAAGCGATGCTCCTGGACCTCAGGGTGCGGGTCTTCCGGCACACGCAGCGCCTCAGCCTGGAATTCCACGAAAAGTACACCTCGGGCCGGATCATCGCCCGGCAGACCTCGGACCTTGAGGCGCTGCGCGAACTCCTCGATTCGGGCGTGAGTTCCCTCGCCTCGGGCATGCTGTTCATGGTCTTCACCGCCGTTACGGTGTTCGCCCTGGACTGGCGGAGCGGGCTGATTGTCCTGGCCGCGGGCGTGCCCATGTACTTCCTCTCGCGGTGGTACCAGAAGCATTCCCAGATCGCCTTCCGTGAATCCCGGGTGGTGTCCGCCCGGCTGATCGTGCACTTCGTGGAGACCATGACCGGGATCCGCGCCGTGAAGGCCTTCCGCAAGGAACGCGAAAACGCCGAGCAGTACGGCCAGCTGGCCGAGGACTACCGGCGGGTCACCGTCCGCTCCATCAACCTCAACGGAATCTTCCAGCCCGGCCTGGTGCTGATCGGCAACATCTGCGTGGCAGCGGTCCTGTTGTTCGGCGGATTCCGGGTCCTTGGCGGAGACCTCGCCGTGGGGGTGCTGCTGGCCCTGATCCTGTCCACCAAGCGCTTCTTCCAGCCGGTGGACCAGATGGCCATGTTCTACAACTCCTTCCAGAGTGCCCAGGCCGCCCTGGAGAAGGTGTCCGGCCTGCTGGAGGAGGTCCCCACAGTCCGCCCGCCCAAGAACGCGGTGGCGCTGCGGGATGCCAAGGGCACGGTCGACTTCAAGGGCGTGGAGTTCCGCTATGGCGAGGGCCCGGTGGTCATCCCCACCATGGACCTGCACATTCCGGCCGGCCAGACCGTAGCGCTGGTGGGCCAGACGGGCGCCGGCAAGTCCACCCTGGCCAAGCTGATCGCCCGTTTCTACGACGTCTCCGCCGGCTCACTCACGCTGGACGGCGTGGACCTCCGCAACCTCAGCACCACGGACCTGCGCCGGAACATTGTGATGGTGACCCAGGAGGCGTTCCTGTTCAGCGGCTCCGTGGCGGACAACATCGCACTGGGCCGGCCGGAGGCCTCCCGCGAGGAGATCGAAGAGGCCGCCCGGGCCGTCGGAGCCCACGAGTTCATCACCGAATTGCCCGAGGGCTACGACACCGACGTCAACAAGCGTGGCGGGCGCGTCTCCTCAGGCCAGCGCCAGCTCATCAGCTTCGCCCGTGCATTCCTGGCCCGGCCGGCGGTACTCATCCTGGACGAGGCAACCTCCTCCCTGGACATCCCTTCGGAGCGGCTCGTCCAGACTGGTTTGGCGCGCCTCCTGAAGGCAACGGCCGACGCCGGCACTGCCGCAGGTGCCCCCGGTTCCGCTGCTGCGGGCGGGGGCCGCACAGCGCTGATCATCGCGCACCGGCTGTCCACCGTCGAAACCGCCGACCGCGTGCTGGTGGTCCACGACGGCCGCGTGGTGGAGGACGGCACACCGGCGGACCTGATCGGCGGCGGCGGGCGGTTCGCCGACCTCCACGGCGCCTGGAAGGACTCGCTGGTCTGACCGGCCGGTGCCGGTGCCGGACGCCGGGCTCTGGGCCGCCGGGACCGGCTGGGGATCCCGGCTGG
This sequence comes from Pseudarthrobacter sp. CCNWLW207, assembly GCF_037203945.1. Lineage (NCBI taxonomy): Bacteria > Bacillati > Actinomycetota > Actinomycetes > Micrococcales > Micrococcaceae > Pseudarthrobacter > Pseudarthrobacter sp. CCNWLW207. The sequence goes on along the minus strand of NZ_JBBCBS010000006.1, from coordinate 13,624 downwards.
GGACCCGGCTGGGGACCCGGCTGGGATAGCCTGAACCCCATGGGAGATGAGATGGAAAACGGCGCGGCTGAACTCCTCGCGGAGCCATTGTCCGAGCGCGTTGCCGAGGTGCTGCGCGAGAGGATCATCTCCGGCCAACTGCCGGCCGGCGGAAAACTGAACGAACGGGAACTGGCCGCAGACCTTGAAGTGTCCCGGATTCCCCTGCGTGAGGCACTGCCCCTGCTGGAGGCTGAAGGCTTCATTTCCACCGAACCCCGCCGCGGCGCCGTCGTCCATTCGTTCACCTACCGTGACGCGCAGGAGGTCTTTGACCTGCGGCTGCAGCTGGAACCCCTGGCCGCGTCATGCGCTGCACGGAGGGTTTCCGAGGGCGCCAGCCCTGCGGCGCTGCTGGACGCCCTGGAATCTGCCCGCACCGGGGTCAGCGGCGTCCAGGCGTCCGGACGTAACTCGGACCTGCATGAGGAGATCGTGAAGCTCTCCGACCACCACCTTCTCCGGCGCATGACAGGCCTGATGAACGGTCGTGTGCGGTGGCTCTTCCGCCTGACGCCGGAGCGTGACACTCCCAAGATGTGGCAGGAGCACGCCGAACTGGTCCAGGCCATCGTCGAGGGCCAGCCGGCGCTGGCCGCCGCCCTGGCGTCCGCCCACGTGGAGCGCGGGCGTCACGATTCACTTCCGGTCCTGGCCGAACGCCTTCCGGCCAGCGAGGACGCCTCTGCAGGGCGCAACCGCCGGCGCGCGCGCTGAGGCGGCGGGCCAGCAACCGGATTTCGCATCCGGTCCCCGGATCGGCTATCCTTGTAAAGTTGCTTTTGCAGCGGATCGGGATGTAGCGCAGCTTGGTAGCGCGCTTCGTTCGGGACGAAGAGGTCGCAGGTTCAAATCCTGTCATCCCGACCAAAACAAAGAGGGTCTCCCCCCAGGGAGGCCCTCTTTTTTGTTCCCCCATGATGCCAATTTGTTACCTTCTGTCATAAGCATTCGTCGCGTTGTGTCATCGAGGCCGGGGTGTCATCGAGGCCGGGGTGTGATGCGGGCAAAGGAATGGCCCCGGACCATGGTTCGCATGGTCCGGGGCCTCGCCTCCCTTTGGTGAGGAGTGATTACATCGGGTCAGGCCAGTTGCCCACGTTCGTGGTGTACGTGGTGTCGCTGTCCTTGGTGTCCTTGGTCTTCTTGGACATGGGATCCGGCCAGTTACCTACGGCAACGGATACCCCCGTGGTGTCAGCAATGGAACCAGCCGACAGGACGGCCGGAGCCGCCGCAGAAAACGCCAGGGCCCCGGCCAGAACGGCTGCGGCTGCAATCTTCTTCAACATATAAGTTCCTCAATACGAGTCGGATTCGTTACAAAGTCAGCACTGTCCTTGTTGACATACATTGTAAAATGTTTTCCACAGGGACTGTCAAGCATTGAGTACAAAGACTGTCCGGAATTAGGAGGAAATCCCGTGGGCAACGGATTCGGGGAGAAGCTCCGGGCGGAGCGTCTCGAACGTGGGCTGACACAGGCTGAACTGGGCAAGGACCTGTATTCCCCCAGCTATATTTCCCTCCTCGAGACCGGCCGGAGGGAACCGACGGCCGAAGTTATCGAGGAACTGGCCCGCAGGCTGGAACTGGCGCCCAAGGCGCTGGAGGCCTGGAGCCAACCCATCTCGGTCAGCGACGCCGAATACGTCCTCGCCGGGCTCTACGCACGCCAGGCCTGGGACCTCAGGGACTACCCCCTGGCCGCCACACACGCCGCCACCGCGGCACAAATAGCGCTGGAAGGCAAGAACACCAGCGCCTGGTGGAACATGACCTACATGCAGGCCGAGTGCCTGATCAAGCAGGGCAACTGGCAGGAGTGCCAGAAGATCATGCAGCACCTGCTCGAGCACCCCATGGCCACCGAGTCAGTGGGTCTGGGTGTGCGTGCCCGGCAGATGCTCGCAGGGATCTGCCAGGGACAGGGCCAGTTGAGTACCGCCGTCGATCACGCCATGGAGGCCGTGAAACTTTGCGCGAAGCTGCCCAAAGGTTCCACCCTCATCATCGGCGCCCACCGGGCCCTGATCGGGGCCTTGGCAGAGAGCGGCCGGCTGGACGAGGCCTGGAAGTTCTGCCAGGACATGAACGACCAAGTGGACGAGCACTCCATGTCCCAGCTCGCCGGCGAGGTGGCCTGGGTGATCGGCAATGTGGCGTTCATGCGGCATGACTACGCGGAGGGCATCAAGTACCACGAACGCGCTGCCCGGATGCTCTCCCCCGCCAACGACATCGAACTCTGGGCGCGGTTCAACAAGGCATCCGCAGCAGTGCGCCTGTCCTCGGGAATTGTGGAGCCGGAAACGCTGTCCTCCATCGAGCGTGCCGAACTGGCGCTGTCCATCGTGGGCGGCAACAAGACGGACCAGCTGGAAGTGGCCTTCATCCGCGCGCGGTGGCTTTACCTCACCGGCGACATCATGGCTGCGATCAGCAAGCTCCGGGAAATCCACGCCGAATCAGACGCACTGGCCAAGCACACCGCCGGCGAAGTTTCGCTCCTGCTGGGCAAGTCGCTGAAAGCCGCTGGCGAGTCGGAGGAGGCCTTGGTTTACCTGGAGGAAGCACAGAAGGCATTCAGCGCGGCTGGCGCATCGGACCGCGTCCAGCAGGCACTCGACGCCGTCCTGGAGATCCGGCTGGCGCAGCAGCGTGCCGCGAAGGCGGCCAAGGCCAGCAAGGCAAGCTAGCCGGCTAGTCCAGCAACGCAGGCAATACCGGCAAGGCCCGCTCCCAGCGGGCCCAGCCGGTAGCCGGGCCCACCTGGAACGGGCCAGTGAACAAACCTAGGCGAAGGCCTGGCCCGTGAGCTTTTCGTACGCCTCAACGTAGCGGCTGCGTGTACGGGCAACGACATCTGCCGGTAGCGCGGGCGGGGGAACGTCCGAGGACCGGTCCCAGCCTGATTCGGCTGACGTGAGCCAGTCCCGCACGTACTGCTTGTCGTAGGATGGCTGCGCCTGGCCGGGCTGGTACGTGGCTGCATCCCAGAACCGGGAGGAATCCGGGGTGAGCACCTCATCGCCCAGGGTGATGGTGCCGGACACGGCGTCGTAGCCGAACTCCACCTTCGTATCAGCCAGGATGATGCCCCGTTCGCGGGCGATCTTCTCCGCGGTGGTGTAGATCTTCAGGGTCAGTTCGCTCAGCCGCCCCGCGATGTCGTCGCCCACCATGCCCACCATGGCGTCGTAGGTAATGTTCTCGTCATGGTGGCCCACCTCGGCCTTCGCTGACGGCGTGAAGATAGCGCGCTCCAGCCGGGACCCGTCCACCAGGCCCGGGGGCAGGGGGATGGCGCAGACTGTGCCGGACGCCTGGTACTCCAGCAGGCCGGAACCGGTGAGGTATCCACGGGCGATGCATTCCACGGGGAACATATCCAGCTTTTTGCAGATCATGGCGCGGCCTTCCACCGCAGCGGGAACCCCGCCTTCCACGGTGGAGGCCAAGACGTGGTGCTCCACGCCGAGCTGGTCGAACCACCACAGGCTGAGCTGGGTAAGGATCCGGCCCTTGTCCGGGATCTCGCTCGTCAGGACGTGATCGTAGGCGCTGATGCGGTCGCTGGCCACCACCAGGACACAGTCCTGGCCCACCTGTTCGCGCATGGAGTCGTCCGCGGGCTCATACAGGTCACGGACCTTGCCCGAGTAGACGTGCGTCCAGCCGGGGAGGTCCAGGGTTGCGGTGCTGAGGCCGCGCTTCTGCTCTGGTTCCTGCGGGGAGTTCTCGGTCATGCTAAGCCTTCGCTTTCGTCACGGGCAGGGATCCGGTGGCGCTGGAGGACACCTTGATCTCGCCGCGGGCTGCCTTGCGGCCGATGTCCGTCCGGAACTGGGAGCCTTCCAGCTGAACCAGCTCCACGCCGTCGTACGCCCTTTCGCGGGCCTCCACGAGGTCGCTGCCAAGGGCAACCACGGCGAGCACGCGGCCGCCTGCGGAAATCACCTTGCCTTCGTCGTCGAGCTTGGTGCCGGCGTGGATCACGTGCACGCCTTCGAGCTCGTCCACCTTCTTGAGCCCCCGGATGCGGTCACCGGTGCGTGGCGTGTCCGGGTAGTTCTCGGAAGCAACGACGACGGCGACGGCGGTGTCCTTGGACCAGCGCAGCTCTTCGGCTTTGTCCAGTTCGCCCTTGGCGGCTGCCAGCAGCAGCGCACCGAGGGGGGTCTTGAGGCGGGCCAGGACGGCCTGTGTCTCGGGATCGCCGAAGCGGACGTTGAATTCGATGACCCGGGTCCCGCGCGATGTCAGGGCGAGGCCCACGAACAGCACGCCCACAAAGGGTGTGCCGCGGTGCGCCATCTCGTTGACCGTGGGCTGGGCTACGCGATCGATGACTTCCTGCACCAGGCCTTCGGGTGCCCATTCCAGGGGCGTGTATGCACCCATGCCGCCGGTGTTGGGGCCTTCGTCGTTATCGAAGATGCGCTTGAAGTCCTGCGCCGGGGACAGTGCCACGGTGTTGCGGCCATCGCACAGGACGAAGAGCGACACTTCGGGGCCGTCCAGGAATTCCTCGATCACCACGGTGCCGCCGGCGTCGAAGCAGGTCTGCGCGTGCGCGAGGGCCTCTTCGCGGTTCTTGGTGACCACTACGCCTTTGCCTGCGGCGAGGCCGTCGTCCTTCACCACGTAGGGCGCGCCGAAAGTGTCCAGGGCGGAGGCGGCTTCCTCGGCATTGGTGGCCACCAGGGCCATAGCCGTGGGCACACCGGCCTCAGCCATGATCTCCTTGGCGAACGCCTTGGAAGCCTCGAGCTGGGCCGCGGCCTTGCTGGGTCCGAACACCGGAATGCCGGTTTCGCGGACGGCGTCGGAAACACCGGCGGCCAGCGGCGCCTCCGGGCCCACCACTACGAGGTCGACGGCCAGCTTGGTTGCCAGGGCCGCGACGGCGTCGGGATCATTGCCGTCAATGTTGTGGGTGGGGACCAGTTTGCTGATGCCGGCATTGCCGGGAGCTGCATGGACCTCGGACACGTTGGGGTCGGCGAGCAGGGAGCGGACAATGGCGTGTTCGCGGCCTCCGGGGCCGATGACGAGTACCTTCACAGTCTCCAAGGGTACTTCGTGAACCCGGAAGGCTCCTAAGCTGTGTCAGCTGCGAGGGCCTCGGTGGAACAATCCCCAACGCCGTCCGCTACGAACCAACGGCATGAAGAAGCTCCTGAAGTGGCTCAAGGGTCCAACCGCCATGGCTGCGCTTGCCGGTGCCGTGGCAGCCGCCGTCGTACTTGCCGTCGCCGAACTGATTGGTGCGTTCTTTACGGCGCGGGCCACCCCGGTGATTGCCCTGGGGTCCACGTTCATCGACTTCACGCCGCCTTGGATGAAGGACTTCGCCATCGCCACGTTCGGCACCAACGATAAGGCGGCACTGTTTGTGGGGATGGGCCTGACCATCTTCCTGCTCGCCTGCGTGCTGGGCGTGGTGGCCTACCGCAAATGGGCACTGGGTGTGGCCGGAGTTGCGCTGATGGGCACCGTGATCGTTGCCAGCGTGGTGACCCGCGCCGGCGTCAAACCCCTGGATGCCATCCCCACCGTCCTGGGAACACTGGCCGGTTTGGTGGTCCTGCGGCTGCTGATCGTACTGGCGTGGCGGGTCAGGACCGGGCCCCCGGTTCGGCCGTCGGAAACCCCGACGGCGGAGCCGGGGACGAGCCGCCGCAGGTTCTTCGCCGCCGCGGGCATCACGGCAGCGGCCGCCGGCATCGCCGCCACCGGCGGCAGGCTCCTGGGCGCGGCCCGAAGCAACATCGCCCAGGCACGCAACGCCCTTCAGCTGCCCGCGCCGGTGAAGGCGGCAGCGGCCATACCTGCCGGCGTGCAGTCCCCCGTGGCCGGCGTGACCCCCTGGATCACCCCCAACGGGGACTTCTACCGGATTGATACCGCGCTCAGCGTTCCGGAGATCAACGCCGACGACTGGGAACTCCGCGTCCACGGCCTCGTGGAGGAAGAGGTGCGCCTCACCTTCCAGGACCTGCTCGACGCCGACCTGATCGAATCGCACGTCACCCTCACCTGTGTCTCCAATCCCGTGGGCGGCAACCTCGCCGGCAACGCGAAATGGCTGGGGCTGCCCATCCGCGAGGTCCTCAAGCGGGCGCGCCCCACCGACGGGGCGGATATGGTTCTGTCCACCTCGATCGACGGCTTTAGTGCCTCCACGCCACTGGAAGTGCTGCAGGACGACCGCGACGCCATGCTGGCTATCGGCATGAACGGTGAGCCCCTGCCGCTGGAGCACGGTTATCCGGTGCGCATGGTGGTGCCCGGGCTGTACGGCTTCGTCTCGGCCACAAAGTGGGTGGTGGATCTTGAGGTCACCCGTTTTTCGGACAGCAAGGCCTACTGGACGGAGCGCGGCTGGTCCGAGCGCGGCCCCATTAAGACGATGGCCCGGGTGGAGGTGCCCAAATCCTTCGCCAAGGTGCCGGCCGGCCGCGTGGCCATCGGAGGCACCGCCTGGGCGCAGACCCGTGGCATCACCAAGGTTGAGGTCCAGATCGACAACGGGGACTGGGCCGAGGCCACGCTCTCAGCGGAGGCGTCCGTGATTACGTGGCGCCAGTGGTCCTACGCATGGGAAGCCACCCCGGGACCGCACTACATCAAGGTCCGCGCCACGGATGGAACTGGCGAGATGCAGACAGACCAGCGCGCCGAGCCCGTACCTGACGGTGCCTCCGGCTGGCAGTCCGTGATGGTCACCGTGGAGTAGCCGGCATTCCCCGGGCGTCCATGGGCTTCCCCGGACATTCCCTTCAGGGGCCCTAGACTGGCAACATGCCGCACAACCCGCATGCCACCTTCACTGTGGACTCCGCCGTCGAACTGGCCGTCGTTGAGCGCAGCGGCTTCGTGGAATCCCGGCACATCGGCTCCGCGGTACTCCTGGCCACCGACGGCACCGTGGTGACTGAACTCGGCGACATCACCACCCCCATCTATGCCCGGTCCGCGCTCAAGCCGCTGCAAGCCCTGGCGTCCATGCAGGCAGGTGTGCCTTTGCGCGGCGCCCAGGTGGCCCTGGCCTGCGCCAGCCACGTGGGATCCCTCGATCACATGGACGTGGTCGAAGGAATGCTCAAGGCTGCCGGAGTCAAGGAAGAACAGCTCCAGTGTCCGGCCGCGTGGCCCCAAGACGAGACTGCCCGCAACTGGCTGGTCCGCTCCGAGCGCGGCAAGTCCAAGCTAGCCTTCAATTGCTCCGGCAAACACGCTGCGTTCCTCTGGGCCTGCACGGAAAACGGCTGGGACACGCACAGCTACCTCGAACCCAACCATCCGCTCCAGCAGGGTGTCCGCAGCGTGATCGAGGAGTATACCGGGGAACAGATCGCCCACTTGGGGATCGACGGCTGTGGGGCTCCGGTGGCCGCGGTCTCGCTGACCGGCCTGGCCCGCGCCTTTTCCCTGCTGGCCAAGGCTCCGGGGGACAAGAACTCCAATGCCCGGGCCGCCACCATCACCACCTCCATGCTGGACTACCCGTGGGCTGTACAGGGCCGCGGCGAGGCCAACACGATCGTGATGGACGAACTCGAAATCATCGCCAAGATCGGCGCCGAGGGAGTGCTGGTGATGGCCACCCCGCAGGGCGTCGCCGTGGCCATCAAGATGCTGGACGGCAACCTGCGTGCCACGTCCCTGGTGGGCCTGACCATGCTCGCCGCCGCCGGGGCAGTGGACATCCCGGGCGTCTCCAGTGTCCTGGAAAAGGTGGTTGAGCCCGTGATGGGCGGCGGTCGGCCCGTGGGCCGGATTCGGCTGGGACCGGCCGTGTCGGCCCTCCTCGACTGACGTTTTCCCTTCCCCACCTGCATTAAGGAGGCCGGCCGCATGGCTGTAGCGCGCCGTCGTATTGGCATTGAAGAAGGCACAGCGGCGCTGGCCGCGTGGCGGGAAGGTTCCGCGTCGGCGTCGGACGTTCCTGTCCCCCGCGCTGTGACCGCCACCGCGGTGCGATACACGCTGGAGGAAGTAACGGCCCGGGCCCCGGGCAACTCGGTGGAGGTGCGGGTGCCACCATTCGGCGTCACCCAGTGCGTAGAGGGTCCGCGGCACACCCGAGGCACCCCGCCCAACGTCATAGAGTGCGACGCCGCCACCTGGCTGGGCATGGTCACTGGCCAGTTGAGCTGGGCAGACGCGGTCGCGGCGGGCCGGGTGGCGGCCTCCGGGCTGCGGGCGGACCTCTCCGCCCTCCTGCCGCTGTAGCCAGTCGGCCCAGGGCCTGTAACCCGTTAAAGCGCAGGCCCCGCTCCGGGTCTTCCGGGACGGGGCCTGCGAACTGGGCGGCGTTGGCCGCTATTCGTGGACTGCGGGTGTTGGGCTCTCCTTGGCCGGGGCGGCGTGGGCGCCGGGCCGGCTCATCTGGAAGCCCGGGATGTCACCAGGGTTCGGGCCGCCGCGGAACTTGGGGGACGGCTCCTGGCCGCCGCTGATCCGCTCAAGCTCCTGGTCCTCGAAGACTTCCTCCACCCCGAGCATGATCGCGGAGTCGTGGTTGGTGATCTCGCCACGGAACGCGCGGACCATCACGCTGCGGTCAAATTGGCCTTCCCACTTGGAGACCACGAAAGTGGCCACGCAGTTGCCCAGCAGGTTGACAACCACGCGCATGGAGTCCATCAGCCGGTCAGCGCCGAGAAGGAGGGCGACGCCGGCCACGGGGAAGATACCCAGGGCGGCGGCGGTGGCGGACAGCGCCAGGAAGGATGACCCGGGGACGCCTGCCATACCCTTGGACGTCAGCAGCAGCACGCCAAGTGCGGCCAACTGCTGGCCGAGGTCCAGGTTGTGCCCGAACGCCTGCGCCAGGAAGAGCAGGGAGATGGAAAGGTAGATCGCGGCGCCGTCGAGGTTGAAGGAGTAACCGGTGGGGACCACCAGCCCGGTGGTGGCGCGGGAACAGCCGGCGTTGGTCAGCTTGGTCATGATGCGCGGCATCACGGCCTCGGTGGAAGCGGTGCCCAGGGCCAGCAGGAACTCTTCGCGGGTGTACTTCAGGAACTGCCAGAGGGGAACGCGGGCGAAGCCCCATGCCACCAGGAACAGGAGTCCAATGAAGACGATGGCCGCACCGTAGCAGGCGGCGATGAGCAGCGCGTACGTGCTGAGGGTGTCGAGGCCGTACTGTCCGATGATGAACGCCATGGCACCGAAGGCGCCGATCGGTGCCACCTTCATGATCCAGGACATGATCTTGAAGATGAGCTCCAGGACGGTCTCCATCAGGCTGATGACCGGCATGCAGCGTTCACGTCCGATGACCACGATGGCCGCGCCGAAGAACACCGAGAAGAAGAGGACCTGCAGGAGGCTGTTATTGGCGAAGGCGCCGATGACGCTGGTGGGAATGACATCCAGGATGAAGGCTGCCGCATCCTTCGGCGGGGCGTTGCCGGTCTTTGCATTCAGCGCTTCCTGGGAGAGGGTGCTGGGATCGATGTTCAGCCCGGCACCGGGCTGGACGATATTTCCTACCACCAGGCCGAAAACCAGTGCGAAAAGCGTGGCTGCTGTGAAGTAGAGAAGGGCTTTGACTCCGACCCTTCCGACCGCCTTGACGTCGCCTACGGCTGAGATGCCCGTGACGATCACCAGGAAAATCAGCGGCGCGATGATCATTTTGATGAGCTGGATGAAGCCATCACCGAGAGGCCTCAGCTGTGAGCCGAGGTTCGGCCAGAAATGTCCGATAAGAACACCTGCCACGACGGCGATCAGAATTTGGAAGAAGAGCGACCTATACAGGGGCTTCTTCTTCGACGGCGCCGAACTCGCCTTCAGCGCCGCGGAATCTGGGATCTTCATTGATCTGTACCTATCAATCGGGAACAGCCCCGGAAATCGGGGTCTGTTTCAAACGTAACCCCGGTCCCATAATTCCGCAAGAGGAAAATCAATTTCCACATTGCGAAATCTTTGGAAGGCGGGTGGGCACGAAAAAAGGCCGCCACGAATTCCGGCATCTGCCCCCGGGAGCCCGGCGGCGGATATCCGAAAACGCAGCGGTGAGAAGAAGAAGGTGCGCTCAGCCCCGGCCGATGAAAGGCATGCCCGCGGCGGTGATGACCACGGAGCCCACGCTGGCCGACGCCGGCATGTTGGCCATAAGCAGGACCGCGCGTGCGGCATCCTCCACGGGGAACATGGGCTCAACCCGTCGGCTGCCGTCGGCTTGGAGCGCGCCCGAGCCCACCCCTATGGTGTCCATGATCTCGGTGGCGGTATTGCCAATGTCGATCTGGCCGCAGGTGATGCCAAAAGCGCGGCCGTCAAGCTCAATGCTCTTGGTCAGTCCCGTCATGGCATGTTTGGTCACGGCGTAGGCCACGGTCCGTGGCCGGGGCGAATGCGCCGAAATAGAGCCATTGTTGATGATCCGCCCACCCTGCGGCTGCTGCGCCTTCATAGCGCGGACAGCAGCGGCGGCGCACAGCATGGAACCCGTAAGGTTGACCGCCACCGTGGCATTCCAGTCGGCCAGGCTGATCTCGTCAACGGACGCCGCGGGCCCGAACACGCCGGCATTGTTGAAAAGCACATCCACTCTCCCCCACTGCCGGCGGGTGGCTTCAAAAAGCCGTTCGACGTCGTCGGGAACCGTGACATCGCAGGGCACCGCAAGCGCGTTCCGGTGCCCATCCGCAGTTTCGCGAAGCTGGGCTTCCCGGCGCCCTGCCAGCGCCACGCGGTAGCCATCGGCGAGCATCAGCCGGGCCACTGCCCGGCCGATGCCCGACCCGGCACCGGTGACGACGGCGACCCGGAATTCTACTGGCGGGCTGTAGTCAGTCATGTTGGGGCCTTTCATAGGGAATTGCCGTCAGCGCACAGCCTCGGGTGCCCCGGACAACAAGGGCCAGCCTATGACAGTCTTTGGCCGCGGCGCCGCATAAGTGCGGACCTTGGACGTGGACAGCCTCATCCGGACCAGGCCTTCGGCGATGGTGACCGCCGAGGCCACACCGTCCACCACCGGAACGCCGGCGCGCAGCCGGATCGCCTCGTCCAGCCCGGCCATCCCGCCGCAGCCCAGGACGATAACCTCGGCCTTGTCTTCCCGGACCGCGATCAGTGCCTGCTCGATGATCGCTTCGACAGCCCGTTCCGGCTCCTCCTCGAGTTCCAGGACGGCCATTCCGCTGGCACGCACGGACGCGCACCTCGCGTCGAGGCCGGCCAGCTTCAGCCGGTCCTCGATCAGCGGAACCGCCCGGTCGAGGGTGGTGATGACCGAGTATTTATGGCCTAGGAACATCGCAGTGCTGGCAGCCGCCTCGGTGATGTCGACGACCGGCACGTCCAGGAGTTCCTGAAGGCCCTCCCGGCCGTGCTCGCCGTAGCCTGCCTGGATGACGGCGTCGAACGGTTCCGGGTAGCTGAGGACCCGGTCCATCACGGCGATCGCAGCAAGGTAGCTTTCAAAGTTCCCCTCGCACGAATCCGCACCGAACCTGGGCGTGAGCCCCACGATTTCCGTGCCGGGCGCGGCGATGCTTCTGGCTTGGGCGGCGATGGAATCGGTCATGGACTGCGTGGTGTTTACGTTGGCAACGAGGATGCGCATCTCTCTCCGTGGTTCATAGCGTGGAAGGCGAATCAGTGCGTGCTGGCCACGGCGATGGGTTCGCCGTCGACGTCGTCGAACTGCTGCTTGCGGTCAGTGATCAGGTAGTACGTCAGGGCGCCCAGGCCCGCGCCGAAGAACCAGGCAAACGGCGCCGCGGCTTCCAGCGCTGGTACAAAGGCAATAAGGATCGCGACGGCGGACGCCGGGAGCAGCGCGATGATCGCCTTGGGATTGACCCCCTTCGTGTAGAAGTACGCTCCTGCCGGGCTTTCGCTGTAGAGCTCTGGCACATTGACCTTTCCGCGGCGGAGCAGCCAGTAGTCGGCCATGACAACGCCGAACAGCGGCCCCAGCAGTGCACCGAGCCCGCCCAGGAAGTACACGATCACCAGCGGGTTGTTGTAAAGGTTCCACGGCAGGATCACCAGGCCAATGGTGCCGCTCACCCAGGCGGCCTTCCGGAAGTCGAGTCGCTTGGGGAACAGGTTGGTGAGGGCGTAGACGGGCGCCACAAAGTTGGCCATCAGGTTCACGGCGATGGTCAGGATCAGGATGGCGAGGCACGCCAGCACCAGGAATAGCGTGTTGGGGATGCTCTCCACGATGTCCGACGGCGTTTCGATGATGGTGCCGTTGATTTTGTACTGCCCGCCGGCAAGGACCACCACGATGGCGCCGAACAGCAGCATGTTGATGGGGATACCCCAGAAGTTGCCGCGGACGATCGACTTCCTGGAGACAGCCGAGCGGGTGAAGTCGCAGAAGTTCAGGACAAACGTGCCGTAGATGGCCACCCACAGCGCGCCGCCGGCGAAGATGGTCCGCCACATCTCGCCGCCTTCGAGCCCGCGGATACCCGTCCACTGGATGGCGCCCTTCGCTTCGATGAAGACCCAGGCCGCGAGGAGCACCATGGTCAGGAGGATGACGGGTCCGGCGAATGCCTCATATTTGCGGATCATCTCCATGCCGAAGCTGACAATCACGAGCTGCACGATCCACAGTGCTACGAAAGCGATCCAGCCCAGCGTGGACAGGCCGAGGATGGAGTTGGTGTCCAGCTCATGCAGCGACGGAACCATGGCCACGAGCATGACCCGCAGCACCACTGAGGCCAAGAAGGTCTGGATGCCGAACCAGGCGACGGCCACCGCCCCGCGCAGCAGGCTGGCGAGCTGGGCGCCGCGGATGCCGAAGCTGATCCGGCTCATGACGGGGAAGGGCACGCCGGTCTTCTGGCCCATGAATCCTGAGAAGCTCAGCAGCGCGAAGAGCAGGACGGCGCCGATGGCCAGGGCAGCGAGGATCTGCCAGCCGCCAAGGCCCAGCGAGAAAAGTCCGACGGCGAACGCGTAGTTGCCGAGGCTGTGTACGTCATTCGCCCACAGGGTGAAGATGCTGTAGCCGGTCCAACGGCGGCCCTGCCGCTTCGTCGGGGCCAGGTCCACGTTGTACAGGCTCGGGCTGATGGCCTGGCCGGAGGCGGCGCTTGCGGTTTCGCACAGGACGTCGATGCCGGTGGCCGGGTGGATCGGCTGGCCCGACAACGCTGTCGGGGCGGGAGCCGGTTCGACGCCGACTGGTGGGGTCGTCTGCATCTGTATCTCCAGTTCTGGGATTTCCGCGGTGGTGAGCCCCTGATCTGACGATCTCTGCTGTTATTCCACATCGCGAAATGAAGTTATTGAATAGTGAAATAAGAGTATGAGCTGCATCACCCCGGGTCAAGGCTGGGAGGCTGGGCCAGCGGTCACAATCGGTCCGCAGCGCAGCCATCGCCCCAAGGCGAGCGGGCCCGGCCTGGTCGTGTTGACCATGGCGCGGTTCCCTCGATAATCTCGAATCGTAAAATTGTTTTCTCACAATACGAAAACATAAGCCCTACATTCAAAGATGAAACGAGGCTGACGTGGCTGCAGGAGAAGATACCTCCCATATCCTCAGCGGGTTGACTAACCAGCTGCCTGATCGTGATCCGGAAGA
>NZ_JBBCBS010000005.1:0-388599 GCF_037203945.1 Pseudarthrobacter sp. CCNWLW207 | reverse complement strand
GAACCCGGAAGCTAAGACCCACAGCGCCGATGGTACTGCACCCGGGAGGGTGTGGGAGAGTAGGTCACCGCCGGACAACCATTAAGGTCGAGAACCCCCCAACACACACGTGTTGGGGGGTTCTCCCATTTAACACACCCCACCCCCGCCGGAACCTGCACCCGTTCGGGCAACCCTCACCCACCCCCGCCGGAACCCGGCCAGGCACACCCACCCCGGGCACCGCCGTCGTACCCCACCCAGACCACACCGGGAACACCCGAACCAAACTCGCAACAACCGAGAGAGCATCCGGGGTGTGAAGATTCCCACGACTGCCTGCAAGCGGACCTTTCTGTCATGGTTGGTTTGGCGACTCGCCTAGAATTGATTGAGATGTACGGACTTCGAAGCGCTTGATTTCGGGTTGCGTAGGAAACGAAACACGGATAAGAGCGGCTGCGATTGCGCCAGGCCGGCTCACAACAGGAGGACTCCACATGGCTGAGCACAATGGCGGCAACCGCGGCGGCAAGGACCGCGGTCCCTTCCGCGGACCGAACAACTCAGGCGGAGATCCTCGCGGATTCCGGTCCCGGGAAAACCGGGAAGGTGGCGAAGGCCCCCGACGCACGCCTGGCTCCGGAGAGCGTAAGCCGTATGGTGACCGGGAGAACAAGCCTTATGGTGATCGTCCGCGCCGCGAAGGCGAGGGTGAGCGCCGTAGCTTCGGTGCCGGCGAGCGTAAGCCCTTCGGCGATCGGCCCCGCCGTGAGGGCGACGGAGAACGCCGCGGTTTTGGCGCGGGCGATCGTGACCGTAAGCCGTATGGTGACCGGGAGAACAAGCCTTTTGGTGACCGTCCGCGTCGTGAAGGTGATGGCGAACGCCGCAGTTTTGGTGCGGGAGACCGTAAGCCGCCGTTCAGTGGTGGGGAGCGTAAGCCCTTCGGTGACCGTGACCGCAAGCCGTATGGTGACCGCGAAAACAAGCCTTTTGGTGACCGTCCGCGTCGTGAAGGTGATGGCGAACGCCGCAGTTTTGGTGGAGGAGACCGTAAGCCGCCGTTCAGTGGTGGGGAGCGTAAGCCCTTCGGTGACCGTGACCGCAAGCCCTTCGGTGACCGCGAAAACAAGCCCTATGGTGACCGTCCGCGCCGTGACGGAGACGGCGAACGCCGCAGCTTTGGCGACCGCGACAACCGCAAGCCTTTCGGCGACCGCCAGGACCGGGCACCCCGTAGCTTCGACCGCGGCGACTCCGGCCCGCGGCAGTTCGGCCGGGACCGTGCAGAGGACCGCCCCGTGCGCGTTCCCAATGCCCGCGACCTGCGCAGCGCCAACCGCCCGGACCGTGAGCGGTCGCCTGAAATCGACGAGGATGTCACGGGCAAAGAGCTGGACCGCGCTACCCAGCACCAGATCAAGACCCTCGAACCGAAAAGCGCCGAGTGGGTAGCCCGTCACCTGGTGATGGCCGGACGCCTCATTGACGACGAACCGGAACTTGCCTTCCAGCACGCCCTGGCGGCCAGCCGCCGTGGCGGCCGCCTCGCTGCAGTCCGTGAAGCTGTGGGTCTGACCGCTTACGCCGCGGGCCACTATGGGGAGGCCCTGCGCGAATTCCGCACCTATCGCCGGATCAGCGGCTCCAACGTCCACCTTCCCGTGATGGCTGACTGCGAACGCGGCCTGGGCCGCCCGGACCGAGCCCTCGATGTGGTCCGTTCCGAGGAAGCAAAGGACCTCGACGCTCCGGGCAAGGCCGAGCTCGCCATCGTGGCTGCAGGAGCCCGGACGGACCTCGGCCAGCTCGATGCCGCCGTTGCAGAACTGGAAATTCCCCAGCTGGACATCAACCGGGCCTTCTCCTACAGCCCGCGCCTTTTCCGTGCTTACGCCGACGCTTTGTCTGCCGTGGGCCGCGCGGAGGAGGCAGCCAAGTGGCAGAAACAGGCTGTCGTGGCAGAAAATGCCCTGGGCCTGGGCGTCGACGAGGAGCCGGACATCGTGGACCTCGGCTGGGACGAGGAGGAAGAAGCCCGCGAGGAGGCCGAGCGCCGCCGCCTGATCGAGCGCGCAGCCCGTGGTCCGGAAACGGACACCCCTCGCGTGGCCGCAGCAGCGGAAGCCACTGAAGGCAGCACCGAATCGGCGAGCCATGCCGTGGACACTTCCGTTGACGACGCCGAATCGGACTACTTTGAGTCTGATGATGCCGAGTCAAATGAGGACTCCATCGAGCAGGACGAACTGATCTCAACCCGTGACGAAACCGGCGAGGAAATGGACAAGGCAGCCGACGACGGAGCCGACATCGAGCCGGAGGGACCGGAAGGGCACGGCGGGGATGACATCGAGGCAGTGCGCGCAGAACACCGGGAAGACTGATCCGAAGATGACGGCCGTTCCCCTCATTTCACTGTTTGACGCCCTTCTCGCCGATCTTGATGGCGTGGTCTATGCCGGTCCGCACGCCATCCCTGGTGCCGTGGATTCGCTCCAGCAACTCGAAGGCTTGGGCATTGGCCTCGGGTATGTCACCAACAATGCCTCCCGCACGCCGGCGCAGGTAGCCGCGCATCTCCGTGAGCTCGGTGCTCCCGCGGATGATCAGCAGGTGGTCAGTTCCTCGCAGGCTGCTGCCGAACTGCTGGCGTCGCTGTTGGCGCCGGGGGCCAGGGTCCTCATCACGGGCAGCCCGGCGCTTGCGCAGGAGATCGAACTTGTTGGCCTGACTCCGGTCAGCAGCCAGGACGATGACCCCGTGGCTGTGGTCCAGGGGTTCAACCCCGCGATCGGCTGGAAGGACCTGGCCGAAGCCTCCTACGTGGTCTCTGCCGGAGCCCTGTGGGTGGCCACGAACACGGACATGTCGATTCCGCAGGCACGCGGTATTGCGCCGGGGAACGGCACCTTGGTGGCAGCCGTCGCGGCTGCCACTGGCCAGACACCGCGCGTCGCGGGCAAGCCGGAGGCCCCGCTGTTCCACGCTGCTGCCAAAAGGCTTTCCGCTGACCGTCCGCTGGTAGTGGGCGACCGCCTGGACACGGACATCCTCGGCGGCAACAACGCCGGTTTCGCCACCGTAGCCGTGCTGACTGGCGTCGACACCAGGGAAACCATCCTGGCAGCACGCACCGCAGAACGCCCGGACTATGTCATCAACTCCCTCACGGACCTCCACTCGCCGTACCCGGCCGTGGACCACGCTGACGGAACGTACCGCTGTGGAACCTCAACCGCGCGGGTCAGCGGTGGCACAGTCCACGTCCGCGGGAGCGAGGACGACCTCGACTCCTGGCGCGCCGCCTGCCAAGCCTGGTGGGCCGCGGTCCCCGAAGCGGCAAGCCCCACTGCGCCCAAACTCGAGTGGCTCAGTCATTAGACTGGTCAAATGACTGAGCTGAACGAAACGCATAACCCGGTTGCAGCCCAGCCCACCCCCGCGTGGCCGGAGACAGCAGGCACCGAAACAGGCGATCCGTCCGTTGCTGCCGTCCTGGCGGCCCTGGAAGGTGTCCCGGCGATGCCGGTGGCAGATCATGAGGCCGTCTACAGCGAGCTCCACGACGCGCTGCTCGAAACGCTGAACGAAGAGCCTCCGGCCGGGAACGGGGCCTGAGCATGGCCAGACTCGACCAGGCACTGGTTGCGCGCGGCCTGGCACGGTCGCGTACGCACGCTGCCTCCCTGATTTCCGAAGGCAAGGTCACTTCCGCGGGCCAGGTGCTGTCAAAGGCCTCAATCCAGGTGGAGGACAGCAAGGACCTTGCCGTTGAGCACACTGAGCAGGACAGCTACGTCAGCCGGGCCGGCCATAAACTGGCCGGCGCGCTGGACGCCTTTCCGGCCATAACCGTCGAGGGGAAGAGGTGCCTGGACGCGGGTGCGTCCACCGGCGGCTTCACCGATGTGCTGTTGAGGCGTGGCGCCGCGCACGTGGTGGCTGTCGACGTCGGACACGGCCAGCTGGTGCCGCAGCTCCGGAGCGATCCCCGGGTAGAGGTGCATGAGGGGCTCAACGTCAGGTATATGGCGGCTGAGGACATCGGTGGGACAGTGGCCTTGACGGTTGCTGACCTGTCGTTCATTTCGCTGACCCTGGTGGTCCTGCCGTTGGCCCTGAGCACGGAGCCTGGCGGCGATCTGGTGCTGATGGTAAAGCCACAGTTCGAAATCGGTAAGGACCGCCTGGGCCGCACCGGCGTGGTCAATTCCGAGCGCGAACGCCGGATGGCGGTCGAAAAAGTCGCCAATGCGGCGCTCGACGCCGGCGTGGACCTGTGCGGCTTGGCGGCGAGTCCCTTGCCGGGCCAGGACGGAAACGTTGAATACTTCCTGTGGATAAAGCGCAGGATGACCCAAGACTTGCCTAAGATCGAAGAGCGCGACGCAGCCATAGCTGGGTTGCTTGGACGTCTTTGGCCGAACCACTAGAAAGCGGAACCTGATGAGCAGGCGCGTATTGGTCCTTGCCCACACTGGCCGCGAGGAGTCATTGAAGGCCGCCTGGGAAGCCTGCGCCCAGCTGCATGCCTCAGGCATTATCCCGGTGATGCAGGAGTCCGAACTGGGCGACATGGAGCGCTTCTTCGGGCACCTCACCCAGCCGGTGGAGGTCCTGCATGACCACGTGCAGCTCCCGGACGTTGAACTGGTGATGGTGCTGGGCGGCGACGGGACCATCCTGCGCGCGGCCGAGCTGGTGCGGGAAGTGGATGTGCCCCTGTTGGGCGTCAACCTCGGCCACGTGGGTTTCCTTGCCGAGAGCGAGCGGGCCGACCTCGCCCAGACAGTGGAATGGATCGCCCGCCGGGACTACACGGTGGAAGAGCGCATGACCATCGACGTCCAGGTGTGGGTCCGGGGCCAGAAGATCTGGCATACCTGGGCCCTGAACGAGGCTGCCATAGAAAAAGGCAACAGGGAACGGATGCTCGAGGTGGTCACCGAGGTTGACGAGCGCCCCCTGACGTCCTTCGGCTGCGACGGCGTGGTGCTGGCCACCCCTACCGGGTCCACCGCCTACGCCTTCTCAGCCGGCGGGCCCGTAGTTTGGCCGGAGGTCGAGGCCCTCCTGATTGTCCCCATCAGCGCCCACGCCCTTTTCGCCAAGCCCCTGGTGGTGTCACCGCGGTCGCGGCTGGCAGTGGAGGTCCTCAACCGGACGGATGCCATGGGGGTGCTGTGGTGTGACGGCCGGCGCTCGGTGGACCTGCCGCCGGGAGCCCGGGTGGAAGTGACCAAATCTGCTACGCCGGTCCGGCTGGCCCGGACGCACCAGACGCCGTTCTCCGCCAGGCTGGTCCGGAAGTTCGAGCTCCCCATCCACGGCTGGCGGGGCCCGGTTCCGCAGGCCGAGGCCATCCACACGGGCCCGATTCCGATTGTCCGGACGCCCAGGCCGATGGCCCCGCTGCAGGTCACGCACGCAGACCACCCTGAAGATGAAACCGATCCGTCAAAAGCAAAGTGAACCATGCTTGAAGAACTGAGAATCCGCGATCTCGGCGTCATCACTGACGCTACGCTGCCGCTGGGCCCCGGGCTGAGCGTGGTGACCGGCGAGACAGGCGCCGGTAAGACGATGGTGGTCACCGCCGTCGGCCTCCTTTTGGGTGCCAGGTCCGACGCCGGCGCGGTCCGCAACGGGGCCAAGAGTGCCTCCGCGGAGGCAGTTCTCAAGCTCGACGCCGGACACGCGGCAGTGGTGCGGGCGCTTGAGGCCGGTGCCGAGGTGGAAGAGTTCGACGGCGGCGCTGAGCTGATCCTTGCCCGTCGCCTCGGTGCGGACGGACGCAGCCGGGCCTACCTCGGCGGGCGGGCCGCCCCCGTGGGCGTCCTTGCGGAGATCGGCGAAAGCCTGGTGGTGGTCCATGGCCAGTCGGACCAGATCAGGCTGAAGGGGGCACTTGCACAGCGCGGTGCCCTGGACAAGTTTGCCGGCGACGCCCTGGCGGATCCGCTGGGCAAGTATCAGGCCCTCTACAGCCACTGGAAGTCCAGCCAAGCCGAACTGGACACGCTGCGCGGCGCCGCACGGGACCGGCTGCGGGAAGCGGAATCGCTGGAGATTGCCCTGGCCGAGATCGACGACGTCGACCCGCAGCCGGGGGAGGACGAGTCACTCAAGGCCGAGGCCGTGAAACTGGCCAATGTGGAAGAACTCAGGATTGCGGCGAACACCGCCCACCAGGCACTTATCGCAGAGGACTACGGCGACGAGGGTGACGCCACCACCTTGGTGGATGCCGCCAAGCGGACCTTGGAGCATGTGGCCGAGCATGACGCTGAACTCGGCGCGGCAGCCGCGCGCCTGGCCGAGGTCGGCTTCCTGCTGAACGATATCGCCACGGAACTGGCAAGCTACCAGGCCGGCCTGGACTCAGAGGGGCCCGAACGGCTCGCGGAGATCGAGGACCGCCGGGCTGCGTTGGCCAAGCTGGTGCGCAAGTACGCCCCCAGCATCGACGAGGTCCTGGTGTGGGCTGAGAACGCACGTGTCCGGTTCGACGAACTGCAGGATGACTCAACCCGGATCGAGGCGCTGGACGCGGAGGTTGCCCGGACCGAGGCTGAGCTGAAGAAGCAAGCAGCGGCCATCACCAAAATCCGCGGCAAGGCTGCAAAGGATCTCTCCGCTCGCGTCAGCGCCGAACTGAAGGCCCTTGCCATGGCCGACGCAACGCTGGTGATCACCATCGAGCCGGCAGCACAGCTGCAGCCCCACGGTTCCGACGAGATCTCGTTCCTGCTCCAGCCTCATTCCGGTGCGCCGGCCCGTCCGCTGGGCAAAGGCGCCTCAGGCGGCGAACTGTCCCGCGTGATGCTGGCCATTGAGGTAGTGCTCGCCGCCGTGGATCCGGTGCCCACTTTTGTGTTCGACGAAGTGGACGCCGGCGTCGGCGGACGTGCCGCCGTCGAAATCGGCCGTCGGCTGGCCATGCTGGCGCAGCACGTGCAGGTCCTGGTGGTCACGCACCTGCCGCAGGTTGCCGCCTTCGCGGACCAGCACATCACCGTCACCAAGACATCGGTCCGGGGGTCCGACGGCGGCACGGCCACCGGGTTCACTTCCAGTGATGTGCGGCTGCTCGACGGCCCTGAAAGGGTCAAGGAGCTCGCACGGATGCTGGCAGGCCAGGAGGATTCCGAGTCCGCACAGGCCCACGCGCAGGAGTTGCTCGACGACGCGAAGCTGCTGCCCCAGCGGGCCTAGCTGCTTCGGGGCACGGCAGTCAGCCGGCGGATGGTGCGGGCCATCATGGCGTGCACCACCAAGGGATGCAGCAGGCGCACCGGGGCGAAGTACAGCCGTCCCCGCCAGCCCTTCAGGCGCACCGCCGTGGTGACCCGCAACAGGTTGGTGCCGGCGTCGTAGGCCACCCCGCAGCGGAAGTCCAGGTGGGTATCATCGGCGCTGATCAGCGCTTCTTCGCCGCAGACCTCCGCGACGGCAAACACGCCGGCTGGAGCCCTGCTGATTCCCACCAGGCCAACCACTGCCTGCCGCAAACCCATTAAGGCAGTCACCCAGCCCGGCATGGACCGCAGCGAGAACAGCTCTTCGGCCCAGAGGCGCGGGTCCGAGGGACCGCCGTCGGGAACTGGGAGGACAATCACATCGGCGTAGTCAGGCTGGGGAATGGACTGCAGCGCCAGCGACCGGAAGACCGGGAAATTCCCTGCGTCCACGCCGCCAACAGGGCCCGATGATTTGGTTTCAGGGTCCGGAAACATGGTCACCCCTTGATCGTAAGGCCGTTCGCACTGCAGACTGGAGCATTTGGGGAACAGTTCCGGATCCGTGGAAGGTTCATTTGATGATAGGCTCGAATTCCGTGGTGCAGCGATCAAATTCCCGTGTAAATTCCCGGTTCCCGGGCTCGTCCAAGACGACCAAACACATCTTCGTAACCGGTGGTGTGGCGTCCTCGCTCGGTAAGGGGCTGACGGCTTCGAGCCTCGGCCACCTCCTGCGGGCACGCGGCCTGTCTGTAACTATGCAGAAGCTCGATCCGTACCTGAACGTTGATCCGGGCACGATGAACCCCTTCCAGCACGGCGAGGTCTTTGTGACCGACGACGGCGCTGAGACGGACCTCGACATCGGACACTACGAGCGCTTCCTGGACGAAAACCTGGAAGGTTCGGCGAACGTAACCACCGGGCAGATTTACTCCACCGTGATCGCGAAGGAACGTCGCGGCGAATACCTCGGCGACACCGTCCAGGTCATCCCGCACATCACGGACGAGATCAAGCGCCGGATGCGCTTGCCCGCCGAGGGCAAGAACGCTCCGGACGTCATCATCACCGAGATCGGCGGAACCGTCGGCGACATCGAGTCCCAGCCGTTCCTCGAGTCGGCCCGCCAGGTCCGCCAGGACGTCGGCCGGGGCAACGTCTTTTTCCTGCACGTCTCCCTGGTTCCGTACATCGGCCCGTCCCAGGAGCTGAAAACCAAGCCGACGCAGCACTCCGTGGCCGCGCTGCGTTCCATCGGCATCCAGCCGGAAGCCATCGTGATCCGCTCGGACCGCGAAGTACCCGATGCCATGCGCGAGAAGATCGGCCGCATGTGCGACGTCGACATCGACGCGGTGGTGAACGCTGCCGACGCACCCAGCATCTACGACATCCCCAAGACGCTGCACTCCCAGGGCCTGGACTCCTACATCGTGCGTGCCCTGGACCTGCCGTTCAAGGACGTCGACTGGACCAGCTGGGACAAGCTGCTCGAGGCCGTCCACAACCCAAAGCACGAGGTTGAAATCGCGCTTGTGGGCAAGTACATCGACCTCCCGGATGCCTACCTGTCCGTCACGGAGGCCTTGCGCGCCGGCGGTTTCGCCAACGACACCAAAGTCAAGATCCGCTGGGTTCCGTCGGACGAATGCGAAACCCATGAGGGCGCGGTTGCTGCCTTGGACGGTGTGGACGCCATCTGTGTTCCCGGCGGCTTCGGCATCCGCGGCCTCGAAGGAAAGCTCGGGGCACTCAAGTTCGCCCGCGAAACTAAACTGCCGGTGCTTGGCCTCTGCCTTGGCCTGCAGTGCATGGTGATCGAATACGCCCGGAACGTAGTTGGCCTGGAAGGCGCGTCCTCGTCCGAGTTCGAGCCGGACTCCAAGTACCCGGTCATTGCCACGATGGAAGAGCAGCTGGACATCGTCGAAGGCAAGGGCGACCTCGGCGGCACCATGCGCCTGGGCCTTTACGAGGCAAAGCTCGACGCCGGCTCCGTCATCGCCGAAACCTACGGCAAGACCACAGTCAGCGAACGGCACCGCCACCGCTACGAGGTCAACAACAAGTACCGTGGCCAGATCGCCGAGAAAGGCCTGGTGTTCTCCGGAACGTCACCGGACGGCAAGCTCGTGGAATACGTCGAGCTCCCGCGTGAGGTGCACCCGTACTACGTGGCAACGCAGGCCCACCCTGAGCTCAGCTCCCGGCCCACCCGGCCGCACCCGCTGTTCGCCGGGCTGGTCAAGGCTGCCCTGGACCACCAGGCCGGCAGCGAGTTCCTGGATGCAGGCCTGCCCGCCGAAGCTGCCCCGGAAGCCCCGGAGGCAGTAGCTGCCAGAAACGGTGCGCCGGCGGCCAAGCAGGCACGCACGGTAGCTGCTAAGTAAAACCGAATACGTAAAGGACGGCGCGATGCCCGGTACACCTGGAACCCCCCAAGCTGCACGGAAGGTTTCGGACGAACCGAGCCCGCGCCGTCTTTTGTCAACCGAGAAGGTCTACGAAGGCCGGATCTGGGACGTGGTCAGCGACAGCTTCCAGCTGAGCGACTCCGGCGACGCCCTCACCCGCGACTACATTGACCATCCAGGCGCGGTGGCAGTATTGCCCATGAACGAAGCGGGCGAGATCCTGCTCCTGAAGCAGTACCGGCATCCCGTGGGCATGGATCTTTGGGAGATTCCGGCCGGTTTGCTGGACGTCGAAGGCGAAGACTTCGTCGTGGGCGCCGCCCGCGAGCTCGCGGAAGAGGCGGACCTGGCCGCCGGCACATGGAATGTCCTGGCGGATTTCTTCAATTCGCCGGGCTCCTCCAGCGAAGCAATCAGGATCTACCTTGCCCGCGACCTCACGGGTGTGCCGCACCACGAGCGCCACGAGCGGACGGATGAGGAAGCGGAGATTGAATTCCACTGGATAGCCCTCGACGACGCCGTGGCAGCAGTCCTGGAAGGGAAACTGCACAACCCGTCCGCCGTCGTCGGGATCCTCGCTGCGGCCGCGGCGCGCGCTGACGGCTTTGCCCGGATCCGCCCCGCCGATGCACCTTGGCCTGCCCACCCCAGCCAGCGTTGATGACGGCGAGTACCTCGGCTGAGGCACCGCCACCGCCGGCCGCGGAACAGCCACGGCAGCAAGTCCGGCCCCGAACGGCCATCGACCACGCCATAGCCGAGTACCTGCAGCATATGCGGGTTGAACGGGGCCTCGCGCTCAACACCCTGGCCGCCTACCGCCGCGACCTGACACGCTACGCCGGCTACCTCGCTGGCGCAGGCTGCGAACTGCCCGGCCAGATCACGCGGCACCACGTCACCGGATTCGTCCAGGCACTGTCGGACGGTTCCGACGGCGGCACGGCCCTGGGCGTGAGGTCGGCGGCCCGAACGGTGGTTGCAGTCCGCGGCCTGCACAAATTCTGGGCCCTCGAAGGGCTCACGACGACGGACCCCGCCAGCGACGTCCACCCGCCGATGCCGGGCAAGAGGCTGCCCAAAGCCATCAGCGTGGACGAGGTCACCCGGATCCTTGAGGCTTCGGGTGCCGATACGCCCACGGGACTGAGGGACCGCGCCTTGCTCGAATTCCTCTATTCCACCGGGGCAAGGATCAGCGAAGCCGTCGGCCTGGACGTAGACGACATCTCGCTGGACGACGCGGAGGCCGGCCCCGCGATCGTACGGCTGTTCGGCAAGGGGTCCAAGGAGCGGCTGGTACCGCTGGGCTCCTACGGTGCCCGGGCACTGGATGCCTACCTTGTGCGTGGCCGGCCCCTCTTGGCGGCCAAGGGCAAGGGGACGCCGGCGCTGTTCCTCAACGCCCGTGGCGGACGCATCAGCCGCCAAAGCGCTTGGACCATCCTTAAGGCCGCAGCCGAAAAAGCCAACATCACCAGGGACGTCTCACCGCACACGCTGCGGCATTCCTTCGCCACCCACCTTCTGGAAGGCGGCGCGGACGTCCGGGTGGTCCAGGAACTGTTGGGGCATGCCTCCGTGACAACCACGCAGGTGTACACCCTGGTCACAGCGGATACCCTGCGTGAAATCTACGCCGCGGCGCATCCGCGGGCCCTGGGTTAGGACGTGGAGCCGGCGGCCGTCGCACTCTGCTTCCTGCTGCGGGACACCCCCGACGGCGCTGAAGTCATGCTGGGCGTTAAAAAGACCGGCTTTGGCTCCGGGAAGGTAGTGGGTCCCGGCGGGCATGTGGAAGCCGGGGAGACCGACGCCATAGCGGCGTGCCGAGAGATCCACGAGGAGGCCGGGATTACCGTCCGGCCTGAAGACCTGCAGGACGCCGGCGTTGTGCAGTTTGTTTTTCCCGCCAGGCCCGAATGGAACATGTCCGCGCGGATGTTCACAGCCCGCCGTTGGGAGGGCGAGCCCCGCGAAAGCGACGAGATCGCCCCAGCGTGGTTCAGTACACGGGCACTGCCTGTGGAGCGGATGTGGCAGGACGCCGACCATTGGCTGCCTGTGGTGCTGGAAGGGCGCAGGGTGAACGTCGTTGTGACCCTGGCTACGGACAACGAAACAGTGGCCTCGTCAGAAAGCCTGTTGCCCTAACCGCTGTAACCATTCCTGCCAAGCCGGAAACTATAGGGTTAGCCTGCAAACCAGGAAACTACATCACCAGGGGGGATCGTGCTTTCACAGCGCGAGCTGGCGTTCATCGCCTTATACAAGGACAGCTATCCAAGGATCCACAAATACGTCCTTCGGAGAGTCGACGATCCTGAGCTGGCCCAGGAACTCGCAGCGGATGTCTTCCGTATCGCCTGGGAGAAATGGGACGGCGCTGCCAGCACGGAAATCCCTTGGCTCTTTGCCGTCGCCCGGAACCTTATCGGCAATGCCTACCGGGGCCGTGACCGGCAGAAAGCACTGACGGAGAAGATCACCGCCACCGCTGGCGGTGACGCGGGGGACCAGGGCGAGCACACGGCTGTGGAGAATGCCCTGGCCGTCCTTCGGGACAAGGACCGGGACATTCTCCAGCTGGCGTATTGGGACGACCTGACAATCGCCGAAATTGCCCAGGTCCTTGATTGTTCACAATCCGCCGCCAAGGTGCGGCTGCACCGGGCGAGGGAAGCCTTCCGGAGGCTCATGCCGGCCACTTGCGAATCGCTCGAACAGAAAGTCGGTGCGTAGTCATGGATCCGATCAAGAACCTGGTTTCCGGTGCAGACCCCATCCGTCACCACCCCGCAGTTCCCGACGGCGAGGAGGCCCTGCGAGGGATGTTCGCCCGCGCCGAGGGGTTCACGGACCGCGTCTCGCCGGACATCCCCACGCTCGCTGAACGGAGGCAACGGCGTGCCAGGATCGCCGGGCTCCTGGCCATCGCCGCGGCAGCAGTAACGGCAGGCGTCCTGGTCACCGTGAACCTCGGCCCGCTCACGGCCGCCCCGGCGCCGGCGACCACCGTCACCCCCACCGCGAATCCCACGCCAGCCACGCCGAAACCAACACCGACTCCCACTGGATCGGCATCCTCAACAGGAGCGGCCGTAGTACCACCGCCTGCCCGGCCGGCGTGGACTTCCTACACCGATTCAACCGGCCAGGCCACGTTCGACATCCGTCCGGACTGGGCGGTGGTGGAGTCTCCGCACATGATTGCAGGCATGCCGTTCAACACTCTCGAGGTTCGGAACGCAGACAACCAGACCATCAGCCGCCTTGACCTGGTCTATGACCGGACAGCAGGTCCCTGCGGCGCCGCTGCGCCGTTCACCGTGCTCGACTCCGAGCCTGTGCAGATTCCGCAGCAGCCCAAAGACCTCCAGCAGCGTGGCCAGCCACGGTTCTCCTTCACCATCGTTGAGGGGGCGAAAATATACGGCTCCATGGCACTGTCCGGATCCCTGGAAACTGTCCGGACTCCGTGCAGCTACAGCAACGGCATTGGGGGCCCGGAGGGAGTGCCCCCGGTCTATTTCGGAGATACCGAGAGGCTTACTCCGGATGGCGACAGGGCCCTGGAGTTCACTTCCGTAGCAGAAGTCAACGCCTACATGCAGTCCCAGGATTACGCGGATAAAAAGCGCATGCTGACATCCCTCTCCCTCAAAGCCTCCGACGTCGTCACATCGCAGCGCTTTACCAGCGAGGCCGCAGGGGCATCGTTCGCCCTGCCCACCGGCTGGGCGGCCAAGGACGTGCCCGCCGGGACACCGGATTACCCCGCCTCTGCGATCGAAGTCTCAGACGAGGCCGGCAAGACCGTGGCCACGTTCTACCACGGTGCAGGGGGAGGCCTCGGGGGTTCCTGTGGTCTTGAAAAGTACATAGCCACCGAGCTGGACTCAGCCCAGTACATGCCTTCGTGGGATGCCGGCGGCAACGTCCGCTTCTCCTACCGGGTCCTTGACCAGACGTCCGTTGGCGCCGGCTTCAGCTACCAGGTGGGGCTCGTGGATGAGGCCAGCGGCCAGCTGAAGGATAGCTGCCTGATGTACTCCGTGGTCAACGGTGCCCCACGAGGCACCCTGTCCTTCGCGGACAGGGCCGCCAAAGCGGCTGGCGAACCGGTGTTCCAGACGCTGGCCGAGGCAAAGGCGTACATGGGCACCGCGGAGTACCGGAAGCTCAAGGAGATGATCCTGAGCCTTACGCTGTCCCAGTAGGGTTCCGCTCACCGATTCAGCAGAGTACGACGCCGGCGCGGTTTCCCTCGAAGGTGACCGCGCCGTCGTCGTACTCGCCTGGTTGCACTTACGGCAGGTGCCGTTCCTCGACTCCGTTGTATTCGCTCAACGGACGGATCAGCGAGTTCGAGTCCAGCTGTTCCATGATGTGTGCGGTCCAACCGGTGATGCGGCTGGCAACGAACAGGGGAGTGAAGGTGGCCGTGTCAAAACCCATGAGGTGGTACGTGGGGCCGGTGGGGTAGTCGAGGTTTGGCTTGATGCCTTTGGCCTCGTCCATCGCGGTTTCCAGCCCGTTGTAGAGGCCCAGGAGTTCAGGGCGGCCGTAGTGGGCGATCATTTTGTCCAGGGCGGCTTTCATGGTGGGTACCCGGGAGTCGCCGTGCTTGTAGACGCGGTGGCCGAAGCCCATGACTTTCTTCTTCTGGGCCAGGGCGTCCTCCATCCAGGTCTTTGCCCGGGCGGCGGCATCCTCCAGGGATTCCTCGGGCCGGATGCCGATCTCGTCGAAGGTGTGCATCACGGCCTCGTTAGCGCCGCCGTGGAGCGCTCCCTTGAGCGCGCCGATGGCGCCCGTGACCGCTGAATGCAGGTCCGAGAGGGTGGACGTGATGACCCGTGCGGTGAAAGTGGAGGCGTTGAAGGAGTGCTCGGCGTACAGGATCATGGAGACGTTGAAGGCATCGACCACCTCCGGGACCTGCTCTTCCCCGAAGGTCATCCAGAGGAAGTTGGCGGAGTAGTCCAGGTCATCGCGGGGCTCGACGGGCTCCTGGCCGTGGCGGCGGCGTTGGTCGTAGGCCACAACCGCGGGCATCGCGGCGAACAGGTCGATGGCCTTGTCCATGTTGGCCTGGCGCGAGGAATCCTCGGCCAGTTCGTGGCGGGCGCCCATGACCGATGCGGCCGTCCGGCAGACATCCATCGGGTGGGAGTTGGTGGGCAGTGCGTCGATAACCTGCTTGACCACAGGATCAAGAGGCCGTCCGGCCCGTTCCCGGGCGGTGAAGGCGGCTAGCTCCTCCGGGGTGGGCAACTCGCCGTTCCAGAGGAGATAGGCAACCTCCTCGAAACTGCAGCGGGCGGCGAGTTCCTGGACCGGATAGCCCCGGTACAGCAGTGAGTTGGTGTCGGGGTTGACCTTCGACACCGCGGTGTAGTCCACCACGACGCCGGCGAGGCCCTTCTTGATCTCATTTTCAGCCATGCTGAAACTCCTTCGTTCCTTGTGCCTGTGTGCCGGCCGAAGCCGGAAGCCTTGGATGGTTGCGGGTCAGCGGGTACCTGGAATCTTGAAATTGAAGACTCCGGTGTCAAACCGGTTGTAGGCCTCGTAATCCACGAGGTCGTACAGCCGCGCACGGGTCAGCATGCTCTCTACCTGGGCCTCCTGGGTGCCGTCGGACCTGATCGATTCCAGCGTACGCTCCGCGGCGCCCATGGCACTACGGAGGAGGGTGACGGGATAGATGACCATGTTGACGCCGACGCCCTGGAGCTGGTCCACGGTGAAGAGGTCGCTCTTGCCGAATTCGGTCATGTTGGCCAGGATGGGCACGTCCACGGCGTCGCGGATGGCCTGGAACTCGGTGAGGTCTTTCATGGCTTCGGGGAAGATGGCGTCCGCTCCGGCGTCCACGAGTGCTTTGGCACGGTCCTGGGCTGCCTGGAGCCCGTCCACTGCGCGGATGTCGGTGCGGGCCATGATCAGGAAGTTGGGGTCCCTGCGGGCGTCGGCGGCGGCGCGGATGCGTTTGGTGGCGGTGTCCAGGTCCACCACGTTTTTCCCGTCGAGGTGGCCGCAGCGCTTGGGGTTGAACTGGTCTTCGATGTGCAGTCCGGCGAGGCCGGCGTTTTCGATTTCCTGGACGGTGCGGGCCACGTTCATGGGCTCACCGAACCCTGTGTCTGCGTCGACGATGGCTGGCAGGTCGGTCATGCGGGCGATCTGCCCGGCCCGGGTGGCCACTTCGGTGAGCGTGGTCAGGCCGATATCGGGCAGTCCGAGGTCATTGGCGAGGACCGCGCCGGAAATGTAGACCCCGGCGAAGCCCTTCTCCTCGATCAGCCGGGCCGAGAGCGGGTTGAACGCGCCCGGGAACTGGGCGATCGTGCCGGAGGCGAGCAGTTCGCGGAACCGGATGCGCTTCTGCTCGGGGGTGACGGTGGAGTACAGCATCTAGAACAGTCCTTTGGGCGCGTTGTTGAGGTTGATGACGCCGGGGGCTGCGGTGATGTTCAGCTGGTCCAGTTCCCCGGGCGTGAGTTCGGGGAGGCGTTCGGCGGCGGCGAGGAACCTCTCGATCTCCGCCTCCTCCACGAGTCCGGCGGCAAGGGTGCGGAACTTGTTGATGTACTGTGCCCGGGCGAATGGCCGGGCGCCCAACGGATGGGCGTCGGCGACGGCTATCTCGTCCCGGATGACGGTGCCGTCGGTGAGGGTGATCTCCACGGACCCGCCGAAGGCCTTCTCGTTGATGTCCAGGGAGTGGTAGCGGCGGGTCCATTCGGGGTCTTCCTCGGTGGTGACCTTGTGCCAGAGCTCCACGGTGTCCGGCCGGGCGGCACGCTCGGGGGAGTAGGAGTCCACGTGGTGCCAGAACCCGTCCTGCAGGGCCACGGTGAAGATGTACGGGATGGAGTGGTCCAGCGTCTCCCGTGAAGCGGTGGGGCTGTACTTTTGGGGGTCGTTGGCGCCGGAGCCGATCACGTAGTGGGTGTGGTGGCTGGTTTTGATCAGCACGGATTTCACGTTGGCCGGGTCGGTGGCCTCGGGGTGCTCGCGGTTCAGCTTGCGGGCGAGGTCGATCCACGCCTGGGCCTGGTACTCGGCGGAATGCTCCTTGGTGTAGGTGTCCAGGATCGCGCGCTTAGCCTCCCCGGGTGTGGGGAGCGGCACCATGTACGAGGCGTCCGGACCGTCCAGCATCCACGCGATCACACCGTCTTCGCCCTCATAAATGGGCACCGGGGAAGTCTGCCCGCGCATGGAGCGGTCAACTGCCTCGACGGCCATCTTCCCGGCGAAAGCGGGGGCATGTGCCTTCCACGTGGAAATCTCACCCTTGCGGGACTGCCGGGTCGCGGTGGTGGTGTGCAGCGCCTGGCCCACCGACTGGAAAATGGTCTCGACGTCGAGCCCCAGCAGGGTGCCGATGCCCGCCGCGGCCGATGGGCCGAGGTGGGCCACGTGGTCGATCTTGTGCTTGTGCAGGCAGATGGCCTTGACCAGGTTCACCTGGATCTCATACCCGGTGGCGATGGCACGGACCAGGTCCGCCCCGCTGGAGCCCACATGCTGGGCAACAGCCAGGATCGGCGGAATATTGTCGCCCGGGTGGGAATAGTCCGCGGCCAGGAACGTGTCATGGTAATCAAGTTCGCGGACGGCGACGCCATTGGCCCATGCAGCCCACTCGGGGGACACGCGCTCGCCGATGCCGAAAACCTTCGCGCCCTTCCCGCCGGTGCTTGGGCCGTGCGTCAGGGCCTGGGCGCGGGCGGCCACAATCGGTCCACGGTTCAACGAAGCGATGGCCACCGAAGCGTTGTCGATCACGCGGTTGATGATCATCTCCGTGACGTCATTAGTGACGTCGACAGGGTCCGCGGCCACCACGGCGATCTTGTGGGCCAGCTGGTCCTCGCGGGCCAGGTTTTCCTCGCTCTTGTAGACGCGGACGTGGTGTTCCTTAACCATGAGGGCTCCTCTTACTGGGGTGTGTGGGTGGCTTTGATATGCGAAAGGCTGCGGTGCAGGTGGACTGTGGTGGCGGCGTGGGCCAGGCGCGGATTGCGGTCGGCGATGGCCTCGGCGATGGCGGCGTGCTCGGTAGCCGCGGCCGCGAGACGGACGGCGTCGTCGGCGGCGAGCCTTCGTACGCGGACGAGGTGGACCCGAAGGCCCCGCATGGCCTGGGCAAGGTAGGTGTTTGAGACAGCGGAGTCGATAGCCGCATCCAGGCGGGCCACTAGTGCGTAGTAGTCATTGCGGGCGGGATCGTCGCCGCTGATCAGGGCCGTCGCGTCCAGCAGTTCCCCGTGGAGCTGCGCAAAATCGTCCGGATTGCCGCGTTCGGCTGCCAGTTCCGCAGCCCTGCCTTCGAGGGTTTCGCGGAGCTCGAACAACTCATCGATGTCCTCCAGCGAGATACCGGTAACCACGACGCCGCGGCCTCCTGCCGCCGTCGTCAGCCCTTCGGCGGTGAGCCGGCCCAGCGCCTCCCGAAGGGGCGTGCGGGAGACGCCCAGGCGCTCGGACTGCTCCACTTCGGCGAGCAAGGTGCCCGGGAGTAGCCGCCACTGAACGATGTCATCGCGGAGTGCCGCATAGGCGCGGTCGCTGGCGCGCACGCTCGGACCCTTCACTGGTTGCATGACACCAGTGTATACACAGAAGCCTCTGAAGCACGGAGATGTGCGGAATTTTTCCAAAAATTAGCTGCTATGTATACATTGCGGGGGTCTTGGCTGTTAGCGGCCGCTCCAACGGTATTCGTTTTCGGGCCGGCCCGGGGTGCCGTAACGCGGTGCCCGGGAGGCCGTTCCGGCGTCCGCGAGGTATTCCAGGTAGCGCCGCGCGGTAACCCTTGACATGCCCAGTGCCTCCATCACCTCGGTGGCAGAGACGGCTTCGGACCGTCCCTTCATAAACTCTTGTACTGATACAAGCGTGGAAATGGACAATCCCTTGGGCAGCGGCATCTCGGACGGGGCCCGGAGGCTGGCGAATGCCTGGTCAACGTCACTTTGTGAGGCCCCGGATTTTTTGGAGCCCGGCTCGGGGCTGGCCAGCTGCTGCCGGAAGAGCCGGTAGCTGGCGAGCTTGTCGGCAAAAGTGGCGTACGTAAACGGTTTGATCAGGTATTGCACTACCCCGATTGCTACGGCGCTCCGGACGATGGCGAGTTCCCGGACAGCCGTAATGGCGATGATGTCTGCCAGGATCCCTGCCGCACGCATCCGCCTGGCGATGTCCAGGCCATGGAGGTCCGGGAGGTTCATGTCCAACAGGACGAGTTCAACAGGGTCTCCCGAGGCGACGAACTCGGAGAGCAGCCGCAAGGCGGATTGGCCGTCAGGGGCGGTGCCGGCCAGGGTGAAGCCCTCCAGCCTGCCCACATAGGCCGCGTGCGCCGCGGAGGCCACCGGCTCGTCCTCAACAACGAGGACGCGGATATCGCTCACTGGAACTGCTCCTCTTTGTCGGTTCCGGCGGCAATGGCCGGAAGGAAGACATGGAACTGTGCCCCATCCGTGCCTGTGATGGTCATGGTACCGTCCAGCCGCTGCACCGCCTGCCGCACCAGGGCCAGGCCCACGCCGCGGCCGAAGGGGCCGGTCGCCTTGGTGCTGAAGCCATGCTTGAAGATATTGTCGACGGCGGCCGGGTCGATTCCCGGACCTGAATCCTTGACAGTGATGTCGAGGCCCTCGACATCGGACTCCACCGTTAGCTCCACGCGCTTGGGGGAA
The DNA here is from genome assembly GCF_037203945.1 of Pseudarthrobacter sp. CCNWLW207. Classification (NCBI taxonomy): domain Bacteria; kingdom Bacillati; phylum Actinomycetota; class Actinomycetes; order Micrococcales; family Micrococcaceae; genus Pseudarthrobacter; species Pseudarthrobacter sp. CCNWLW207. The sequence continues at coordinate 369,237 of NZ_JBBCBS010000005.1, read as the reverse complement.
TTGCCGTCCGCCGCGGCGTCGATCGCGTTGTCCAGCAGGTTGCCGAGAATGGTGACGAGGTCCTGGACCGCCAGTCCTGCCACCGAAGCGGACCCCATGGTGGTCAGGGTCAGTTTAACGCCGCGTTCGTTGGCTTCCGCGGCCTTTCCCATGATCAACGCGCTCAGTACGGGCTCGTCCACGGAGCTGACCATCTCGTCGGTCAGCTGCTGGCTGAGCTCCAGGTCCTTGGTGGCGAACTCGAGTGCCTCGCGGGTTCGGCCCAGCTCCAGCAGGGAAACCATGGTGTGCAGCCGGTTGGCGTGTTCGTGGGTCTGCGCGCGGAGGGCGTCGGAGAGCGTCTTCATGGTTTCGAGTTCACTTCCGAGCGACTCGATCTCCGTCCGGTCCCGGATGGTGGCCACGGTCCCGTACACCGCGGGGCGGCGGGTTCCGGGGGAATCCGGTGCCTGGGCGGGGCCCTGATTCACCACCACAATCCGGGGGCCAGTCAGGTGGATCTCGTCGTGGGCGGTGCGGCCGGATTCAAAGAGATCTTTCAGGCTCTCCGTGAGTGGGAGGTCCGAGAGGGCAGGAGGTCGGGACGGGTCATCCCCCGAACCATGGGGGACAAGTCCCAGCAGTTCGGCTGCCTGGTCGTTGTACATCACCACGCGGCCCCGGGTGTCGATCAGGATGAGGCCCTCGCGGACAGAATGGAGGACGGACTCGTAGTAGGCAAACAGCTGGGCGAGCTGCTCCGGCCCCCATCCACGGGTTACCCGGCGCAGGTAGCGGCCCAGCAGCCAGGAAGCTAGGGACCCGCCCAGCAGCAGCGCCAGGCCCAAGGCCAGCAGTGCGGGCAACCGCCCGGACAGGGCAACGTCCACCGTCCGGACCGTTACCCCCGCGGCAACCAGTGCCTTGACGTTGCCCGCCGCGTCCTTGACCGGAGCAATGGTGCGCACCGACGGCCCCAGCGTCCCGGCCGTCACCTCGGTGAACACTTCGCCTCGAAGCGCGGCATCGATCGAGCCGATGTAGGGCCGGCCGAGTTCCTCGTCCCGGGGATGCGTCCAGCGTGTCCGGTCAGTTGCCATGATGGTGACGAAGTCTGCCCCTGATCCGGCCATGACGTCGAGGGCATACGGCTGCAGCAACGCCGAGGGATCCGGGGTGTCCGCAGCCTCCAGGACCAGCGGGTTGGCCGCGATCGCGGCGGCCACTCCGGTCATTCTGCGTCCGGCCTCCTCGTAACTGCGGTCCCGGGCGTCAATATACGTGGCGGTTCCCCCGATACCGATGAACGCCAGCACAATGACCAGGTTCGCCACAAAGAGCCTGCGGGCGATACTCCAGCGGTGGATCATCAAGCACCTCCCATGACCAATATGAACGCAACGGTGAGCTAAGTCACGACCTGCCCAATGATGGATATCACACCGGACCGACGCGATGAGCCCAGAGAATGCGCCGCAGCGTCTACCAGATTATCCATAAGGAGACACATCATGGCTTCTCAACGAGGAGAGTCAGCAGCGCCTGCCAAGGCCGCCCGCAAGGGCCTGGACAAATCCCACTACCTCTACATTGCCGTCATTGCCGCAGTGATCCTGGGCGCCCTCGTCGGTCTGCTGTTCCCCGAAGTCGGCAAATCACTGAAACCGCTCGGCGACGGCTTCATCAAGCTCATCAAGATGATGATCGCACCCATCATCTTCTGCACGATCGTCCTGGGCATCGGCTCCATCGCCAAGGCTGCCACCGTCGGCAAGGTGGGCGGCTTGGCCCTTGGCTACTTCGTCCTCATGTCCACCTTTGCCTTGGGTATCGGCCTTGTGGTCGGCAACCTGATCCACCCGGGTGAGGGTTTGAAGCTGGCGGCCTACGACCCCAATAAGAAGGCCGAAGTAGACAGCACGGTTGCTTTCCTCCTGGGTATCATTCCGGGCGACATCCCCGTCCTGCCCACACTCTTCGCCGCCATCCTCGTAGGCTTCGCCCTCCAGAAGATGGGCGCGCAGGGCGCTCCTGTCATCAAAGCCATCGGCCACGGCCAGGTGGTTGTGTTCAGGATCCTGATCATGATCATGTGGCTTGCTCCGGTGGGCGCCTTCGGTGCCATCGCTGCTGTAGTCGGCGCCACTGGCTTCGCGGCAATCGTGAGCATGTTCACCCTCATGGCTGCCTTCTACATCACTTGCGCCCTCTTCATCGTGGTGATCCTCGGCGGCCTGCTCCAGGTAGTGACCGGCGTCAACATCTTCAAGCTGATGAAGTACCTGGCCCGCGAATACCTCCTGATCTTCTCCACCTCTTCCTCCGAAGCAGCCCTGCCGCGCCTGATCGCCAAGATGGAGCACCTGGGTGTCTCCAAGCCGGTGGTGGGTGTCACCGTCCCGACGGGCTACTCCTTCAACCTGGACGGCACCGCCATCTACCTGACAATGGCGTCGCTGTTCGTCGCCAACGCTATGGGAACCCCGCTGGATCTCGGCGCCCAGTTGTCGCTCCTGATCTTCATGATCATCGCCTCCAAGGGTGCAGCCGGTGTCACCGGTGCAGGCCTGGCCACGCTGGCCGCCGGACTGCAGGCCCACAAGCCGGAGCTTCTTGGCGGCGTCGGCATGATCGTCGGAATCGACCGCTTTATGTCCGAAGCCCGCGCCCTGACCAACTTCACGGGCAACGCTGTTGCCACCCTCCTGATCGGCACGTGGGTCAAAGAGATCGACAACGGGCAGGTTGGCCGCGTCCTCTCCGGCGAGGTTCCTTTCGACGAGGAGACCATGATCGCTGGCCACGGCGAGCCGGTGGAGCGCCCGGTTGAAGCCAAGCCGGTACCGGCCACCGTCTAGGTAACCGTCCGGGCGAAGGCCCGCTGGCCAAGCCGGAATACCATCCGCCAAGACGCCCGTACAGCCCCGGCTGTACGGGCGTTTTGCGCGCGAGGAAGCCTAACCTTCGACCTCTACCAGAAGGTAAAGGCTCAGAATGCACGCAAAGTCAAGTTCCCTCGAATACCGTGTCGGGGCCTGTAGCCTTGGTGAAAAGCAGGAACGGCGCTGGACTTCCAGCGGCAGGTAAATCACCGTCATCGAAAGTGTGGATAGATACGTGAGCAGCGAACAGGGTTCGGCAACTCTGGAAGGCACGGAACTCGATCTGGAAGACGCCGTGATGGGTCCCACCGGGCGCCCCCACCGCGAATTTCCGGAACCCGCCCCGCTGTCCTCCCACGGTCCGGCGCGCGTGATCGCCATGGTCAACCAAAAAGGCGGCGTCGGCAAGACCACCTCCACCATCAACCTGGCAGCAGCCCTTGCTGAATATGGCCGCCGGGTGCTGTTGGTTGACTTTGATCCGCAGGGTGCCCTCTCAGCCGGCCTCGGCGTCAACCCGCACGAACTCGACCTCACTGTCTACAACGTCCTGATGGACCGCAAGGTCGATATCCGCGACGCCATCCACCAGACCGGCGTTGAAAACGTCGACCTGCTGCCCGCCAATATCGACCTCTCTGCCGCGGAAGTGCAGCTGGTCAACGAGGTTGCCCGCGAGCAGGTCCTGGACAGGGCCCTGAAGAAGGTCGAAGACGACTACGACGTCGTCCTCATCGACTGCCAGCCCTCGCTGGGCCTGCTGACGGTCAATGCCCTGACTGCCGCCCATGGCGTGATCATTCCGCTGATCTGCGAGTTCTTTGCCCTCCGCGCCGTTGCCCTCCTGGTGGAGACCATCGACAAAGTCCAGGACAGGCTCAATCCTCGCCTCCAGGTGGACGGCGTCCTCGCCACGATGTATGACGCCCGCACGCTCCACAGCCGTGAAGTCATCACCCGCTTGGTGGAGGCCTTCGGAGACAAGGTGTTCGAAACCGTGATCAAGCGCTCCATCAAGTTCGCTGACGCCACCGTGGCCGCCGAGCCGATCACCAGCTACGCCGGCAACCACATCGGCGCGGATGCCTACCGCCGCTTGGCCAAAGAGCTGATTTCGCGCGGCGGCGCACCCTAGCCAGGCGGTGGCTGAGTCCAAGCCCGGCTTTGAGGTGCGGCTGGCCAACTTCACGGGTCCGTTCGACCTCCTGCTGGGCCTCATCGCCAAGCACCAGCTGGATATCACCGAGGTGGCCATTGCCACTGTCACCGATGAGTTCATCAAATACATCCGGAACCTGCAGAAGCTGGGGGAGGACTGGGCTCTGGACGAGGCCAGCGAGTTCCTCGTCATTGCGGCCACATTGCTGGATCTCAAGGCCGCCCGGCTCCTGCCCGCCGGCGAAGTCGAGGACGACGACGACATTGCCCTCCTCGAGGCCAGGGACCTCCTCTTTGCCCGCCTCCTGCAGTACAAGGCGTTCAAGCAGGTCGCGGGCCTGATCGGCAGGACCCTGGAAGAGGAGGCCCGGCGTTTTCCGCGCCAGGTTGCCCTGGAAGAGCACTTCGCCGCCATGCTCCCCGAGTTGGTCTGGAAGCACACGCCCCAACAGTTCGCCCGGCTGGCCGAAGCCGCGCTGGAACCCAAGGCTCCCAAGCCCACTGAAGTTGGGCTGGGCCACCTGCACGGCAGCGCCGTTAGTGTGAAGGAGCAGGCAGAAATAATGGGCCTGCGCCTCCAGCTGGGGAATCCGTTGACCTTCCGTGCGCTGATCGCCGACGCCGAGTCCACGCTGGTGGTAGTGGCGCGTTTCCTGGCACTGCTGGAAATGTTCCGCGACAAGGCGGTGTCCTTCGACCAGCTGAGCCCGCTGGGCGACCTGACGGTGCACTGGACGGCAGACGGCCGGGACTGGTCCACCGAGAACCTGAGTGAAGAATACGAGGAGCAGCCGTGACCGAAGATGACTCTGCGTCCGCAGGAGATGAAGGCCTTGACGTCCGGAACCTCCCGGGCGGAGCGAAAGCCGCGGTCGAAGCTGTGCTGATGGTGCTGGACCAGCCAGCCACCGCCACCGAACTCGCCGCAGGCCTGAACCTGACTGTCGCCGTCGTCGAGCAGTTGCTGGCGGAACTGCAGCGTGAGTATAACGGCTATACTGTTAAAGCCCCGGACATGGACGTTGCCAGCGATGCTGGCTTCAGCGCCAGCCCCCGGGGTTTTGAATTGCGGAACATCGCCGGTGGCTGGCGGATCTACTCACGCACGGACTTCGCCGACATCGTCGGCCGGTTTGTGCTGGAGGGCCAGACTGCCAGGCTCACGCAGGCGGCGCTGGAAACTTTGGCCGTCATCGCCTACCGGCAGCCCGTTTCCCGGGCGAGGGTGTCTGCAATTCGGGGAGTAAACGTTGATTCGGTCGTGCGGACACTGACGCAGCGCGGGCTGGTCGAAGACGCCGGAAACGATCCGGAGTCAGGCGCCGTCCTGTACCGGACCACATCGTACTTCCTGGAGCGGATGGGAATAGGCTCCGTGGCTGAGTTGCCTCAGCTTTCACCCCATCTTCCGGGGCTTGAAGGCATCGAGGAGTTCTACGACGCCGGAAGAATGTAGGCGGGGCATCCTGCCTGCACACAAGAGTATTCATCAGGGCAGATTTATTCTGCACGGCTGGCTAGTGTTGTCCTTGGACAACGTGCCGGTCAAAATATCGAAGGACGGGTCATGACACAGGCGGGACGCCAGGGTTCACCACGTAACAGTTCAGGACGTAACAGTTCAGGACGTAATTCACCACAGGGCGCAGCGGGCGGCGGTTTCCGCGGCGCCGCCGGAAAGCGCAATGCCGGGTTCGGCGGCGGCGACCGCCCCCACAAGGCACCCAAGCCCCGCGAGGAACGCTTTGTCGATCCCGACGAGGCAGCCGCAGGCCAGCCCGCCCGCGGCGCATCCGACTGGAAGCCGGCCGCCCCCTCATCGCGGAAGCCTGCCGCCCGCAAACCGGGCGCCAAGAAGGCTCCCGGCACGCCCGGCGCGCTCAAGCCCAAACCACGCACGGGCAAGCCGGGGGCAGCGGCATCCCGCGCGTTCGGCAGTGAACGGTTCGGACAGAACCTTGGCCCCGTGCGCAAGCCTTCGCGCAAGCGCGGTCCCCGCGGCGACGTCCCGCAGTCTGAATTGCACGACGCCGATGGCATCCGCCTGCAAAAGGTCATGGCACAGGCCGGCGTCGCCTCACGACGGGTCTGCGAAGAGATGATCACTGAGGGCCGCGTCGAGGTCGATGGCCAGGTTGTCACCGAACTGGGTGTCCGGGTGGACCCCAAGACCGCTGTCATCCACGTCGACGGACTCCGCATCCAGCTGGACGAAAACCTCGTCTACATGGTCTTCAACAAGCCCAAAGGCGTCGTGTCCACTATGGAAGACCCCGACGGCCGCCCCTGCATCAGCGATTTTGTGCGGAAGACCCACCAGGGCGAACGCCTGTTCCACGTCGGCCGGCTGGACGTCGCCACCGAAGGGCTGCTGCTGCTCACGAACGACGGCGAACTTGCCAACCGCCTGACGCACCCGTCCTACGAGGTTCCCAAGACCTACCTGGTGCAGGTCCGTGGACCGTTCCCGCAGGGAATCGGCGCCCAGCTACGGGAAGGCGTGGAACTCGAAGACGGCTTCGCCTCCGTTGACTCCTTCAAGCTGGTGGACTCCACCCCGGGCCACGTGCTGATCGAAGTGGTCCTGCACTCTGGCAAGAACCGGATTGTCCGGCGCTTGTTCGATGCCGTGGGCTTCCCCGTGCTGCGCCTGGTGCGCGTCAAGGTGGGTCCCATCGGGCTGGGCGACCAGCGACAGGGCAGCATCCGGAACCTGGGCAAGCAGGAAGTCGGCCACCTGCTGGCATCCGTAGGGCTCTGACGCATGTCCGCTTTTCGTACGTACGGCCGCGGACACCTGAACGGACCGGTCGTAGTGATCGGCACGGGGCTGCTCGGCGCCAGCATCGGGCTGGGGCTGCGTGGCCGCGCCGTGCCTGTGTACCTGTCTGACCCGTCGCCCACCAACCAGGCAGTGGCCGTCGATATCGGGGCGGGGCTGCCGCTGGCGGAACTTGAAGGCGCCGCACCGGAACTCGTGGTCGTGGCGGCGCCACCGGATGTGACCGCCGACGTCGTCGCGGGCGCATTGGCGCAGTACCCAGAATCCGTTGTGGTGGACATCGCCAGCGTTAAGGCTGACATTCTGGCTGACCTGCGCGCCCGTGGTGCGGACCTTTCCCGCTATGTTGGCAGCCACCCCATGGCCGGCCGGGAAAAGTCCGGGCCTGTTGCGGCCCGGGGAGAACTGTTCACGTCCATGCCGTGGGTGGTTTGTCCGTCGGATGAGTCCTCGGCTGAAGCCACGCGGGTGGCGCGGGCCTTGGCCTCGGACTTGGGGGCCGTGGTTTCCCAGTTCACGGCAGACGAACATGATGAGGCTGTGGCCCTCGTCTCGCACCTGCCGCAGGTGATGTCCTCGTTGCTGGCCAGCCGCCTGCAGGGAACGCCGCTGCACGCACTCTCGCTTGCAGGCAACGGCCTGCGGGACGTCACCCGGATCGCCGCGAGCGATCCCACATTGTGGGTGCAGATCCTGGGCGGCAACGCCCGGAAAGTGGTGGAGATCCTCTACGGTGTCCGCGAGGACCTGAACCGCCTCATTGGCACGCTGGAGGCGCCCGGCGCACCGGGCGCGCGGCTGGATCTCGCCCAGCTGATCAGCGAAGGCAACGCCGGCCAAGCACGCATTCCCGGTAAACACGGCGGCCCGCCGCAGGCCTACTCCTGGCTCACCGTCCTGGTGGACGACAAGCCGGGGCAGATCGCCCTTCTCCTCACCGAGATCGGCGAGATCGGCGTCAACGTGGAAGACCTCCGGCTGGACCATTCGTCAGGCCAGAATGTCGGCATGGTGGAGCTCTCCGTCCTGCCCAACAAACACGACCACCTGATCGAAGCACTCAACGACCGCGGATGGCGGGTACTGCAGTAATGACACAGGAACTCCTCGACACCCTGCCCGCCCTGCGCGTGGGACGGCCCCTCGTCGTGGCAATCGACGGACCGTCAGGCTCCGGCAAGTCCAGCGTGAGCAAGGAAGTTGCGCGCCGGCTGCGGCTCGCCTATTTGGACACAGGGGCCATGTACCGGGCGCTGACGTGGTTCTGCGTGAACACCGGAGTCGACCTCAACGACGCCGCGGCCGTGGAGCAGGCTGCACGGGACCTCGTGTTGGAGCTAAGCACCAGTCCCCACGAGGACTACGTGCGGGTTGATGGGGTCGACGTTGCCGACGCCATCCGCGAACCTGCCATTTCCTCGGCCGTCAGTTCCGTGGCCACAACGCTGGGTGCGCGGACCGAGCTGATCCGCCGCCAGCGTGAGCTGATTGAAAAGCACCTCCGCCGGATGGTGGTGGAAGGTCGGGACATTACTACCGTCGTCGCGCCCGGGGCAGAAGTCCGGATGTTGCTGACCGCCAGCGAGGAAGCCAGGCTTCGCCGTCGCGGCATCCAGCTCGGGGGTACCCAGAACGCCGAGCAGCTCGCCGCCCAGGTAATCCACCGCGACGCCAAGGATTCCACGGTGGTGAATTTCACCCAGGCCGCCGATGGAGTGGTGACGCTGGATTCCTCGGACTTGGACTTCGAAGAAACCGTGGACGCCGCCCTCGTGATTGTCACCAAGGTCCTCAACCGTGACTGACGGCGGCGCGAAGCTCCCCGCCGGCTGGACCATGGCTTGGAGCCGGCCGGTTGGCTGGATCCTGGACCATGCGGTGTACCGCACGTCGGTGACCGGCCGGGACAATGTCCCTACCGGGGGACCAGTGATCTTTGCCGGCAACCACATCAGTTTCCTGGACGGGCCGGTGATGTTCGGTGCGTCGCCACGTCCGATGCACATCCTGGTCAAGAAAGAGATGTTCAAAGGTTTCCTCGGCCGGGTCCTGCGGGCATCCGGCCAGCTTCCCGTGGACCGTTCCGGCGACCGTGCGGCGCTGTTGCTCTGCAAGGACGTGCTCGACGCCGGCCGTTGCGTCGGGATTCTGCCCGAAGGTACCCGGGGGAGCGGCCAGGCAACGGACATCAACAATGGCGTGGCATGGCTGGCGCTGAACTCGGGGGCGCCGGTAGTACCGGTGGCCATCCTGGGGACAAGGACCGGCGATGAACACCTGGACACTGTTCCCAGGCCGGGGCGGCGGTTCCATGTCAGCTTCGGCGATGCCCTGACGCTAAGCCGCAATCCCGGTGAAACCGGGCGTGCTTCAATGGACAGGGCGGGAATGGAAATCCGCGCTGCGCTGGCAGGGCACGTCCAGGATGCAATCAGACTCAGTGGGCAGCCTTTGCCCCACGCGGACCAACCGCTTGAACCAGCAGTAGCCGGGACGCCGGCAGATGACCACTAAGGAAAGTGCAATGAGCGATACGACTCAAACCTCCGGCCACTTCGGCGCCGGCGAAGACGAATACACGCCCACCGGCACAGACCAGGTGGCCGAGCGGCTGGCTGCCCTGGACGACGAAGAAGCAGAGACGCGCGCAGCGTCCCTCCGTGCGGGCCTGGAAGACTACGAACTTGATGAGGACGACGCCGCCCTGCTCAGCGGCGGGTACGACGACGAGGACTTCGACGGTCCGGTCAAGCTGGACCCCGTCCTGGCCATTATCGGGCGCCCGAACGTGGGCAAGTCCACCCTGGTAAACCGCATCCTGGGCCGCCGCGAAGCCGTGGTGGAAGATACTCCGGGCGTTACCCGGGACCGGGTGATGTACTCGGCTCACTGGAACGGGCGCAACTTCACGCTCGTGGACACCGGCGGCTGGGAGCACGATGCCCGCGGCATCCACGCCCGCGTGGCCGAGCAGGCTGAGATGGCCGTCGAACTTGCCGACGCCGTGCTGTTCGTTGTTGACTCCGCCGTGGGCGCAACTGCCACGGATGAGGGTGTCATGAAGATGCTCCGCCGCAGCAAGAAACCCGTCATCATGGTGGCGAACAAGGTGGACGACTTTGCCCAGGAGGCCGACTCGGCCACACTGTGGGGCCTCGGCTTTGGCGAGCCGTACCCGGTCTCCGCCCTGCACGGACGGGGTGTCGCCGACCTCCTGGACCATGTCATGGACACCCTCCCGGAGTTCTCCACGATCGAAGGACTGGAGCGCTCGGGCGGCCCGCGCCGCATCGCGCTGATCGGACGCCCCAACGTGGGCAAGTCTTCCCTGCTGAACAAGCTGGCAGGCTCGGAGCGTGTGGTGGTGGACAACACCGCCGGCACCACGCGCGACCCCGTGGATGAGTTCATCGAACTCGGTGGCCGTACTTGGCGGTTCGTTGACACGGCCGGCATCCGGCGCCGCCAGCACATGGCCCAAGGCGCCGACTACTACGCTTCGCTGCGTACCCAGGCTGCCTTGGAGAAGGCGGAAGTCGCCGTCGTCCTGCTGGCCGTGGACGAAGTCCTCAGCGAACAGGACGTCAGGATCCTGCAGTTGGCCATCGAATCCGGCCGGGCGCTGGTCCTGGCGTTCAACAAGTGGGACCTGCTCGACGACGAACGCCGGACGTACCTGGAGCGCGAAATTGAACAGGACCTGGCCCACGTGGCCTGGGCGCCCCGGGTCAACATTTCCGCGCTGACGGGCTGGCACAAGGACCGCCTGGTCCCTGCTTTGGACCTTGCCTTGGAGAGCTGGGACAAGCGCATCCCCACCGGGCGCCTGAATGCCTTCCTCGGCGAACTCGTGGCGGCACACCCCCACCCCGTCCGTGGCGGAAAGCAGCCCCGCATCCTGTTCGGCACCCAGGCATCCAGCCGCCCGCCGAAGTTCGTCCTGTTCACCACCGGGTTCCTTGACCCCGGATACCGCCGCTTCATCACCCGCCGCCTGCGGGAGACGTTCGGCTTCGAAGGCACACCCATCGAGGTCAACATGCGCGTCCGCGAAAAGCGCGGCAAGAACCGTTAATTGCGACACACCAGCTGATCGATGCCGGAAAGTGTCACAGGCACCCTCTGGCATCGTGTAAGCTTTTCAAGGTGGTTCGGCCGGACTGCTGAGTTGAAATCCTGGCTAACATCAGGAGTAAACGCAGCGGAGAACGGCGGAACTAACGGGCTGTAGCGCAGCTTGGTAGCGCACTTGACTGGGGGTCAAGGGGTCGCAGGTTCAAATCCTGTCAGCCCGACCAAAAACGGAAGCACCCCGGAGAATTTCTCCGGGGTGCTTTTGCGTTTGCTGTTATTTCAGGAACTTTGAAGTCCGCCGGTCCGCCAGGACCTTTCCATTGGTCTGGCATGTGGGGCAGTACTGGAGCGAGGTGTCCGCGAACGAAACTTCGCGGACCGTGTCCCCGCATACCGGGCAGGACTCACCCGTCCGGGCGTGGACCCGCATGTGGCTCCGTTTGACGTCCTTCAGTTCGCTGGGCGGCTTGCCGCGGGCTTCGGTTAGCGCCGTGCCAAGGACACTGTGGATGGCGTCGTAGAGAACCTGGACCTGCCCCTGGTCGAGGGACTTGGAGATCGCGAAGGGCGATATTTTTGCGGCGTGCAGGATCTCGTCGCTGTAGGCGTTTCCGATTCCGGCGATGACACTTTGGCTACGCAGGAGCCCCTTGATCTGTTGGGAACTGGAGCGGAGGATCCCGGCCAGCGTATCGGCGTCGAACTCCGCACTGAAGGGATCCGGGCCAAGCGCGGCGATTCCAGGCACATCCTGTGGCTCGCGCACTACGTAGACTGCCAGGCTCTTCTTGGTGCCGGCTTCGGTGAGGTCCATCCCGTGCCGGCCATTGTCACCGGAAAAGGCCATCCGGACAGCGATGTGGCCTTTGCCCTTACGGAGCTCAGAGTTGCTCGGCGAGTCCGTGAAGCGGACCCAGCCGGCCCGTGCGAGATGAAAAACCAGCGACAAGCCGCCGGTGTCAACGCAGATGAATTTGCCGAAGCGGCGGACCCCTGTCACGGCCCGGCCGTACAACTCGGTATAAGGCGGATCCGCCGTCTTCAACACGGCGAAGGACACAACCTGGACCTGGTCCAGGACCGTACCGCGCAGATGGCCGTCCAGATAGTCAGCCAGGCCTGCAACCTCCGGAAGCTCGGGCATGCCCCCATCATGTCAGAATCCTCCTCGAACGCCCTGGGAGTTGTGCCTATACTTTCAGCGGCGGCTTGTTTTGCAGGCCCCGTTGACATTGGTGTTTGACTCGACGAAAGGCCCCAGATGAGCAACATTCCCGAAGACCTGTCCTACACCGCAGAGCACGAATGGGTGTCCGCGCCCAACGCCGATGGCGTGGTCCGCGTGGGCATCACCGACTTCGCCCAGGACGCCCTCGGAGACGTTGTCTACGCACAGATGCCCGAGGTGGGTACCAAGATCACCGCGAACGAGGTAGTGGGCGAAGTCGAGTCCACCAAGAGCGTGAGCGACATTTACGCCCCGGTCAGCGGGGAAGTCGTTGCACGCAACGACTCCCTGGACACCGATTCTGCCCTGATCAACTCCGATCCCTACGGTGACGGCTGGCTCATTGAAGTCAAACTGGCTGAAGCTGACGCTGTGGAGTCGCTGCTCAGTGCATCGGAGTACGAACAACAGGTAGGCTGAAAGCTAACCGGTTCATCCGGTCCGGCCACACGACGTCTTCGCACGTCAATGGCCGGATCCGGCGTCCGGAACCGGGCCTGCGAAGCAGGCCCGGAGGGGACATGTTGACTGCAGGTGACGCTGCAGCGGAAGAGGAGGAAGCCATGGTTGGCCACAAGCAAAACCCTGCCGATGGGGATTACGGTACAGGCAAGGCTTCGGAGACCACCTCGATCCATCTCACGCCCGTCACCGAAGAACCCACCATTACCCCCAAGCTCTCAATGGACGAGCGCAGCTCCGTCGAGGCGCTGCCGGCCGGGTCGGCGCTGTTGATTGCCCACAGTGGCCCCAACGCCGGTGCCCGCTTCCTGCTGGACTCTGACGTCACCACCGCCGGGCGCCACCCTGACGCCGACATCTTCCTGGACGACGTCACCGTTTCCCGCCGCCATGTTGAGTTTCGTCGAACGCCGCGCAGCTTCGAAGTGGTGGACAAAGGCAGCCTCAACGGCACGTATGTCAACCACGATCGCGTGGACAGCGTTGAACTGAAGTCCGGAAGCGAAGTCCAGATCGGCAAATTCCGCCTCACCTTCTACCTGAGCCCTGCCCGCGCTGCAGGCCGCGTCTGATCCCGGGGCAGTTGCCTGTGGCAATGGCACAACCGGAACGCCGGGGACCGCAGGTCCTGAACATCGGGGAAGTTCTCGCCCAGCTCAGCGGGGAGTTTCCTGGAATGACTGCGTCGAAAATCAGGTTCCTGGAAGAGAAGGGACTTATCAATCCGCGCCGTACCCCGGCGGGGTACCGGCAGTACTCAGACGGCGACGTCGAACGCCTCCGGTTTGTTCTGGCACTTCAGCGGGACCAATATCTTCCCCTCAAAGTCATCAAGGACTACCTCGACGCGATCGACAGGGGAGAACGGCCGGAGAACCTTCCGCCCGGCGTCGTGGTTTCACCGCGGATCGTCTCAGATGAGCTGGCAGCCGAGCTGCAGAACCGTGGCCGGAAGCTCAGCGAGGAGCAGCTTCGGACCGAGTCCGGAGCCAGTGTCCCGCTGCTGCAGTCGCTGCTTAGCTTCGGGCTGATCAGCCACAGCAACGGCAAATTTGATGAGCACGCCCTGCAGGTGGCGCGCGCCTGCGTACAGCTGGAAAGCCACGGCCTGGAACCGCGGCACCTGCGGCCATTCCAAGCCGCGGCCGAACGTGAATTCGGGCTCGTGGAGCGTGCAGTGGCGCCCCTCGCATCGCGCAAGGACTCGGCGTCCCAGGCCCGTGCGGCCGAAGCGGCCCGCGAAATCAGCGACCTCTGCCTCACCCTGCACCGGGCCCTGGTGCAGGATCACATCTCACGCATGGACATCTGATGATCGAAGTCGAGATCGTAGGGGTTCGGATCGAACTTCCCTCCAACCAGCCGCTGGTGCTGCTTCGCGAGATCCACGGCGAACGCCACGTGCCCATCTGGATCGGCACGCCGGAGGCCAGTGCCATCGCCCTGGCCCAGCAGGGCGTGGTCCCACCCCGCCCCATGACGCACGACCTCCTCGTCGACGTCGTTGAATCCCTGGGCCACTCCGTAGTCAGCGTTAACATCGTGGCCGTCGAGGACAACATCTTCTACGGCCAGCTGCAGTTCGAGAACGGAACCACCGTCAGCTCACGTGCCTCAGATGCGCTGGCCATCGCGCTGCGGGCCAAGTGCCGGATCTGGTGTGCCGACTCCGTGATGGATGAGGCCGGGGTCCGCATCACCGAACACGATGAAGGCGAAGACACCGAGCCCGGGCCAACGGTAGATGAAGAACGTGAATTGCGCCGCTTCCGGGAGTTCCTGGACGACGTTGAACCGGAAGATTTCGACGGCTGACATCACGTTAAGGTTAAAGTTGAGGCTGAAAGTTTCGACACGCCCTGCCAAACAGCCGCACGTCTTTGACCTTGGGTCTTTGCAGGCCTAACGTCGAAGGTATCAAGTTCCCATTGCTTACGGCAGCCGCGCAAGTCACACTGTAAGGTGCGACCCCAGGAAATTACATGCATGGACTTCGTTCCGGTTCAGGCTGCCGCAGTTTTCCCCCGGGAGCTTATGACAAGGAGGATCCAGGTGAGTCCCAAAGGCGAAGCAGGCGAGCTGAAACAGCCCTCGACGGCTGGTGTTGCCGTGCCCGCGAGCGGTGCCCAGGGCCTTCTGTTTACCGAAGATCTGCCAGTTCTCGACGAAGACGCGGGTTACCGCGGACCGACTGCCTGCAAGGCGGCCGGAATCACCTATCGGCAGCTTGATTACTGGGCACGTACCGGCCTCGTGGAACCTGCCGTTCGAGGTGCTGCCGGCTCCGGTTCGCAGCGGTTATACGGTTTCCGGGACATCCTTGTCCTGAAGGTGGTTAAGCGGCTCCTCGATACCGGGGTCTCGTTGCAGCAGATCCGGACCGCGGTGGAACACCTGCGGGAACGGGGCGTGGAAGACCTCGCCCAGATCACGCTGATGAGCGACGGCGCCAGTGTCTATGAGTGCACGTCCGCCGATGAAGTCATCGATCTCGTCCAGGGTGGCCAGGGCGTGTTTGGCATTGCGGTCGGCCGAGTGTGGCGGGAGGTCGAAGGCAGCCTGGCGTCCCTCCCGAGCGAGCATGCGGCCGAACAGTCCTTTCCGGACGACGAACTCAGCAAGCGCCGTGCTGCCCGAAAAACCGGCTAAACCCTAGAACTTCAAAGGCCACCTTCCAAAGGAAGGTGGCCTTTTTCACGTCTTCCGCATTGCGGCGCCTAGCGCTGGCTGCGGCTCCGCAGCCCGTTGCCGACGGCGAGGAGGTTGGCCAGCAGGGTATCGAAGAGCGCGGCAGCCGATTTCGCCGAGTCACCCGGCCAGTGGTGCACGGGATGCGCCGCACCCTGGATCTGCTGCCAGTTCGCCTGTTCGGGGATGCGGGGGCTAAGCAGGAGTTCGCCGAACATCGATTCCATCTCAGCAAGCCGGTAGGTGTGCTCGGAGGAGCCGGTGCGCACCCGGTTGGCTACGATGCCGGCGGGTGAAAGGTTCGGGGCGAACTCCTGCCGGAACAGTTGGATGGCCCGCATGGTACGTTCGGTTCCCGCCACGGAGAACAGCCCCGGCTCGGCCACCAGCGCCACCTTGTCGCTGGCCGACCAGGCCATCCTGGTCAGGCCGTTGAGGGAAGGCGGGCAGTCGATCAGGACAAGCTCGTAGTGATCTGCGCCGGCCAGCACAGTTGAGAGCCGGCGGAGGTCGCGGCGGCCCAGGTCGGGGCGGTCGTAGATGCCGGTATATGCGGAGCCGACGGCGACATCCAGGACGGCAGGCCCGGAACCGTTTGAATGCGTCCGGGCCGTCCAACTGCTTCCCACCACGTTTTCCGCGAGTTTGGCCTTGCGCGGGCTCTTGAGCATTCGCCCGATGTCCAGCTGGTCGCCGGGCTGTACGCCCAGTGCCGTGGTCGCATCCGCGTGGGGATCGAGGTCCACCACCAATGTGGGGATGCCCGCGGCAAGCGCCGCAGACGCCAATCCTGTGGTGACGGAAGTCTTGCCGACTCCGCCCTTGAGGCTGCTGATGCTGACTACTTGCACTTGAGAGACCAAAACCTAACGCCGGCTGCCGTGTTGGGGGTAATGTTTGCTCCGGCAGTGCCGAAGCCGGACGGCTCCTGCCGCCCTACTCATCATATGTGGATGCGCCGGCGATTCCTGCTTTATCGGGCGTCGGCATGGCACCTCGGCATGATGGCAACAGCTGGGCCCGGCGATCCCGGTCAAAGCTCCCGGGACATGACGGTAAGTTCTGTGATGGTGGCCACAATGATTTGTATTTCTAAGCGCGGGTCTTAGACACTGTGACCACTTACCGATACACCCGCAATGATGCAGGAGAAGTATGTTTTCCAAGATTCTGGTGGCCAACCGCGGCGAAATCGCGATCAGGGCATTCCGCGCCGGCTACGAGCTGGGCGCCAAGACCGTTGCTGTTTTTCCGAACGAGGACCGTAACTCGATCCACCGCCAGAAGGCCGATGAGGCTTATCTGATCGGTGAGGAAGGCCATCCGGTCAGGGCTTACCTTGACGTGGCCGAAGTGGTCCGTGTGGCCAAGGAGTCCGGTGCTGACGCCATCTACCCTGGCTACGGATTCCTCTCCGAGAACCCGGACCTTGCCCGTGCCGCGAAGGAAGCGGGCATTACGTTCGTTGGTCCGCCGGCTGAAGTCCTGGAGCTCGCAGGCAACAAGGTTGCCGCCCTGGAAGCTGCCCGGAAGGCAGGCGTCCCGGTCCTGAAGTCCAGCCAGCCGTCGAAGGACCTCGATGAGCTCATCGCCGCGGCCGACGAGATCGGGTTCCCCATTTTCGCCAAGGCAGTAGCCGGCGGCGGCGGGCGCGGCATGCGCCGGGTGGACACGCGCGAAGCCCTTCCGGAAGCCCTGCAGTCCGCCATGCGCGAAGCGGATGCGGCGTTCGGTGATCCCACCATGTTCCTGGAGCAGGCCGTCCTGCGGCCGCGGCACATCGAGGTCCAGATCCTCGCCGATGCCGAAGGCAACGTCATGCACCTCTTTGAGCGTGACTGTTCCATCCAGCGCCGCCACCAGAAGGTTATTGAGATCGCCCCCGCGCCCAACCTTGACGAGGGGATCCGCCAGGCGCTGTACCGGGATGCGGTTAAGTTCGCCAAGGCACTGAACTACGTCAACGCCGGTACGGTCGAGTTCCTGGTCGATACCGTCGGTGAACGGGCCGGCCAGCACGTGTTCATTGAGATGAACCCACGCATCCAGGTGGAGCACACTGTTACCGAAGAAGTCACGGACGTGGACCTGGTGCAGGCACAGCTGCGGATCGCCTCCGGCGAAACGCTCGCGGACCTGGGACTCTCCCAGGAGACGGTCCAGCTCAAGGGCGCAGCCCTGCAGTGCCGCATCACCACCGAGGACCCTGCCAACGGGTTCCGGCCGGACGTCGGGAAGATCACCGGCTACCGCTCTGCCGGCGGCGCCGGTGTAAGGCTCGACGGCGGCACCGTGTACTCAGGTGCCGAAATCAGCCCGCACTTCGACTCCATGCTGGTGAAGCTCAGCTGCCGTGGCCGCGATTACCCTGCCGCCGTGGCCCGCGCCCGCCGTGCCCTTGCCGAGTTCCGAATCCGTGGCGTCTCCACCAACATTTCGTTCCTGCAGGCGGTCCTGGACGATCCCGACTTCATTGCCGGCAACGTGGCGACCAACTTCATCGACGAACGCCCCCAGCTCCTGAAAGCCCGGGTTTCCGCTGACCGCGGCACCAAGCTGCTGACCTGGCTGGCCGAGGTCACGGTGAACAAGCCGAACGGCGAGCTCACCGTCCACTCCAACCCCGCAGCCAAGCTGCCTTCGGTTGCAGGCACGCAACCTCAGCCGGGATCCCGCCAGCGGCTCCTGGAACTGGGCCCGGAGGGCTTCGCCAAGGCTCTTCGTGAGCAGACAGCGGTGGCTGTCACAGACACCACCTTCCGCGACGCCCACCAGTCCCTGCTCGCTACCAGGGTCCGGACCCGCGACCTGGTAGCTGCGGGCCCGGCCGTCACTGCCCTGCTCCCGGAATTGCTCTCCGTTGAGGCCTGGGGCGGCGCCACCTACGACGTCGCGCTGCGCTTCCTCGGCGAGGACCCGTGGGACCGCCTTGCCGCGCTCCGGAAGGCGCTGCCGAACGTCTGCCTGCAGATGCTGCTCCGTGGCCGGAACACCGTGGGCTACACCCCGTACCCCGAAGAGGTCACGGAGGCGTTTGTCAATGAGGCAGCCGCCACCGGCATCGACATCTTCCGGATTTTCGACGCCCTGAACGACGTCAACCAGATGGCCCCCGCAATCCGTGCAGTCCGGGCCACCGGCACCGCGGTCGCCGAGGTAGCCCTCTGCTACACGGGCGACCTCCTGAACCCGGATGAGAAGCTGTACACGCTCGAGTACTACCTCGAGCTGGCCCAGAGGATTGTGGACGCCGGCGCTCACATCCTTGCCATCAAGGACATGGCCGGCCTGCTCCGTCCAGCTGCCGCCGCGAAACTGGTGGCCGCACTCCGTGAGCGGTTCGACCTTCCGGTCCACCTGCACACCCACGACACCGCCGGAGGCCAGCTGGCAACCCTCCTGGCAGCCGTGGACGCGGGTGTGGATGCGGTAGACGTGGCATCCGCCTCGCTGGCCGGAACCACCAGCCAGCCCTCGGCGTCGGCCCTCGTGGCGGCGCTGGCGCACACCCCGCGTGACACCGGGCTGAGCCTGGCAGCCGTGAGCTCCCTGGAGCCCTACTGGGAGGCTGTGCGGCGCGTCTATGCGCCGTTCGAATCGGGCCTGCCGGGCCCCACCGGCCGGGTTTACCAGCACGAAATCCCGGGCGGCCAGCTCTCCAACCTCCGCCAGCAGGCCATGGCGCTGGGCCTGGGGGAGCGCTTCGAAGCCATCGAGGACATGTACACCGCGGCGGACCGCATCCTGGGCCGCCTGGTGAAGGTCACGCCCTCCTCGAAGGTCGTGGGCGACCTCGCGCTCCACCTCGTCGGACTCAACGCCGACCCCGCGGACTTTAACGAGAACCCGCAGAACTACGACATCCCCGACTCCGTCATCGGCTTCCTGTCCGGTGAACTCGGCGACCCGCCCGGAGGCTGGCCGGAACCGTTCCGGACCAAGGCCCTCCAGGGCCGCAGCATCAAGGTCCGCGACGTGGAGCTCAGCCCCGAGGACAGCGCCGCACTGCAGGGCGATTCCAAGACCCGCCAGCACACGCTGAACCGGCTGCTCTTCGACGGTCCCACCAAGGACTACCTCAAGAGCGTGGAAACGTATGGCAACATCTCTGTGCTGGACACCAGGGATTACCTCTACGGCCTGCAGCGCGGGCAGGAGCACGAGATCCAGCTGGAAAAGGGCGTTCGCCTGATCGCCTCGCTGGAAGCGGTGTCCGAGCCGGACGAAAAGGGCATGCGCACGGTCATGTGCACGCTCAACGGGCAGTCCCGCCCTGTCGTCGTCCGTGACCGTTCAGTGGTGAGCAACGTCAAAGCCGCCGAGAAGGCGGACCCGGCCCAGCCGGGCCACGTCGCCGCGCCGTTCGCCGGTGCGGTCACTGTCACCGTCAAGGCCGGCGATACGGTCAATGCCGGTGACACCGTTGCCACTATCGAAGCGATGAAGATGGAAGCCTCGATTACGACGCCGGTGGGCGGCAAGGTTTCACGCCTCGCCATCTCCACTGTCGAGCAGGTCCAGGGCGGGGATCTGCTCCTGGTGGTCGAGTAACTGCCAGGGCTGAAGTTCCGCAGCAACCGCATTAACTGAAAAGGTCCTCCCGGCTCACGCCGGGAGGACCTCTTCAGTTTCGGTCAGTTTCGCATCAGTGCCGGGGCGCGGCGTACATCTCTTCGATGACGGTTTCGAAGTCCTTCATCACCTGGGCCCGCTTGACCTTCATGGACGGGGTCAGGTGGCCCGACGCTTCGGTGAAGTCGGCGGCAACGATCCGGAAGGACTTGATGGCCTCAGCCTGGGAAACAGAGTTGTTCGCGTGGGTGATGAGGTCCTGCACAGCGGCCTTGACTACGGGATTGTCCGCTGCCTCCTCAAGCGTTGTGGTGGCCGGCAGCCCGTGGCGCTGCAGCCATCCCGGCAATGCCTCCTGGTCCAGAGTCACCAGGGCACCGATGAACGGCCGGTTGTCTCCCACCACCAGGACCTGGGAAACCAAAGCATCGGCGCGGATCTGGTCCTCCAGCAGGGCGGGGATGACGTTCTTGCCGCCTGCGGTGACGATAATCTCCTTCTTACGGCCCGTGATCCAGACGAAGCCGTCTTCGTCGAGGCGGCCGATGTCGCCGGTGCGGAACCATCCGTCGGCAAAAGTCTCCGCCGTGAGGTCCTCCCGCTTGTAGTAGCCGCGCATCACGCAGACGCCCTTGGCCAGGATCTCGCCGTCCTCGGCAATCTTGACTGCGTTCCCCGGCAGCGGTTTGCCCACAGATCCGATCTTGATCAGCGAAGGCGTGTTGACCGAGATCGGGGCTGTGGTTTCCGTCAGGCCGTAGCCTTCGAGAACCTGCAGGCCGATGCCTTGGAAGAAGTGGCCCAGGCGCTCACCCAGCGGGCCGCCGCCAGATACTGCGTGGGCAACCTGGCCGCCCATGGCAGCCCGCAGTTTGCTGTACACCAGCTTGTCGAAGAGGGCATGCCGTAGCTTCAGGCCGAGGCCTACGCGCCCATTCTGGCGTGCCTTGGAGAAAGCTATGGCGGTGTCAGCGGCCTTGTGGAAGATGGCTCCCTTGCCGCCGTCCTCCGCTTTGGTCAGGGCTGAGTTGTAAACCTTTTCGAAGACACGGGGCACGGCGAGGATGAACGTGGGTTCGTAGCTCTGCAGGTCCGCGAGTAGCTTCTTGATGTCCGGCGTGTGGGCAACCGTGGTACCAGCTGCCATGGCAAGGACGGAGATAAAGCGCGCAAAAACGTGTGCCAAGGGCAGGAACATAATGGTCTTGGCGTTCTCATGGACGATCTCGCCGATGATCTCGAGAGCGTTCTCCGAGAGTTCGACGAAGTTCCCGTGGGTGAGTTCGCAGCCCTTGGGCCGGCCCGTGGTCCCTGACGTGTAGATAATCGTGGCGGTGTCGTCCAGATTGGCGGAACTGCGTCGGGCCTCGAGGTCGGCGTCGCTGACGTCCCGGCCTGCTTCACGGAGGGCGTCCAGGCCCTTGCCTTCGAGCTGCCACACATGCTGCAGGGCTGTCAGCCCTTCCGAGGTGGCCGCTTGCCGGATGATGTCCTCGTGGTGGGCGGCTTCGCCGAACGCGGCCACCGCGCCGGAGTCGCCGAGGTTCCATGCAACCTGTGACGGGGACGAGGTCTCGTAAATGGGGACCGACACACCACCGGCGAACCAAATGGCAAAGTCCACCAAAGCCCACTCGTAACGGGTGCGGGACATGATTCCAACCCTGTCCCCGGCGTTGACACCGCTGGCCATTAGGCCTTTGGCCAGCGCCTGGACGTCAGCCAGGAAATCCTTTGCGGACACATCCTGCCAGGCGCCTGCTGAGTCCAGCCGCGAGAAAAGCGAAGGGTTGCTCGGCTTGGCTGCCTGTCGCAGCACAAGGTCTGTGATGTTGGTTTCAGGGGGGACAACAACCAGCGGCGGAACGCTGAATTCGCGCACTATAGCTCCTTTGATATCCGTAGGCCCGGACAGGGTATGTCTAACACTAGTACGCCTGTACCCGGCAGTGCAGTAATAAACCTACTGGCCAGTAACTTACGCGTCAACGCGAGGCGTTCCGTGGACCGTACGGATAGCCGGGAGGGCGTGTCCGTCGGCCTAGAATGAGGAACTATGTATGAACCGCCCCCCGGCGCCCAGGCCGGCCCCCTCCGACGCCCGGCACCCTGGAAGCGGCGGCCGCCCATGCTTCCAGCCCGGTCCCGGCCAGGGGCAACGTTCCGCGAGCACCTCCGGCTGGGCCGGAAGGGACTTGCCATCGGAATCGATATCGGCGGGACCAAGGTTGCTGCCGGCGTGGTGGATGCTGACGGCAGGATCCTGAGCGAAGCCCGGCGCTCAACCCCCGGCAGTGATCCCAGGGCTGTGGAGCGCGTCATCGTCGAACTTGTTGAAGAGCTGGGGGCGGGGCACCGCATCTGGTCGGTGGGGATCGGCGCGGCAGGATGGATGGACCTCGACGGCGGCACCGTCCTGTTCAGCCCCCACCTCGCCTGGCGCAACGAGCCGTTAAGGGAAAACCTCCAGCGGCTCCTCCGCAGGCCGGTCCTGCTCACTAACGACGCCGATGCGGCGGCCTGGGCGGAATGGCGCTTTGGTGCCGGTCAGGGCGAGAGCAGGCTCGTCTGCATCACGCTGGGGACCGGCATCGGCGGCGCCATGGTGCTTGACGGACGGGTCGAGCGCGGACGTTTTGGCGTGGCAGGGGAGTTTGGCCACCAGATCATCATGCCCGGCGGCCACCGGTGCGAGTGCGGAAACCGCGGTTGCTGGGAACAGTATGCCTCCGGCAACGCCTTGGGGCGGGAAGCCCGGATTCTCGCGCAGGCAAATTCGCCCGTAGCACAGGAGCTGCTCGCGGCCGTTGACGGACACCCCGGGGCTATCACCGGGGCGATCGTCACGGACCTTGCCCTGGCCGGCGACGCCGCGTCCCGGGAACTGCTTGACGAAGTCGGTGAATGGCTGGGGCTGGGACTTGCCAACCTGGCAGCGGCCCTGGATCCCGGCCTGTTTGTTATTGGTGGCGGCCTATGCTCTGCCGGAGACCTCTTGGTGGAGCCAGCGAGGAAGGCGTTCGCCAGGAACCTCACCGGCCGGGGTTTCCGCCCGGCGGCCGGCATTGAGCTTGCCGCGCTGGGACCCAACGCGGGGCTGATTGGGGCGGCAGACCTGTCCCGGGTCAGCAGCCGGATGCGCAGCTGAGGGCCCCTAAGGCCTAGACCCGGGCGCCGTCGTCGTTCTCATCCTTTTCCTGGGGGAGTTTCATGATCAGGTAGACCACCGCCAGGACAAACACTGCCACAATCCCCAGGATGGCCAGCAGCGGGGCAGAGCGCCAGAACATGGCGGAAAGGAGCAGCGCGACCGGTCCGCCCACCGCGCCCAGCCACGCGAGCATGGTCAGAGGGTCCGTCCCGGCGAGGCTGGGGGGTTCTTCCGGTACGAAGCTGCCGTCGTCGTCCTCCGCAGTGTAGTCCCGCGGGCCCTGCGCGGAGTCCTCACCGCTCTCCGGACTTCCAGGCGATGCGGCAGACAGCCGCTCTGCTGCCGACAGCTCGGCAGGGGCGGACGGTGCCAGCCCTAACGGGTCAAAATCCCGGAAGCTGGCCGAACCGCCAGGCTTTCCCGCGCCCTCCGTGCCGGAGGCTGGCCTTTCCGTGGAACCTTTTTCAGCCGCTTCATCAGGTGCAGCGGCTTCGACGGGCCGGATTGGCACATCGGGGCCTGCCGGAGAACCTTCCAGGCGTGCCACCAGATCCAGCCATACGGCGTCGTCCTGGTTGGCGCTCGGGTCCGGGGAACCGGAATCGGGCCTAGTCATGGGCGGTGCCCTCCTGGCTGGCAGCCACCTGGTGGTCTGGTGCTGCGTGAGTGGTGCCGGCCGGCGCCGACGCCGGGATGATCGAACGGATGAACTCCACAGAACCTTCGAAGATCTGTTCGGCGTCGTTGTCCAGGGTTGCCACGTGGTAGCTGTTCTCGAGGCGGGTCAGCTGCAACGGCGCGTGCGTGAGGCCACGGCGTAAAGCCGCGATGCTTGAGTCGGACACCACGTGGTCCACGCTGGAACGGAAAACACGCACTGGCGCGGTGACCCGGGGGAGCAGTCGGATGGTGTCCTTGAATAACTTGTTCAGTTCGTGGGCGGCAGCCACCGGGGTTCGGGGGTAGGCGCCCTCATCCATGCCGGGTTTCAGGATGTCGTTGGCGATGGCCGGCGTGCTCTTGAGCACCAGCTTCAGGATGCCGGCCAAGGGCGCACGTGGATCATCGATGACCAGTCCCGGGTTGACCAGGATGACCCCGGCAACGGGCCTCGTGGCCGCGACGCGCAATGCCAAGGCCCCACCCATGCTCAGGCCCGCAGAAAAAACGTGATCGCATTCTGCGTCCAGCTCCAGGTAAGCGTCGTCCAGGGCGCCGTGCCATTGGGGCCAGCGTGTCCGCGCCAGTTCCTGCCAGGTGGTGCCGTGCCCGGGCAGCAGCGGCATCCGCACGGCGAAGCCTGCCTCAGCCAGGGCCGCGGCCCAGGCCCGCAGCCCATGAGGGCTGCCGGTGAAGCCATGCGAGAGCACCACGCCGATGCGTGGTCCGTCACCGCGGAAGGCACTGCGGAACGGGCTGTGGTCCGGAAGCGCTGTCATGAAGTCTCCGACGTAATGGGGCGGGTGGCGTGCTCGAGGAAGAACGCTGTGGATTTGGCAAGAATTTCGGGGGCGTCGGCATCCAGGGTAGCCACATGGCTGCTGTTCGGCAGGTCAACTACTTCCACCAGATGTCCGCCCAGCCGGCGCCTCAGCATGGCCAGCGATGATGGCGGAACGACGGCATCCATTGTTGATTTGAATACCTGTACGGGCGCAGATACCCGCGGAAGGCCCCGAATGGCGGCGCCGAAGAGTTTTTTCAGCTCGTGAACGGCGGCCAGGGGAGTCCGGGAATAGTCTCCGTCGTCTGTGACGGCGGCTGTGGACTGGTCCTCCTGGATAGGCAGCGTGGTCTGCTGGAAGTACTTCAGCACTCCGATGACCCGCACCCGGCGGTCATAGAAGCTCAGGCCGGGGTTGACCACGGAGACTCCTGCGACGGCGTGCCTGGAAGCAGTCAGGAGGGCGATGGCCCCGCCCATGGAGAGGCCTGCCACGAAGCAGGTGTCAGTGCGGGCGGCGAGGTCCACGTAAGCCGCTTCAAACGAGCGATGCCAGTCATGCCAGTTGCAGCGCGCCAGCTGCCTCCAGTCGGTCCCATGCCCTGGAAGAAGCGGCACGGAAACGGCGAAGCCCTGGGACGCGAGATGTTCAGCCCACGGCAGGACACTGAGGGGGCTCCCCGTGAAACCGTGGCAGATGGCGATTCCGGTCTTCGCATTTGGCCCGTGGCCGGGGTAGCTGAAAGCGGCAGGCCGGGGCGGGATGCTGCTTTCTGTCATGAGTCCATCGTGTCACTGTTCGGGACAAATCTCACTAGAGTAGGGTTGCAGTGGAATGCCGGCCCTGCCCGATTCAGTGCTAGCAGATTGAGTGCTGGCTGCCTTCCGGAGAGGTTAGTCACGTGTTCTATTGGGTTATGAAAAGGATCTTCCTGGGTCCGGTGCTGCGGCTCCTGTTCCGCCCTTGGGTCAAAGGCCTGGACAACGTTCCGGCGGAGGGCGCAGCCATCCTCGCCTCCAACCACCTGTCATTTTCCGATTCAATCTTTATGCCGCTCATGGTGCCCCGCCCGGTGATCTTCCTGGCCAAGTCCGAGTACTTCACCGGCACCGGACTCAAAGGCCGGCTCACGGCCCTGTTCTTCCGGCTGACCAACCAGCTCCCCATGGACAGGTCCGGCGGTGCCGCGTCGGCTGTTTCCCTCAACGCCGGCATGGACGTCCTGACCGGTGGCGGTCTGCTCGGGATCTACCCCGAAGGCACGCGCAGCCCGGACGCCCGCCTCTACAGGGGCAAGGTCGGTGTGGCAAAGCTTGCCCTGCAGGCCGGGGTTCCCGTTATTCCCGTGGCCATGATCGGGACGGACAAGGTTCAGCCCATCGGCAAGCGCCTGCCGCACATCCGCCGGATCGGTATGATCTTCGGCGAACCTCTGGACTTCAGCAGGTACCAGGGTCAAGCGGAAGACCGCGCGGTACAACGCAAAGTGACCGACGAGATCATGTTCGAGCTGATGCGGCTCTCGGGCCAGGAGTACGTGGACGAATACGCCGCGGTGGTGAAGCTGCAGCTCGCGGGCAAGCAGGCCGAGCCTGCGGCCAGCACCGACACCGGCCCCGCCGAAAAGCCTGATGCCGGCACTGGCGGCCCGTCTAATCCCGGTCAGCGGGACGACGACGGGACCCCTGCCGCGGGATGATGTGACGCCGGCCGCCCCCGCGCGTGACGGCCGGGTGTCCGGATGAGCCTCCGGGACACTAGTCTTAGAGGGTGACTGAGCTATCCGCAAAACCCGCCTTCTCGCTGTCCAGTACCGCCCAGAGCGGCGCCGCCAACTATCCGGGATTGGATGACTGGCGCGACCTCCCGATCTCCCAGCAGCCCAGCTGGCAGGACAAGGACGTATTCGACGCTTCGGTCAAGGAGCTGTCCGTGTTGCCGCCGCTGGTTTTCGCCGGCGAGGTGGACATCCTTCGCGAGCGGCTGGCAGCCGCGGCCCAGGGCAAAGCCTTCCTGCTTCAGGGCGGGGACTGCGCAGAGACCTTTGAAGCGGCCACGGCGGACAAGATCAGCGCCCGCGTCAAAACCATCCTCCAGATGGCCGTGGTACTCACCTACGGTGCAGCCATGCCCGTCATCAAGATGGGCCGGATGGCTGGCCAGTTCGCCAAGCCCCGCTCCTCGAATGATGAAACCCGCGACGGCGTGACGCTTCCCGCCTACCGCGGCGACATCGTCAACGGCTACGATTTCACGCCGGAGTCCCGCGGCCACGACGCATCCCGGATGCTGCGGGCCTACCACACCTCGGCATCCACCCTGAATCTCATCAGGGCCTTTACCCAGGGCGGGTTCGCGGACCTGCGTTCAGTGCATCAGTGGAACAAGGGCTTCACCGAAAACCCCGCCCATGCCCGCTACGAGTCCTTGGCCCGCGATATCGACCGTGCCATCAAGTTCATGGCCTCCTGCGGCGCCGACTTCGAAGCGCTCAAGCGCGTGGAGTTCTTCGCCAGCCACGAAGCCTTGCTCCTGGACTACGAGCGCGCGCTGACGCGCATCGACTCCCGCACAGGGTTCCCCTACGACACTTCGGCCCACTTCCTGTGGATCGGGGAGCGCACGCGCGAGCTGGATCACGCGCACATCGACTTCCTGTCCCGGGTGCGGAATCCGATCGGCGTGAAGCTCGGCCCCTCCACCACCGGCGATGATGCCTTGCGCCTTATCGACAAGCTGGACCCGGAGCGTGAGCCCGGACGGCTCACCTTCATCACGCGCATGGGTGCGAAGAACATCCGGGAGAAGCTCCCGGCCGTCGTCGAGAAAGTCACTGCGTCCGGCGCCCAGGTCCTGTGGGTAACCGATCCGATGCACGGCAACACCGTCACGTCGCCTAATGGCTACAAGACGCGCAACTTCGACGACGTCATTGACGAAGTCCGCGGATTCTTTGAAGTCCACCACGCCCTGGGCACGGTTCCGGGCGGCCTGCATGTTGAGATGACGGGTGACGACGTCGCCGAGTGCCTTGGCGGCGCCGATCCCATTGACCAGGAGGCGTTCCTGGACCGCTACGAGTCCGTCTGCGATCCGCGCCTGAACCACATGCAGTCGCTCGAAATGGCGTTCCTGGTCGCAGGGGCACTCGCCAAGCACTAGGCGCTCCACCCGCTTCAGCTGAAAAGGATGCCTCCCGGACTTTGCGTCACGGGAGGCATCCTTTTGCGTTTCCTGGAGCTGGGTGGCCGCGGATTCCAGGCGATGTTGCCACTGGGCGCAGCCGAACTGCGTGACGCTACACCACGGTCAGGGTGATGACGGAGCCCTCTGGAACCTCTTTATTAGCCGGATCCTGGTCCCGGACGGTTCCGAAGAAGCCGCCAAGGATGTTGTTGACTTTCACGTCGAAGCCGAGCTGACGCAGTGCCTGTTCGGCTTCCTTGGCCTGTTTGCCCACGTAACTGGGAACCTTCACCATCTTCGGACCGTCGGAGATGGTGAGCGTGACAGTACCGCCGCGGGTGAGGGTGCCGTTGGGTGGCGACTGCGCGGCAACCGAACCTTTGGGCACGTTGCGGTCGTTGACCTTGTCCTTGGCGACGTCTGCCTTGAGGCCTGCCGCTTCGATGGCGTCAACGGCGTCGTCCTCATCCATCCCGACGACGGACGGAACCGGAATGGGCTCCGGTCCCTTGGAAACGGTCAAGGCCACTGGCGTTCCGTGCCGCGCCGGGGTCCCGGAGGCTGGGTCCTGGGCCAGGACCATGCCGACAGCGATGCCTTCGTCGAATTTCTCGGTAACGGTGCCCAAGGCCATCTCTGCCTTGTTGAGCTCGGATTTGGCTTCGTCCAGTGTCATGCCGGTCAGTTTCGGCAGTTCAAACAGCTGGGGGCCCTTGGAGACAAACAATGCCACCGGCTGAAATTTCCGGGTCTCCGTTCCGGCTACAGGATCCGTTCCCACTACAAGGCCGGACGGAACGTCGTCGTCGAAGACGTCGCGGGTGCTGGACTGGAACCCTGCCTCATTCAGCAGCTGCTGCGCCTGTGCCACCGTTTTGTTGGCGACCGCCGGGATGGTCCCTGGCGACCCCGGACCCATGCCGAAGAACCAGCCGGCTCCGGTGGCTAAGAGCGCGGCGATGATCAGGATGACCACCCACAGGGCACCGCGACGCCTGGGGTTGCCGTCGCGCAGGTACCGGAGCGGGGTTGCCGCGGCCCGCGACCTGGCCTTCTCGGCGTCCCTCTCTGCCTTGCGCCGGGCGCGCTTGGTCAGGGGAGCCGGCGACGTATCCGGATAGGGGACATACGCGGCGGGAGGGAATGGGGCGGCGGGAACGACCGACGTGGCGTTGTCCCCAAACGAGGGGGGCGGAAACCGTGGCGGCCTTTCCGGAGGCGCAAGCGGTGACATCACTGTTGTGGGGTTGTTGGTACGGGCGATGACCTCAGTAGGGTTCTGGAGGCCGGCCTCCAGCGCCGCAGGCGGCTGCAGGTCCAGTTCGCGGTCGGTGAGGTTGGTCCGGATGTGGCGGAGTTCCTGGAGCAGGGCCATACCGTCCACGGGCCGGTTCTCGGGGTCGTTGGCAGTACACCACTGCACGAGCTCATCGACTTCCGCGGCAAGGCCCGGCACCAGCGCCGACGGCGGCCCCACAGTCCCGTTGACATGCTGGTACGCCACCTGGATGGGAACATCGCCGTCGAAAGGCTGCCGGCCGGTAAGCATTTCATACAGCATGATCCCGACAGAGTAGATGTCGCTCCGGGCATCGGCCTGCTTGCCCAGCACCAGTTCGGGGGAGAGATAGGCCACGGTGCCAATGAGTGCACCCGTACTGGTGGACGTGGTGACGGCCCGGGCGAGGCCGAAGTCGCCCACTTTGATCCTGCCGTCGTCGGCGATCAGGACGTTTTCGGGTTTGATGTCGCGGTGGATCATGCCGGCGGAGTGTGCCGCTCCGAGCCCCTCGACGACGGGGTCAATGAGTGCGAGGGCGAGCCTGGGTGGCAACGCGCCCTTGGACGTGATGACGTCCCGCAGCGTGTGGCCTTTGATGTACTCCATCACGAGGTAGGCCGTCTGGCCGTCATTGCCTTGGTCGAGGACACCAACCACATGCGAATGGGAAAGCCTGGCCGCTGCCTTTGCCTCGCGGCCCAGCCTGCCGAGGAAGGTGTCGTCGCTGGCAAGGTGCGGGTGCAGTACTTTGAGGGCAACTTCGCGCTCAAGCCTGAGGTCTGTAGCGAGGTAGACGGTGGACATTCCGCCGCGCGCGAGCTTGGACTGGACGGCGTAGCGGTTGTCCACCAGCGTTCCAACAAGTCGGTCAGACACGTATTCCTGCACCCTACGATCCTAATCCCGCAATGAAACGGGCCCGAATCAACATGCGATCCGGACCCGTATCGTTATCCCGCCCGCCCTGGTCCCACCGGGACCGGGCTGGGCGTGGTGGTCTAGCCGAGGTTCTTTTCGTGCGCCTTGATCGCCTCCACGTAGGACTTGGTGTCGTCGTACATGCCGTACTTGCTCACTGAATACTGACCCTGGTAGTAGCCGGCGATGGCAGTGTCGCGGTCCTTGCTCGTGGCGATCAACTGGCGGATGATCGCCACACCAGCGGTGGCGTTGTCGTACGGATCGAGCAGGTTGAGTTTGCGCCCCACGAGGTCCGAGGCCCACTGGCCGGAGGAGGGAATCACCTGCATGGTGCCGATGGCATTCGCCGGTGAAACGGCACGCTGGTCGAAGCCGGATTCCTGGTAGGCAAAAGCCAAGGCCAGTGCCGGTTCCACACCCATACGCCGTGCAGTATCCGCAACGATGGCCCGCATCTGGTCACGGGAGGGCACAGGGGAGGCATTGAGCAGGGCCTTGTTCTCGTTGGCCGAGCTGACGACCGCCGCGGGGTAGGTGAATCCAAGGAAAGAGCTGGGCACCAGGGGAGTGACGTTTGCGGCGGGTTCGCTTGAGGCGGGCTGTATGGCAGCGCCGGGGATGACCAGTTTGTTGCCGGGGTAAATGATGCTGGACAGGCTCAGCTGGTTGGCGGAAAGGACGTCCGAGAGCTTGACGCCATGCTTGGAGGCAATCGCGCTGAGGGTGTCGCCGGCCTTGACGGTGTAGGAGCCGCCAGGGGCGGCGGCAGGGGCCGGCGCCGCAGGGGCTGGTGCTGCGGGGGCGGAAGTCGGCTGCAGTGCAGTGGCAGGAGCTGCCGCAGGTGCGGTTCCGCCGTCGTTCACTTTGATCTTCTGGCCGGGGTAAATGATGGAACGCATATTCAAACCGTTCCAGCCGAAGATTTCCGACAATCCCACTCCGTGCCGGGAGGCAATGGCGCTGAGCGTGTCGCCCGCTTTGACTGTGTAGGTCGCTCCGGATGTGGTTGCGGCAGCCGGTGGAGTAGCCGCGGGGGCTGCAAGGGGAGCATTGCCGGAGCCTGAAAGCTTGATCTTCTGCCCGGGATAGATGATGGTGTTCGGCTGGAGGTTGTTCAGCTTAAGGACTTCGTAGGTGTCCAGGCCGTGCCTGCCGGCGATGCTGCTGATAGTGTCGCCCCGCGCGATGGTGTACTCGGCGGGTACAGACGGCTGCGTCGGCCGGAAGGCGGACGGGATGGTCGTCGAAACCGAGGCGGCCGGAATAACGGTTGCGGTTGCAGCTGCTGCCTGGGCCTTCATGGCCGCTGCGAGCGTGGCAGGGATGGCCCGGACAGGGGCAACAGCTGCAGCCGGTTGGGCGAGGGCCAGTGACGACAGGACAACCGCAGGGAGCGCCGCCGTGGTAGCGGCAATCATGGGCAGGCTCGGCCTGGGTGGCTGCTGTGGCGAGCGGGACGTCGTCATGGAAGGAATCCTCTTCTCAACTGCGAGTGCGGTGGGTGTTGCCTGTGTTAATGCTGCTACTAGTGTTGCTTAAGTTATTGCTGTTACCAATGTGATCTATGTGAATCTCTCATGGATTGTCAATTAGCACAAGAATTCTTGAAAAGCTGCCAAGACTAATTTCATGGAGTGTCGCCGTAAATCTCACATGCCGCAAAAGCGGCGACTAGGCGTCAAGGTGCCGGTCATGGCAACCTTGATCCGTGAGTAACGTAGAAAGCCTTGTTGGCGAGTGGCTGCCCCTGCCTGATGTCGCCCAGTTGTTGGACGTTTCAATAACGAAAGTCCACAGTCTCCTTGATGAGCGTGCTTTGGCCGCGCTGCGGGTTGGAGAACGGCGGATCCGGTGCGTCCCTGCGGAATTTATCCAGGACGGACACGTGGTGGACAGCCTGAAGGGCACCATTGTGGTGCTCTCAGATGCCGGCTATTCCGACGAGGACCTGATTGTCTGGCTTTTCACCGCAGACGAATCATTGCGTGGGCGGCCCATTGATGCGCTCCGCGAAGGCCGCAAAACGGAGATCCGGCGCCGCGCCCAAACCCTGGCCTGGTAACCGGAATTTTCAGGATGCGCGGCTGACGGTGGCCTCGGCCAACCTGCGGAGCGCCGTTTTTGGCAATTCGTCGAGTTCCAGTTGGTCCAGGGCATCAAACGCCGCTGCCCCGAATTCGCCGATGAGGACCTCCGTTGCCTGAAGGGCTCCGGATTCCTCGATGATGCGGCGGATCTCGGTGATGTCTTCGCCGCCGAGATCGGGGCTGCCAAGCTTTGCGTCGATGAATGCCGATTCCTCCGCCGTCGCCTGGTCCAGCGCCAGCGCCACCAGAACGGTCCGCTTTCCTTCCCGGAGGTCGTCGCCGGCGGGCTTTCCCGTGGTGACGGGGTCGCCAAAGACGCCCAGGACGTCGTCGCGCAGCTGGAAGGCTTCACCCAGCGGGAGGGCGAAGGCAGAATAGCCGCGGAGAAGCTCGTTTGACGCTCCCGCCAGCGCGCCGCCGAGGGCCAGCGGATGTTCCGTGGAGTATTTGGCGGACTTGAAACGGATGATGGACTGCGCCCTGGAAACAGCGCCGGCCCTGTCCCTGACCGGCCCGGCGACCTCTTCGAGGATGTCGAGGTACTGGCCGGCCATGACTTCGGCCCGCATGAGGTTGAAGATGAGCCGCGCTCGGCTGCCTGATGCGGCTTTTTCGCCGATGTCCGTAAACGCCTCTTCGCTGAAGGACAGGCACAGGTCGCCGGTCAGGATCGCTGCGGCGTGGCCGAAGCGTTCACTATCGAGAGCCCAGCCCTGGGCTGTGTGCAGCTGGCTGAAGCGGCGGTGGACGCTGGGCCCGCCGCGCCGGGTGTCGGAGCGGTCGATGATGTCGTCATGGATGAGCGCCGCGGCCTGGAAGAGCTCCAGCGCCGAGCCTGCAGCCACGATCTGCCTGGCTCCGGAATCACCGCCGGCGCCGCGCCACCCCCAGTAGCACATCAGGGCACGGAGCCGTTTGCCGCCGGTGACCAGGTTGGAGATGGAACCCATGATGGGATCGATGTCCGGGGAGATAGCCGACATCACCGCCTGGCGCTCGGTCAGGAAGTCCGTCAGCTCGCCCGCGACGGCCGCTACGTATCCGGTCTGTTCAAGCCGCAGCTGCTCCGCGACCGTCACTTGGCTGACTCAGCTGCCACATTGGCGCCGATAGTGAACGTGGAAACACCCGCAGCTTCCACCACCGCAAGGTTGACGGTCTCGTTGTCGCCCCGGACGAAGTCCTTTGATGCCACGGCACCCACGGACTCTCCCGGCACGGCCTTGAAGCCCTGGGCTTCAAGGGCCTTGGTATAGAACTCGACGACGGCGCCGGGCTGGCCCGTGATGCTTGCCACCAGGGCGGCTGTTGCCGGCGTCGCCGACTTGTCGAAGCTGCTGGAAACTACTGTGGCTCCCGGCATGAGCGGGAGAAGCTGCTGCGGGAAGCCGGCGACCAACGCCCCGACGGTAGCCGAGGTGCCCGGTGACGCTGAGGGACTGGCGGACGCGGTAGCTGTGGCATGGCCCGTGGACTGCGAGGAGGTGGCGGAGGACGGCGTGGTTACTCCTGGCGCCGCCGGGCTGCAGGCGGCGAGTGCCAGCGCTGCGACGGCCACGAGGGCGGCCGATCCTGCTGGCTTAAGATTTCCAATGACCGTCACAGGGACTTTCCTCCTGGTATTGATGCCGGATTCAGCCTCCAGTTTAGTCAGTACCAGCGGATAGGATTGTTTCGTGGGGGCCGGACGGGATGTAGACGGGATGAATCAGCACACCGAAGCGGGTCTTCGGGAGTTCCGGCGCACCCCCATCCTGCACGTGGACATGGACGCGTTCTTTGTATCGGTTGAGTTGCGTACTCGACCGGAGCTTCGCGGCAAACCCGTCATTGTGGGCTATCCGGCAGACCGTTCCGTGGTGCTCTCGGCCTCTTATGAGGCCCGGAAATTTGGCGTGAAGTCCGCCATGCCCATGGTGGTCGCAGCACGGATGTGTCCCAGGGCGGTCATCATCGAACCGCGGCACAAGCTGTATTACGAGGTCTCGGCACAGCTTATGGGAATTTTCGAATCCGTCACCGAACTGGTGGAGCCTTTGAGCGTGGACGAAGCCTTCCTTGATGTCGGCGGTGCCATCCGCCGGCTGGGCCCGCCCCAAGACATCGGCGAACTATTGAGGCGCCGCGTTGCCGCCGAACTGGGCATCACCGCCTCTGTGGGCATCGCCGCGAGCAAGTTTGTGGCCAAGATCGCATCCACGCGGTGCAAGCCCGACGGACTGCTCCTGATTCGGCCGGAAGAAACCGTCCCCTACTTGCACAGCCTGCCGGTTGGAGCTCTCTGGGGTGTGGGTGCCAAGACCACCGAGGTCTTGGCTCGGATGGGGATCAGGACGGTGGCCGACCTCGCCGCCACGCCCTTGCACACGCTGAAACGGACCCTTGGCGCCACGGGCGAGCACGTCTACCGGCTGTCCTGGGGGATCGACCCCCGACCCGTAACGCCGGTGCGGCTGGAGAAGAGCATAGGAGCCGAGGAAACCTTTGCCGTTGATACCGCCGACAACGCCGTCCTTCACAGGGAATTGCTACGTCTGTCGCACCGTACGGCGGAGAGGCTGCGCAGTTCCGGAATGGTGGCCAGGACCGTGGCGTTGAAGCTGCGTTACGCGGACTTCTCCACCATCACCAGGAGCCGGACCGTTCACACGCCGGTGGACAGCACTCAGCTGATCTACGCCGTCGTCCTCCAACTCCTGGAGTCACTCGGCGATCGAAGCATGACCGTAAGGCTGGTAGGAGTCCGTGCCGAACAGCTGGAAGAGGCGGCACAAACGTCCCTCCAGCTGAGCCTGGACCGCAGGGACGACAACTGGCGGGCAGCCGAGTTGGCGTTGGACAAAGTCAGCCGTAAATTTGGCAATAAATCAGTGCTCCCGGCCCGCCTGCTGGATTCCGGAAAAAATTCCGGCTAGGCGCGCAGCTACCCCTGTCTGCCGCAGCCGGAGGGCCTTGCGGAAAGTCATTGCTGTCTTTCAGAACGGCCCGCGACAAACTATCCTTATATATACATAGTTTTCGAACGACTGGACATAACGCTCCCGCCCGCCATCGTCGGTGGGGCGGGAACTTGAGCGGTATGCCGGTCGTTATCGGAGCAGAAGTACTGACTGGGCGCAGCCCGGACGTTGGCCTACTTAAGGAGGTCGTGATGCCGCTCTCGGAGCACGAACAGAAGCTGCTTGAACAGTTGGAAAAGCAGCTGCACGAGGACGATCCAAAATTCGCGAATTCCATGGGCTCGGATCCCGGACGCTCATGGTCCACGCGGCATGTGGTGATCGGGGTGCTGTGCGCCCTCGCCGGGATTTTCCTCCTGCTGGTTGGCGTCACGCTTCAAAACATCTTCGTCGGCGTCTTGGGCTTTGTGGTGATGGGAGCCGGCGTGTACTTCGCAACGATGCGCAGCTCGGCACCTGGCAAGTCCCGCAGCGGCCGTCCAGGTAAGCCAGGCAAGTCCAGGAGTTCCTTCATGAGCAATCTGGAAGAACGTTGGGACGAGAGGCGCCGCGGCGACTCCTGACGCAGCCGGGTAAGAGGCGCCGAAGCCCTCCATTCTGCACCACAGCCTTCCACGGCGCGGGGTTTATTCCGTCCGAAAGTAATTTGTCATCAGGTATCTAAGCATAAAGACCCGCTACGGCGGGTCTTCTGCTTTTAACGGTCACCCTCGAAAAACCACAACCGCCCTCCCGGCGTCAAAAGCCCTCCACTTTCCACCACCGGCCGATTCGCCGGTTTTACGGGCATCATTCCCTGAAGTGGGGGGAATCCGGCCTCATCCTGCGTTGACTGTGGGGGAAAGTGGAGTAATGTGGAGGACATAAGAGGGTAGTTGCAACACAGGGGATGTGCAGTTCCTGACAGCAGACAGGCGGTGGGCCCGTGTTTCTTGGCACCCACTCGCCGCGTTTGGATGAAAAGGGACGAATTATCCTCCCCGCGAAGTTCCGCGAGGAACTAGCCGGCGGCCTGGTACTCACGAGGGGCCAGGAGCGTTGCATCTACGTCTTCAGTGAGCAGGAATTTGCACGTGTGCACGAGCAAATGCGGGAGGCGCCCATTTCCTCCAAGCAGGCCCGGGACTACATTCGCGTCTTTCTCTCTGGAGCCTCGGATGAGGTACCTGACAAGCAGGGGCGCGTAACCATTCCGGCAGCGCTCCGGGAGTATGCAGGCCTCGGCAGGGAACTGGCCGTCATCGGCGCAGGAACCCGGGCCGAGATCTGGGACGCCCAAGCCTGGAACGAGTACCTGGCAGAGAAGGAAACAGCCTTCTCTGAGACCGACGACGCCATTCCGGGGATTCTGTAATCACCGGTATGGAACAGGCGGACAGCTTCTTGGACGAGATCTCCAGCCGCCCATCGGCCGGCCAACCTGGCTCACTTCCCCGGAGCCAGGCGGGCAGGACGACAGGCGCGGATGGGGATCTGGCTCAAGAAGCACAACCACGGCAACCACGGCAGGAAAGGACGACGGCATGAACGATCACCCGAAGCCGACGTCCGAACGCCATGTACCGGTCCTGCGGGACCGGTGCATCAATTTGTTGGCCCCGGGCTTCGAAGCAGCCAGGCTCAGGGGCGAAACTCCCATAGCCATCGACGCCACGCTCGGCATGGGCGGCCATTCCGAAGCAATGCTCCAGCGCTTTCCGGACCTGCACCTGATCGGCATCGACCGCGACGAGGAAGCACTCGCCCTGGCCGGAGAACGGCTGGCGCCGTTCTCCGCACGGACTGACCTGGTCCACGCCGTCTACGACGAAATCGCTGACGTCCTTGAAGACCTTGGCATCAGCGAAGTCCACGGAATCCTGATGGATCTGGGCGTTTCCTCCCTGCAGTTGGACGAACGCGAACGCGGGTTCGCCTACTCCTTCGACGCCCCGCTGGACATGCGGATGGACACCAGCCGTGGGCAGACCGCCGCAGATGTTGTCAACAACTACTCCGAAGAGGACCTCGTTCGGATCATCCGCAAATGGGGCGAAGAGAAGTTTGCAGGACGCATCGCCAACAGAATTGTTGCCGCCCGCGCCCAGAAGCCTTTCGCCACCACCGGGGAACTCGTTGAACAGATCCGCGCAGTAGTTCCGGCCGCCGCCGCCAAGTCCGGCGGCCACCCCGCCAAACGGACTTTCCAGGCGCTCCGGATCGAGGTCAACGAAGAGCTTGATGTCCTGGAACGGGCTGTTCCGGCCGCGGTCAGGGCAACTGCCCTCGGTGGACGGATTGTGGTCATGTCCTACCACTCGCTGGAGGACAAGATAGTCAAGAGCGTGTTCCAAGCAGGCTCGAAGTCTTCAGCCCCCCTCGGCTTCCCTGTCGAACTCGAGGAACACAAGGCCGAACTCAAGACCCTCACGAAGGGCACGGAGGTGCCCACCGCCGTCGAGATCGCAGAGAATCCGCGCGCTGCCTCAGCAAGGCTGCGGGCTGTGGAACGCATTAGAACCAGGAGAGCCGTATGAGCACCGCCGCCGTCAAGAACTTTCCTGTCGTCTCCGGCAGTGCCGCGCCCGCTATTGGACTTCCGGCGGGAACTCCGGGCCCCGGACGCAAAGCCCGCACGCCGCTTTCGGTTGTCCGAACCGCACCCAGGAAGCGCCGCGCGCCGTTCGTTGTCCTCTGCTTCACGCTGCTCGCCGTCGCGCTGGTTGCTGTCCTGGTCTTGAACATCTCGGTGTCCACCGCCCAGTACCAGCTCGTGGAACTCCGGGGCAAGCAAAGCACGCTGACCAAGCAGAACCAGGATCTGACACAGCAGGTTCAAAACTTCGAAGCTCCGCAGAACTTGGCAGCAAAGGCTGCAGACTTGGGAATGGTGGCGTCCACGGTGAAAGGCCAGATCGACCTTTCAACCCTGGCGGTCACCGGCAAGGCGACACCGGCCGTTAAGGGCGGCGCCGCCGGGGCCGTCATCCCGGCACCGGCAGTTGCCGGACAGTTGAGCGTGGTCCCGCCCGCAAGCACCGGGGAGCCGCTGGCCAGCCGAAAGCCGGTGACTGAGGAGCCGGCAGCTGCAACGCCGCCGGCCGCCGCTGCGGCGGCTGTTGCTGCAGAGGCACCGGCCGCAGCCCCGGCCCCGGCTGTGGAATTGCACGGAGGCTCCGTGCCCGCACCGTTACAGAGGACGCCCGGGCAGTAACTGCCAGGACCTGACAGGCAACACAGCGAACAGCAAGGAAATCACGGTGGCGCAGAGGACCGGCAAGGCGAAGAGCGGCAAGGTACCCAACGCCACGAGGCGCCTGCGCCTTGGCCTGGGCATCATGCTCACCCTTCTCCTGGTGGTGGGCGGCAAGCTTTTCCTCGTTCAGGGCCTGGACGTTGGCGGCATGGCCGAGGCTGCGCTGAACAAGCGGATGACCCAGACTGTCCTGCCGGCCGAACGTGGCAGCATCCTGGACTCCAACGGCGTTGTGCTGGCCAACAGCCTCATCCGCTACAACTTGGTGGTGGATCAGGTGACGAACACAAAAACAGAGAAGTTTTGGCGCCTGGTGGAGGGCCAGGACAAGCTGGTGGAAGTCACCCGTGATCAGGGCATTAGCGAACTCGCCCTTGTCCTGGGGATGGACGCCGACGAACTCCGGAAGGCCGTCACCGGTGAATCCAAGTACTACATCGTGGCGAAGGACCTGAAGCCGGACGTAGAGGACCGGATCTCCAAGCTGCAGATTCCCGGCATCGTCACCGAAGGCGTCAGCAAGCGCGTCTATCCAAACGGTTCGGTCGCCGGTGGCATTATTGGCTTCCTCCAGGACGGGTACACAGGCCAGGCCGGAATTGAACAGACGCAGGACGAACTGCTCAAGGGGGCAGACGGCAAAAGGCTGTTCGAAATCGGTGCGGACGGCCTTCGAATCCCTGTTGGGCTGGACGAGCTCACCCCACCGCAAGACGGCAAGGATGTCAGGCTCACCCTCAATTCCGACCTCCAGTATTTTGCCCAGCAGGCCATCCAGAGCCAGTCGGACAAGCTGGGCGCCGAGTGGGGAATCATTATCGTGATGGATGCCAAGACCGGCAACCTCATCGCCATGGCCGACACTAATTCCCCTGATCCCAACGACCCCGGCCTGGTGGCCGCCAAGGACCGAGGGGTCCGCTCCGTGACGGCTGCCTACGAACCGGGCTCGGTGGAAAAGATGATCACGGCGGCGGCCCTGATTGAGGAAGGAAAGTCCAGCCCGCTGGACACGTTCACCCTCCCGCCGTCGTACACAGTAGACGGTCAGACTTTCAGCGACTCGTTTGCCCATGGCACGGAGGAACGGACCCTCGCCGGCATTCTTGGCTGGTCCATGAACACCGGAACTGTCATGGCAGGCCAGCGACTCAGCAAGGAGCAGAGATTCGACTGGCTGCAGAAGTTCGGCATCGGGGAGGCTCCGGACGTCGGTCTGCCCGCTACCGCTTCGGGCATCCTGACGCCGGCGGACCAGTGGGACGACAGACAGGAGTACACGGTGCTGTTCGGGCAGGGTGTATCGCAGTCCACGCTCCAGACGGTGCGGGCCTTCCAGACAATCGCCAACAATGGCGTCATGCTCCAGCCGCGCCTGATCGATTCCTACATCTCACCGGACGGGACTGAAGAGAAGGTCGCTCCGCAGCCTTCGCGGCAGGTGGTCTCAGACAACACTGCGCAGCAGGTCCAGGACATCCTCGAAAGCGCGGTTACCGAAGGGCAGATTAAGGACGCCGCCATCGACGGCTACCGTGTGGGCGCCAAGACGGGAACCTCGGAATCGCCGTGCGACGACGGCAAGTCAGGATTCTGCGGGTATACCGCTTCCATCGTTGGCATGGCGCCGATGGATGATCCGCGGTTTATTGTTGAGGTGGTGCTGCAGCGGCCCAAGGGCAGCATCTATGGCATTACGCAAGGTCCGGTCTTCCGGTCAGTCATGAGCCAGGCGCTGCGCACCTACAACGTCCAGCCGTCCACCGGCGAACCGGCGCGGCTGCCGCAATACGCCAAGTAGTACTGCCGTACGCCCCAGCACGGCCCGCTGACTGAGCACGTCCGGCGGGTTTGATCCACTAGCACTTTCGGAGATCCTCTTGTCAGATCACAATGCCCCCGGCAGCCATAAAGTTCCGGCCGGGGGATCCGCCACGGGGCGGTTCAGGCCCACGTCCGTTTCCGCAGTGAGCCTGGCGGGCATCGGCGAGTCCATCGGTGTGTCCGTTCCGGGCCCGTCGGCGTCGGTGTCCATCACCGGGATCTCCTTGAACTCGCGCACCATTGAGCCGGGAGACCTCTACGTCGCGCTCCCGGGAGCCTCACGGCACGGAGCGGACTTCGCAGCCCAGGCAATAGGCGCCGGGGCGGCGGCGGTGTTGACGGACGACGCCGGTGCTCGCCTCCTGGCGCTGTCGGCAGACACCTCCGTGCCGGTGTTGGTGGTTGAGAGCCCGCGGAATGTGGTGGGACCGCTTTCGGCCATGATCTACCGCAGCCAGCCTGCCGATGGCGGCACGCCGACGCTGTTCGGCGTCACAGGGACCAACGGAAAAACGACCACGACCTATTTCATCAACGCGCTGCTTCGTTCCCTTGGCCTCAAGACAGGCCTTATCGGGACTATTGAAATTAAGGCAGGCGGCGATGCCATTCCCAGCCTGCTGACCACGCCCGAGTCAACGGATGTCCACGCCTTGCTGGCATTGATGCGGGAGCGGGGGCTGGACGCCGCCTCCATGGAGGTCTCCTCCCACGCGGTCTCGTTCCAGCGCGTGGACGGAGTGGTCTTCGACGTAGCGGGCTTCACCAACCTCACGCAGGACCACCTGGACCTGCACGGAACCATGGATGACTACTTCCAGACCAAGGCGGAACTCTTTACTCCCCGGCGCGCCCGCCGTGCCGTGGTAACGGTCGACGACGACTGGGGCCGCCGGCTCGCCGACGCCGCCGAGATTCCTGTCACCACCCTCGCGGCCACACCGGCAGGGACTCCTGCCGACTGGACGGTTACGTCGGCTACGGCGCGTGGATTGGGAACGGATTTCATATTGACGGGCCCGGGTGGCGCCTCGTTGAGGGTCCACACGGGGCTCCCTGGCAGCTTCAACGTGGCCAATGCCGCGCTGGCAGCCGTGATGGTCCTGGCCAATGGAGTGGGCGTGGCGGCAGTACAGGCCGCCCTGGATGAGCACGATCCCTTCACTGTCGCCGTTCCGGGCCGCATGCAGTTGGTTTCCGAGTCGCCCGCCGCAGTGGTTGATTTTGCCCACAATACGGACGCTCTGGCCAGGGCGCTGGAAGCCGTCCGGTCACCGCAGCCAGGGTCCAGGCTGATTGTGGTGTTTGGGGCAACCGGGCAGCGGGACCAAGGGAAACGTCCTGCAATGGGAGCCATCGCGGCGACTCTTGCCGACACCGTCATTGTCACCGATGACGACCCCCATGACGAGGACGCTGCCGCGATCCGCGCCGACGTGCTGGCGGGAGCGCTGGAAGCGCAGCAGCGGGGTTCGCTTGAGTGCCGCATCCTGGAAGTCTTCCCGCGCGATGAAGCCATCCGCCAGGCCGTTGAACTCGCCGGACCCCAGGACACTATTCTCGTGGCTGGCCGCGGCCACGAAGTCTGGCAGGAAGTGAAAGGCGTCAACGTTGCCCTGGACGACAGGGTGGAACTCCGCGACGCCTTGACAGCCAAGGGATTCACCGTTCTCCAAGACGACCGGATAGAGTCCTAGACCGAGATGATTGCATTTACTGCGGCGGAAATCGCCGAAATCACAAACGGGCGCCTGGACGCCGATCCGGAGATCACGCCTCTTTCGGTGGTCACGGATTCCCGCGAAGCCACGCCCGGATCGCTGTACGTCGCGAAACCGGGAGAGTATGCGGACGGCCACGACTTCGTTGGCGCCGCCTTTGGCAACGGTTCAACGCTGGCGCTCATGGAACGGCCGGTTGCCGGCCCGGACGGCGAGAACTACCCCGCAGTGGTGGTCGAGGATGCTGTGCTGGCCATGGGCGCCCTCGCCGCGGAGGCGGTACGCCGCATTCGTGCAGCCCGCCAGGCAGCCGGTGAACAGTTCACGGTTGTGGGCATCACGGGCTCGGCAGGCAAGACCACCACCAAGGACCTCCTCGCCGGCGTCCTGGCCACCCAGGGAGCCACCGTTGCGCCACAGGGCTCCTACAACGGTGAGATCGGTGTCCCGCTGACGGTCTTCAGCGCGGACAGCAGCACCCGGTACCTGGTCATTGAAATGGGAGCAACGGGCATAGGCCACATCCGCTACCTGGCAGACATGGTCAAGCCCGACATCGGCGTAGTACTCGGCGTGGGGACCGCCCACGCCGGTGAATTCGGGGGAGTCGGGAACATCGCCCGGGCCAAGGGTGAACTGGTCGAAGGACTTTCCGCCACCGGTACCGCGATCCTCAACCTCGACGATGAACGCGTCGCCGCCATGCGGGACCGTACCCAAGCCACAGTGCTCGGATTCTCCGCTGAAGGCCGCACCGGCGCCGGAGTCCAGGCAGTCAAGCCGGACACCAACCCTGCCGGAAACCCTGAGTTTGACCTCGTCCTGCCGTCGGGCGAACCGGACCTGCACGTGAGCAGCAAACTGATCGGGTCCCATCACGTGGGCAACCTGCTCGCCGCAGCTGCGGCCTCACACGCTGCCGGTGTCGCCGGACGGGACATCGCAGCCTCACTCAGCACACAGACGGCAGCCAGCCGCTGGCGCATGGAACGTACCGAAAGGGCCGACGGCGTCACCATCATCAACGACGCCTACAATGCCAACCCGGAATCCATGCGGGCCGCCCTGCGGACCCTCGCCGACCTCGGCCGCGGCCGCCGTACCTGGGCTGTCCTGGGCGCCATGCTGGAACTCGGACCCGAATCCATCCGCGAACACACCGTGGTGGGCACCCAGGTTGTCCGGCTTAACATCTCCCGCCTGGTGGTGGTGGGCCGGGAGGCCCGTCCGCTCTACGTCTCCGCCGTGCAGGAGGGGTCCTGGGGCGATGAATGCAGCTTCGCCGAAACGATCGAGGACGCCTACGAACTGCTCAACGCCGAACTTGAACCCGGCGACCTCGTCCTGTTCAAGTCCTCCAACAGCGTTGGGCTGCGGCATTTAGGCGATCGGATAGCATTACCCCCACAAGCCCCCGTACCTGCCAGTGAAGGGAGCGAACAGCTGT
Source organism: Pseudarthrobacter sp. CCNWLW207 (assembly GCF_037203945.1). NCBI lineage: Bacteria > Bacillati > Actinomycetota > Actinomycetes > Micrococcales > Micrococcaceae > Pseudarthrobacter > Pseudarthrobacter sp. CCNWLW207. The sequence continues at coordinate 326,153 of NZ_JBBCBS010000005.1, read as the reverse complement.
GATTGCACTTTTGATCGGCGCTGGCCTTGCCCTATTGTGCGCCCTGGTGGGAACCCCGCTCTTTATCCGCCTGCTGGTCCGCAAAAGCTACGGCCAGTTCATCAGGGATGACGGACCGACGTCCCACCACACCAAGCGCGGGACTCCCACCATGGGTGGAACCGTGGTGGTGGCCGCCGTCCTGCTGAGTTATGGACTGACGCACTTGATCATGTGGATGATGAATCCGGCGTCTCCGGGTCCTTCAGCGTCGGCTTTGATCCTGCTGTTCCTCATGGTGGGGATGGGCCTGGTCGGCTTCCTCGATGACTTCATCAAGATCTCAAGACAGCGAAGCCTGGGGCTGAACGCCAAAGCCAAGCTCATCGGCCAGGGAACTGTGGGAGTCGCGTTCGCCATCCTTGCCCTGAATTTCCCGGATGCAGACGGCGTTACGCCCGCGTCCACCAAAATCTCGCTGGTCCGCGACCTTCCGTGGCTGGACCTGGCCTTCGGCGGTACCGTCCTGGGCGCCATACTTTTCGTCGTGTGGTCCAACCTGATTGTCACCGCGGCAACCAACGGGGTGAACCTGACGGATGGCCTGGACGGCCTCGCTGCAGGTGCTTCCGTCATGGTTTTCGGCGCTTACACCCTGATGGGCATCTGGCAAAGCAACCAGGCCTGCGGCTCCCCGCGGGAAGCCGGCAGCGGCTGCTACTCGGTCCGCGACCCGCTCGACCTTGCCCTTCTGGCCGCCATCATGAGTGCAGCCCTCGTTGGATTCCTCTGGTGGAATACTTCTCCGGCCAAGCTTTTTATGGGAGACACCGGATCCCTCGCGATTGGCGGCGCAATCGCTGGTTTCGCCATCCTGTCCCGCACCGAACTGCTCCTGGGCATCATCGGCGGGCTTTTTGTCCTCATCACCCTGTCCGTCATCATCCAGGTGGGCTACTTCAAGGCCACCGGTGGTAAACGCTTCTTCAAGATGGCCCCGTTGCAGCACCACTTTGAGCTCAAGGGGTGGGCCGAGGTTACCGTGGTAGTCCGATTCTGGATCCTCGGAGGGCTTTTCGTAGCCGTTGGCCTGGGGATCTTCTACGCTGAATGGGTTGTGCTCCTGTGACAGTTTCCTCCCGCCTCACTCGCCTCACCAGTTGGGACTCGGACTGGGCGGGCCTGCGCGTCGTGGTCACCGGCATCGGCGTGTCCGGCTTCGCCGCGGCCGATACCCTCATCGAACTGGGTGCCCGCGTCGTGGTGGTTGACGCAGCCACGTCCGAGACAGCAAAGGCCCAGGCTGAAACACTGAAGATCGTCGGTGCCGCCGACGTTCTCCTGGGGGATGAAGCGGTCAGCAGGATCCCGAAAATCGATGGGTCCCTGCCCGAGCTCATTGTGACGTCACCGGGCTGGCGCCCGGACCAAGCCCTCCTGGCATCAGCCGCACGCGCCCACATCCCCGTTTGGGGCGACGTCGAACTTGCCTGGCGGCTGCGCATCCGGGAAGGGCACAAGACAGCTGACTGGCTGACCATCACCGGAACAAACGGCAAAACCACCACGGTTGGCCTGACCGAAGCGATGCTGCAGGCCGCAGGACTGAAGGCCATCGCCGTCGGAAACGTGGGAACTCCCATCCTTGACGCCCTCCGCGATCCCGTTCAATACGACGTCTTCGCCGTCGAACTTTCCAGCTTCCAGCTGCACTGGGCTGAATCGCTTTCGCCCGTGGCAAGTGTGTGCCTGAACGTGGCTGAGGACCACGTGGACTGGCACGGATCGTACACGTCCTACCTCGCGGACAAGGCCAAAGTCTACGAACGCACCCAGAAGGCCTGCATATTCAACGCAGAGCAGATCGAGACCGAGCGGATGGTGGAGAACGCCGACGTCGTGGAAGGGTGCCGGGCCGTGGGCTTCACCACCCTTACCCCCGCGATCAGCATGCTGGGAGTGGTGGAGGGGCTCCTCGTTGACCGCGCCTTTATCCCCGAGCGCAAGGACAGCGCGGCTGAGCTCGCCTCAATGTCCGACCTCGGAGAATTCGCCCCGCGGCACATGGTGGCCAACGCCCTGGCCGCGGGAGCACTGGTGCGGGCCTACGGCGTTGACGCCAAGGCTGTCCGCCAAGGCATCCGTGACTACGTCCCCGGCAATCACCGGATCCAGCCGGTAGCCCGGCAGAACGGCGTCCTCTGGATCAACGACTCCAAAGCCACCAACCCGCACGCTGCGTCGGCGTCGCTGGCCACCTTCGAGAAGGTGGTCTGGATCGCCGGCGGCCTGTCCAAGGGCGTCAGCTACGACGACCTGGTCCGGGACCACGCAGCGCGGCTCAAGGCCGTGGTGCTGATCGGCACGGACACCGAGGCCCTGGCTCAGGCCCTCGAACGACACGCACCGGATGTCCCGGTGATCGGACCGCCCGCGGGCGACACTGAAAAGATGCAGACTGCCGCAGAGGGCGGGGCCGTCGCAGGCAGCCCGTCGGAGTCCGGCGGGACCGTGATGTCCCGCGCCGTTGCGGCAGCGGCTCAGCTTGCCGCGCCGGGTGACACAGTTCTGATGGCGCCGGCAGCTGCATCCATGGATCAGTTCTCTTCCTACGCTCACCGTGGCGACGCCTTTATCGAAGCTGTCCGCGAGCTGGTGGAAGGGCAGGCCCAGACCGGCGAGGAGTAACAATGGTCAGCACGCCCACCCGGCCGCCGGCAGCAACGCCGCGCCCGGGAAAAACCGCAGCTCCTGCCGGTTCCCGGCCCTCCTTGCCTGTGCGAATCCGCAACGGGTACCGCCGTTTCTGGTCAGCTCTGGAAGGGACCGGAACCTCGCGGAACGGTTCCACCTACTACCTCATCCTGGGCTCCACCCTCGCCCTGACCGCCATCGGCATCATGATGGTGCTCTCTGCTTCCAGCGTGGAATCCATCGCGGCCGGCAAGTCCCCGTATGGTGACGCCCTGAAACAGGGCATGTTTGCCGCCATTGGAATCTTCACCATGTTCGTCCTGTCGCGCATCAACGTTGTCTGGCTGAAGCGCCTTGCCTGGCCCGGCCTGGGCATCGCACTGGTGCTCCTGGCACTGGTCCAGGTCATCGGCGATGAAGTCAACGGCAACAAGAACTGGATCGACATCGGCGGCATCACGTTCCAGCCGTCCGAGGCGTCGAAGCTGGCCCTGGCCCTGTGGATGGCCACAGTCCTGGCGAGGAAGGGCAAGCTCCTGCGCCGGTGGCAGCACGCGCTGATCCCCGCTGTTCCCGCGGCCGGCCTTGTCATCGGCCTCGTCGTCCTGGGAAATGACCTGGGCACCGCGATGATCATCATGATGATCACCGCGGCCGCGCTCTTTTTCGCCGGCGTGCCGTTGTATCTGTTCGGCTTCGCCGCGCTGATCGGCGCCGCGGGAACTGCCGCCATGGCCATCACGAGCTCCAACCGCATGTGCCGCATCACCTCCTGGTGGACGGGAAAGTCCTGTGCCGACGGCATCGATGCGAACTACCAGGCCACGAACGGGATCTACGGACTGGCGTCCGGCGGCTGGTTCGGCGTCGGACTTGGCCAAAGCAGGCAGAAGTACAGCTGGATCCCGGAAGCCCACAACGACTTCATCTTCGCCATCATCGGTGAGGAGCTGGGGCTGGTGGGCACCGTCGTCGTCCTGGTCCTGTTCGCCATCCTGGGGGCGGCGATCTACCGCGTCGTGGTGGCGCAGGAGGACATGTTCCACCGGGTCCTGGCGGGCACCATCATGGTCTGGCTCCTCGGCCAGGCCACAGTCAACATGTCCGTGGTCACCGGGCTGATGCCCGTGATCGGCGTCCCTTTGCCGTTCATCTCCTACGGTGGCTCGGCACTCATGATGTCGCTGTGCGCCGTCGGTGTCGTGCTGTCACTCGCCAGGGAACAGATGGCCCCGGCAATACGGCCCAAGCGGATGCTGAAGTTCGGCAACAGGCCCTCCCGGGGATCCACCGGCCCAAAGAAAACCGCCAGAAAGCGTACCTAGCACCAGATGACTTCCCAAACTCTCTCCATCGTCCTGGCCGGAGGCGGTACTGCGGGGCACATCAGCCCCCTCCTTGCGATCGCCGCCGCCATCCGGACCGCCGCTCCTGAAGCCAGGCTCCTCGCCGTCGGAACACCGTCCGGCATGGAAACCCGGCTGGTGCCTGCCGCGGGACTGGAGCTTGCCACCATCGACCGTGTGCCGTTGCCGCGCAGGCCGTCCATGGACCTGCTCAGGCTGCCCGGCCGCCTGGCGGGGGCCGTACGGCAAGCCGGCCGGATCCTGGATGAACATGAGGCCGACGTGCTCGTCGGCGTGGGCGGGTACGTCTGCACCCCCATGTACCTGGCTGCCCGGCGCCGCCGGATCCCCATAGTGATCCATGAAGCAAACGCGCGTCCCGGCCTTGCCAACCGTGTCGGAGCCATGCTGACCAAGTACGTAGCCGTCGCCTTCGACGCCACGCGGCTGCGCCATGCCCGGCACGTCGGGATGCCCATGCGCACTGAGATTTCAGGCCTGGAACGGTCTGTGTCCCGGGCTGCTGCCCGCGAAGCCCTGGGCCTGCACCCGACGCAGCCTACGCTGATTGTTACCGGCGGTTCCTCAGGTGCCCAGAGCATCAACCGCACTGTAGCGGCCGCCGTCGAGGACCTGGCTGCCGCCGGCATCCAGACACTGCACATCACCGGACGCGGCAAGGCAGTGCTGGATGCCCACGGCGGCACGCTTACGGCCCCCGGCTACCGGCAGGTGGAGTACGTGGACGGCATGGAGTTGGCTTACGCCGCCGCCGACGTGCTCGTGGCCAGGTCCGGCGCCGCGACAGTCTGCGAAGCGGCCGCCGTGGGCGTGCCCGCCGTTTTTATCCCGCTGCCCATCGGCAACGGCGAACAGGCGCTCAACGCTGCGGGGCTGGTCAAAGCTGAGGGGGCGCTCCTCGTCCAGGACCGGGACTTCTCCGTCCAATGGGTCAGGGACCATCTCATCCCGCTGGTGACTGACCCGGCCCGGTTGGCCGCCATGGCCGCCAACTCCCAGCGCCTTGGAATCAGAAATGCCGACCAGCGCATGGCTGGTCTTGTCCTGGAAGCGGTATCCGAATGAGCCCTGCCAACATCCACAGCCAGGAATCCCTGGGCCGCGTCCACTTCATCGGGATCGGCGGTGTTGGGATGTCCGCCGTTGCCCGGATCATGGTTGCCCGCGGGCTGGTGGTCAGCGGATCCGACGCCAAGGACCTCCCTGTCATGGCCGACCTCGCGGCCGCAGGTGCCAGGGTAGCTGTGGGATACGATGCCGCGAACCTCGGCGACGCCCAGACCGTGGTGGCGGGCTCCGCGATCCGTGCAGACAACCCAGAGCTGGTGGCTGCCCGAGAGGCGGGGCTGCCAGTGCTGCACCGGTCTGAGGCGTTGGCAGCCAGCATGGGCGAGGACATTGTGGTCACGGTGGCAGGCACGCACGGCAAGTCCACCACGACGTCGATGATCACTGTGCTGCTGCAGGGCGCCGGGCTGGATCCCTCGTTTGCAATCGGGGCCAACGTTCCTGCGCTCGGTGTCAACGCAGCACATGGCGCGTCCGGGATTTTTGTGGCCGAGGCCGACGAATCGGACGGCTCGTTCCTGAACTACCGGCCCCGGATAGCCGTCGTCACCAACGTGGAGCCGGACCACCTTGACCACTACGGAACCGCGGAGGCTGTCTACGCATCGTTTGACCAGTTCACGGAACTCCTGCCCGCGGACGGCGTCCTGGTCGCCTGCGCCGATGACGCCGGCGCCCTGGCCCTCGCACGCCGCACCCTTGAGCGCGGCAACACCCGCGTACTCCTGTACGGCACCTCGGATGAAGCGGATCTGGTGCTGCACGACGGCGGCCCGGGAGACGTTTCGGTGTCCACCACTGCAGGCCGCTTCGGCCTGCAGCTGCAGGTTCCGGGCCGGCACAACGCCCTGAACGCCGCTGCCGCCTTTGCGGTGGCACTGGAACTGGGGGTTGAACCAGGCGCCGCCGCCGCGGCCCTGGGCAACTTTTCCGGCGCGTCACGCCGTTTTGAACTGAAAGGGGAGGCCGGCGGCGTCCGGGTCTTCGACGACTACGCCCACCACCCCACCGAAGTGCGTGCCGCCCTCGCTGCAGCCCGGTCAGTTGCCGGTGACCACCGGGTCCACGTCCTCTTCCAGCCGCACCTCTTTTCCCGGACCCGGGAGTTCGCCCGCGAGTTCGCCGAGGCCCTGAACCTGGCCGACACCGCCTTGGTCCTGGATATCTATCCGGCCCGCGAGGATCCTATCCCCGGGGTCACCAGCCAGTTGATCGCCGACCACCTTGGCGCCGGTGGACGCCTGGTGGGTGGAAACGCCGCGGTAGCGGAGCTTGTTGGCGCTGCGGACGCTGGCGACATTGTCCTGACCGCGGGAGCCGGCGATGTGACCGCCTACGGCCCGAAGATCGTGCAGGCACTGCGTGGCTAGTGCCCGGCGCCCCACCTACACCTCGCCGGGACGCGCCCAACAGGGGAGGAACAGGTCCGGCCATCCTTCCGGCGGCCCGTCCGGCACCCCCGCGCCCGGCCAGGCGGAGGAGCCGGAGGTCATCTCCGCTTCCAAGACCGCTCCGGGGCCGGAAGTGGCCCCGGCAAGGGCCAAACAGCCCAAGGGCGCCAAATCCAAGGAGAAGCAGGCCAGGGAAGGGCAGTCCAGCGGGGCAGCTGCAGGCGCGAACGTCCTGGCTTTCCCGGAGCCCAAAGGCAGGCGGCTGAAGCGAAACATCATCATCGCGGCCAGCACCCTTGCCGCGGTGGTAGCAGGGATCCTCGCAGCAGCCATCTTTTCGCCGCTGCTGGCGGTCAGCACCATCTCCGTATCCGGCACCAGGCTCCTGACTGCTGACCAGGTCCAGGCCGCCCTGGAACCGCTGAAGGGCAAACCCCTGCCGCAAATCACGGACGAGGAGGTGGACCGGCTTCTGGAACCACTCATCCAGATCAAATCAGTGAAAACGCAGGCACGACCTCCGTCGGACCTGGTTGTCGAAGTCCGGGAACGCGTCCCGGTGGCCCTGGTGAAGCAGGGGGAGCAGTACCAGCAAGTTGACGTTGACGGTGTGCAGCTGGCGGCCACCACGGATCCAGCCTCCGTGGCGCTGCCAGTGATCGACGGCGGCGCAGGCACCATCGGCAAGGATCTGTTCCAGGCGACGGCGGCGGTCCTTGGCGCCCTTCCTCCCGAGGTCCTGGCGAAGCTGTCCAATGCCTCAGCACAGTCTGTCGATGCCGTGGAACTCAAGCTCGTGGACGGGCAGACCATCGTCTGGGGCAACGCGTCGGAGAGGGAACTCAAAGCCAAGGTCCTGGAGGCACTGCTGAAGGTTCCCGCCGATCCGAAGAACCCCGTGCGTGTCTATGACGTCAGTGTGCCCAGGCATCCTGTGACGCGCTAAATCTCTGTATTTCCCGGGAATAGCACGACACGCGGCCTGCGGTTATTGAATGTGCGAACCATAGGAAATACCGTCACAGACATGAGTTACTTGACATAACTATAACCTTCAACTCGAAGGTTAAGGTTCAAAGCTTCAAGCTCGACTCCATCAGTTTTCGCAATAGGACACGAACAAGGGACACGTAACGTGGCAGCTCCGCAGAATTACTTGGCCGTCATCAAGGTCGTCGGCATCGGCGGCGGTGGCGTGAACGCAGTCAACCGCATGATCGAAGTCGGTCTTCGCGGTGTCGAATTCATCGCAATCAACACCGATGCCCAGGCCCTGCTGATGAGCGATGCCGACGTCAAGCTTGACGTTGGGCGGGAGCTGACACGCGGGCTCGGCGCAGGCGCCAACCCGGAGGTGGGCAAGCAGGCAGCTGAGGACCACGCGGACGAGATCGAAGAGGTCATCCGCGGCGCAGACATGGTCTTCGTGACCGCCGGTGAAGGCGGCGGAACGGGTACTGGCGGCGCTCCCGTCGTGGCACGTATCGCACGTTCGCTCGGCGCGCTGACCATCGGCGTAGTCACCCGCCCGTTTACCTTCGAAGGCCGGCGCCGTGCCGGCTCTGCCGAGGCGGGCATCGACGCCCTCCGCGACGAAGTGGACACCCTGATCGTCATCCCGAACGACAGGCTCCTGTCCATCAGCGACCGCAACGTCTCCGTCCTGGACGCTTTCCGCTCTGCTGACCAGGTCCTGCTGTCCGGTGTCCAGGGCATCACTGACCTCATCACCACGCCCGGCCTGATCAACCTTGACTTCGCGGACGTGAAGTCCGTCATGCAGGGCGCAGGCTCGGCACTGATGGGCATCGGTTCAGCCCGCGGTGAGGACCGTGCCGTGAAGGCTGCGGAACTTGCTATCGCCTCGCCGCTGCTTGAGGCTTCCATCGACGGCGCCCACGGTGTCCTGCTGTCCATCCAGGGCGGCTCCGACCTCGGCCTCTTCGAGATCAACGAAGCGGCGCGGCTGGTCCAGGAAGTGGCCCACCCGGAAGCGAACATCATCTTCGGCGCGGTCATCGACGACGCCCTTGGCGACGAGGCCCGCGTGACCGTCATTGCCGCCGGCTTCGACGACGTCAAGGCAACCTCGCCGTCCATGGACCAGTCCCAGCCCCAGGTAGCCCCCCAGCGCCCCGCCGCGCCGGCCCCGGCCCCGGCCCAGGCGCCGTCGGGCGGAAGCCACCAGATGAACGTACAGCCGGTCCACGCCGGAGTCGGTGCGTCCGGCCTGAGCAACTGGGGCCAGCAGCGCCCGTCGGCGGTTCCCGCGGACTCCGGTTTCGACGTCGACCTTCCCTCGGTCGTGGAGCCGGACCTCTCCGGCAGCCGCTCCGATGACCTGGATGTCCCCGACTTCCTGAAGTAGGGCGCAGCTTGTTCCTTTGGAAGGCGGTAGTCCTCCCCGGTGTGACCGTGGCCTTCACGGACACACGCGCCGGCAACCTGGCGTTGCATGTGGGGGACAACGCGGACGATGTCCGGGTACGCAGGGCAGAACTGGAGCTCAATGCCGCCATGGTGCCGGGTTCCCTGCGGTTCATGAACCAGGTGCATGGAACTGCCGTGGCGGTCATGGAGGCCGGCAGTCCCGATCCTGAGGCAGATGCCATGGTTTCCAGGGGCGTGCCGCTGGCGGTCATGGTGGCTGATTGCATCCCCGCGGTGCTGGTCGGCCAGGCCCCAGGCGGCCGTGTGCTTGGTGCTGTCCACGCCGGCCGGCCGGGGCTGGCGGCGGGGGTCATTCCCGCCGCGGTCGAACGTATGCGGGCCATGGGGGCCGTCAACATCCAGGCATGGCTCGGTCCGTCAATTTGCGGCAGCTGCTACGAGGTTCCGGCCGGGCTGCGGGCCGACGTAGCGGCAGCAGTTCCTGCGGCGTGGTCCACCACCAGCTGGGGGACTCCCGGCCTTGACCTGCCTGCCGGCGCGCGGAGCCAGCTGGAGGCGGCAGGCGTGGACGTCATGTACTGCGGGCCTTGCACGCTTGAGAACCAGGATCTATTCTCCTACCGCCGTAACAAAGACACTGGTCGGTTTGCCGGATTGGTCTGGACGCATGACTGAGGCCACGAACCCTGCAGCGCGCACTGCCGAATTGGAAAATGGCCTGGCCGCCGTGAGGAGCCGCATCGTCGCTGCCACAAAGGCATCAGGCCGGGCGGATGAGCCGGCGCTAATCGTCGTCACCAAGTTCCACCCGGCGGACGACATCCGCCGGCTCGCCGCCCTGGGCGTCAAGGACGTCGGAGAGAACAGGGATCAGGAGGCCTCTGCGAAAGCTGAAGCCCTGCACGACCTCGGGCTCAACTGGCATTTCGTGGGCCAACTCCAAAGCAAGAAAGCCAAATCCGTTGTCCGCTATGCCCATGCCGTCCACTCCGTGGACCGGCCGCAGCTCGTTGACGGGCTCGCCCGGGCCATGGCTACCGAACAGGACCGGTCAGGGCGGGCTGCGCTGGAATGCTTCATCCAAGTCAGCCTGGACGACGACGCCGGTGCACACCGCGGCGGGGCCGCTCCCGCCGAGGTCCCGTCCCTCGCAGAGCAACTGGCTTCCGCCGGCGGGCTGGTCCTGGCCGGCGTCATGGCTGTGGCGCCACTTGGATCCCCGCCAGAAGCGGCCTTCGAGAAGCTAGCCGCCATCTCTGCCCGGCTCACCGCGGACCATCCGGGCGCCACGGGCATTTCGGCCGGTATGAGCCAGGACCTCGAGGTGGCCATCCGCTTCGGAGCGACACACCTGCGGATCGGTTCGGATATTCTCGGATCGCGTCCCGCCGTGGGGTAGCGTCAAAGCATTGGAAGTGAATGGCGGGGATTTCCAGTGCTGTCAAATCATTGGTCGGCCCGCCTACGGACACGATTAGGAGTCGACCATGGCCGGCGCTCTGCGCAAGACAATGATCTATCTTGGGCTCGCCGATGGCGATGAACATTACGAGTCCGAGCACCACACCACACGTAAGGATGAGGACGAATCCATGGAAGTTGACCGCGAGGAACGCCGTGCACCCGCACCCGTCCGCGAGGTCAGCCGTGAGGCGTCCTATGTCCCCGAAGAGGAATACCGCGCACCAGTGACCCCCATCAAGCGTGCGGCATCCAGCCGCGAAGAGTCTTCCGGCCTCCGGCAGATCACCACCATCCACCCGCGGTCCTACAACGACGCGAAGCTTATCGGCGAGAGTTTCCGTGACGGCATCCCGGTCATCATGAATGTCACCGACATGGGCGAGGCCGATGCCAAGCGCCTTGTGGACTTTTCCGCAGGGCTCGTGTTCGGACTCCGGGGCAGCATCGAGCGTGTCACCAACAAGGTCTTCCTCCTGTCGCCGTCGTACATCGAGGTCATCGGCGATGACAAGAAGGTCAGCGAGACCCAGGCGAGCTTCTTCAATCAAAGCTAGCCATTAGGCTCATTGTGGATGCCAGGCAGGTGGACCTGTCTGGCATCTGTGCTGAAATAGATAAGAAACATTGGCAGGACGCTGCGGTATCCGGAATGGACATGGAGATATGAGTTAAGTCATGGGAATTGTTTTCGGACTTGTCTATATCGCCCTTTTACTGTTCCTTGTGGCACTCATCGTGCGGCTGGTGTTCGACTGGGTCCAGATGTTTGCCCGGGAGTGGCGCCCCCGTGGGCCGGCCCTCGTGGTGGCCCACGCAGTGTATTCGGTCACGGACCCGCCACTGAAGGTCCTGCGGAGACTGATCCCGCCTCTGCGGCTTGGCGGCATCAGCCTGGACCTGGGGTTCCTGATTTTGTTCATCGCTGTCAGCGTGGCGATGGGTATCACCAGGAGTTTCGCGTAAATTTCCATTAGACCTAGCTGTTCAGGCTCAGATCCGCAGGGAACTGTCACTTGCAACGCGAAGAAACTCCGGTTTGACACCACGGTGTTGAATTAGAGGAACCAGTCCATATTTAGGTACCGTAGTTTTGACGGCCGGAAGGCCACTGACTAACTAGACCAGTGAGGTGACCAGATGGCTTTGACGCCAGAAGACGTTGTCAACAAGCGCTTTCAGCCGACCAAGTTCCGCGAAGGCTACGACCAGGATGAAGTAGATGACTTCCTGGACGAAATCGTCGTTGAACTCCGGCGCCTGAACCAGGAGAACGACGAGCTGCGCAAGAAGCTCGCCGAGGGCGGTTCGGCCGTTCCTGCCAGCTCCGCCGCTGCGGCACCGGTGGTCGAGAAGGTCCCCGCGCCCGTCAAGGCCGAGAAGGACGACTCCCGCGCCAAGGCCGAGGCCGACGCCAAAGCCGCCGAAGCAAGCAAGAAGAAGGAAGCTGAGCAGGCTGCTCCGGCTGCTGCTGTTGCAGCTGCCGCTCCTTCCCAGGCTGCCGGCAGCACAGTTTCTGCCGAATCGGCTGCCGGACTGCTGGCCATGGCGCAGCAGATGCATGACCGCCACGTCGCTGACGGCCAGGCCCAGAAGGACAAGATCATCGCTGAGGCGCAGATCGAAGCCAGCAGCCTCGTCAACGATGCTCAGGAGAAGTCCCGCAAGATCCTTGGTGCCCTTGAGCAGCAGCGCTCCGTGCTCGAACGCAAGGTGGAGCAGCTGCGTGGCTTCGAGCGCGACTACCGCTCACGCCTGAAGGCCTACATCGAAGGCCAGCTGCGCGACCTTGACGCCCGTGGCTCCGTGGCCGCGCCCGAGGTCGAAGCCAACTAGCAAGGTCGAACCAAACTCGATTGTTAAGCACGTATTCTGAAAGCCGGTGGCTGAGGATTCCTCGGCCGCCGGCTTTTGTGATTAACATCGGTATCCGAATGAAAGCACCATGACAGACGAACTTGCCGCTGACGCTGCACTCCCTCTTCCACCCACTCCGCGGCGCCCCCGCCGCCGGATCCTGCTGTCCCTTTTTGCTGGATTCGCGGTCTTCGCCTACGCGCTGGACCAACTGACCAAACTCTGGGTTACTTCCAGCATGGTTGAGGGCGAGCGTATCCCTGTCCTGCCGCCAGTGCTGCACTGGTACTTCATCCGGAACTCCGGCGCCGCCTTCTCCATCGGAGAAAACGTCACGTGGGTGTTTTCGATCATCATGGCAGCGGTTTCCATTGCCATCCTGTTCCAGGTGCGCAAGCTTGGGTCCGCCTGGTGGTCGCTGGCCTTGGGCCTGCTCCTGGGCGGTGCACTGGGCAACCTCACAGACCGGCTGTTCCGCGAGCCTTCGTTCGGGATGGGGCACGTGGTGGACTTCATCCAGCTACCCAATTTCGCCATTTTCAACATTGCCGATTCCGCGGTGGTCTCGGCAGTGGCCATTATTTGCATCCTGACGCTCCGCGGGATCTCCCTGGACGGGTCCCGGCATGTGGCGGCTCCGCGGGAGAAGGCCACGCCGAAGGAAGAACCCGGCGATGCCTGAGCGCATTGTGGTGGCCGATGAATTCGGCGGAACACGGGCGGACGCAGGACTGGCAAAGCTCATGGGGATTTCACGCTCCCTGGCCGCGACGCTTATTGCCGAAGGCAACGTCATCAGCCGGGGCAAAGCGGTAGGCAAATCAGCAAAGCTGATTGCAGGGGACGTCCTTGACGTCACGGTGCCCGAACGGCGGGACCCGCTCGAAGTGGTGGAGGAAGTTGTGGAAGGCCTGAAGATCCTGCTCGATGACGACGATTTCGTCGTCGTCGACAAGCCCGTGGGCGTTGCTGCCCATCCATCACCGGGCTGGGTCGGGCCCACCGTAGTGGGCGGCCTCGCAGGAGCCGGGTACCGCATCTCCACCTCCGGTTCCCCCGAACGTGCAGGCATCGTCCACCGGCTCGACGTCGGCACGTCCGGTGTGATGGTCGTGGCGAAGACCGAGCGCGCCTACACAGCCCTGAAGAGGGCGTTCAAGGAGCGCAGCGTGGACAAGGTCTACCACGCTGTGGTCCAGGGCCTGCCGGACCCCTTGGAGGGCACTATCGACGCGCCGATTGGGCGCCATCCGGGCCATGACTGGCGCTTTGCCGTGATCGAGGACGGCAGGCCTTCAATTACGCATTACGAGGTATTAGAGGCCTTCGGCAAGGCCACACTGGTGGAAGTTCATCTTGAAACTGGCCGCACACACCAGATACGCGTCCACTTTTCCGCCCTCCGGCACCCCTGTGCCGGTGACCTAACGTACGGTGCGGACCCGCGGCTCGCCGCCACGCTGGGCCTCACGCGGCAGTGGCTGCACGCCCGCCAGCTCGGCTTCGACCACCCGGTGACGGGGGAACGGGTCACCGTCACCAGCGATTACCCGCAGGATCTCTCCTTTGCCCTGGAAGTACTCGAATCCGGGCAGGCCTGACCACTCAGGAGCCGGGCGGCGCATAGAATAGTGCGGTGACTTCCAGCAATGCCTCGTTCGTCCACCTGCACAACCACACCGAGTACTCCATGTTGGACGGCGCCGCCCGCTTGGGGGAGCTTTTCGACGAGACTGAACGCTTGGGCATGCCTGCCCTCGCCACTACCGACCACGGGTACCTGTTCGGCGCCTTCGACTTCTGGAAACGCGCCACGGACCAGGGCATCAAGCCCATTATCGGCGTCGAGGCCTACGTAACACCGGGGACGGCACGGACGGATAAGAGCCGTGTCCGCTGGGGCGAGGAACATCAGCGCAAGGATGACATCTCGGGCGGTGGGTCATACACCCATATGACGCTGCTGAGTTACAACAACGCAGGCATGCGCAACCTCTTCCGGGCCTCGTCCATCGCGTCCCTGGACGCCGTGTTCGGCAAGTGGCCGAGGCTGGACCGCGAACTCCTGAACACGTATTCGGAAGGCCTGATCGCCACCACCGGCTGCCCGTCGGGAGAAGTCCAGACCCGTTTGCGGCTGGGCCAGTACCGTGAGGCCCTGGAAGCAGCCTCCGAGTTTCGCGACATCTTCGGGGCGGAAAACTACTTCTGCGAACTGATGGACCATGGCCTCGACATCGAACGCCGGGTTACCGGGGACCTGCTGCGGCTCGCCAAAGAACTGAAGCTGCCGCTGGTGGCAACCAACGACCTGCACTATACGCACGAGCACGACGCCAAGGCCCACGAGGCACTGCTGGCCATCCAGTCAGGTTCCACCCTGCTGGAACCCACCTATGACAACGGCGGCTCCCGGTTCGCGTTCTCCGGCAGCGGCTACTACCTCAAATCGCCCCAGGAAATGCGTGAACTGTTCAGGGACCACCCGGACGCGTGTGACAACACCCTGCTGATCGCCGAACGCTGCGAAGTTTCGTTCAATACCGGGGCCAACTACATGCCGCGGTTCCCCTGCCCGCCGGGCGAGGACGAGACGTCCTGGCTGGTCAAGGAAGTTGCCGCCGGGCTGGAGTACCGTTACCCCGGCGGTGTCCCGGACAAGGTCCGCACCCAGGCTGACTACGAGCTGGAGGTCATCACCTCCATGGGGTTCCCCGGGTACTTCCTGGTGGTGGCTGACTTCATCAACTGGGCGAAGAACAACGGCATCCGCGTGGGACCCGGACGTGGTTCCGGCGCCGGTTCGATGGTGGCCTACGCCATGCGCATCACGGACCTCGACCCGCTGCACCACGGCCTGATTTTCGAGCGCTTCCTCAACCCCGACCGTGTTTCCATGCCTGACTTCGACGTCGACTTCGATGACCGTCGCCGCTCTGAGGTCATCGACTACGTGACCCGCAAATACGGCGACGAGCGCGTGGCCATGATCGTTACCTACGGCACCATCAAAACCAAGCAGGCGCTGAAAGACTCCTCGCGTGTGCTCGGCTACCCATTCAGCATGGGGGAGCAGCTGACCAAGGCTCTCCCGCCGGCCGTTATGGCCAAGGACATTCCGCTGGCGGACATCCAGAACAAGGACTCCAAGCGCTACAGCGAGGCCGGTGACTTCCGGCAGCTGATCGCCACGGATCCCGAGGCCGCCAAGGTCTTCGAAACGGCGCTGGGCATCGAGGGGCTGAAACGGCAGTGGGGTGTGCACGCTGCCGGCGTCATCATGTCCTCGGACCCCATCATCGATGTCATCCCCATCATGAGGCGCATCCAGGACGGCCAGGTGATCACGCAGTTCGATTACCCCACCTGCGAAGGCCTGGGCCTGATCAAGATGGACTTCCTGGGCCTGCGGAACCTCACGATCATTTCCGACGCCCTGGAGAACATCAAGCTCAACCGGGGCCACGAACTGGACCTCGACAGCCTTGCCCTTGACGACGCCGCCTCCTACGAGCTGCTGGCCAGGGGTGACACATTGGGCGTATTCCAGCTCGATGGCGGTCCCATGCGGTCCCTGCTCAAGCTGATGAAGCCTGACAACTTCGAAGACATCTCCGCCGTCCTGGCCCTCTACCGGCCGGGGCCGATGGGCGCTAACGCGCATACCGACTACGCGCTGCGCAAGAACGGGATCCAGGAAGTCATTCCGATCCACCCTGAGCTCAAGGAACCGCTCGCCGAAATCCTCGGCGGGACCTACGGCCTGATCGTGTACCAGGAACAGGTTATGGCCGTCGCGCAGAAGCTGGCCGGATATTCCCTCGGCCAGGCCGACATCCTCCGCCGCGCCATGGGCAAAAAGAAGAAATCAGAACTGGACAAACAGTTTGCTGGCTTCTCGCAGGGCATGCAGGACAACGGCTACTCCATGGAGGCCGTCAAGACCCTCTGGGACATCCTGCTGCCGTTCTCCGACTACGCATTCAACAAGGCACACTCGGCCGCCTATGGTGTCATTTCGTACTGGACCGCCTACCTGAAGGCCCACTACGCGCCGGAGTACATGGCAGCCTTGCTGACGTCAGTGGGAGACGACAAGGACAAGTCCGCGATCTACCTCAACGAGTGCCGCCGCATGGGCATAACCGTGCTTCCGCCCGACGTCAACGAGTCCTCGCTGAACTTCACGCCGGTGGGGAACGACATCCGTTTCGGCATGGGTGCCATCCGTAACGTCGGATCCAACGTGGTCCAGGCCATGGTGGCCGCCCGGGAGAGCGAGGGGGCATACTCCTCCTTCAAGGACTTCCTGATGAAAGTCCCTGCCGTGGTCTGCAACAAGCGGACCATCGAATCCCTGATCAAAGCCGGCGCATTCGACTCCCTCAACCACCACCGTCGCGCCCTGGTGATGATTCACGAAGAGGCAATCGATTCGGTCATCACCCTCAAACGGAACGAGGCAATCGGCCAGTTCGACCTCTTCGCCGGGTTTGAAGAGGCCGAATCGGAGGCGTCCCTGAGCATCGAGATCCCGGAACTTCCCGAGTGGGAGAAGAAGGACAAGCTGTCGTTTGAACGGGACATGCTGGGACTCTACGTCTCGGACCACCCACTGCAGGGCCTCGAAGGGGTGCTCAGCCAGCACGCGGACCAGTCCATCACCTCGGTCATTGCCGAAGACGGTCCGCACGACGGCGCCATCATCACCATCTCCGGGATGATCACCTCGCTGAGCCGCCGCATCGCCAAGGCCAGCGGCAACGCCTACGCACGTGCCGAGATCGAGGACCTTGGCGGCTCCATGGAGGTCATGTTCTTCGGGCAGGTTTATGGTCCCATCGCCTCAGTCCTCGCCGAGGACCTGATCGTTGTGGTCAAAGGCAGGCTGCAGCGGCGCGACGACGGCGCCGTGACACTGAACTGCATGGAACTCTCCGTTCCCGACCTCAGCGAGGGCACCAACGGTCCGCTGCTGATCTCCATGCCCACTCACAAGGCCACTGAAGCCGTGGTCACCGAACTAGGGGACGTCCTGCGCAACCATCGGGGAAACTCGGAAGTGCGCGTCCACCTGCACGGCGATTCACGGGTGGAGGTGATGGGCCTGCCGGTCCATATGCGGGTGAATCCCAATCCCTCGCTGTTTGGCGACCTCAAGGTACTCCTCGGGCCGGCCTGCCTTGACGTCTAGCACCTAGATTTCGTAGTCCAGGGGTACCGGCTGGCTGTAGCCGCCGGCATGGTAGAGCAGGGGCGAGCCGTCCTCGCCCACTTGGCCGTCGACGACCTCCACCACCACCACGGCGTTGTTCTCGAAAGAGAGCCGCATCTGGATCTTGCCGATCAGCCAGCCGGTTACGTCCTTGAGAACCGGAACATCGTGCGGGCCAAGCTCCCAGTGGTCGCCACCAAAGCGGTCCTTGGTGCGGGCAAAACGGTCGGCGAGTTCCTGGTTCTCGAGCCCCAACATGTGCACGCCGATGTGGGTGGTGTTTGCTACGGCGGGCCAGGAGCTCGAACTCCGGGCCATGTTGAACGTGAAGCGCGGTGGCCGGGCTGACAGCGAGGCGACGGACGTGGCGGTGAAACCGTAGGGCTGGCCGTTGTAGTTGACGGTGATGATCGCCACGCCGGCCGCATGACGGCGGAACATTTCCTTGAACGTACGCTCGAACGGCACGCGATCTTCGGTCACTATGAAAAACTCCCTGGATTACCTTGAACGGGACTTGGCTCTCTTTCAAGGGTATGGCTCACGTGGCACCCCAGGGAAACTGTTTACCCGCACGTCCCCCGGTTGAGGGGCCTGAACATTTGTTAAGGTTTGTTTCATGACACAACGCATGCCGCGGCGCTCCTCCGGGCTTCAGTGGGCCTGGTTCGCCGCCGCCACAGCAGGAGGGATCCCCGTTGGCCTGCTGTGGTGGCTGCTTGCACCTGGTGGCCTGAACCTCATCACCAGGGATCCCGCACTGGGGGAGGGCACCAACCCGCTGGTATGGCTGCCCAGGGACCTGACGCTCGCTGGCCTGCTTGTTTTTGCCGGCTGCCTGCTGGCCGTGTTTATCACTGACAAATCCAGGCGCTCCCGGCAGGAGGACCTGGTGCTTGCCCTTGCCGGCAGCCTTGCAGGGGCCGCTGTCGCATGGCAAACAGGCATGTTCGCAGCCCAGCTGTGGGGAGCCCCGGCGGACACCTCCATCAATGCCAGTGTGGCCTTCTCGCTGCGGTCATTGCCGGTGCTGCTGCTCTGGCCGGCGGCCACGGCCATCGGCACCTTCGCCTTCAGCCTCCTTACGCTCCTGAGGCAGGGACCGGAGGGGACCGCCGGCCCTGTCGGCAGGGACGCTGCTTCCGGCGCGTAAAATGAACCAGTGACCATTACTCCTGAGTTTCCCGCCACCCCCACTGCTCCTGCCGTCAGCTTCCGCACGGTCGACCTCCGTGGCAAGGGCCTGACGCTGGCCGGACTGCGGGCAGCCGTTCCGCGTGCCCAGCACCAGACAGTGGCGGATGCCGAACAGAAAGTCCTGGACATCATCGGGGATGTCCGGCGGCGCGGCTACGATGCTCTCACCGAGTACGCCCAGCGTTTCGACGGCGTGGAACAGGACCACCCCCTCGTGCCGGCTGCGGAATTGGCGCGCGCTCTGGCAGAACTGGATCCGGCCGTGCGGAAGGCCCTGGAAGAGTCCATCAGCCGCGCCCGGCGGTTCGCGGACAGCCAGCGGCCGCGGAATATCGACGTCGAACTCGGCGACGGTGCCATCGTGAGCCAGAACTGGGTCCCGGTTGCCAGGGTTGGGCTTTATGTCCCGGGCGGCCTTGCCGTGTACCCCTCGTCGGTCATCATGAACGTCGTTCCCGCCCTTGCCGCGGGAGTAGCCTCCATCGCCCTGGCATCGCCCCCGCAGAAGGACTTCGGCGGTCTTCCCCACCCCACCATCCTCGCCGCCGCGGCCTTGCTCGGGATCAACGAGGTCTACGCCATCGGCGGGGCGCAGGCCATCGCGGCGTTTGCCTATGGCGTGGACGCCACAACGGCCGGGCCCACGCTGGAGCCCGTGGACGTTGTCACGGGACCCGGAAACATCTTCGTGGCCACCGCCAAGCGGCTGGTCAAGGGAGTCGTGGGCATCGACTCGGAAGCCGGCACCACCGAAATCGCGATCCTGGCGGACTCCACCGCCCAGCCGCGCTTGGTGGCCGCCGACCTCATCAGCCAGGCCGAGCACGATCCCAAAGCGGCCTCGGTCCTGATCACGGATTCGGAGGACCTCGCCGCTGCCGTGCAGATTGAGCTCAACACCCAGGCAGCAGCAACCAAGCACTCCGAACGGGTGCGTGAGGCGCTCTCCGGGCCCCAGTCCGGCGTGGTGCTGGTGGAGGATCTCGAACAGGGCGTCGCGGCGTGCGACGCGTATGCGGCCGAACACCTTGAGATCATGACGGCGAACGCGGCAGCCGTGGCAGCACGCATCCGGAACGCCGGTGCCATCTTCGTGGGGGACTACAGTCCCGTCAGCCTGGGGGATTATTGTGCCGGTTCCAACCATGTCCTGCCCACCAGCGGAACCGCGGCTTTCTCCTCCGGCCTGAACGTGACCACCTTCCTGCGCGCGATCCAGGTGATCAACTACACCAAGGGTGCTCTGCAGGAAGTCAGTGGGCACATCGTCAGCCTCGCCGGGGCAGAAGACCTCCCCGCCCATGGTCAGGCCGTGACAGCCCGCTTCGGCAAACCTGCCTGACGTTCCCGCGGCCTGGCAGGGAAGCACTACATGTAGTAATTACAAGCTTGTTATTACGCAAGATGTAGTCGTAGACTGGTAGCTGGACACCGGCCATCCGGTGGGCATTAAACTGACGCCGAGAGAGCGAGAGAGGGACGCCATGTACTGTCCGTTCTGCCGCAATCCGGATTCCCGTGTGGTGGACAGCCGCATGGCAGACGACGGATCCGCCATCCGGCGCCGCAGGCAGTGCCCCGAATGCGGCCGTAGGTTCACTACGGTGGAGACCACCAGCCTTTCGGTTATCAAGCGCTCAGGCGTCGGCGAACCCTTCAGCCGCAGTAAGGTGATCAACGGTGTTCGCAAGGCGTGCCAGGGCAGGCCCGTCAGCGAAGACGACCTCGCCCTTCTGGCACAGGAGGTCGAGGAACAGATCCGGGCCTCGGGGGCAGCCGAAATCGACGCCCACGAAGTAGGGCTTGTCATCCTTGGTCCGCTGCAGAAGCTGGACAAGGTGGCCTACCTTCGTTTTGCGAGCGTGTACCAGGCCTTCGAATCCCTTGAGGACTTTGAAACGGCCATCTCCCTGCTCCGCCACGAGTCGGAACAGGAAGCCAAAATAGCCGCAACTGAAACAGCCAAGGGCGCGCCGAGCTCCGAGAAGAGCTCCCTCTAGATTCCGGTGGTGGCAGCGGAGGGGAAGCCGCAGTCACCACCGGCACCTTGGCGTACGAGCGCAGGGAACCGTTGGCCGCTACCTGCCGCCTGAGACCGGCAGCACGGCGCCGGTGATATAGCCCGCCTCGTCCGACATCAGCCACATCACGGCCGCCGCCACCTCGTCCGGTTCCGCACCGCGGCCCATCGGAATAGTCGGATTCAGGCGTTCGACGCGGTCGGGCATTCCTGCGGCCGCATGCAGCCCGGTATTGGTACTCCCTGGGGCCACGCAGTTGACCCGGATCCCCCAAGAGGCCACCTCGGCGGCGAGTCCCGCCGTCAGGACGTCAACTGCACCCTTCGAGGCCGCGTAGTGGGTCCACGTGCCGGGCGAGCCCGCCTTCGTGGCCGTCGATGAGATGTTCACGATAGACCCGCCGGTACCGGCACCGGCGGGCCCAAGCCTGCGGACGGCCTCTTGGCAGACATAGATCAGGCCGGTGACATTTACGTCCATCACCCGCCGGACGGTCTCAGCAGGCACGTTGGCGAGGTCGCCGATGAGGTTCCCCGTGATTCCCGCATTGTTCACCACTGCCGTGAGCGGGCCGAGCCGGGCCGCGGCGTCGAACATCTCCCGGACGGCCACGGGATCGCTGACGTCCGCCTGCACGGCCGTTGCTGATCCACCGTCGTCGGTAATGGACCGGACCACTGAGCGGGCCCCGGAGCCGTCCGTCGAATAGTTGACCACGACTGCGTGCCCGGCACGGGCCGCGCGGCGGGCAATGGCCTCGCCGATGCCGCGGCTCGCACCGGTGACGATCATAACGCCGGGAGCATCCCCGGCAGGCAGCCCCAAGGTTACTTGGAGAGCTTGTGCTTCAGCGCGATTTCGATGGCGGCGCCAACGATTCCCGCCTCGTTCTTCAATTCCGCGGGCACGATCGGCGTGCGGAGCTTCATGAGGGGCAGGTATTCATCGGCCCGCTTGGAGATGCCGCCGCCCACGATAAACAGCTCGGGGGAGAAGAGGAACTCCACGTGGGAGAAATAGCGCTGCAGCAGCACGCTGTATTCCTCCCAGCTCAGGCCGTCCCGTTCACGGGCCACGGCGGATGCCTTGCTCTCGGCGTCAAAGCCGTCGATCTCGAGGTGCCCCAGCTCCGCGTTGGGGACCAGGCGGCCATCGAAAATGAAGGCGGAGCCGATTCCGGTGCCCAGCGTGATCACCAGGACGGTTCCTTCCACGCCCTTGCCGGCGCCGAAACGTGCTTCAGCGAGGCCGGCGGCGTCGGCGTCGTTGATAACCTCCACCGGGCGGCCAAGCCGTGCGGTGAGCAGCGCGTCGATGTCGGTGTTGAGCCAGCTCTTGTCCACGTTGGCTGCCGAATGGACCACGCCGTGCTGGATGATGCCGGGGAAAGTGACGCCCACGGGGGAGCCGGCAGCAGGAGCGTCGGGCCGTGCGGAGAGCTCGGCAACTACCTGCGCCACGACTTCCGCCACGGCTTCCGGCGTGGCGGGCTGGGGCGTGGGAACGCGGAACCGCTCACCAAGGAGCTTGCCCTTCTTCAGGTCGACTATGCCGCCCTTGATTCCCGTGCCGCCGATGTCGATGCCGATCAGCGGGGCGTTCTTGTGCGACTTCTCGTCCTTCTTGGCCAATGTGATTCCGTTCGTGGCAGTGGGCGGGCAGGGGAGGTCGGCCCGGGGGCTGACCTAAAACAGGGGTGGGTCAGGGCAGGGTGAGGATTTCGGCGCCGGACTCGGTCACCAGGAGCGTGTGTTCGAACTGGGCCGTCCGTTTGCGGTCACGGGTGACCACGGTCCAGTCGTCCGGCCACATGTCCCACTCCACGGTCCCGAGGGTCAGCATGGGCTCAATGGTGAAGACCATGCCGGCCTCGATCACGGTGCTGTAGGCGGGGGCGGCGTCGTAGTGCGGGATGATCAGGCCGGTGTGGAATGCTTCCCCCACGCCGTGGCCGGTAAAGTCCCGGACCACACCGTAGCCGAAACGCTTGGCATAGGACTGGATGGCGCGGCCGATCACATTGATCTCGCGGCCGGGGGCCACAGCCTTGATGGCCCGGTTCAGCGACTCCTGCGTACGCTCGACGAGGAGTCGCGATTCCTCATCCACCGCACCTACCAGGAACGTGTAGTTCGTGTCGCCGTGGACTCCGTTGATGAAGGCGGTGATGTCGATGTTGATGATGTCGCCGTCCTGGACCACGGTGCTGTCAGGGATGCCATGGCAGATGACTTCATTCAGGGACGAGCACAGGGACTTGGGGAACCCCCGGTAGCCAAGCGTGGACGGGTAGGCCTTGTGGTCCAGCAGGAATTCATGCCCTACTTTGTCCAGCTGGTCGGTAGTTACCCCGGGCCTGATGTGCTTGCCAACCTCAACGATGGCCTGCGCGGCGATCCTGGACGCAATCCGGATCTTCTCCACGGTCTCGGCAGACTTGACCTCCGAGCCGGTGAACTTTGCCGGACCGGGCTTGCCGACGTACTCGGGGCGCGGGATCGACGCCGGTACGGGGAGCTGCGGGCTGACGGTTCCCGGGGTGAGGGTGCCGGTGGGTGCAGTCGAGGCTAGGGAAGGCATAGATTGATCATATAAGGCACCGCAGAAGGCCTAGTAACTGGAAGCCGCATCGGGCCCGCGTACGCGTTACGTTACGTGGGTCACGTGGCGGCAGCCGCAGCCCGAACAATGCCGTCGGAACGAGGAGCACCATGACTGAGTACTGGTACAACGTAAACACCCACGAGGTGGAGGAGGACGCACTCTCGGACTGGAGCCAGCTGATCGGCCCCTACAAGACACGCGAAGAAGCCGAACACGCGCTGGATAAAGTCAGGGCCCGGAACGAGGCGTGGGAAAAGGGCGACGACGACGACTGATACCCGCCTTCCCGGAGGGTTCGCGCCGCAGGCAGCAGGAGTGGTCCGCTGAGAAAACCTAGAAGGAGTGCTCCGGGCCGGGGAACTGGCCGGAACGGACATCCTCGCCATAGGCCTTCGCGGCATCGCTGAGCGTGCTGCGGAGGTCTGCGTACTGCTTGACGAACTTGGCCATTTTTCCACCACGGAGACCGGCCATATCCTGCCACACCAGCACCTGTCCCGTGGTCTCCTTGCCCGCGCCAATGCCAACAGTTGGGACGCTGACCGCGGCGTCGACGGCGGCGGCCGTACCGGCGGGAACCATTTCCATCAGGATGCTGAACGCACCTGCCTCGGCCAGCGCCACGGCGTCGTCAATCAGCCGCCGGGCGTCGTCGCCGCGGCCCTGTACCCGATAACCGCCCAACGCGTGTTCGCTCTGCGGTGTAAAACCGATGTGGGCCATCACGGGGATCCCGGCCTGGACCATGGCCCGCACCGTCTCTGCGTAAAATGCACCGCCCTCGATTTTCACTGCGTGGGCGAGCCCTTCCTTGAGGAACCGGACACCGGTGGCCACTGCCTGCTGCGGGGACACCTCGTAACTGCCAAACGGGAGGTCCGCCACCACCAGCGCACGTTTGGCGGACCGCGCCACGGCCCGGCAGAGCGGAAGGAGTTCCTCGACTGTGACGGGCAGGCTGGTCTCATTGCCAAACACGTTGTTGGATGCGGAGTCACCCACCAGCAGCACTTCGATCCCGGCCTGGTCGAAAATCTCCGCCGTGTACTGTTCGTAGGCGGTCAGCATTGCGAAGCGGGTTCCGTCCCGTTTTGCCTGCTGGAGGTGGTGGATGCGGACCTTCGCAGCAGGCTTGGGAGCGGCGTCCGACGACGGCGACGAGGCCGTCGAGGGCCCGTTTCCGTACGGTGCGGGTACTTCAGCGGACGCGCGTGAGTCAGAGCTATTGCTTGAGGCCATGGCAAGAGCGTAGTGCGGGACCCGCCGCCGTAGCTACCGGCCAAGAGCGCCGGGCGGGTGATTCGCGTCATATTGGGCCGGCCCTCGGCGCCGCCAGCAGCGGACGCAACCAGCCCTCCTGCCCGTGCACCAGTGTTAACGCTGTGTTACGCGGGGTGCAGGCTCCCGCATCGGCGCCAATTGCTTAGTAAAGTGTTTGTGAACTGCTGCCGGCTTCCTGAACTGCGGACCCGGGGCATGGACGTTGACCGGAGAAGAGGCCATCATGGACCGCCAGCAAGAGTTTGTCCTGCGCACTATCGAAGAGCGCGACGTACGGTTTGTACGCCTGTGGTTCACCGACGTCGTGGGTTCACTCAAATCGGTGGCACTTGCCCCCGCCGAGGTTGAAGGCGCCTTTGAGGAGGGCCTGGGCTTTGATGGTTCGGCCATTGAGGGCCTTGCCCGCGTGTTCGAATCCGACATGCTGGCCCAGCCGGACCCTTCCACGTTCCAGATCCTGCCTTGGCGCGGTGAGACAGAACAGACATCCAGGATGTTCTGCGACATCCTCACTCCGGACGGTGAGCCGTCCGCCGCGGACCCCCGCAACGTCCTCAAGCGCACGCTGGCCAAGGCCGCGGACATGGGCTTCACCTGCTACACCCACCCGGAGATCGAGTTCTACCTCCTCAAGTCCCAGGAACCCGGCCCTGACGGCTCGCCGGTACCCGTTGACGAAGGAGGCTATTTCGACCACGTTCCGGGCGGCGTGGCGCAGGACTTCCGCCGTACTGCCGTGACCATGCTTGAATCCGTGGGCATCTCCGTGGAGTTCAGCCACCACGAGGCCGGTCCAGGCCAGAACGAAATCGACCTCCGGTACGCGGATGCGCTGCAGACGGCGGACAACATCATGACGTTCCGAACCGTCATCAAGGAGGTAGCCCTCCAGCAGGGCACCTACGCCACATTTATGCCCAAGCCCTTCACGGCCCACCCCGGTTCCGGCATGCACACCCACTTCTCGCTGTTCGAGGGCGACACCAACGCGTTCTATGAAGCGGGCGCTGAATTCCAGCTGTCCAAGACGGCGCGCCAGTTCATCGCCGGCATCCTCAAGCACGCCCCCGAGTTCACGGCGGTGACCAACCAGTTCGTCAACTCCTACAAGCGGCTCTGGGGCGGCGGAGAAGCGCCGAGCTACCTCAGTTGGGGCCACAACAACCGTTCGGCCCTGGTCCGGGTTCCGCTGTACAAGCCCGGCAAGGGCCAGTCCGCCCGCATCGAATACCGGGGCATCGACTCTGCGGCCAACCCCTACCTCGCCTATGCGGTCCTCCTGGGTGCCGGCCTGAAGGGAATCGAAGAGGGTTACGACCTGCCTGCGGCTGCCGAGGATGATGTCTGGTCACTGAGCTCTGCCGAACGCCGTGCCATGGGCCACGACCCCCTTCCCGCCAGCCTGCACGACGCCATCCGCTCTATGGAAGAGTCCGAACTGATGCCGCAGATCCTCGGTGAACAGGTCTTTGAACACTTCCTGCGGAACAAGCGCGCGGAGTGGCAGGACTACCGGCTCCAGGTGACGCCCTACGAACTGCAGCGCAACCTCGGCATCCTCTAGGCCGGCGAGGTGAGCCTTGCCCGCCGCCTGATCTCGGCCGGCTTCAGTGACTTGGAGAAGGGCGAGCGGTTCCTCGCTGCCCGCGAACTTGAGGGCCTGGACCAGGACAAGCTGTTCGCCGGCCTGCAGTTGGCAGCCAACCCGGACACCGCCCTGCAGTCCCTGGTCCGCCTGATCGAGAAGCATCCCGACCTCCGGGCGCTGGCCGCGGCCGATCCTGAAACCAGCGAACCGCTGTATCGGGTTCTGGGTGCCTCCGAGGCCCTTGGCGAGTTCCTCATCCGGCATCCGGAGCATCTTGATGCCTTTGAGGTCAGGGCAAGTCCGGAACCGTTGCAGGCGGATCCTGGCCAGCTCCGGGCAGCCCTGCTGAAGTCCGTCCGGGCAGATCCGAAGTCGGCGAGGCCGGTTGCGGCGCTGACGGGAACTGAAGCCTACGTGTCCCTGCGCACTGCCTACCGCCGTGGGGTGGTGGATCTTGCCGTGAAAGACCTGTGCGCTGCGGACCCCCTGGACTTCATGCCTGCTGTCGGGGCTGAACTGGCTGACCTTGCCGGTGCCGCCATCGAGGCTGCCCTGGCCGTATCCCGGGCCGAGGCAGCCGAGCAGTTTGGCGCCGGGGACGTCGCTGACGTCGGTTTGGCCGTCATCGGAATGGGCAAATGCGGCGCGCGCGAGCTTAACTACATTTCCGACGTCGACGTCATCTACGTGATCGATGCCCCCGGCCTCGACGACGCGCGGGCCAACACCATCGGCACTGCCCTTGCCAGCGGAATCTCACGGGCCATTTCCTCGATCGCCCGGGAGCCGGGGTTGTGGGAAGTGGACGCCAACCTGCGGCCGGAAGGCAAGTCCGGGCCCCTGGTGCGGACGCTGCCTTCGCATGAAAGCTACTACGCCCGCTGGGCGGAAAGCTGGGAGTTCCAGGCGCTGCTGAAGGCCCGCACCATTGCCGGCGACGAGGACCTCGGACGGCGCTACGAGAAGGCCATCGAACCGCTGATCTGGAATTCCGCTGGACGGGATGGATTTGTGGAGTCCGTGCAGGCCATGCGCCGCCGGGTCACCGAACACATTCCCGCCGCCGAGGAACAACGGCAGATCAAGCTGGGGCGCGGCGGCCTCCGTGATGTCGAGTTCACCGTCCAACTCCTTCAGCTGGTCCACGGCAAGTCCGACGAATCACTCCGGTGCCGGGACACCACCTCAGCCATTGCGGCACTCTCGGCCGGAGGATACATCGGCCGCTCCGACGCCGCCGGATTCGACCACGCCTACCGCTACCTGCGCCTCCTTGAACACCGGATCCAGCTGTTCCAGCTCCGGCGGACCCACCTCATGCCGGTCAGTGAGGCAGCGCTGCGGGCGCTGGCCAAGGCCGTGCTGGGCCCGTTTTCCAACGAACGGCCGCATCCCGACGCGCTGCTCTCCGCCTGGCAGAAGACCAAACGTTCCGTACGTGAGCTCCACGAACGCATTTTCTACCGGCCCCTGCTCAACACCGCGGCCAAGCTCAGCAGCGAGGATGCCAGGCTCACACCAGAAGCCGCCCAGGGCCGGCTTGCCGCGCTGGGCTACGGCGACCCGAAGGGCGCCATGCGGCATATCGAGGCGCTCACCGCCGGGGTGAGCAGGCGGGCCGCCCTGCAGCGGCAGCTGCTGCCCATCCTGCTGGACTGGCTGGCCGAAGGCGTGGATCCCGACGCCGGCCTGCTCGCCTTCCGCCGGGTCAGCGAGACCCTGGGCACCACTCACTGGTATCTCGGCATGCTGCGCGATTCCACGGCTGCGGCCGAGCGGCTGTGCCACGTCCTGTCCAACTCGCGGCTGATCGCCGACCTGCTGGAGGTCTCGCCCGAATCTGTGGCGTGGCTGGGTCACGACAAGGACCTTGCCCCGCTGAGCTTCGAGGCCCAGTGGCAGGAAATCACCTCCAAGATGTCGCGGCATTCGGACCCTGAAAACGCCATGCGGCTCATCCGGCTGATCCGGCGCCGGGAGATCCTCAGGATCGCCATCGCCGACTCCGCCGGGCTGCTGGGCCAGGAGCAGGTGGGCGCCGCGCTGGCGGACACTGACCGGGCGGCTGTGCTCGGGGCCCTGCGTGTGGCCGAGGCCATCGTCTCCGCGAAGTCTCCGCTCAAGACCGCTGTGCTGATAGTGGCGATGGGGCGGCAGGGCGGCCGCGAGATCGGCTACGGCTCCGACGCCGACGTGATGTACGTGCACCGGGCGTTGCCCGGCTACACGGAGGAGGAAGCCCAGGAACAGGCGGCCCGGATTGTTTCCAAGGTCTCCAGCCTGCTCACCCAGCCGCTGAAGCCCGCCATCATGGCCGAGCGCGTCCTGCAGGTCGACGCAGACCTCCGGCCGGAGGGGAAAAGCGGCGCGATGGTCCGTTCGCTGGATTCCTTCGCCGAGTATTACCGCCGATGGTCCCTCATCTGGGAAGCGCAGGCCCTGCTTCGTGCCCGGCCGATGGCAGGCGATGACGGGCTCGCCAAGGACTTCCTGGAACTGATCGACCCCATCCGGTACCCGGAATCGATCTCAGAGCAGGACGTCCGGGAAATCCGCCGCGTCAAGGCGCGGGTCGAATCGGAACGGTTGCCCCGCGGGGCCGATCCCGCCCGCCACCTGAAACTGGGCCGCGGTGGCCTCAGCGACGTCGAGTGGCTGGTCCAGCTGATCCAGCTCCAGCATGCGGGCAGGCATCCGGAACTGCGGACCACCTCAACAGTGGAGGCCCTGGACGCCTCTGCCGCCCTGGGCCTCCTGGAGAAAAGCGATGCCGAGCTGCTGGCCGCCGCCTGGCGCCTTGCCAGCCGGATCCGGTCCGCCAACGTCATCTGGAGCGGCCGGGCATCGGACCTGCTGCCGTCCTCCCGACGCGACCTGGAAGCGGTGGCCCGCTGGTGCGGCTACGAGCCCGGCCAGGCGGGCACGCTTGAGGAGGATTACCTTCGCCTCAGCCGGCGTGCCCGTGCGGTCTTCGAGAAGGTCTTCTACGGCCATTAGCGGTAGTGCTACGTTGGGGCCCATGGCTAAGCAAATCTACGTGAATCTGCCCGTGAAGGATTTGAAGAGGTCGGTCGACTTCTTCACCGCCCTTGGCTTTTCCTTCAACCCGGACTACACCGATGAAAATGCCACCTGCATGATCATCAACGAGAACGCCTTTGTGATGCTCCTTGTTGAGGGCTTCTTCAAGACCTTCACCACCAAGGACCTCACCGATGCCACCGGATCCACCGAGGCCATCATGGCGTTCTCGGTAGACAGCAAGGAAGCCGTGGACGAAACCGTCCGCAAGGCCATCGCTGCCGGCGGCACCCCCTCGCAGGAAATGCAGGACTACGGCTTTATGTACAACCACAGCTTCCAAGATCCTGACGGGCACCTCTGGGAGGTTATGTGGATGGACCCCGCGGGCCCGCCGGCGGAGGGCGCACCGGCGGGGGACACCGAAACGCCAGGCACCTGAACGGCGAAGCGCAGTCAGTCTGGCTCATTGCCCTCGACGACCTGGGGCCGGATGCGTGCGCAATCCAGCTCGGCGCGGTGGCCCTGCTGGAACTGGCACCGGGGCAGCTTGATTTCGTGGGCGATCCGCTGCGGATGGCACTGGCCGGCCTCGCGGAGCAGTCCAGGCGGCCTTATGTCATCGAGGCCGGCGGGGAGGCGGTTGGCGTGCTGACCCTCCAGGCAGGGGCTGCCCGCCTCGCAGGGTGGCCTGACGACCACTCCGCGTGGCTCCTGAGGGGCTTCCTGATAGACAGGCGACACCAAGGCTTGGGCCTCGGCCGGCTCGCTGCGGCAGCGGCTGTGGAAGCCGCTGCGAAACTGACGGCGAGGCAGGGAAGCGGCGAGGCCGGCGTCGTGCTTTCCGTCAACGAGCGCAATCCGGCGGGGCTGGCCGCGTACCTCAACGCCGGGTTCGTGGACCACGGACAGTACTTGGGCGGCGGGTCCGGGCCGCAGCGGACGATGTTCCGCAGTTTCAGCCAGCAGCCGTCCGGCGGTTTGCCATTGCTTCAGGCCCCACATTGACAGATCATGTGGATTGGCGGTGTTCTTCAAACCTTGTTGGGGGGAAGGCTTGAAAAGTCTTCGTCTCGGGGAGCACATGCCAGGGGGCTGGCTCCCGGTCTCAGCACGTCTGGAGTCAGCCTCCACCTTCGGGTCACAAAAGAGTCGGCCCGGGCCGCCAGCGCAATGCTGGCCGCCCGGGCGGACTCTGCGGACTATGGCCGCTTTTACCGCGTGATCTAGCTAGACGCCGTAGTAGAGCTCGAACTCGTACGGGTTCGGGCGCAGCGAGAGCGGCTTGATCTCGTTCTCGTACTTGTACTCAATCCAGGTGTCGATCAGGTCCTGGGTGAAGACGCCGCCGGCCTGCAGGAACTCGTTGTCCGCTGCCAGTGCCGTCAGGGCCTCCTCGAGGGTGCCCGGAGCCTTGGGGATGTCCTTGGCTTCTTCGGCCGGGAGCTCGTAGAGGTCCTTGTCGATCGGAGCCGGGGGTTCGATGCGGTTGCGGATGCCGTCAATGCCGGCCATCAGCTGGGCAGCGAATGCCAGGTACGGGTTGGAGGAGGGGTCCGGCGCGCGGAACTCGATGCGCTTGGCCTTGGGGTTGGTGCCCGTGATCGGGATGCGGATACCGGCGGAGCGGTTGCCCTGCGAGTAAACCATGTTCACGGGGGCTTCGAAGCCCTTGACCAGGCGGCGGTAGGAGTTCACCGTCGGGTTGGTGAAGGCCAGGACGGCGTCGGCGTGCTTCAGCAGGCCGCCGATGTACCAGCGGGCGGTGTCGGACAGGCCGGCGTAGCCCTTCTCGTCGTAGAACAGCGGCTCGCCGTTGCTCCACAGCGACTGGTGGCAGTGCATGCCCGAGCCGTTGTCACCGAAGACCGGCTTCGGCATGAACGTCACGGACTTGCCCCAGGCGTCGGCCGTGTTCTTGATGACGTACTTGAACTTCTGCAGGTCATCAGCAGCGTGGGTCAGGGTGGTGAACTTGTAGTTGATCTCAGCCTGGCCGGCGGAGCCGACTTCGTGGTGGCTGCGCTCGACCTCAAGGCCGGCCTCGTCCAGTGCGACACACATGGCGTCGCGCAGGTCGGCCTGCTTGTCGGTGGGGGAGACCGGGAAGTAACCGCCCTTGACGGGGGTCTTGTAGCCCAGGTTTCCGCCTTCTTCTTCGCGGCCGGTGTTCCAGTGTGCTTCTTCAGAGTCGATCTTGTAGAAGCTGCCCTGCGGGGAGGACTGGTACTGGACGTTGTCGAAGACGAAGAACTCGGCCTCGGGTGCGAAGAATGCGGTGTCGGCGATGCCGGTGGAGGCGAGGTAGGCTTCGGCCTTCTCAGCAACGCCACGCGGGTCGCGGTGGTACGGGTCCCCGGTGCGCGGGTTCACGATGGAGAAGTTCAGCGCCAGCGTCTTTTCCATGCGGAAGGTGTCCAGGAATGCGGTGGTGACGTCCGGGATCAGCTGCATGTCGGACTCGGCGATGCCCTGGAAGCCGCGGATGGAAGATCCGTCGAAGAGCTGGCCGTTGACGAAGAAGTCTGCGTCAACGCTCTTGGCCGGCACATTGAAGTGCTGCTGGACGCCCGGGAGGTCGGTGAAGCGGATATCGACGAATTTAATATCTTCGTCCTTGATGAACTTGAGGACTTCGTCCGCATTCTTGAACATCTATGCTCCTAACGCATATGTAATATCTGGCTGGCAAGCCATCTGATCCAGCGCAATCCGAAGGGCAGGGAAACGCAGTTTCCCTGCTTGGTGGTATTGCTTGAAACTGCACCCAGCCTATGGACATGGCATTTCTCGTCCGTGTCCACATTGTTTCGGGCAGGTTACAGAATGCCCTGTTATGGCAACGCTATCCCGTGTCCATACTGTGGTCTAACAGGTTCCACAGTATGAACGTTGGTGAGTCGGTAAGCTTGGACAGTGGTAAATCGCAAAGACATTGGCTCCTGGCTCACCGGACCGGACACCTCCGGTATCTCAAGGTACCCGGGGGAGCGCCTCGGCTTGCCTGAGACCGGTCCAGGCTCCATCGCACGGGCCGGCCGGCGCATTGTAGCGATACTCGTTGATTGGGGCATTGCCCTGCTGATCAGCAACTTCGCCTTTGGTGGCGACCCCTGGGCAAACCTTGCCGTCTTTGCCGCCGAACAGATGCTCCTCGTGGGCACGCTCGGCTACAGCATCGGCCACCGACTGGTAGGGATCCACGTGGTGCGGCTGGGCGGCGGCCCCGCCGGTCCGTTGGCCGCCGTGGTGCGCGCACTGCTTCTATGCCTCGTGATTCCGGCCGTTATCTTCGATCCGGACCACCGCGGCCTCCACGACAAGGCAATGAACACGGTCTTGGTCCGGCGATAGGCGCGGTCCTTAGACCCCGGCTGTTTCCTTGGCGTCGGTGTGCTCGGTGGCACGCTCGCTGAGGTACCCCCGCTTTCCGGCCCAGCGCTCAAAGGCGATGGTCGCGAAGGGGAAGACTGCTGACAGGCCGGCGAACAGGGCGACCGTGAACGGCCAGCGCTGGAGCCGCCACAGGGCGAGGGCTGCGATGCCGTAGCCGACGAAGAGTGCTCCGTGGATGGGGCCTGCGATTTCCACGCCCAGCTCGCTGGTCTTGGCGATCCACTTGAAATACATGCCCGTCAGCAGCGCGGCCCAACTGAAGGCTTCGGCGATCGCGAGGATCCGGAAAGCGCGGACGGTCACTGTTTTCAGCGGCATAGTCATGGGTCCAATCTCTGAGTTCGATTGCGCAACGTAGCGGCAAAAAGAAAGCCGTCCCGGTGCCGGCGTTGGCCGGAACCGGGACGGCTCCATACGTGCTAGCGTCCGCGGTTGGGACGCGCTTTGTAGGGGTCGATGCCCTTGGGAATGGGGAGGCGGTTGCCAAGTGACGAAATCCGTTTCGACACCGCATTGACCTCAAGTTTGGTCAGTTCCTTTTTCAGCTTGCCCATGTTCTTGGCCACCTGGCTGATGGGCACCTGGCCTTCGCCGCGGCCGCTCTCAATTACGTGGACCGTGACATTGGGCAGGATCCGGGCGAGGCGCTTGCGTTCGGCATCAAGCAACGGTTTGACGCGGTGGGTTGGCCCTTCGCTGACAAGAACGACGCCGGGACGGCCGATGGCGCGGAACACGGCATCCTGCGTGCGTGGGTTGACTGCTACTGGCTGGTCCTCGGTGATCCAGCCGCGCTTCAGCGTCCCTAGGGCCGCACCGGAGGCACCAGGCTGGTTCTCGATCTGCGCGAACGCTGCCCGTTCGGCGCGCCGGGACAGGATCAAAGTTGCGCCGAGCAGGCCCAGCGGAATGCCGATGATCAGGCCGGTGATCCAGTTGTCCAGCCAGAAACCCACCAGGAAGCTGAGGGCCACAACGCCCAGGAAAACCAGCAGCATCAGCCACGGCACCATGGGGTCGTGGCGGCGGGTCATGTTGAAGACCTCGCCGATTTGCTTGAGCCGGCTGGGCTTCTTGACCTTTGCTTCTTTTGGCTTGCGCGAGAAGAGGCCACGCTTCGGGGCGTCTGAGGCCGCCGGAGTGGAGTTGCTGGAATCAGGGGATTTCGCCATAGTGCCTTAATTCTACGTGATTTATGCCTGAGGGCCGGACGCCGGAGAACGCCCGGCGCCGGCCCTCAGGCACAACAGCTGTGTGGTCAGGAATGCGCTGCGAGCAGCGAGCTGGCTTCCTGACGGGTGCTGCCGGAGCTTTCGATGTGGGCGAGTTCGGCCGGGATTTCCCAGCCCTTCTTGCGCATTGCGGTGGCCCAAAGCCGGCCGGCGCGGTAGGAGGATCGGACCAGCGGCCCGGACATGACCCCGAGGAATCCGATTTCGTCCGCTTCCTGCTGGAGGTCAACGAATTCCTGCGGCTTGACCCAGCGGTCCACCGGGAGGTGCCGTTCGGACGGCCGCAGGTACTGGGTGATGGTGATCAGGTCGCAGCCGGCCTCATGCAGGTCCCGGAGCGCCTCGGAGATTTCCTCGCGGGTCTCACCCATGCCCAGGATCAGGTTGGACTTGGTGACCATGCCCAGGTTGCGACCCTGCGTGATGACATCCAGCGAGCGGTCGTACCGGAACGCCGGGCGGATCCGCTTGAAGATCCTCGGCACGGTCTCGACGTTGTGCGCGAATACCTCGGGCTTGGAATCGCAGATCGCTTCGATGTGCTCGGGCTTGCCGGAGAAGTCAGGGATCAAAAGCTCGACGCCGGTGCCCGGGTTGAGCTCGTGGATCTTGCGGACCGTCTCGGCATAGAGCCAGACACCTTCATCAGCGAGGTCGTCGCGGGCCACGCCGGTGACGGTGGCGTAACGCAGCTGCATGGCCTGTACGGAGCGGGCCACCTTGGTGGGTTCGAACATGTCCACCGGGGACGGCTTGCCGGTGTCGATCTGGCAGAAGTCGCACCTCCGGGTGCACTCGGAGCCGCCGATCAGGAACGTGGCTTCCTTGTCTTCCCAGCATTCGAAGATGTTCGGGCAGCCTGCCTCCTCACAGACGGTGTGGAGGCCTTCCTTCTTGACCAGGTTCTTCAGCTGGACAAATTCCGGGCCCATCTGGACCTTGGCTTTGATCCAATCCGGCTTGCGCTCCACCGGAGTGGCCGCATTTCGCTGCTCAATGCGCAGCATCTTCCGGCCTTCGGGTGCCAGTGTCACAGTAGAGCTCCTTCGGGGCTTGATACGAGTGCTTCTTCGTGCTTGCGGAATTCTTCCACGAGCCGGTCAGCGATATCGCCGGGGGCGATGTCCTTGCCGGCTTCGATGGACATCGTGGTGACGCCGGCGTCAGTGATGCCGCAGGCAATGATCTGGGCATAGGGTGCCAGATCATTGTTGCAGTTGATGGCGATGCCGTGCATTGTGACCCCGTCCAGGACGCGGATGCCGATTGCGCCGATCTTCCGGTCCGGTCCCTTGCTGTCGGCCTTGATCCATACCCCTGCACGTCCCTTGATGCGCTCTGCGTTGATGCCGTAGTCAGCCATCACGGCGATCATGACGGCTTCGAGCCGCTCCACGTAGTCGCGGATGCCCGAGCGGTTCTTCAGTTTGAGGATCGGATAGGCGATCAGCTGGCCGGGGCCGTGCCACGTGAGCTTGCCGCCCCGGTCCACTGCCACGACCGGCGTGCCGTCCAGCGGGCGCTCGTGCTCTTCGGTCAGCTTGCCGGCTGTGTAGACAGCGGCATGTTCAAGGATGAGGACTGTGCTGGGCGCCTCGGTAGCGACGACTTTGTCATGGAGTTCGCGCTGGGTATCCCAGCCCAACCTGTAATCAACGAAATCCGGTGCAAGACCCAGCGTGGAAAACTCAAGAGTCATGGCATCCAGCTTAGACCCCGGCCGGCATTGCTTCCGGTTTAGTGTCCAAGCTCTCACTTCTCCAAGACCGGCGGGCCCGAGCCGGCGGGCCCGCGCCTGCCGGCTGTGGATAACTTCTGCGGCTTCCGCCGGATTCAGCTAGACATGAGCCATGGCTGATTCTGCAGTTCCGGAGATACCCGGCTTTACCGTGGGACGCGAGCTGGGTCGGGGCGGGAGCTCCACCGTCTGGCTTGTGACTGAGCACCGCACGGGCAGGGACTTTGCGCTCAAGTGCTTTGCGCCTGAAACCCCAGGACCAGGCCCGGCCCCGAACCCCACGGCCGAAAGTGATGTCCGCCGGGAGGTTCGTATCCTGTCCGCGCTCGACCACCAGCACCTCATCAAGGCCCACGATGTTCTCCGCGTGTCGATGGGTTCCTCCGAAGTGCTTGGCCTGTTGGTGGATTACGCCCCCGGTGGTTCCTTGGCCCAACTCGTGTCCAGCCGTGGAAAGCTCACTGTCGGTGAGACGGTGACTGTGCTGACGCCCATTGCGCAGGTGCTGGGCTATCTGCATTCCAGTGGCTTCACGCACTCGGACGTATCGCCCGGCAACGTGCTGTTCACCAGCCACGGCAAACCATTGCTGGCCGACGTCGGCATCGCACGGATGGTTGGGGATCCCGCCGCGGTGCCCGGCCACGGCACTCGGGGATTTATGGACCCCGCGGGGGTGGATGCGGTGCGGGCGGGCCTGCAGCCGGAGCGGGACGTCTATTCCGTCGCAGCGCTGGGCTGGTACTGCCTCACCGGCGACGCCCCGGCCCGGACTGCCGACCGTCCGCCGCTTCCGCTGATCCTGCCCGAGGTCCCCGCGGAATTGGCCGAGGCCCTCGAAGCGGGCCTTCACGAAGACCGCCGTCGCAGGCCCTCTGCCGCTGAGCTGGCCGTCGCGATCTACCGCAGTGCCGCTCCATTGCCTGTTGACTTGGCCGGCTCCGTCCATCCCAGTGTTCTTCCGGACCTCCTGACCCGCCGCCCGGTTCCCGAACGTTCGGGATCAGGGCTTCGGGAATCGTTCCAGGCCCTGCGGAGGCGGATGTCCACGTCGAAATGGTCCGGTGTGGTCGGCGCCAGGCAGGGCCTGCCCTTTCCCGGCGAGAAAGGTCCAGGCGGGCGGCATGCGGGCCCAGGGGAGCCCAGGCCTATGGACGCCACCCAGGCTTCCGGCAAGCGGGCTCGTTCCAAAGCCCTGGGCGCGCATGCGGTTCGTTCACAGTCCAAGGCCATGGCCAAGGAGAACGACAGGGACAGTCAGTCGGCCCCTCGCCTGCCCGGCCGTACGGCAAGGATCGCCATCGTAGCGACCATGCTGGCAGTTCTCGCGGCTGCCTGGTGGCTGGCTGCTCCGGTCGGCCAGGCTCCGCCTGCCACCAACCACGGGCGGGCGGACAGCACGGACAGCCGTCAAAGTCAGACCGGTGTGAGGCCCGAAACCACAATCCCGGCGGACATTACTGCCCGGGTGGGCGCGGCGGACCCGGGAGAGGCTGTCCAGGGCCTGGCAGCGCTGAGGTCCTTGGCTTTCAGTTCTGGACGTCTGGAACTGCTGGACCAGGTCAATGTGCAAGGCTCGACGGCGGCAGCCGCGGACGAGCAGATCGGCGGACCGCTCCGCGCGTCGGGCCATGTCCTGGCCGGCTTCACGAGCTTCCTGTCCGAGGTGCGTGTCCTTCCGGACAGTGACGACAATAAGGCGGTGGTAGCGCTCACCTCGGCCGCGTCACCCTATGAGGAACAGGACCGCTCGGGTGCACTGGTGGCAAAGGGTCCCGCGGCCCCGGCCCAGCAGCTCAAGCTCGTCCTTGTCCAGGTGGAGGGCAAGTGGCGGATCCTTGAGATTCTGCCAGGGCCGTGACAGGAAACCGCAGCCCGGTCAGGACGCTATCCAGGCAGCGGCACGCTCCACAGACGCATGCTGCCAGTGGAACCCGCCCTCCGCCAGGGCTGCCGGCTCCATCCGCTGGCTGGGCAGCAGCAACTCATCGGCCAGCTTCCCCATGACCAGGCGCAGGACAGGCGAGGGAACGCGGAGCAGTGCAGGCCGGTGCAGCGCAGCCGCCAGTGCAGCGATGAGGGTGTTAACGTCTGCGCTGTCGGGGGCGCAGACATTGACCGGCCCCTCGTGCCGTGAATGGAGCAGAAACTGAAACGCCGAGGCGACATCGGGCAAAGTGACCCACGGCCAGTACTGCCTTCCCTGACCTAACGGTCCGCCCACCCCGCTACGGAGCAGGGGGAGCAGTTTGCCCAGGGCGCCGCCCGAGCGGCTGAAGACCACGCCGGTCCGGGGAGTCACCACCCGGACGCCGGCTGGCGCCGTGTGGGCGGCTTCCTCCCATTCCACACACAGCCTTGAAAGGATTCCGGTACCGGCCCGGGCGCCTTCCCTGAGCACTGAGCTCCCGGCGTCCCCGTAGTAGCCGGACGCAGATTGGCTGATAAACGTATGCGGCGGTTCATCCAGCTGGTGCATTGCCTGCGTCAGCGTACTCGTGGCATCCAGGCGGGACCTGAACAGCTCCGCGACCCGGTGGCGGGTCCACGGCCGGTCGCCGATCCCCGCCCCGGAGAGGTTGATCACTGCGTCGCTGCCGTCCAGGGCTGCCGGATCGAGGCGGCGGGCGGCCGGATCCCACGCGAC
The DNA here is from genome assembly GCF_037203945.1 of Pseudarthrobacter sp. CCNWLW207. Lineage (NCBI taxonomy): Bacteria > Bacillati > Actinomycetota > Actinomycetes > Micrococcales > Micrococcaceae > Pseudarthrobacter > Pseudarthrobacter sp. CCNWLW207. The sequence continues at coordinate 288,005 of NZ_JBBCBS010000005.1, read as the reverse complement.
GTCCGCCGCCGATGTGGGCACGCGCCGGACAAGGGTGACCACCTCATGGCCGGCGTGGCGCAGGACCCCGGTCAGGTGGGTTCCAATGAGCCCGGAGGCCCCGGCAATAACAATGCGCATGATCCATCTCACCACGGCGCAGCGTCCCGCGGACACTTCCCAGAGGGCCCGGCGGAGTTGACTATGATCGAACGATGACCTCTTCGAGCTACTTCCGATTCCCGCATGTGCACGGCGATCTGGTCACCTTCGTGGCCGAGGACGACGTTTGGATCGCGCCCCTTGGCGGAGGAAGGGCATGGCGTGTGTCCTCCCTCCAGCTCCCTGCGCGCAACCCCCGGTTTACGCCCGATGGCAAGCGCCTGGTCTGGACTGTCGTCCAGGGGACAGCGCCTGAGGTGGTGACCGCGGAGGTTGACGGCGGAGGCTACCGGCAACTTACCTACTTCGGCCACGCCAGCACCAAAGTCAAAGGGTTCACCGCCGGCGGCGCCGTTTTGGTGACCAGTGCCTTCCGCCAGGCGGAGAGCCGGCACACCTACGCCTACAGCGTCCCGGTGGACGGCGGCTGGGCTGAGGAACTGCCGTTCGGTCCAGTGGAATCTGTTGCCTTCGGCCCGGAAATCGGCGACGAACGCCCCGTGGTCCTCGCCAGCGTGCTCTCCCGCGAGCCGGCCTGGTGGAAGCGCTACCGCGGCGGCACCGCAGGGAAGCTCTGGATCGATTCCGACGGCAACGGCGAGTTCGAACGCCTCGTCCCGGAGCTGGACGGCAACCTTACCGATCCCATGTGGGTGGACGGACGGATCGCGTTCCTCTCCGACCATGAAGGGTTCGGAAACCTGTACTCGGTACTGCCCGGCGGCGGCGACCTGCGCCGGCACACCGACCACGAGGACTTCTACGTCCGGCATGCAGCCTCGGACGGGCAGCGGATCGTCTTCGAATCCGCAGGAGAACTCTGGGTCCTCCACGACCTGCGTTCGGAGGCAATGCGGCTGGAGATCTCCCTCGGCTCCGCCTCCCAGTCCCGGCGCCCGGCGCTGCTGAAGACGGAGAAGCACCTCGGCGCCGTCGTTCCTGATGCCACCGGCTCCGCCAGCGCGGTGGAGGCCCACGGCACCATCCACTGGATCCGGCACAAAGACGGCCCCTCCCGCGTGGTGGAGGCAACGCCCGGCGTCCGGGCACGGCTCCCCAGGCCGCTCGACGGCGGCCGCCTCGCCTACATCGCCGACCACGACGGCGTTGAGGCCCTGTACATCAAGGAAATCGCCGGGCCGGTGGCCGGCATTGCCGCAGCCGCTGGCGTGTTGCCCGTCGTCGGACCAGCTGACGCTGCCACAGCTGAATCCGGGGACGCACTGCCACGTCCGGTGCCCGCTGCCGGCGTCGCCGCCGTGGCCACCGCACCAGGCAACGTTCCGGTGGGCGATGACTCGCGGGCCGACGTCGCCCCCGTTGAGGACGAGGATGCGCCCGCAACGGCATCCACGGGCACAGCAGCCATGCATATCGCCTTCGCCAAACCCGCGCGGGCCAGCTCCCTGGAAGCCAGCCCCGATGGCCGGTGGCTGGCCCTGGGTACGTCCTTCGGCGACGTCTACGTCGCAGAGGCGTCCACCGGCGAACTTTCCCTCGTGGCCAGCATCGGCGAAGGAACCATCTCGGAGCTGAGCTGGTCAGCGGATTCCCGCTGGCTCGCCTGGTCCGAACCTGTCACGTCGTTTGGCTCGCGCAGCAGGCTCCGGCTCGTCCAGGTCGGAGGCAAGGACGCCGCCGTGGTTGATGTCACTGATGGACGCTTCTGCGACAAGTCACCCACCTTCACCCCGGACGGCAAGTTCCTCGCCTTCCTGTCCAACCGCAGCTTTGATCCCGTTTACGACGGCCACTCCTTCGACTTGTCGTTCCCCAGCCCCATCAAGCCCTACCTGGTGGCGCTGGCAGCGGATACGCCATCCCCGTTCGGTCCGGCCGTTGCCCTGGACGGAGCCACCGAGGACACTGAGTCCGCCACAGATTCAGCGGCTGGCCCAGAGGACGCCGCCCGCGCACCGGAAGTACAGGTTGACGCAGAAGGCCTGGCGCACCGGGTCATCGGCGTGCCCGTTCCGCAGGGGAATTACACTTCGCTCAGGGCTACGGAGGGCGCGCTGCTCTGGCTGGACTGGGCCCTCGCCGGTGTCACCGGCGACGGCAAGGCCAACCAAGAGGACAAGGACACACCGCCCAGCCTGGTCCGCTTCGACCTTGTGAAGCGGAAAACGGTGACCCTGGTGGACGCCCTCGACAGCTACCGCCTGTCCGGAGACGGCAAGAAGGTTGTCCTGGTCCATGACAAGAAGGTCAGCGTGGTCCCGTCAGGGGCGAAAGCCGACGAGGACTCGGGGCAGCTGGTCAAGGTTGACCTGGGCCGCATCCGGGTCATGATGGATCCGCTCAGCGTCTGGGGCCAGGCATTCGATGAAGCGTGGAGGCTGCAGCGTGACTTCTTCTGGGCTGAAGACATGGCAGGCCAGGACTGGGACTCCATCCACAAGCGCTACCGCCCCCTCGTGGACCGCCTCGGCTCCCACGACGACCTCGTGGACCTGCTGTGGGAACTCCATGGCGAGCTCGGCACGTCGCACGCGTACGTCCGGCCTGCCCCGGTGACGGAGAACGGCAGCAACGGCCAGGGACGCCTCGGAGCCGATCTCGCGTTGACGCCTGCCGGATGGGAGATTACCCGGATCCTGGCCGGCGAATCCTCGGATCCGCTGGCAACGTCCCCACTGACCCGCCCCGGCGCAGGGGCCAAGGCAGGGGACCTCCTGCTGGCCATCGATGGTGTCCCGCTCTCGGCCACGGTGACGCCCGCCATGCAGCTCGTAGGCGCAGCGGGCCGTGCCGTGGAACTCACGCTCCGCAACGGTCCTGGCCACGGCCCTGCGGCCGGCACCCAACGGCGCATCGCCGTCGTCCCGGTCAAGGACGAGGAGCGCCTGCGCTACCAGGAATGGGTGGCCGCGAACAGGCGAACCGTGCGCGAGGCATCCGGCGGTTCATTCGGCTACCTGCACATTCCGGACATGATGGCCAATGGCTGGGCCCAGCTGCACCGCGACCTTGATACGGAAACGGCGCTTGACGGGCTGATCGTGGACGTCAGGCGCAACCGCGGCGGGCACACCTCCCAGCTGGTAGCGGAGCTGATCGGCCGCAAAGTTACTGGCTGGAGCATGCCCCGCGGTGAGGCGCCGCGCACCTACCCGCATCACGCCCCGCGCGGGCCGGTGATCGTCCTGGCTGATGAATTCGCGGGCTCCGACGGCGACATCATCACGCAGGTTTCCAAGCTCCGGGGCATTGGCCCCGTGATTGGTACGCGCACCTGGGGTGGTGTCGTCGGGATCGACAACAGGTTCTCGCTCGCCGACGGCACAGGGGTCACCCAGCCCCGGTACGCCACCTGGTTCGGCGGCGGCGTGGGCTGGGGCGTTGAGAACTACGGTGTGGATCCGGATATCGAGGTTGCGTACCCGCCGCACGCCTATGCCGCTGGCCGCGACCCCCAGTTGGAATACGGAATCGGCGCACTGAAGGAAATGATCCAGGAGCTGCCCACGGACCGCCCGCCAGTCCGCGAAGGCTACCGCAGGCTCAAGCCCGCGCCGTTGCCGGCCCGCCGTCACGTGGACTGACTGCACGCCGCAGCCAGAAGACTTGCACATCAAAAAGGCCCTGCTTCAACCGGTGATCCGGTTGAGGCAGGGCCTTGAAGTCTTCAGCCGCTGGATACGCTGCTGATTCGCTGGATCAGGACTCCAGGGTTGCATCCAGGGTGATGTCGATGCTGGCAAGCGCTCCGGATACGGGGCAGCCAACCTTGGCCTCGCCGGCGATTTTCTGGAACTCCTCTTCGGAGATGCCGGGGACGTTGGCAGAGACGGTCAGGTGGCTGCCGGTGATGCCGGTTCCCGGAACGAAGGTCACGTCAGCCTTGGTGCGGACCTCGTCCGGGGTGTGCCCGGCCTGGGCGAGCATGTTGCTGAACGCCATCGAGAAGCAGCTTGCGTGGGCGGCGGCGATCAGCTCTTCCGGGCTGGTCTTGCCTTCGGCAGCTTCGGTGCGTGCCTTCCAAGTGACGTCGAACGTGCCCAGTCCTGAGCTGTCCAGCGTGGTCTGACCCGATCCTGCAAAGAGGTCGCCATTCCATACTGTGTGTGCGCTGCGCGTTGCTGCCATGTCCACTCCTCAAACGTAGATTCGAACCGGGGCCGGCTCCTGCCTGGGGCCCCGCCGGTTCCCATCCTAGGGACTCACGGGCACCCATGCACGGGCTGTCCGCTCTCAGTGGATTGTGACTGCCCAAAGCTTGATCTTTGCGGCTTAAGCGCGACGGCGCCGTTCCCGGAAGAGGGGAGCGGCGCCGTCGGGCTTTGTTGAAAGGCGGTCAGTTCCACAAGGTGGCGATGGCCACGTTGAGCAGTGCAAGCCCGCCCACGCTGTGCGCCAGGCCCTTGCTGATGTCCTCGCCGTTTTTGTATTTGCGGCGGCCGATGAAGGCCAGCACGCCGACAGCCAGGGCAATCGCGAACTTAATGCCCAGCTTGGCGTAGTTCGCGTCCATGTCCAGGGCCGGGATCAGCCCCATCATCACGATGCCGGTGATGAGCTGAAGCGCCGCGCCGTCGAACTGCCGGGGGTGGACAGTGGGCTTCTTCATGTTGCCGATCCAGATGCCGACGATCATGGCGGCGCCAACGATGTGCAGGAAGACCATGATGTTGTAGACGATAATCATGGCTTCAGTCTAGCCAGAGGTTTCTACGCCGTGTAGTAAGGCTGGCCGGGTCCTGCCGTGTCGTGCGGCCAGCATCGGCCGGAACCGTTAAACCGCGACGGCGGTGCGCGCTTTCCGGTGGTTTCCCACCGGCGCGTGCACCGCCGTCGAGCGTTCCGAAGCTGGGGCTACAGGCCCAGGTCAGCCTCGAAGGCGCCTTCTTCAAGGCGGGCCTTCAGCGTCTGCAGGAAGCGGCCTGCGTCTGCGCCGTCCACCAGGCGGTGGTCGTACGTCAGCGACAGGTACATCATGGAGCGGATGGCGATCGAGTCGTCACCGTTCTCATCGGCCACCACCACCGGGCGCTTGACGATCGCGCCGGTACCCAGGATGCCAACCTGCGGCTGGTTGATGATCGGGGTGTCGAACAGTGCGCCGACCGATCCGATGTTGGTGATGCTGAACGTGCCGCCGGACAACTCGTCCGGGCCGATCTTGCCGTCGCGGGTGCGGCCGGCGACGTCGGCGATCTTGCCGGCCAGGCCAGCCAGGTTGAGGTTACCGGCGTCCGAGATGACCGGGACCAGCAGGCCCTTGTCGGTGTCCACGGCGATCGCCAGGTGCTCGGCGTTGTGGTAGGTGATTTCCTGCTTGTCCTCGTCGTACGCAGCGTTCAGCTTCGGGTGCTGCTTGAGGGCCTCGGCAACTGCCTTGGCGATGAACGGCAGGAAGGTGAGCTTGACGCCGTTCTGGGCCTGGAACGAGTTCTTGGCCTTGAGCCGGAGCTTGGCGACCTTGGTCATGTCCACTTCGTGCACCTGCGTGAGCTGGGTGGAGACCTCAAGGGACTCGCGCATGCGGCGGGCGATGACCTGGCGGATGCGGGGAGCCTTCTGAGTGGTTCCGCGCAGCGAAGAAGCAGCCGGGCCAGCGGGCGCAGCGGATGCCGCCGGTGCTGACGGCGCTGACGGCGCAGCGGCCGGGGCAGCCTTTGCCTCGGCTGCGGCGATGACATCCTGCTTGCGGATGCGGCCACCAACGCCGGTGCCCGTGAGCGAGGAGATGTCTACTCCCTGCTGGTTTGCGAGCTTGCGGACCAGCGGCGTGACGTAGCCGGATTCGGCCGCTGACGTGGCCGGTGCGGCCTCAGCGGCCGGCTTGGGGGCTTCAGCCTGGGGAGCTTCTGCCTTGGGTGCCTCTGCCTTGGGTGCCTCAGCCTTGGGCGCTTCAGCGGCAGCCGGGGCCGGAGCTTCGGGCTTAGCTTCGGCGGCCGGAGCGGGAGCGGCGGCGGGTGCTGCCGCAGGGGCGGCGGCACCGGAACCGATGACGGCCAGCACGGAGCCAACCTCGGCGGTTTCGTCCTCGTTCACGCGGATTTCCTGCAGCGTTCCGGCTACGGGGGACGGGATCTCGGTGTCGACCTTATCGGTGGAAACCTCGAGGAGGGGCTCGTCCACCTCGACGGAGTCGCCTATTGCCTTGAGCCAGCGGGTAACGGTTCCTTCAGTAACGCTTTCGCCGAGGGCCGGGAGAGTGACCTCGTGGCCCTCGCCGCCGGTTGCTGCGGGAGCCTCAGCTGCGGGAGCCTCCTGAGCCGGAGCTGCCGGGGCCTCTTCGGCGGGCGCTTCTTCGGCAGGAGCCGCGGGAGCTTCTTCGGCCGGGGCGGCTGCCTCGGGTGCCGAGGAACCTGCTCCATCGCCGATGCGCACCAGGGGAGCGCCAACTTCGGCGGTCTCGTCTTCGGCGACGAGGATTTCCTCAATCACACCAGCAATTGGAGAGGGGATTTCGGTGTCTACTTTGTCGGTGGAAACCTCGAGCAGCGGCTCGTCCACCTCTACCCGGTCACCTACCTGCTTGAGCCAGCGGGTGACGGTTCCTTCGGTGACACTCTCACCGAGGGCGGGCAAGTTAACGGATTCAGACATGTCGTCCCCGTTCTCCTTATTGATCTTTTGTGCGGATGATTGCTGGCTTGTTCGAGCTTAGTGCACCCGGCGGATCATGCCGGGTGCACTAAGCCCTGTTGTCTTGCTGGGCTGCTTAGCCGTGAAGGGCTTTGCCTGCCAGGGCGAGGTGGGCCTCGCCCAGTGCCTCGTTCTGGGTGGGGTGGGCGTGCAGCAGCTGGGCCACATCCTCCGGGTAGGCTTCCCAGTTCACGATCAGCTGGGCTTCGCCGATCTGCTCACCCATGCGGGAGCCGATCATGTGGACGCCCACCACGGGGCCGTCCTTCTGGCGGACAAGCTTGACGAGGCCGCCGGTGCCCAGGATGGAACTCTTGCCGTTGCCGGCGAGGTTGTACTCCTGGATCTGGACCTGGTCGTCGCCGAACTTTTCCTTGGCGGCTTTTTCCGTGTAGCCCACGGTTGCGATCTCAGGCTCGCAGTAGGTGACCTTGGGGATGTTGACATCCTCGACGATGACAGGGTTCAGGCCTGCGATCTCCTCGGCGACAAAAATGCCCTGCTGGTATCCACGGTGGGCCAGCTGCACGCCGGGAACGATGTCGCCCACGGCGTAGACATTGCCCACGCCGGTGTGGAGGCGCTCGTTGGTGATGACGAAGCCGCGGTCGATGGTGACGCCCGCTTCTTCATAGCCGAGGTTGGCGGTGACGGGACCGCGGCCCACGGCGACGAGGAGGTATTCGGCTTCGAACGTCTGGCCGTCCACGAGGGTGACCTTGACGCCGGAGTCGTTCTGCTCGACGCCCTGGAAGAAGATGCCGGTGGAGAACTTGATGCCGCGCTTCTTGAAGGCACGCTCAAGGTTCTTGACGATGGCGGTGTCCTCGTTGGGCACCAGGGAGGGCAGGCCCTCAACAATGGTCACGTCCACGCCGAAGGACTTCCACACGGAGGCGAACTCGACGCCGATGACGCCGCCGCCGAGCACGATGGCGCTCTTGGGGATGGAGTCCATCTTCAGGGCCTCGTCCGAGGTGATGACGCGGCCGCCGATTTCCAGGCCCGGAAGGGAGCGGGAGTATGAGCCGGTGGCGAGGACGATGTTCTTGCCCTTGTAAGCGGTTCCGTTCACCACAACGGTGTCGGTGCCCTGGAGCTTGCCTTCACCCTCGATGACGGTGATGCCCTTGGACTTGATCAGGCCCTGGAGGCCCTTGAACTTGCCAGCGACGATGCCGTCCTTGTAGGCATTGACAGCGTTGATATCGATGCTGTCCAGGGTGACATTCACGCCGTACTTGGCGGAGTCGCGGGCGTGGTCGGCCAGTTCAGCCGAGTGCAGCAGTGCCTTGGTGGGGATACAGCCATTGTGGAGGCAGGTGCCGCCCAGCTTTCCCTTCTCCACGAGGCCGACGGTGAAGCCAAGCTGTACGGCCCGCAGGGCGGTGGCGTATCCGCCGCTGCCGCCACCGAGTACCAGGATGTCGAATTCTTGCGCAGTTGCCTGATCGGCCACTTAGACGCTCCCTCGCGTGAACGATGACGCGAGAGTACGCATCATCTGGTCTTGGAACTTGTACTGCCGTGATTATGCCAGCAGGCAAGTTCTCTTGCATTTGTGACTACCGTGGTTCACCTTAGCGAACCACTTATCCATGCTCCACCTTGGCGCAGCGTTTGTGGAGCGCTTGTGGTGAGTGTCACGCGGCTTTGTGTCCAAGCATTCACTGTGGGGTCACAAAGCCGCGTGACAGGTCAAAGAGCCGGTCAGGCAGCGGCGGCCAGGAGGTCCTCCACGTAAGCAACCAGCGTACGGACCGTGCAGCCCGTGCCCTGCTTGTGGGTGTAGCCATACGGGCTCCCGTTGTTGAACGAGGGCCCGGCGATGTCCACGTGGGCCCAGGGGATCTGCTCCCCGTCCTTGCCCTTACCCACAAACTCGCGCAGGAAAACGGCAGCGGTCATCATGCCGCCGTGGCGTTCGCCGATATTGGCCAGGTCCGCCACCTGGGAATCCAGGCTGGGGCGGAGTTCCTCTGGCAGGGGCATGGGCCAGACCAGCTCACCGGCGCGGTCCGCCGCGGCCTTGAGCGGGCCGGTGACACTGTCAGAGCCCATGACGCCGGCGGTGCGGTTGCCGAGCGCGATGAGCTGGGCGCCGGTCAGCGTGGCAACGTCGATGATGGCGTCCGGGTATTCCCGGCTCGCCGCGACGATGCCGTCCGCCATGACCAGCCGGCCCTCGGCGTCGGTATTGAGCACCTCCACAGTCTTGCCGCCGAACATGGTCAGGACGTCCGCGGGCCGCGAAGCCGCACCTGAGGGCATGTTTTCCGCGATGCAAAGCCAGGCGGTCGCCTTCACCGGCAGGCCCAGGCCGGCGATCGCCAGCACTGTGTTAAGGACGACGGCGGCGCCCGCCATGTCGGACTTCATGTCGCCCATGCCCAGTGCCGGCTTGATGGAGATGCCGCCGGTATCGAAAGTGATGCCCTTGCCGACCAGGGCAATTTTTGCGGTCGCCGTGGCGGGGGCGTACTCGACCTTCACCAGGCGGGGCTGCCGGGCGGATCCCTTGCCCACGCCCATGATGCCGCCGAAACCTTCCTTTTCCAGGCGTTTTTCGTCCCAGACGGTCACCTTGACGGGCAGCCCCTTGGACAGTTCCTTGGCGGCATCGGCGAACGTCTCGGGGTAGAGGTGGCTGGGCGGTTGGTTGACCAGAGTCCTTGTGGCGTTCACTGCCTTGCCGATCAGGCCCGCACGCGTCAGGGCGGGGCGGAGTTCCGGCTCGCCGGCAACATCCGTGTAGATCACCGCATTGCTGACCGGGGCCTTCAGCCCGTCCTGGGAGGAACGGTACTCAGTGAAGGCATAGGCTCCCAGCGCGGCACCCTCCGCGACGGCAGCGACGTCGGCAACCGCCGCCGTCGGAAGCGCCAGGACAACAGTGGTGAGGCCGGCAAGCTGCCGCACAGCGGAGCCGGCGGCCCGGCGGAGTGATTCTTCGGAGAGGACACGGTCCGCGCCGACCTTGCCCACTCCGGCGAGTACCAGCACGCCGGCGCCCGTCTCGGGGAGGCCTGGGAGCCGGACCAGCTGGTCAGCGGCCCCCGTGACGCCGAGGACCTTAAGGGAATCTGCCAAGGCTTCGGCGGACTTGGCCGTCAGCGGATTCTCGAGGAGGACAGGCCCGTCCGATCCCTGGCCCACACCGATGACAACAGCGTCACTCGATGCCTTCCTAAGGTCCCGGGAGAGGGTACTAAGGTTGATTTCAGTATTCTTGACCACAGGGATCAGTCCTCAATTCTCAAAGATTGTTCGGGCAGGAATGCATGTTTGGCGTCCTGCCATGGACACCTCGGCTGCGGTGGGCCAGGTACTCCGCCGGGGCGTCGCAAGCCCGTCCGGCAGGCAGTTCCGATCGTAGCCCGTCTGCGCCGCGGCAGCGGAATCAGCTGAGAGCTGGGACACACCAACAAGCGGAATGCGCCGGTGTCCCGCGGCGTTGTACGAGGTATCCACCTGAAACCACGAAAGGAACATGCCGTGCTTGAACGGATTTCCGGCTCCCTGCTGGACCCCGATGCGCTCTATGCGAGCAACATCGAGCTGTTCCACAGCCCGGCGCTCCGGGGACTGAACCTGGTGATGGGGTTTACGGGGTTCGCCGATGCCGGCCATGTGGTCAAGCAGATCAACGCAGAGCTGCTGGACACCCTCGACGCCGAGACGGTAGCGGTCTTCGACGCCGACCAGCTCATCGACTACCGGTCCCGGCGGCCCCACGTCTCGTTTGTGGAAGACCACCTGCAGGATTACCAGGAGCCGAAGCTGGCGCTGTACAGGCTGACGGACGGCCTGGGCCTTCCCTTCCTCCTGCTGGCCGGCTTTGAGCCGGACCTGCAGTGGGAGCGGTTCGCCCGCGCCGTGGTGGGCATTGCTGAGAAGCTGGATGTCAACCTGGTGACGTGGATCCACTCCATTCCCATGCCGGTTCCGCACACCCGCCCCGTTGGCGTCACCGTCCACGGGAACCGGCCCGACCTGATCGAAGGCATCTCAGTGTGGAAGCCCACTGTGGAGGTCCCGGCGGCCGTCGGCCATATCCTCGAACTTCGGCTGGTTGAGGCCGGACGCAACGTAGCCGGCTATGTCATCCATGTCCCGCACTACCTTGCTGAAGCGGAGTACCCCACAGCCGCGGTGGCAGGCCTGGAATACCTGGGCGCCGCGACGTCGCTGATGCTGCCCACGGACAGGCTTCGTGAAGCCGGCCGGGAAGTCAGCCGCCAGATTGCCGAGCAGATTGAGGCGTCCGAGGACGTCAAGCAGGTGGTTTCCCGCCTCGAATCCCGTTACGACGAAAAAGCCGAGGGGACCGTCCGCCGATCCCTGCTGGCCGACGAGAACGACAACCTGCCAAACGGTGACGAACTCGGGGCCGCAGTGGAGGCCTACCTCGCCCGCGAAAACCCCGGCCACTAGACCGCCCGGGCCTGTCCGCCTGGTGGCTCCAACACGTGGATGCCGCCGCGGCGCGGGCATAATGGGGGAGTGACTGCACCCCGCGCCTGGCCGATTTGGACCATCGGTGTCTTCGCGTATCTGGTAGCCGTCTCGCAGCGGACCTCCTTCGGCGTGGTGGGCCTGGAGGCCACCGAACGGTTCCACGCCAGCGCCTCGGCCATCTCCTTCTTCACTGTCCTCCAACTCCTCGTCTACGCCGGGCTCCAGATCCCCGTGGGCGTCCTGGTGGACCGGTTCGGCTCACGGGCGATGATTGCCGGCGGAGCAGTCCTGATGGGACTTGGGCAGCTGCAGTTGGCCCTTGCCGACGGCATCCCCGGCGGCGTGCTGGGACGGGTGCTCGTTGGCGCGGGCGATGCCATGACCTTCATCTCCGTCATCCGCCTTATCCCGCTGTGGTTCGCCCCGGCGCGTGTACCCCTGGTCACGCAGCTGACCGGTATGTCCGGACAGCTGGGCCAGCTTTTCAGCGTTGTCCCGTTTGCCCTGGTCCTCCATGCGGCGGGCTGGACCCAGGCGTTCCTGATGCTGGCCGGGATGTCCGGGCTCGCCGTCGTCCTGGTCCTCCTGTTCCTGCTGGACGTCCCTCCGGGCACGCCGCGGCAACAGTCGCAGCAGGGGCTGAAGGCCACCGGAGCCTCGCTCGCGCGGGCGTGGCGCCAACCCGGCACACGGCTGGGGATGTGGAGCCATTTCACTATCCAGTTCAGCGGCACGGTCTTCGCGATGACTTGGGGTTATCCCTTCCTCATTTCAGGCCAGGGCCTCGACGCCGGCACCGTCGCGGCGCTCATGGCGCTCTATGTCGCCGCCGCGATGGCCGTGGGCCCCTTCATCGGCCGCTTTGTGTCCAGGCACCCGCTGCGGCGCTCCACAATGGTCCTGCTCATCGCCGGTGCCACCGCTGCCGCGTGGGCCGCGGTCCTGCTCATGCCCGGACGTTCGCCGCTGTGGCTCCTCGCGGGCCTGGTTGTTGTCCTGGCGATCGGCGGGCCCGGTTCGATGATCGGCTTCGATTTCGCCCGGACCTTCAACCCGGCGCACAGAATCGGCACCGCCACGGGCATCGTCAACGTGGGCGGGTTCATCGCCGCCCTTGTGGCGATCTTCCTGATCGGGCTGGTCCTGGACGTCCTTTACGCCAGCGGTTTCTCCAACGGCATCCTTTACGGGCTCGAGCCGTTCCGGATCGCCTTGTGCGTCCAGTTCCTGCTCATCGGGATCGGCGCCTCGGCGACTTTGGCCTCCCGGCGGAAAGTGCGGCGGCAAATGGCAGCGCAGGGAGTTATTGTTCCGCCGCTCCTGCGGACCCTCGCACAGCAGCGTCGGGAAAACCTGGCCCGGAAAAAGCAGCGGACGCCCGCGGACGACGACTGACACTCCTCCTCCACTTGGGGGCACTTGTCCACATAGGTCATATTGGGTATTTGTTGCGGGCTATGGTGCGCGAAAGCTGGACGCATGACTCCTCCAGAACACCTCACCGTCCAGGGCCCCGAGGACATCCTTGGGTTCATTCCGCATTCCCTTGGGTATTGGCCGGCCGACAGCCTCGTTGCCATGACGCTCCAGGGGAAAAGCCTGGGGGCCACGCTGCGCCTTGACCTGCCGGGCAGCGAAGTCCTTGCGGATCCAAAGAAGTTTGCCTGCACCGTACGGGACTACCTGCGCGCTGACCAGCAGGCAGACGCCTCCCTGCTGGTGCTCTTCACCAACGAGGGCTGGACGGAGGCGCGCCCGGGTGCGGTCCAGACCTACACAGGATTGCTGGCATCGCTGCAGGCGGTGCTGGGCGCCGCCGGCATGCCCGTGCGGGATGCCTGGTACGTGGGGGATACGTACTGGCGGGATGCATATTGCACGGACGGATCCTGCTGCCCACTGCCGGGCAGGCCCATCAGCGACATCCGCGACAGCAGGCTCAATGCCGAAATGGTCTACCGCGGCAGCAGCGTGGGTCCGGCGCCGGAGGACCAGTGCCCCACGCCGGCCGCGATGCCGGCGGAGTCCAAGGCCAGGCTCCGGGCAGCCGAGGCCTCGTGGATGGTCCCGTTGGATCGCCGCCGGGCCAGCCGGGCACAATTCGAGACGCTCCTTGACGCCTGGGAGTTGCTCTTCCGGTCCGGGCAGTGCCCGGCAGATCCGCTTGTCCTGGGCTACGTCCGGGCAACACTGCGCGTGCCCGCATGGCGTGATGCGGTCCTGGTCATGGCCGCCGCAGGCAGGGCTGCCGCGTCTGCCGGTGCAGATCGGTTCGGGATATTCGACGCCGGATGCCGGCTGGCGCCAGTGCGCCCGCAGGCCGACGGCCGCCAGGAAGCCGCGGCGGGCACTGCGATTGCCGCGGGAGGCCCCGTCCGGCCCAGCCCCGTTCCGTCCCACCCCGTCCGGCCCAGCCCCGTCTCGTCCCACCCCGTCCCGGGCGGTGCCGTCGGCGATGCTGCCCTGGTCCCGGGATATGGCGAGGTGCTGCTGGGCCTGGCCCCGCCCAGGCCTGACTGGAACAGCATGAACAACCTGGACCGTGTCCTGGAGCAACTGGCCCCCGGAGGAGGGCAGGCCGCAGCGGCAGCGCTTTCGGGGCGCGGCTGGATTTCGTGGTGCCGCGGACGTGGTTCGTACGCTGCTGCGCACCTCGGCCGGGCGCTGGATGAGGAGCCCGGATACCGGCTGGCTGAACTTCTGCTCGAACTCATGCGGCGCGGGACTCTCTGCGGCTGGGCCGCCCGGAAGGATGCTGCCTGGCAGAAGTTCGGACCTGACGCCGCCTGAGAGGGATGGGGCGGCGTCATGCGGCCACGTTTGGGAAACCGTGAGACAATGGATGCCGAGACCCGGTTGGGTCCGTGAATCTGGTGCACGTAATGGCAACCTTTATGGGAACATTACAGCCGCTTCGGCAGTTCTACTTAAGGACTCTGCCGGCCGTGGTTGCACCTGATATTCATCACGGACTTGACAGGGTCATAGTGGTGTTGCCCGTATGGTGATTCCACAGACCGCCGCTAGAAAGGTTTTCTGTGACCCCGTCTTCCGAGAAGAAGGAACCCGCTGCCCAGGACGACTTGTCCCCTGAGGAGAAGCAGGCTGCAACGAACGCCAAGCGTGCAGCCACGCGGGCAGCAAACAAAGCTGTCAAGGACGCCACCGCCGGTGATGTGGATGGCAAGCCCGAGCCCAAGAAGCGCGGGCCCAAGCCCGGTGCCAAGGCCGCTGCTGAAGCCGCCGGAAAGTCCGCGCGCGGAGACGACGAGGACGATGTCGAGGAAGACCTCGACGACATCATCCTGGATGGCCCGGACGCCGTCGACGACGGTGAAATCAATGCTGCCAAGGAAGCGACCGCTGCAACCGGCAAAGGCTTCGTCTACTCTGACGCCGACGACGACGACGCCCCTGTCCAGCAGGTCATGTCCGCGGGCGCGACCGCCGACCCCGTCAAGGACTACCTCAAGCAGATCGGTAAGGTAGCGCTGCTCAACGCCGAGCAGGAAGTTGACCTTGCACTCCGGATCGAAGCCGGCCTCTTCGCCGAAGAGAAGATCAACGCCGACGACGGCAGTATGGACCCGAAGTTCAAGCGCGAGCTCGAATTCGTCATCCACGACGGCAAGCGCGCCAAGAACCACCTGCTGGAGGCCAACCTCCGGCTCGTAGTCTCGCTGGCCAAGCGCTACACCGGCCGTGGAATGCTGTTCCTGGACCTCATCCAGGAAGGCAACCTGGGCCTGATCCGCGCGGTGGAGAAGTTCGACTACACCAAGGGCTTCAAGTTCTCGACGTATGCCACCTGGTGGATCCGCCAGGCCATCACCCGCGCCATGGCTGACCAGGCCCGCACCATCCGTATTCCGGTTCACATGGTCGAAGTCATCAACAAGCTGGCCCGCGTCCAGCGCCAGATGCTCCAGGACCTGGGCCGCGAACCCACGCCGGAAGAGCTGGCGCTGGAACTGGACATGACCCCCGAAAAGGTCGTCGAGGTCCAGAAGTACGGCCGCGAGCCCATCTCGCTGCATACCCCGCTCGGCGAGGACGGCGATTCCGAGTTCGGCGACCTCATCGAGGATTCCGAGGCCGTAGTTCCCGCGGATGCGGTCAGCTTCACTCTGCTGCAGGAGCAGTTGCACTCGGTTCTGGATACCCTCTCGGAGCGAGAAGCCGGCGTAGTGGCCATGCGGTTCGGCCTCACCGATGGACAGCCTAAGACTTTAGACGAAATCGGCAAGGTCTATGGCGTCACGCGTGAGCGCATCCGCCAGATCGAATCCAAGACCATGTCCAAGCTGCGCCACCCTTCGCGGTCCCAGGTGCTCAGGGACTACCTGGACTAAGACCAGTTGGATTGAAAAAGGCACTACACTGCGGGCCGGCTGGCGCCGTGATCTGGTAGATCATGGCGCCGGTCGGCCCGTTTCTTTGTCCTCAACGTTTCCAAGGCGACCGCTTAAAAGGATCAGGACCCCTCCGTGGGAGGGGTCCTGATCCTTTTAAGCCTGCTGTCTAGTCGACTGCTACGGGTGCCTTCTCGTGAAGCCGGCCCGTCTCATCGTGCCAGTCGGAGCTCAAGGGCTTGAGTGTTGACTCGACTGCACGGGCATGGTGGCCGCAGAAAAGAAGCTCACCCCCGGAGGACTCGAGTACAACACGGACGTACGCCTGGGCTCCGCAACGATCGCACCGGTCCAGTGCGTTGAGTGTGCGGTCTGCCACTGCTGTTGTCATTTCGGCCTCCTTAGTAGATCTGTATGTCTATGTAACCAGTATTCGTAGCAATTCCATCGCAAGGATTGGGCAAGTTCGCTGTCCGCGTATCCGCAAGACTTGATCAAGAGCCACCTGCCGCATAACGGGAAGATAACGAGTGGCGTCTGCCACAGCTCCGGACAGGCGTGGGAGGCCGGTGTTCGACGCTTGTCAGACTAGGCTGGGAAGGGCGCCTTAGCGCCTGCTGTTCCGTCACTGAAGGAGTTCACAACCGTGGCACCGAGTTCTGATTACACCGCCCGGCACCTCTCTGTCCTGGAGGGCCTTGAGGCCGTACGCAAACGGCCGGGCATGTACATCGGCTCCACTGACTCCCGCGGCCTGATGCACTGCCTGTGGGAGATTATCGACAACTCCGTCGACGAGGCCCTCGCCGGTTTTGGACACGACATCAAGATCATCCTGCACGCCGACAACTCCGTCGAGATCCACGACGACGGGCGCGGCATTCCCGTTGACGTCGAGCCCAAGACCGGACTGTCCGGCGTTGAGGTCGTGTTCACCAAACTGCATGCAGGCGGAAAGTTCGGCGGCGGCTCCTACACTGCGTCCGGCGGCTTGCACGGTGTGGGCGCGTCAGTGGTCAACGCGCTGTCCTCCCGCCTGGATGTGGAAGTGGACCGTGGCGGGAAAACCTACAAAATGTCCTTCCGGCGCGGTGAGCCGGGAAGGTTCAAAGATCCCGGGACCAAGTCCGACCCCGCTGCCACCTTCGAACCATTTGTTGAGGACTCCGTCCTGGACATCGTGGGCAAAGCCAAGCGCGGCGTCACGGGAACGCGCATCCGATACTGGGCAGACCGTCAGATTTTTACCCCCGACGCCAAATTCTCCTACGACGAACTCGCGGCGCGAGCCCGGCAGACCTCGTTCCTCGTACCCGGCCTGAAGCTGACCGTCCGCGACGAGCGCCGCGTGGCCGGCACTCCGGGCGAAGGCGGCCCGCACGAAGAGGTGTTCCACCACGACGGCGGTATCTCCGAGTTCGTGGATTTCCTCGCCGCTGATCCGGCCGTTACCGACATTTGGCGGTTGCACGGCTCGGGCAAATTCAAGGAAACCGTGCCGGTTCTGGACGAACGCGGCCACAGCCAGCTCGCCGAGGTTGAACGCGACTGCGAAGTGGACGTCGCACTGCGTTGGGGCGTCGGCTACGACAGCACGGTTCGCAGCTTCGTCAACATCATCTCCACGCCCAAGGGCGGTACGCACCAGTCCGGCTTTGAGCAGGCGCTGGTGAAGACGTTCCGCAAGGCGGTGGAAAGCAACGCCCGTAAGCTCAAAGCCGGGAACGACAAAATCGAGAAAGACGATATCTTCGCCGGCCTCACGGCCGTCCTGACCGTCCGCCTTGCTGAGCCACAGTTCGAGGGCCAAACCAAGGAGATCCTCGGGACCTCGGCCGTGCGCGCCATTGTGGCCAGGGTCGTGGAGCAGGAAATCAACGCCAAGCTCAACTCAGCCAACCGTAATGACAAGGCCCAGTCGGCACTCTTGCTGGAGAAGATCGTCAGCGAGATGAAGTCCCGCATCTCGGCGCGCGTCCATAAGGAAACACAGCGCCGCAAGAATGCGCTGGAAACATCGTCGATGCCCACCAAGCTCGCTGACTGCCGTACGGACGACGTCGCCCGCTCTGAACTTTTTATCGTGGAGGGCGACTCGGCGCTGGGAACGGCCAAGTTGGCCCGGTCCTCGGATTTCCAGGCGTTGCTGCCCATCCGCGGAAAGATCCTCAATGTCCAGAAGGCTTCGGTAGGGGACATGCTCTCCAACGCCGAGTGTGCTGCCCTGATCCAGGTGGTGGGCGCCGGTTCGGGCCGCAGTTTCGACATCACCGCCGCCCGCTATGGCAAGGTCATCCTGATGACGGACGCCGACGTCGATGGCGCCCACATCCGCACGCTCCTGCTGACGCTGTTTTTCCGCTATATGCGGCCGATGATCGACGAGGGCAGGGTCTTCGCCGCTGTTCCGCCGCTTCACCGCGTGGAGGTGATCAATGCAGGCCAGAAGGCCAACGAGATGATCTACACGTACTCGGAAGCCGAGCTGCACGTCCTTCTGGCCCGTCTCGCCAAAGAGGGCAAGCGCTACAAGGAACCCATCCAGCGTTACAAGGGCCTGGGCGAAATGGACGCGGAGCAGCTGGCGGAAACTACTATGGATCCGCGGCACCGGACCCTGCGGAAAGTGGGGATCGAAAACGCCAAGCAGGCCGAGGACACCTTCGACCTACTGATGGGCTCGGACGTCGCCCCGCGCAAGGACTTCATTATTGCCGGCGCGGCAAGCCTGGACCGGGAGCGAATCGACGCCTGACCGCGCCCCATCGATTGCTCCACACCTGCCCTTTTGGACGCTCAAAACGGCCGTTATGGAGCACTCGATGGTTGCGGATGCACCGAAGTACTCCTCGCTTTGAGGGAAGGTCCGGGCCCGCTCAGCCCAGCAGGCCGGGCACAATCAGCAGTGCCGTGGGCAGGGCCAGCAGCAGGACGCAGCCCGCCAGGACACTTCCACGGATGGCAGTCGGGAGCTGCGGGCGCGGTGACAGCAACCTGCTGACCCTCGACGCGGTGGTCCGCGCAGAATCGGCCCCGGTGACACCTGCCGCGGTTTCGAGGCCCTCAAGGGCAAGGCCTGCCTGGCCTGTGGGCTGGAGCTCAGCCCCTCGGTCTGCCGACACTGAACCGCTGGCCACGATCGCTATGGCCTTGATGAGGGTTGCCTTGCTCTCTGTTTTCAGGGCGACGTCATCAGCAAGCATCTCGATGAGCGAGTTCACGGACTCCTGCGCGAGCCGCGTGGTGGGAAGCCAGGGCAGGGCTTGCCGCCAGGCGGCGAACGCCCAGAGCAGGAGATGGTGACGCTGGCTCAGGTGGGCGTTTTCGTGGATCAGGACGGCGCGCAACTCAGCTGGTTCGAGGGCCGCCATGAGGCCATCGGACAGGACCGTGACCGATCGTGCGCCGCCGGGAAGGCAGTAGGCCACTGGAGAGTCGTGGCTGATGACCACTGTTCCCGCCCCTTGGGTGGAGGGTGAGGCCAACAGCGCAAGGAGCTCGCGATGCCGCCGTCGCTGCCGTTCGATCTTGTAGTAGGTGAGCAGCAGGGTGAAGACCAGATGTGCCGTCAGCAGGGCCGCGGCGGACAGCGCAAAGAGATGCCAGAAGCCGAGGGCTGTGGTGGGCGCATTAAAGAACACCATTCCCGCGAGTGCCCGCAGCCCGGCGATCAGGTTCTCGCCGATTGGTTCGAGGCCGTACACGAGCATCGCGCCGATCATGGAGAGTCCACCAGCGAGGGCGATGGCCTGCCAGAGGAGCATCGCGGTGAAGGGTGACCTCGCCGGCCACTGGGCGCGGGAAAGGAAGATAGGTACCGGCCACGCCAGGACTATCGCAAGGACCGCCAGCAGGTACGAGGTCCAGAACATGGCCCGCTAGATGTGGCCGAGCAATTTGCGCAGTGTTTCGGCTTCACTTTCGGTCACGGACCCAATGAACCTTGCCAGTACGGCTTCGCGGTCGGGGGCGGATCCCAGTACCTCATGCATGAGCTCCGCCGTGTGGTCTTCCCTGCTGGAAACAGCCTGGTAGCGGTGCGGCCGGGTGCCGCGCTCCCGCTCGACGAGGCCCTTCTTCTCCAGCCGCGAGAGGACCGTCAGTACGGTGGTAACGGCCAATTCCTTGCCTTCATGCCCCGCTGAGCCGCCGGTGGCCTCGGTGCTTTGCGCCAACAGATCGCGCAGGGTGTTTGCCGTGGCTGCTTCATGGCCCGCCCAGAGCAGGTCCATCACTGCCCGTTCCAGTTCGCCCAGACTAGCCATTCCATACATCCTTTGATTCCCCGCACCGTTGGGCCCGAAGGCCGCGGTGACAACACCTGAACACTACAGATACAAATTTACCCCGTTTCTCCCTTACTTTCTACGCCAAGTAGAACAGTGGGCGCGCCGCGGCCTTGTGGGCCCGACGTGATGATGGAACTGTTGGTTTACAGTGCCCCACGCATTGTTCTACACTCGGTAGAAGTCAAGTTCTACGGGACGTAGAAAAGTTGAGACCCCGACAACAGTAGGGACTGCCTTGGACGCCTTGGAAATCGCACGCTGGCAATTCGGCATCACCACGGTCTATCACTTCATGATGGTGCCGCTGACCATCGGGCTGGGTCTGGTGGTGGCCATCATGCAGACCATGTGGCACCGGACGGGCAAGCAGGAGTACCTGCGGATGACCAAGTTCTGGGGCAAGCTCTTCCTGATCAACTTCATCATGGGCGTTGCCACCGGCATCGTCCAGGAGTTCCAGTTCGGTATGGCCTGGAGCGAATACAGCCGCTTTGTGGGTGACGTGTTCGGCGCTCCGTTGGCTCTGGAGGCGCTCCTTGCCTTCTTTGTGGAGTCCACCTTCCTGGGGCTCTGGATCTTCGGGTGGAAGCAACTCAAGCCCGCCATCCATCTGGCCTGCCTGTGGATCGCGGTTGTTGGCTCGCTGTTCTCTGCCTACTTCATCATCGTGGCCAACAGCTGGATGCAGCACCCCGTGGGTGTCGAAATGATCGACGGCCGGCCGGTCATGACAGACGCCTGGGCCGTCTTTACCAACAACACGGCCCTGGTTGCCGTTCCGCACACCCTGATGGGCGCACTGGCGGTGGCCGGCGGCTTCCTGCTGGGTATCGCCTGGTACCACCTCTGGCGGCGCCGGCGCGACGGCGTAGACACCGTGGACGTAGACGGCAAGGTGGTTCCGGGCGAGGCCGCGATCCCCGGCCGTGACCGCACCGACCACACAGTCTGGATCCGCTCCCTCCGCATCGGCGCCGTCGTCGCGATGATCTCCTTCGCCGGCACCGCCCTCACCGGCGACCTGCAGGGCAAGCTCATGTTCGAGCAGCAGCCCATGAAAATGGCGGCCGCCGAGGCCGCCTGCCATGACGGCACCGGATTCTCGGTCCTGAGCGTCGGCAACCTCGGATCCGGCAACTGCGATGACATCGTGGCACTCATCGAGGTCCCGGGCATCCTGTCCTTCCTGGCGAAGGGCGACTTCACCACCGAAGTCAAGGGCGTCAACAGCCTCCTGGACCAGTACAAGGCCGACTATGGAACCAACTTGCCGGACAATCCGATTTACGGCGACCGCGCCGGCCAGGAGATCCAGTACGTCCCCGTCATGGAGGTCACCTACTGGGGATTCCGGATGATGATCGGGTTCGGCGGACTCGCCGCGCTTGCAGCCCTTGTGGCCCTGTGGGTGACCCGCAAGGGCACCGTACCCGCGTCCCCGTGGCTGATGCGCCTGGCCGTCTTTGGCATCCTGGCACCATTTGGCGCCAACGCCGCCGGCTGGATCTTCACCGAAATGGGCCGGCAGCCTTTCGTCGTGGCTCCCAACCCCGACCTGAACGGTATCGACCAGGTCTTTATGTTTACCGCAGCTGCCGTCTCCCCGGGAGTATCGGCCGGGGAACTGCTGACTTCGCTGGTGGTGCTCACCGCCGTCTACGCGCTCCTGCTGGTGGTGGAGGTCAAGCTGCTGGTCAAGTACATCCGCGGCGGCATCGCTTCAGCCATGCCTGAGCTGGCCCACGCGCCGGTGGACGAGAACGAGGACGCCACCCCTGGCGGCGAGGGTGGCCCCGGTTCCGGTAAGCCCGCGGACGATGTCCTGGCATTCGCCTACTAAGAGCAGAGGATACTTCGAATGGAACTGCTGCCCACTATTTGGTTCATCGCCATCGCGGTGCTGTGGACGGGATACCTCTTCCTGGAGGGTTTTGACCTCGGCGTGGGGATGCTGATGAAGCTCTTTGCCCGCAACAACACCGAACGCCGCGTGCTGCTCAACACCATCGGCCCGGTCTGGGACGGCAACGAGGTGTGGCTCCTGACCGCCGGGGGCGCAACGTTCGCGGCGTTCCCGCTGTGGTACGCCTCCCTGTTCTCAGCCCTGTACCTTCCGCTGCTGGTGGTGCTCGTGGCACTCATCTTCCGCGCCGTGGCTTTCGAGTACCGCGGCAAGGTGGACACCGAGAGCTGGCGCGCGCGCTGGGACTGGGCCATCGCCCTGGGTTCATTCCTGGCCGCTTTCGGGGTCGGGGCGGCCTTGGCACTCACCACGACGGGGCTGCCCCTGAACGCAAACGGCGACCGCGAAGGCGGGCCGTTCGCCTGGTTCAGCGGGTACGCCGTCCTGGGCGGGCTGGCGGTTGTCTGCTTCTCGCTGCTGCATGCCCTGGCCTTCCTGGCGCTGAAGACCGACGGCGATGTGCGGCACCGTGCGCGCAGCTGGTTCATCCGCCTGCTTCCTGTCTTGCTCCTGCCTCTGGCCGGATGGGCCCTCAGCGTCCAGGTCCTGTCCGGCAAGCCCTGGACCGTGGCCGCGGTGGCCGTTGCCGTAGTAGCCGCAGCAGTTGCCTGGTTCCTGGCCCGCAAGGGTGCGGAAGGACGGGCGTTCACCGCCCTCGGAGCCTTCCTGGTGCTGGGCAGCGCCTCGATCTTCGGCGCGGTGTTCCCTGTGGTCCTGCCCTCCACGCTCAGTCCGGAATTCAACCTCACTATTTCCAACGCCTCGTCCTCGGACTACACGCTGGGGCTGATGAGCATCGTGGCGGCGGTAGGGCTCCCTCTGGTCATCGCGTACCAGGCGTGGACTTACTGGGTCTTCCGCCGCCGCGTCAGCGCAGCCCACATCCCGGAAGCGCACAGCTTCCTCCCGGCAGTCGCCGCCAAAGCCTTTACCAAGGGCTGAGCCGTGCGCCCAGGCTTCCCCTCCGGCCCCGTTACCCGCTCAGCGATCTACTGGCTGGGATTCCTGGCGGCGCTGAAGGCGTTGTCCCTTGTCCTGATAGGGCAGGCGGTCGCCTCCATGCTTGCGGGCCTGGCCGCAGCGGACCCCGCATGGGCGGACGGACTCGGCTGGGGGATGGCCGGCGTCGTCCTGCGGTCCGTCACTGTCTGGGCGCAGGCGGTGGCTGCCCGCCGCGCCGCCCTCGGCGTCAAAGAGGAGCTGCGGTACGGGCTGCTCGCCCGGGCGCTGCGGAACGGGGCCCGCACAGCCGGACCTGCCGACGGCGGACTGGCCGTCCTGGCCACCCGCGGGCTGGATGCGCTGGACAGCTACTACACGCAGTTCCTTCCCGCACTGGTGAACTGCGCGGCCATTCCGCTGCTTCTCGGGGCCCGGATACTGTTCGCCGACTGGGTCAGCGCCGTGGTCATTGTCCTCACTGTCCCGCTGGTACCCCTCTTTATGGTCCTGATCGGCCGGTACACGGAGGACAACGTCCGGGCTGCCCAGGCCACCCTGTCCCGCCTTTCCGCGCACATGCTCGAGCTCGCCAAGGGCCTTCCTGTTCTGGTGGGGCTGGGACGCGCAACAGCCCAGCGCAAAGCCCTCGAGGAGATTTCCGAGGAGTACCGGTCCCGGACCATGGGGACATTGCGCACCGCGTTCCTCTCGGCACTGGCCCTGGAGCTCATCGCCACGATCTCCGTGGCAGTCGTGGCAGTCTTCATCGGCGTGCGCCTTGTCCACGGCGACATGCCGCTGGAGGCCGGCCTCCTGGCCCTGGTCCTCGCGCCGGACTGCTACCTCCCGCTCCGCGAACTGGGCACCGCACACCACGCCAGCGACGACGGCCGTGCGGCGCTCGCAGAAACGAGGGCGGTCACGTCGGCACCCGAGCCCCGGCCGCTGCCGGCCAGCGAGGCCAAGGGCGGGGCCGCGGCCGGGGGCGCGGAGTCCACGGGCCCTGAGGACGACGGCGATGCCGCGGCTGGTGCGGCAGCTGGCGGGGGAGTGAGCGTTACCGCACTCACGGTGACCTACGCGGGCAGGTCCGCGGCCGCCGTCGGGCCTCTCACCTTCACTGCGCCGTACGGACAGATCACCGCACTGGATGGCCCCAGCGGCACGGGGAAAAGCACCATTTTGGGCGTGCTGGCCGGGACGATCGGCGACGGTAACGGCACGGCCATCAGCGGCCGGCTTGCCGGCTTCGACCGGGACAGCGTGGCCTGGGTGCCGCAGCACCCGGTCATGGTGCAGGCAACGGTCCTCGACGAAGTGGCGCTGTACCTCGGTGGCGGAAGGAACGCAGCGGCCCCCGACGAAGCAACGGCCCGCGAATGCCTCGCCGCAGCCTCCGCAGGCCACCTTGCCCATAAACACCCGGCCGAACTGAGCCCGGGGGAGCTGCGCCGCGTGGCGCTGGCCCGTGGGCTGGCACGCGTCAGGTCCGGCGCTACGATGCTCCTGCTCGACGAACCCACGGCACACCTGGACAGCGCCTCGGCGGCGCAGGTGGAGGCTGCCATCCTGGCGCTTCGCGGGCGGATCACTGTCATCCTGGTGGCCCATGACGCCCGGACCCGGGCACTGGCGGACTATGTGGTGCCCGTGTCGTCCCAAGGCATCACGGCTGCTTCCGCGCCGGTCAACCGGGCGCCGGAAGGCGCGGAGGCCGTACTCCCGGCGGACAGCGACGGTGCCGCCGGCACGTCCGCAGCCGTGGCGGCAGCGGCCAGCGGAAGGTCCTGGCGGGACGGGGGCCGCGCTACGGGCCCACTGCTGGCCCGCCTCCTCGCGCCCGTCGCGGGGCAATTCACCGCAGCAGCTGTGGTGGGAACCTTGGCGGCACTTTTCGCCGCCGCCCTGTCCGGTCTCTCCGGCTGGCTGATTATCCGGGCGAGCGAACAGCCACCTATCCTGTACCTGCTCAGCGCCATCGTCGGTGTGCGGTTCTTCGGCATCGGCCGAGCCGTCCTTCGCTACTGGGAACGCCTCCTGGTACACGATGCGGTGTTCTCCACCCTTACGCGGCTCCGCGGCCGCCTGTGGGAGTCACTCAGCCGCCGCGCACTGTCCCTTCGGCGGCTCCTGCAGGGCGGCAACGTCCTGGGCTCGGTGGTCACCGACGTCGACACCGTCCGGGACTTGCTCCCGCGGGTGGTCCTGCCCCCTGTGACAGCGGCTGCAGTTGCTGCGGCGGCACTCACCGCGACTGGCCTGCTGGTGCCTGCAGCGCTTCCTGCCGTGGCGGCGGCCGCAGCCGCCAGCCTGGTCCTGGCCCCCGCGTCGGCGTTGTGGGCGGACCGGAAATCGGCGGCGGCGGAGCAAGACCTGCGCGACGGCGTGCTCCGACGAACGTCCGCGGCATTGGATGCCCGGGCCGAGCTCCATGCTAACGGCGTATCCTCCAGGGTGCTCCGGGGCCTCACCGCTGAGGACCGGGCAGCCACCAGGGCTTCCCAACGTTCCGCCTGGGCTGAAGGACTGGGACAGGCTGTGACCACAGCTGCCTGCGGGGTGGCCGCGCTGGCCGTCGCCGTCCTTGCAGCCCCCCAGGTGCTCGCCGGATCACTGGCGCCTGCCACGGCCGCCGTGATTGTCCTGCTGCAGTTAGCGCTGGTGGAACCTTACGCAGCCATGACGACGGCGGTCCGCCAGTTTCCAGCCTTCCGCGACGTCATGCGCAGGATCGGCCGTTCCGGCGCCCTCGAGGGCATGCCACCGGCATCCGACGCCGACACAGGAGCCACCGCCCACACAGCCGCCGACGGCGTCGTGCGGCGTGACGCCCGCGCCGCTGGGGCGCCGGGCCTGGAGCTTGAGGGAGTGGCAGCAGCCTGGCCCGGCGGGGACACCGTGTTCACCGGGCTGAGTGTTTCAGCGGCCCCCGGACGCTGGTTGGCAGTCACTGGGCCGTCCGGCGCCGGGAAATCCACGCTGTTGTCAGTGCTGCTTGGCTTCCTCCCGCCGGCCGCCGGCCAGGTCCGCGTGACCGGACGGGCTGCCTGGTGCCCCCAAGAGGCGCACCTGTTCGACTCCACGCTCCGCGGCAACCTGCTGCTGGGCCGCCCCGCTGCGGAAGAGCCGGACACAGCTGACCGTGAGATGGCAGCGGCCCTCGTTGCCGTAGGCCTCAGCCAACTTGTTTCGCGCCTCCCGGCAGGGCTGGACACCAGGATCGGGCCGGGAGGCTCGTTCCTCAGTGGCGGCGAGCGGCAGCGCCTGGCTGTTGCCCGGACACTGATGACCGGGGCCGAGGTCATCCTCCTGGACGAGCCGACGGCCCACCTGGACGCCGAAGCGGGACGGGCCATGCTGGCAGACCTGCGGTCCGGACTGGCGGACCGGA
This sequence comes from Pseudarthrobacter sp. CCNWLW207, assembly GCF_037203945.1. Taxonomy (NCBI): domain Bacteria; kingdom Bacillati; phylum Actinomycetota; class Actinomycetes; order Micrococcales; family Micrococcaceae; genus Pseudarthrobacter; species Pseudarthrobacter sp. CCNWLW207. The sequence continues at coordinate 261,875 of NZ_JBBCBS010000005.1, read as the reverse complement.
CGGTCGTCCTGGTAACCCATAACCTGGCTGACATCCGCCCGGAGGACGACCTCCTGGACCTTGCCCAGCCGGAATTTCCCGGTGCGGTACAACGCCCGGGCATGGTGCCGGCGTCGTAACCCTATGCCGTGGCCGGCGCTCCGAACCAGGTGGCGAGCGCGTCTCCAAGGCCCTGCCGGCCGGGGCTTCCCACCCAGGCCACGTAGCCGTCGGGGCGGATCAGGACGGCAGTGGGGGCTGGGACCGGCCCAAGCGCCGGAAGCTCCCAGGCGCCCTCGTAGGTGGCGTCAACCAACTGGACCCGGTCCGGTCGCGGAACGGTGTCGAAGCCACCGGGCTCACCGAGGTTGAGCAGCACAGGCCGGGCATCGTGCAGTAAGGAGAATACCCGCAGCGGGCCGTCGGCAGTGGCGAGGTCGAGATCGGGCATGCGGCGTCCGAGCAGCGGGTGGCCCTCGCCGAGGTCGTAATGGATGTCCAGGCCGGACATCATGGCGGCGAAGTATCTCCGTGGCTCGTCCATGCCCAGCAGTTCGGCCACGGTGTCGCGCAGCGCCTCGATGCGGTCATCGACGCGCATGAGGGCGACCTGCGCCATGGTGTTGCGCAGGACGCGGGCAGCGACCGGGTGGCGCTCGGCATGGTAGGTATCAAGGAGGCTCTCCGGCGACGTTCCCTTGACCACCTGGGCCAGCTTCCAGCCCAGGTTCGCCGCATCCTGCACGCCGGTGTTCAGGCCCTGGCCTCCGACCGGGGAGTGCACGTGCGCCGCGTCGCCGGCCAGCAGGACCCTTCCCTGCCGGTAGGCAGCGGCCTGCCGGGTCATGTCGGTGAACCGGGAGATCCACGTCGGGCTGTGGACCCCGTAGTCGGTCCCGTAGACGGCGATGAGGCCCTCACTGAGATCGCGCAGGGTGGGCTCGCCCGTGCCGATGTGCGGCTCGGTCAGCACCACGCCCACGGTCCCACCTGGCTTGTAGATGACTTCTCCGTCCTTGATCTGGTATTCGACCTTGCCGAGGGCGTGCGTGCCGGAGGGTGTGCGGCGGATGCCCAGTTCAGGTTCTTCGGTCATCTCGACTTCGGCGCGCAGGGAACTCGTCGTCGGATCCCAGCCGGGAAAGTCGATACCCGCTGCTTTACGGACCAGGCTGCGTCCACCATCGCACCCGGCCAGGTACGCCGCCCGCAAGGACTGCCCGTCCGAGAGAGCAACGTTGACGCCGGCTGTGTCCTGCACAAAACCGGTCACCTCACGTCCCCGATAGAAAGTCACCGGCAGCTCGCCAACCCAACCGGCCAGGATGCGCTCGATGTGGTTCTGCCACAGGCCGAGCCCATAGTTGTGCCGGGTTGGAAAGTCACTCAGGTCCAGGCGGACCGAGGCGAAGCCCGCGACCTGGGCCACCTGCCCCTCAGCAAGGAACCGGTCGGCGATTCCACGCTGGTCGAAGATCTCGATCGTGCGCGCGTGCAAACCCCCGGCGCGCGAACCGGGGAGGTCCTGGCTGGCGCGCCGCTCGACAACGGCAACGTCGACCCCCGCCAACGCCAGCTCTGCCGCCAGCATCAGCCCGGTCGGACCTCCTCCGGTGATCACCACGGCGTGCTCCGCATTCCTCGACACACTTTCAGTCATAGTGCTGCCCCCGTTTCCCTGCGTATTGGCGTCCGGCGATTATGCGCCCTCCTTGGGGGCTTGCCGCAAGCCCCCAAGGAGGGCATACATTGGAAATGGAAGCGGTCTGCGGATCGGCTGGGAGGCTGGCTTCACGCGCAACATCCCTGGGTTAGCCTGTTCCAATGAACCAGGAACTCACAGTGGACTTTCCGGGGCTCCGGTGGCGGCCGGCAACAGCATCCGACGTACCGGCCTGGGCGGCCCTGATTGCGCGGACTGCCGCCGTGGAGAATCCCGTCTGGTTCGAGCGGGAGGCTGACCTGCAGCAACAGGTGGAATCCCGGAAAAACCCGCCAGCCGAGAACACGGTGCTGGGCCTGGATGACGACGGCGTTCCCCGGGCCTATGCGCGGATCTCCCGCAACCCGGGGGCTGGGAAAGCCCATGGCTTCGGCTGCGTGGACCCGGACTGGCAGCGCCGCGGGATAGGCAGGGCGCTGCTTGGCTGGCTGGAGGAACGCACCCGGCGACGTTTCGCCGCGGACCTTCCCGACGACGGAACCCGGCAAGTGCCATTGTTGAGGATTGGCACCGAAGAGCAGCACCACCACCAGGGAAGGCTGCTTGAGTCGTCGGGGTATGCCGTGGTCCGCTACTTCAATGAAATGCACCGGCCACTCAACCAGCCGTTGCCGGGGAACGTCCTCGGCAACGGCCTGGAACTGGCCGGCATGGTGCCGGGCCTCCACGAGCCGGTCCGCCTGGCGCACAACGACGCGTTCCGCGACCACTGGGGAAGCGAGCCGCGGGACGAGGAGTCCTGGAATTTCACGGTGAACCACCCGCAGGCCCGTCCCGACCTGAGCACGGTGGTCCTCGACAGCAGCACCGGGCAAGTGGCGGGCTACCAGCTGGCAAGCCACGACCCCGACATCGCCGTCCAACGCGGCATCCGCGAGGGGTATACGGAACTGCTCGGTGTCCGGCGCGAATACCGCGGGCGGGGGATCGCCCAGGCCCTCCTCGCCGACGCCATGCGCCGTTTCACCGACGCCGGCATGGACGTGGCCTCCCTGGACGTCGATTCGGAAAACCCCACGGGCGCGCTGGCCCTCTACACCAAGATGGGCTACCGGCCGGTCAACACCAGCATGGCGTGGGACAAAGAGGTTTAAGCCCGCTCAGCCGTCCACATCGTGGAGGTGGTGGACGACGTCGTGCAGGAAGTACTGCGCGAGTGTCAGTACCGTGAACTCCGAGCCGTTGCTGCGCAGGCCTTTACGGCCCCACTCTGCCTGCCTGACGCCGGCAAAGGACTCGGCGACCTGTTCGCCTTCCGCGGTCAGCTCTGCACTGACGACCGCCGGGTCGGCGTTCGCATAATCCTTCTCGACGGCGGTCTGGTCCTGGTCCCAGTTTTCGAACCGGGCGTCATCGGCGTCGAGCATGAGATTCAGCCGCTGGTCAAAGAGGGTGAAGACGTCGCGGACATGGCATGCGTACTCGAGCGGGGACCACGTGGCCTCGTCCGGGCGGTCGGCCACGTCAGGGCGGCGGAGCACTGCCCGCCACCGGGGAAGCATATTCTGCACCGTGCCGGGAACCGTGGCCGGTGTAACGGTGGAGGCGTCGAAGGAGCATTCCGGGCACGGCCGGGAAAGGACCCAGGTCCAGTCTTTGACATCGGGAACGATAACCATGGCAGCAGTCTAGGCCGGATCCGGCCAGGCCATGGCAGGACCCACCACATCAACTGGCTGGGACAGCGGGATGCCCGAACCATCCCGCCTGCCGTGCTCCTGCGGCAGGGAACGGGCCACGCCGGACGACGACGATGCCTTCGCCGGACCGTGTCCTGCCCAGCCAAGGAGCAGTGTGTCTTCACCCTTGAGGAACCGGTGCGCCCGGACCCCGGCGGTGGCGCGGCCCTTGGCAGGGTACTCGGCGAAAGCCGTCACCTTCGCTGCGCCGGGTGCCGTTCCGGGCAGCGCTCCGTTCGTTCCGGCGATGGTGACCACCACGGCGTCGTCGTCCCCGGGCGCCACCGCGCCGAAGAACACCACCTGGTCACCGGAAGCCAGTTTGATGCCGGCCATTCCGCCGGCCGTCCTGCCCTGCGGGCGGACCGTCCCGGCTCCGAAGCGGAGCAGTTGGGCCTGGCGGGTCAGGAATACCAGGTCCTCCTCCTCGGACGCGGCGGGCGCAACACCCACCACCTGGTCCTTATCCTTGAGGGCAATGATCTCCCAGTCCTCCCGGTTCAGGGGGTAATCGGGCTGGACGCGCTTCACCACGCCCTGGGCAGTGCCGACGGCCAGGACCTGGTCCAGGGGAGCGAATGCCACCAGGGATTCGCCCTTGAGCAAGGTGATGAACTCCCGGGCCTGGACTCCGCCGGCGAGGTTCGGCAGGCCGGACATCGGGGGCAGGACCGGCATGTCCATGACCTGCAGCCGAAGCATCCGTCCCTGCGACGTCACGGCGGCAATTTCTCCGCGGGCCGAGGTTTTGACGACCGACAAAAAGACGTCGTGCTTCGACCGCGGACCCGATTCCGCGAGCGGCTCCTGGTTGGACGTGCGGGCGATCTGCCCGGACGCCGTCAGGATCGCCCAGCAGGGATCATCGGCGATTTCCAGGGCCAGTGGCGCCGCCTTGCCCTTGCCATTGGGTGCAGCCAATGCAGCGGCCACCGTGGGGGAGACGGCCTCGGACTCAAGCAGCACGGTCCGCCGGGGCGTGCCGTACTTTTCGGCGATTTCGCCCAGTTCAGTGGAAACCAGTTCGCGCAGCCGCTCCTCGGAGCCGAGGATGGCCTCCAGTTCCGCGATCTCGCGGCGCAGTTCGTCCTGTTCCTTCTCCAGCTCGATCCGGGAGTACTTGGTCAGCTGGCGCAGCCGCAGCTCCAGGATGTAGTTGGCCTGGATCTCGGAGAGGTCGTAGATGGACATCAGCCGTACCCGGGCAGCCGCGGCTTCGTCGGAGGATCGGATGATCTGGATGACCTCGTCTATATCGACGATGGCCACCAGCAAGCCCTCCACCAGGTGCAGGCGGTCTTTCTTCTTGCCGAGCCGGAACACAGTGCGGCGGCGGACGACGTCGATCCGGTGCCCCACATAGACCGACAGCAACGCCACCAGGCCCAACGTCTGCGGCTGGCCGTCCACGAGGGTCACGTTGTTGATGCCGAAGGAGTCTTCCATCGGGGAGTACCGGTAGAGCTGCTGGAGCACGGCATTGGGGTTGAACCCGTTCTTGAGCTCGATGACCAGGCGCAGCCCGTGCTTTCGGTCGGTCAGGTCAACGATGTCGCTGATCCCGGTCAGCTTCTTGCCGTTGACGGCGTCCTTGATCTTCTCGATCACCTTTTCCGGCCCCACCATGTAGGGCAGTTCCGTGACCACCAGGCCCGTTCGCCGTGCGGAGAGCTGTTCAATCTCCACCTTCGCCCGGGTCTTGAACGATCCACGGCCGGTGGCGTAGGCATCGCGGATGCCGTCCAGGCCAACGATCCGGCCGCCCGTGGGAAGGTCCGGGCCGGGTACAAAACGCATCAGGTCATCCAGCGTGGCGTCAGGGTGGGCAATCAGGTGCCGCGCCGCGGAGATCACCTCCACGAGGTTGTGCGGGGCCATGTTGGTGGCCATCCCCACTGCGATGCCGGTGGCTCCGTTGACCAGCAGGTTCGGGAACGCGGCAGGAAGCACGTCTGGCTGGGTCAGCTGGTTGTCATAGTTGGGGACGAAATCCACCACGTCTTCGTCGAGGTGGTCCGTCAGGGTCAGCGCTGCCGCCGCGAGCCTGGCCTCGGTATACCGCGGGGCTGCCGGGCCGTCGTCGAGCGAGCCAAAGTTGCCGTGCCCGTCAATGAGGGGCAGGCGCAGCGAAAAGTCCTGGGCCATGCGAACCATGGCGTCGTAGATGGCGGTATCGCCGTGCGGGTGCAGCTTGCCCATCACCTCGCCCACAACACGGGCGCTCTTGACGTGGCCGCGGTCCGGGCGGAGGCCCATCTCGCTCATCATGTACAGGATCCGGCGCTGCACCGGCTTCAGGCCGTCGCGGGCGTCAGGCAGGGCCCGGGAGTAAATCACCGAATAGGCGTACTCCAGGAAGGAGCCTTCCATCTCGGACGTGACGTCGATGTCCACGATGTGCTCGGTGTAATCGGAGCTGGAATCCACTGCTGGGGCTGGACTTTGGCGGCGGGCCATGGGGCTGGTAAATCCTTCTGGGGTACTGGTCTTTGCACTGATTGGCGGCACCGGGGTGTGCCGCGGGAGTTTTTGGCTAGGCTAAGCCTATGGTGGATCAGCCCGGGGACGGCGTATATCCGGAATATTGGGAAGCCGATGTCGTCCTGCGGGACGGCGGAACAGCGCATCTGAGGCCCATCCATCCGGCCGATGCCGACGCCGTGCAGGCCTTCCATACAGGCCAGTCCCAGGACTCTATCTACATGCGTTTCTTTGCCTTCAAAGCCAGGCTCTCCAGCAAGGAGCTCAAGCGCTTCACGGAGGTGGACTACAAGGACCGGGTGGCGTTCGTGATCACCATCGGCGGCGAAATCATCGGGATCGGGCGCTACGACAGGCTTGATGACCCTACCGAGGCCGAGGTCGCCTTCAACATCGCCGACGCGCACCAGGGCCGGGGCATCGGCTCGATCCTGCTCGAACACCTCGCAGCTGCCGCCCAGGAAAACGGGATCCGCCGGTTCAGCGCCGAAGTGCTCCCGGAAAACCGGAAAATGCTGATGGTCTTCTCCGACGCCGGTTACGACGTCAAACGCCACTTCGACGACGGCGTGGTCAGCCTCGAGTTCAACATCGGGCCCACGGACAAGTCCCGGGCCGTGATGGAATCACGCGAGCACCGTGCCGAGGCGAGGAGCGTGCGCGACCTGCTGACGCCGTCGTCCATTGCCGTGGTCGGTGCCAGCCGCAAATGGGGGACCGTGGGCTACCAGCTGCTGGAGCACATCATCGAAGGCGGCTTCACCGGTCCCGTCTACGCCATCAATCCCGAAGCGCTGGAGCTCGCCGGCATGCTTTCCTTCGGCCGGATGGCCGAGGTACCCGGTCCGGTGCAGCTTGCGGTCATCGCCGTCCCGTATGAGGAAGTTTCCACCGTGGTGGACGAGTGTGCCGCTGCCGGCGTCAAGGGCGTGGTGGTCGCCTCTGCAGGCTTCGCGGACGACGGCGAACGTGGCCTCGCCCGGCAGCGCGAGCTTGTCCGGAAGGCGCGGGCGAACGGGATGCGCGTCATCGGCCCCGCGTCACTGGGCATCGTCAACACCCACCCGGACGTATCGCTGAACGCGTCCATGGCCCCCACCCTGCCGCGGCGCGGCGGCCTGGGCCTCTTCAGCCAGTCAGCCGCCATCGGGGTGTCACTCTACGCCGCGTCCAGCCGGCGGCGGATGGGCCTCTCCACCTTCCTGTCGGCAGGAAACCGGGCGGACGTCTCCGGGAACGACATGATGCAGTTCTGGGAGGCCGACGCCGACACCACCGCGGTGGCGCTCTACCTGGAATCGATCGGGAATCCCCGGAAGTTCTCCCGCCTGGCCCGGAGGCTTGCCCGCACCAAGCCGGTGATTGTGGCCAAGTCCGAGTCCATGGGCCTGCGCCTCCCGCCCGGGCACGCCGTCCGCACCACCCAGGCCCCTTCCGGAGCATTGGATGCCATGATGCGCCAGTCAGGCGTCATCAGGGTGGAGACCATCGAGCAGCTGATGGATGTGGCGCAGATCGTGGCGGGGCAGCCACTGCCGGCAGGCCCGGAACTGGCCATCCTCAGCAATTCGCAGGCATTGGGCAAAGTGGTGGCCGACAGTGCCATGGCCAATGGCCTGGGCGTGGGCTCCCTCGTAACCGGCCTGGACCTTGACGCCGGCATGTCCCTTGCCCTGCCTGCTCTCCGGCGCAGCCTCCAGGACACCCTGGCTTCGGAGCACGTCCACGCTGTTGTGGCGGCCCTCCTTCCGGCCCGGGGCCTCACCGTGGAGAACATCGCCGGGGTGCTGGCCGAATGTGCCGCTGAAGCCGGGAAACCCGTAGTGGCCGCATTCACGGGAATCCTGGACCCCTCCATCTATGTGGAAGGCATGGTGGGCGAGGCACCGGCCATACCGTGCTTTTCCAATCCCGGGGCGGCTGTGGCCGCGCTCGCCGCCGTGGTCAGGTATGCCGAATGGGTTGCGCGCGACCAAGGCCATTTCGTGGAACCCGTGGGATGCGATCCGGAGGGGGCGCGTGCAAGCCTGGATGAACTGCTCGCCGATGTCCACGGTGAGCAACTCAAACAGCTCAACCAGGCTGAAGCCGCTTCCCTTCTGGCTTATTACGGGATCCGAGTCCTGCCCTCCCTCGGATTTGAAACAGCTGACCAGGCCGTTGACGCCGCGGAGGCGCTGGGGTGGCCCGTAGCCGTCAAAACCACCGACCCCGGACTCCGGCACCGTCTTGACCTGGGCGGCGTGCGCCTGGACATCGAGGACGCCGAATCGCTGCGCCGGAACATCGAGCAGATGCGGCGCTCGCTGGCACCCTATGGCGCGCCCTCACTGGAGGTGCAGTCCATGGCACCCGTGGGACAGGCGTGCACCTTCCGGGCCATCGAGGACCCGCTGCTGGGCCCGGTGATCTCCTTCGGCCTGGCCGGCGACGCCGTCAACCTGCTGGACGACTGGGCCCACCGGGTGCCGCCGCTGTCCGCTGCCGACGTCAAAGACTTCATCCGCAGCCCCCGGGCGGCCCGCAAGCTCTTCGGCTACCAGGGCCTTCCCGCGGTGGATGTGGGAGCCCTGGAGGAACTCGCCGGCCGGGTGGCGTGGATGAAGGACAACCACCCGGAGATATCCCTCGTCGAATTCAACCCGGTGCTGTGCGGAACGCAGGGCGTGGCAATCCTTGCGGCGGACGTCCGGATCGGGAACGCGGCACAGCGTACGGACAGCGCCCGCCGTGCCATGCTGGGCTGACCGCAGTTAGCAAGTCCCCGGCCGATCTGTGAAAATGGGGGAATGAGCTCACAGCCTCCCACGTCGACGCCTCAACCGCCCGGCAATGACAACCAGGCCACCCGACCCCACAGCTCACACAGCCACAGCGCCCAGGGGCAGAGCCTCGACGGTGCCCTCCAAAAGGCCGGCTTCTACCCGCGGCTGGTGGCCGACGTCGTTGACGACGCCCTGGACGGCCGCGACTGCGTAGCCCACCTGGTGCACCTGGAGACGCACTTTGACCGGGCCGAAGTCCGGCGCCACATCACGGTCCTGGTCCTCACTTCCGACATGCTGGTGATCACCCATGTGGACGACCAGCAGCTGGACGAAGCCGGTGAACAAATTGTCGCGCAGATCTCCACCGAATCCGTCCCCGTGGCCCAGATCCGCTCTGTGGTGCTCAGCTACATGTATGCGCAGCCGCAGAACTACAAGCCCTCCGATCCCGTGCGCGAGCTGACCTTGGCCATCGCCTGGTCCGGCGGGCAGCGGCTGGACATGGGCCCGGCCAGCTGCGGGGACCCGCAGTGCGAGGCCGACCACGGCTACAGCGGCACTATCGCCCAGGAGGACATCGTGCTGCGGATCAGCGCCGAAGCAGACGGACTCCAGGCCGTTCAGGACGCCAAGCTCTTCGCCCGTGCACTGCGGGCCGTCAACACTGGGTCCACCTCGCCGGTCCTGCACGCCGCGCAGTCCATGCAGCCCCGGTCGCGTGCCGGCGTCTTCGGAAACCGCCTCAGCCGCGGTCACCAGCAGCGCTGATGCCCGGCCACGGGAAAACTGCAGTCCCTCCACCCCCGGCCGAAAAAGCAGGCACGGCCACCCTGCCGCACGCTCCCGCCTTCGGCCAGCGCTCCATCGCGGACGTGCTCACCAGCGCCGCGGCAAGCCTGGGCGTGGACGGGTTCGCCAACACACTGGACCTGCCGCCGTCGTCACGGGTTTGCGTGGTCCTGGCCGACGGACTGGGCCGGAACCTGCTGAAGCAAAAGTCTGCCCACACACCGTTCCTGCGGTCCGTGATGCAGAACGGGCAGGGCTCAGTCCCCGTCTGGCTGGACTCCACTTTTCCATCCACCACCGCAGCGGCACTGGCCAGTTTCGGAACCGGGCTGGCTCCGGGCCAGCACGGGATGGTGGGCTATGACGTCCTGGACGCGGACCAGGACAAAGTGGTCAACATGCTCGGGAACTGGGACGCCGGCGTTGACCCGCTCACCTGGCAGCCATTCCCCACTGTTTTCGAGCAGGCCGCCGCGTTCGTCGACGTAACGACGGTCAGCCTGCCGCAGTTTGGTAACTCGCCGATGACCCAGGCAGCCCTCCGTGGCGGCCGCTTCATCTCCGGCACAACCTCCCATGCCCGGACGGGCTCGGCCGCCGAAGCCATGGCGGCAGCAGCACCTGCCCTGATGTACTTTTACGTCAACGATCTCGATAAGGCGGGCCACCGGTACGGTTGCCAGTCAGAACAATGGGAACACCAGCTCGAGGAGCTGGACGCGACCGTCAAGCGACTCAACGCCTCCCTTCCTGCCGGAACAACCGTCCTGCTCACCGCCGACCACGGCATGCTTGACGTCCCGCCGCAGCAGCGGATCGACTACGCGGCGGATCCCGCCCTCATCGCCGGCGTGCGGCACACGGCGGGGGAGCCGAGGATGGTTCACCTCTACTTGGAAGATGACGTCGACGGCGCGGGGCGCGACCGCCTCCTGGATGCCTGGCGGAACCGGTTCGGCGACAGGATCTGGGCATTCACCCGCGAAGAGGCGGTGGCCGGCGGACTGTTCGGTGCCCTGCGTCCCGCCGTCGGACCGCGGATCGGAGACGTCATGATCGCGGCGCGGGACGCCCTGGCGCTGTATGACAAGCGTCGGGTCAGGCCGGCTGCCATGGAGGTAGTGGGCCAGCACGGCTCGCTGACCAAAGCCGAACGCGAAGTCCCGCTGCTGTGCTTCACTGCCGAAGGCAGAAAGGCCGGACGTGGCTGAGCTGGTGTTCTTCTCGGGGACCATGGACTGTGGCAAATCCACACTCGCGCTGCAGATGGACTACAACCACCGTGCCCGCGGACGCGGCGGAATCAGGTTCAGCCGCAACGACCGCGCCGGCGGCTCCCGGATCTCCAGCAGGCTCGGCCTGGAAACCGACGCCGTGGAGGTCACGGACCACACCGACTTCTGGGACGAGGTGGTCGCGCGGCGCACGCGCGGACAGCGGGTGGACTACCTGATCTGTGATGAAGCTCAGTTCTATTCGCCCCTGCAGGTGGAACAGTTGGCTCGGCTCGTCGACGAGATCGACGTCGACGTTTTTGCTTTTGGGATCACCGCAGATTTCCGCACGAGGCTTTTTCCCGGCTCCCAACGGCTGATCGAACTCGCCGACCGGGTTCAGGTCCTGCAGGTGGAGGCGCTGTGTTGGTGCGGACGGCGCGCAACACACAACGCACGCACGGTGGACGGCGTCATGGTGATGGAGGGTGCCCAGGTGGTGGTGGGCGATGTGGACATGGCACTGGACCCTGTCGCGGCCGGTACCGAAGGCCAGCTGCCGGTTGTGGGTTACGAAACGCTGTGCCGCCGGCACTACATGCGGCGGGTCACTGCCCACGGAGCCAACATCATGGCCCAGCAGGACCAGTTGCTGCCGTTCGAGACGGACGCCTGCCTGTGGCGCGGTTCAGGCGGAACCGCGAGTTAGTCGCCCCTGGTCCCGAAAACGATCTCGTCCCAGCTCGGAATGCTGGAGCGTTTTGGCTTGGATGGCTGCCTTTCGGGAACCTCCGCATCGCGGTCGGCACGGCCGGCTGGAGCGGACTCGTCATGGGCGCGTCGGTGGTTCCGGCCGCCCAGCAGTTCCTCAAGGCCAAAGCTGGCCCCTGTGTGCGCTGGATTCTGCGCCGGCGCTGCAGGAGGAGCAGCCTCCGAAGGGCGGGCCGGGGACGCGACGATGGTGACTTCGCGGGTTTCCGTGCTCACGCCGTCGTGCAGTTTCAGCACGTCATCGCCGTCGTCTTCGTCTTTGTTGTGCAGGGGAATCAGGCTCAGCCGGGACAACATGGAGGGCCTGGCGTCGCGCCTGCGCGTGAGGGGATCGGCCTGCGCAGCCGGGGCGTCCGGCTCCGAGCCCGGTCCGGAGGGAGCAGCCTCGTGCTGCTCCGGTTCAGGCGGGACCTCGGACGGCCTCGGGTGGGCTGCCGGTACGCCGTGCGTGAGGAGCAGGGCCAAAGCGTCATCGGCGTCCTCATCCACACCAAGCCGCTGGCCGCGGCGGGAACGGAGCATGTCCAGCAGCCCGTCAGCATCCTTGCCAGGCTGCGGGACAGCCGTAGGGCCGGTGTGCACGCCGCCGGAATGGCGTGCGGCCGCTTCAGCGTCTGTCTCAAAATCAAAGGGCCGGTCCGAAACGGCTGTCAGCCGCCGCGCAGGGACAAGGCCGTCGAGGGGCTCAAGTTCACTGAGTTGCTGGGCCCAGCGGTTGGCGTTCTGCAGGGACTTGCGCGCGGGGCTGAACGTCCACAGGGCCGGGGGTTCCTCGCCGATGCCGGCTGTGCCATCCTTTTTTGCTTCGAAACGGGCAGCAACAGTCCAGCTGCCGTCAGGGCGCCGCCACGAGTCCCACTCGACTGACGACGGTTCGATGCCGTGCGCCCTGAGCCGGTGCGCCACCATGTCGTCCAGCGACGCCGGGTTGTCGCCAAAAGCAGAACGGTAAGCATCATGACCGGGGGAAGGGGAAGCCACCTCGATTTTCCGGGCCTGCTGGGCGACGTACTCGCGCTCGGCAAGAACGGGCCCCTCATACCGCTCAACCTTGGCCAGGGGCAGGCCGGAAAGCTCCGCCACGTCCGCGGCGGTTGCGCCGCTGCGGATTCTCGCCTGGATATCCCGCGGGGACATGGCAACGGGCGGCACGGCGGATGCTGCCTTGGCCGACGACCGGCTGGCCGCCCGCAATGCTTCATCGATCGGCAGCTGGAACATCTCGCCGCCGGCTCCGCTCAACAGGAGATGCTCCCCGTCGTCGTGTACGCCTACAAGCCGTAGATCCTGCATACAAATCCTCCACCCTGGCATTACTATCAATCGAAACTCTGCCACCCGGCAGTCCCTTTTTGGGTCAAGAGCTAGGGCGCGCCGCGATATTCCGGGCGTTTCCGGGCCTCTCCCGGAAACGGCGGGCGAAGCCACCGCCGTTCTGGCCGGCCTGGAGAGGGGCCGAAGCAGACTATGGCTTTTAGCTCCGTCTTGCGGAAAGATGTGCCCCACGCAGGGCACAAACGCATACAGTCCAGCGTTATGCAGGTGGCAAACCGGCCACCGGAACTGGAGCGAGGTTAAGAGGAAATGGCCACCGATTATGATGCGCCGCGCAAGTCCGAAGAAGACCTCAGCGAGGACTCCCTTGAGGAACTGAAGACCCGGCGCTCGGACAAGCCCACGGCGGTGGTGGAGGAGGACGAGAGCGATCTGGCCGCTGGCTACGAACTCCCCGGGGCTGATCTTTCGGGCGAAGAACTCATGGTCCAGGTGGTCCCCGCGCAGGCCGACGAGTTTACCTGTTCGTCCTGCTTCCTGGTCCGGCACCGGTCACAGATCGCCAGGGAAAAGGACGGCCGGTTCTACTGTGTGGAGTGCGAAGGCTGATCCGGGAACCGACGCCGCGGACCGTTGCCGGCGGGCAACCGCTACTTGCCGGACAGGGCCGCTGTAAGTTCTTCGGGGCGCCTCGTGGACGTGAGCCAGTACGGGGTCCGGTCGGACGGGTCGGTGATTTCGATCCTGACCACGGGGTCGATCCAGCCCCTGATGCAGAGATAGGCCAGCCCGTTGAGCCGGGTGCCCCGCTCGGCCGTCGCTTCCTTGGCCCGGAACGGCTGCACGCTGCCGACGAACCGGCGTTCGATTGTCGCGCGTCCGACCGTTAGGGCGTCCTGGGTAACCGTGATGGTAGGGGTGGAGAGCACCAGCAGGACCGCCATGATGCCGAACAGGACTGCTGCCGCGGTGTACCCGGCGGCTGCACTGATGGGGGCGAACACCAGGATTCCGGCTCCGGCGATGCCGGCCACTATGATCCAAACCCACGGCGTTGGCCACAGTTTCTCCCGGAAAACAACCGATGGACTGGCGGAGGGGCTGTTGGGAACCGGCACGGCGGAGCTTGATTCGGGCATGCCCCCAGCTTTCCATCTTTGGGTGGCTATTTCATCTTGGCCCGGAACCGCCCAAGCTAGGCCGAATAAGCAGGCGGGCGTTAGAGTGAGTGACTGTGACTGACGAACTTGCCACGGTAGAAACCGCTTCCGAATCCCGGGCCCCCGCATTGCTCGGTGCCCCCACGCTGCAGGTACAGCTGAAAATGCTCGACGCCGGCCTGGAGGCCCCCTCCTACGCTCACCCGGGCGACGCCGGCGCGGACCTCCGCGCCCGTGAGGACGTGGTCCTGCGGCCGGGGGAGCGGAAACTGGTTCCCACCGGGGTGTCCATTTCCTTGCCTGACGGCTTCGTTGCGCTCATCCATCCGCGCTCCGGCCTGGCCACCAAGCACGGGCTGACCATCGTCAACGCACCCGGTACCGTGGATGCGGGCTACCGCGGCGAAATCTCCGTGACCCTCCTGAATACGGACCTGACGCAGGACATCGAACTGCGTCGCGGCGATAGAATTGCACAAATGGTCATCCAACGGGTGGAGTACGCACAATTCGTCCGCGTCGATGAACTGGATGGGTCAGTCCGGGGTGCCGGCGGGTTCGGCTCTACCGGCGGATTCACCCCTCCCACTGCCTGACGCCCTGCCGCAGGAGGACCGGTTTTCAGCGCCACCGGTACGCGCGGCCGCCAGTCGGCACGGATCGAATACGGCAGCACCCAGGGTTGACGGCGGGACCGCCGGCCAGGCACATTCACAACTAAGGAGACGACCCATGGTTTTTGGGCTCGGCAGGAAAGCCAAAAAGGAACAAGAAGCCGAACCGGATGCACCGGCCTCGCCGGAGGAGTCCGCGGACGAGGCAACGGACGCGTCCGGCCGCAGCGTCACCGGGCCTTTTGATATCTCCGAAATCGCCAGCCGCGACGGCTATGTGGACCTGGGCGCGCTCCTCATCGCACCCAGCGAGGGGCTCCAGCTCCGTCTTGAAGTTGAAGAAGCCACCCAGCGGGTGGTGGCCGTGACCATGGACCTGAACGGTTCAAGCCTGCAGCTTCAGGCGTTCGCGGCTCCCAAGTCCGAGGGTCTCTGGGACGAGATCCGGGAACAGATCGGCCAGTCCGTGGGAAGCCAGGGCGGTCAGGTCGAGGAGGTCCAAGGCCAGTTCGGCACTGAGCTGGTGGCAAAACTTCCAGCAGGCGCCCCGGACGGAAGCCAAGGTTACCGGGTGGCCCGCTTCGTGGGCATTGACGGCCCGCGCTGGTTCCTGCGCGGAGTCCTCGGCGGTGCCGCAGCCATGGACCGTGACGCCGCAGCACCCTTGGAAGCCCTGTTCCGAAAGATCGTGGTGATCCGCGGCGACAGCCCCATGCCGCCTCGCGACCTCCTCCAACTTCGCCTGCCCAAGGACGCCAGCACGACGCCGCCGTCGGGCGCTCCTGCGCTGCAGGAACCCGAACGCGGCCCGGAGATTACACAGATTGGCTGATTCCCCTCAGGGTGCCACATCCCCGCTCCGGGGAGCCGGAGTACCCGTCAGCGAACTCCCGGACAAGGGCCGTGTGGTGTGCCACGGCTACATCGAATCGGTCACCTATGTCCCGGCCGACCAGACAGCGGCGTTCACGGCCATCGTCACTGATTCGGAAGGCCCCAGGGCGGGCACCCAGCCAGCGAAAGGCCGCCTTCGCGTCATCTGGCTCGGCCGCCGCCGGGTTCCGGGCATCGACGCCGGGACCGAAGTCCGGCTTGAAGGCATGCTGACACACAGCCAGGGCCTGCCCACGATGTTCAACCCACGCTATGAAATACTGTCCCGCCAGGAGAACGAATGACCGCGCCCCAGCAGCCAGAGAAGCCTTCCGAGCCGGCTCAGGAGCCGCCAACGATGGCAATGCTCGCAGAGGGTTACGCGGCCAAAGCCGGCCTGCACCGTACCCACGATGGCCGGATCGACGTTTTGCGCAGCGCCGGCGGTGTCCAGGGGATAGCGGAGAGCATTGTCCCCGGACTGGTTTTCCTGATCTCCTTCACCATTACCCGCGACCTCACCCCGTCGCTGGTGGCAGCCCTGGCCTCTGCAGCAGTTTTCACTGTGGTGCGCCTGGTCCAGCGGCGGCCCCTGACCCAGGCCCTTGCCGGTGTGGTGGGTGTGGGAATCTCAGCCTGGCTAGCCAACACCACAGGTAAGGCCGAAGACTTCTACCTTCCCGGATTCATCACCAATGCGGCTTACATCGTGGCCATGATGGTGTCGATCTTCGTCAAGTGGCCCATTGCGGGGCTTCTGTTCGGCTTGATCCGCAACGAAGGCTTTGACTGGCGCAAGGACCCATCCCGCCTGAAGGCCTACCGGCTGGGGACCTGGATCATCGTCGCTGTCCTTGCGTTGCGGCTGATCGTGCAGGTTCCCCTGTACCTCCTGGGCGGTGAAGGGCTCACGGCCCTGGCCACGACCCGGCTCATCATGGGTGCGCCGCTGTATATCCTGGGTGTCTGGATTGCCTGGTTGGTCACGCGGCCTGTCCCGGCGGGCGCCGGAACTCAGCCCTCGAAGCCGTCGTCCTCCGGAACCTGAGCTTCCGCCGGCTGGGCGGGGCGGTCGCCGTCGTCGGAGCCCTCGGCCGGTTCAGCAGAGAGCAGCGCGCGCAGCTCGTCCTCGGCCGCGATAGTGGTAACAAAGAACAGTTCGTCTCCGCCGTCGATCACGTCATCGCGACTGGGGGTGATCGGCGCGTGGTCCCGCAGGATGGCCACGAGCGTGGAGTCCTCGGGCCAGCGGATCTCGCCCACGGTCAATCCGATGGCGTGGGAATCGTGCGGAACCGTGAACTCCACGATCGATGACACCCCGGTCTGGAGCGTAAGCAGCCGGACGAGGTCGCCGATCTCCACTGCCTCTTCCACCAGGGCGGTCATCAGCTGCGGAGTGTTGACGGCCACGTCCACTCCCCAGGAATCGTTGAACATCCAGTCGTTCTTGGGATTGTTGACCCGGCCCACGGTGCGGCCGACGCCAAACTCGGTTTTGGCCAGGAGGGACACCACAAGGTTGACCTTGTCGTCGCCGGTGGCTGAAACCACGACGTCGGCGTCTTCCACTTTGGCGCCCTGCAGCGTACTGAGCTCGCAGGCGTCGCCCACCAGCCAGTGCGCACCGCGGAGTCCGCTGCGCCCAATGACCTCCGGTTTGAGGTCGATGAGCAGGATTTCATGCTTGTGCGCCAGCAACTCCCTGGCGATTGATGAGCCGACACTGCCGGCGCCCACGATGACGACTTTCACTACAACTCCTTGGCGGGTGCTTTGGCCAGAATGTGGGCGACCTGTGGGCTCCGGTCCACCAGCAGCATGGCGTGGACAGTGTCGCCGTCCTGGTAGGCCATGCCGGGTTCGGGAAGGATGCCCTCACCGAACCGGGTGAGGTAGGCGACCCGGATTTCAGCGGCCTTCTCGATCTCACTGATCCGGTGCCCGATCCAGCCGGCGTCGAGGTCCAGTTCCGCCAAGACCAGGCGGCCCGACGGTTCGCGGAAATCGCCGGCGAGGTGCTGTTCGGGAAGGATGCGCCGCAGGACCTGGTCCGCGCTCCAGCGCACGGCCGCGACCGTGGGAATACCGAGCCGTTGATAGATCTCCGCGCGGCCGGGATCGTAGATCCGGGCCACCACGTGCGGGACATGGAACGTCTCGCGGGCAACGCGCGTGGCAAGGATGTTGGAGTTGTCGCCGCTGGACACTGCTGCGAAGGCATACGCTTCGGCAACCCCGGCCTGCTTCAGGGTGTCCCTGTCGAACCCCACGCCGGTGACTTTCCGGCCCGTGAAGCCCTGCCGGAGCCTGCGGAAAGCGCGGTCATCCTGGTCGATGATGGCCACGGAATGGCCCGCATCCTCGAGTGTGTGCGCCAGCGTTGCCCCCACCCGGCCACATCCCATGATCACGAAATGCGCCACCCGTATCTCCTCAACTTCTCCTTGCCCGTTACTGCTGCTAGAACTCTACCGGCACGGGCACCGCGATCGTTCCGCACGGGGCGTCACAGGCACGGGCGGGCTAGCCAGACGCCACTGGGTCCCCGGTCCGGAGCCGCTGTGGCAGCGGGTGCAGGTGGCCGATTCCTTCCGCGGTGACCTGGAGGACGCGGGCCGTGGGGATGTCATAGAACAGGCCGGTGAGCTGGACGGCGCCGGACTTCAGGGCCCCTGCCACCGAGGGGTGGTCCTGCAGCCGCTCGAGCTGCACGGCGACGTTGACCATGGCCAGCTGATCCACGGGATTGAAGCCCGCCTCCGCTGCCGCCCGCTGCACCGGGTGGCCGCCGCGGAAGGCCAGCAGGCTGGCCCGGGTGTGTTCAAGCCACACGTCGATTGGCCCTGTCGCCTGGCGGCCAGTTCCTCCGTCCAGCGACGCCGTCATCGCACCGCAGCCGCTGTGGCCGCACACCACCAGGGTCTCGACGGACAGTTTGCCCACCGCGAACTCCAGTGCGGCGTCGGTTGCCGCGTCGGTTCCCGGACTGCCCACGACGTTCCCCACGTTGCGGACAGTGAACAGGTCTCCCGGGCCGCTGCTGGTGATTACGTTGGGTACCACGCGTGAGTCCGCGCAGGTCAGGAAGAGTGTGGACGGGTCCTGGTAGGTGGCCAGTTCGCCCACATGCGGCTGAAGCAGGCCTGCGGTCCGGCGGTGGTAGTTTTCGACGCCGGCCATGATGGGCTGCAGCGCCGGCGCATCATCGCCCTCCGGGCTGGGAGGAGTTGACGTCCGTGCCTGCCAGGCGCTCCACGGTGCGAACCCGCTGCGAAGGGCGGACCGGGCGTCCCCACGGCAGGGCGCTGAAGCGTGGGCATCGTCCAGGCTTGCAGTGCCGTGCTCCTGCACGGTGACGGAACCGCCGGTGGCCACATGGCGGGTCTGCCAGGCGTCCAGCGCGTCCTGGACGGGGTGGTCCAGGTAATCAACATCCAGCTCCAGAGTCACCTTCGTGCCGGCGGGGACAGCGGCGAGGACAGCGCTGAGCCGGGGCAGCGACAGAAAGCTGCACGAACCGTCGATGACGACGCGCCAGGCGCCGTCGGACCCTGATTCCGGGAAGGCGCTGACGGTAGCCCGCGCTATCCGCCACAGCACCAGTGCAATGGCCAGCAGCAGCCCGGTCAGCACGCCCACCAGCAGGTTGGCGAACACAACGATGGAGAGGGTCACCGCGTAGACGAGCAGGTCGCCGGTCCGGCGGGCGGTGCGGATGTCCGCCGGACGTACCAGCCGGGCCCCGACGATGATCAGCAGTCCGGCGAGGACGGATTCGGGGATCAGTTGGATCAGTCCCGCCAGCAGGAGGGAAAAGACAAGCACCCAGACACCATGCAACACCGCCGAGGACCGGGTCCGTGCCCCGGCCTCCAGGTTGGTGGCGCTGCGGACGATCACTCCCGTCACCGGCATACCGCCCAGCAACCCTGACGTCACGTTGGCGGCGCCCTGGCCCATGAGTTCCCGGTTGAAGTTGGTCCGCGGGCCGTGATGCATCTTGTCAACTGCCACGGCCGAGAGCAGGGATTCCACGCTCGCGATCAGGGCGATAGTGACGGCGCCAATGACCGCGGCGGACCAGTTTCCCGCGGGCAGCTGCGGCAGGGACAGGGAATCCGTCAGGGATCCGCTGAAGGTGATCCGGTCTACGCCGAAGGGAAGTGAGAGGGCCGTGGCGGCGATGACCGCCACCAACGGGCCGGGGACGCGGCGCACCGGCTCAGGCATGCGCCGCCAGAGGAGCAGCGTTCCGATGACGGTGATGCCGAGCCCGGCAGCGGCAAATTCGGCGGCAACCACGCTGGCGGGGATGGCGGCGATGTTTCCGAGGGCTGAACTGGCAGAGCCGGCTCCCAGCAGCACGTGGAACTGCTGGAGCACGATGGTGATGCCAATGCCGGCCAGCATCGCATGGACCACCACGGGGGCAATTGCCAGGGCCACCCGTCCGAACCGTGCCAGGCCCAGCAGTGCCTGCAGCACTCCGGCCACGGCGGTGATGGCACACGTGGCCGGCCAGCCGAACTGGTCAACAAGTCCGGCCACAATCACCGTCAGGCCGGCGGCGGGTCCGCTTACCTGGAGCGGCGAGCCGCCCAGGCTTCCGGCCACGATGCCGCCCACCGCGGCGGCGATCAGGCCGGCCATGATGGGCGCGCCCGAGGCGGCCGCTATGCCCAGGGAAAGGGGCACCGCCACCAGGAAAACCACCAGCGACGCCGGGAGGTCGTACCGCAGTGCGTCAGCAAACCGCCCGCCGGCAGCCCGGCGGGGCCGTGGACCAGGGGAACCCGTTCCTCCGTCCTTGCTGCCGGGATCGTGAAAAGTTTCCGTCGTAACAGGTGCTGTTCTCAAGGCGGTCCTTCGTTTGTCCGGTGGGTGGTGGCCACGCTATTGACCGGCCGTTGGCGGGTGCAAGGCGTCGAACAGTGAGAAAAAACACCCTGTTTCCTGGCTTTCACGTGCACGGCACGGGCGATTCCGGGGTTTCGCCGGCACGTCGGCGGCTGATCTTTTCCTGCCATGCCGCGGCGCACACCCTGGTGTACCTTATTCAAATCAAATTGCTGGCAAGTGCCGCTTTGAAGCCCTTATCGCCGCCAAAATCATTGGCTATAGCAGCCGACGGACGCGTGTGGTCTAGGCCGGTGACCGCCTGTTGCGCTATGACTGGACTGCCGCGGGTTTGTGTGGATGCCTACGGTGCGTCTGGGCCCTGATCCGGTCTGACGGCAGTGTCGTAAGGTTGCTCTAGTGCTCAACAGAAGTGGGGCGTCGTGAGTAGTCTCAAGGAACAAACGTGTTGACAATGCTGAACGCCATAAAAAGGGTGCTGGTGGGCCGGCCCTTCAGGAACGACAGGCTCGCCCACACCCTGCTCCCCAAACGGATCGCCCTTCCGGTCTTTGCCTCCGACGCCCTGTCCTCCGTTGCGTACGCGCCGGATGAAATCCTCCTGACCCTTGCCCTCGCCGGCGTCAGTGCAGTGGCATTCTCGCCGTGGGTGGGCCTCGCGGTCATGGTGGTGCTCTTGACTGTGGTGGCGTCTTACCGCCAAAACGTGCACGCCTACCCGTCCGGCGGCGGCGACTACGAAATCGCCAACGAAAACCTCGGCAAGTTCGCCGGCCTAACGGTGGCGTCGGCGCTGCTGGTGGACTATGTCCTGACCGTGGCCGTCTCCATGTCCTCGGCCGCCACCTACCTGACCACGGCTGTGCCTTCCCTGCACGGGCAACAGGCGCTCTTCGCCACCATCGGCGTCGTCATCCTTGCCCTGGTCAATCTCCGCGGAGTCAAGGAGGCCGGCACCCTCTTCGCCGTCCCCACATATATCTTCATGGCCTCGATCCTGGGCATGACGGCGGTGGGCATCTTCCAGGCCGCCACCGGCCAGCTGCGTGAAGCGCCCTCCGCGGGATTCACGATTGTCCCCGCCCCCGGTTTTGATGAAGGGCTAGTGGGCCTGGCCGGCGCGTTCCTGCTGCTGCGGGCGTTCTCCTCCGGCGCCGCGGCGCTCACTGGCGTGGAAGCGATCAGCAACGGCGTGCCCAACTTCAAGGTGCCCAAGAGCAAGAACGCCGCCACCACCTTGCTGCTGCTCGGTGTTATCGGGGCTTCCATGCTTGCCGGAATTATCTACCTGGCCAATGCCACGAAGGTCCACATTGTGCTTGACCCGGCCACGGAGTTTCTCTTGGACGGCAAGCCGCTGCCGGAAGGCTACATCCAGAGCCCGGCCATCAGCCAAATCGCGCAGACCATCTTCGGGCCTGGGTCCATCCCCTTCTTTATTGTGGTGGCCGCCACCGGCGTGATCCTGGTGTTTGCCTCGAACACCGCTTTCAACGGATTTCCGGTCCTCGGCTCCATCCTGGCTCAGGACGGCTACCTGCCCCGCCAGCTGCGGACCAGGGGAGACCGGCTGGCATTCAGTAACGGTGTCCTGGCCCTGGCGGCCGGTGCGCTGGTGCTGATCATCGCCTTCAACGCCGATGTCACCAAGCTGATCCAGCTCTACATCGTGGGCGTCTTTATCTCGTTCACGCTCAGCCAGCTGGGCATGATCAGGCACTGGGGGAGGCAGCTCAAGCTCGCCAAGGACAAGACCGTCCGGCTGCGGATGGCGAAGTCGCGGACCATCAACAGCATCGGCTTTGGCATGACAGCCCTGGTGCTGGTCATCGTCCTCATCACCAAGTTCGAGCAGGGCGCCTGGATCGCGCTGCTGGCCATGTTTGTCCTGTTCCTGATCATGTGGAGCATCCGCGCACACTATGACAACGTGGCCAAGGAACTGGCCGTGGATGAGGATTCCTCGCCGCGGGCCCTGCCGTCCCGGGTCCACGCCGTCCTGCTGGTATCCCATGTGCGCAAGCCCGTGCTCCGTGCGCTGGCCTACGCCAGAGCGTCGCGGCCGTCGAGGCTTGACGCCATTACCGTGGACATCAACGCCGAGGAAACCGCCCACACCGTGGCCGACTGGGAAAAGCTGGACATCCCCGTCCCGCTGACCGTGCTGGCAAGCCCGTACCGGGAGACCATCACGCCCATCATGGAGTACGTCAAAAACATGCGGCGCGATTCCCCCCGCGACCTCATCGTGGTCTACATCCCTGAATATGTCGTGGGCAAATGGTGGGAACAACTCGTCCACAACCAGACTGCGCTGCGCATCAAGACCCGGCTGCACTTCGAACCCGGCGTGATGGTGGCCAGTGTTCCGTGGCAGCTGAAATCATCCGAAGAAGCCAAGAACCTGCAGGATATCCAATGAGCTCGCATACCCAGACCCAGTTCCCTTCCACTACCGAGGTTAAGGAACTGGTGCTCGACGTCGGCCCTGTGGCCCACGGCGGCCACTGCGTGGCCCGGCATGAGGGCAGGGTGATCTTCGTGCGGCACGCCATCCCCGGCGAAAAAGTCCGCGCCCGGCTGACCGACGCCGGTGAAGCAGCCAAATTCTGGCGCGCCGACGCGGTGGAAGTCCTCGAGGCGTCCCCGGACCGGGTGGAGCACTTCTGGCACGCGGCCGACTCCCGACGCGCCTGGACCCACGGCCACCCGCCGGTGGGCGGCGCCGAGTTCGGCCATATAGCGCTGGAACGCCAGCGAAGCCTGAAGGCCGCAGTCCTGACCGAACAGCTTCAGCGGCTCGCCGCCGTCGGCCAGTTCCCGGGCGGTGAGGTCACCGTTGAGGCGGTGGCAGGGAACAGTGCGGGGGCGGACCCAACGTACGACGCCGACACTGGCCTCGGGTGGCGGACGCGGGCCAGTTTCTCGGTCACCGCTGCCGGAAAACTGGGCATGCACGCCCACCGCTCCGACCACATCATTGCGCTGCGGGAGATGCCGCTCGCCTCTGCCGGCATCAACCGGCTGCGGCTGTGGAATATTGACCTGCAGGGGATCGAGCGCGTGGAGGTGGCCGCACCGGCCAACGGTTCACGTCCCCTGGTGCTGCTTGCCCCGGCTCCCGGGACGAAGCCAAAGCGGCTGAGCGCCATTGCCGCCCAGCTTCCGGAGGATGTCTCGGTGGCCACCTTCGATCCGCTCACGGACGACGTCCAGCAGTTGCGGGGACGCACCTGGGTGCAGGAATCCGCCGCGGGGCACGAATACCGGGTCACCGGCGCCGGCTTCTGGCAGATCCACCGCGACGCGCCCGAAGCACTTGTGGGGGCCGTCACACGATTCCTGCACGACGGTGGCTTCCTTTCGCCCGGTTCCGTGGTGGCAGATCTCTATGCAGGCGCCGGACTTTTCACGGCGCCGTTGGCTGATGCGGTGGGCGAAACAGGCTCTGTACTGTCGGTGGAAGGCGCTCCCGGCACCAGCAAGGACGCCCGAAAGAACCTGCACGGGGCGCCGCAGGTGGAGATTGCCCAAGGGCGGGTGGAACGCATCCTCCGCCAGAAACCACGCAATTTTGATGCCCTGGTGCTGGACCCGCCACGTGCCGGTGCAGGCAAGGCCGTCGTAGGCCAACTGATGGCCGCGAGTCCGCGGGCCATTGCCTATGTGTCGTGTGACCCTGCATCCTTCGCCCGTGACGTGGGTTACTTCCAGCAGGGAGGATGGTCGCTGGCGGGGCTGCGCGCCCTGGACTTGTACCCGCACACCCACCACCTGGAGACGGTGGCTTTACTGGTGCCGAGCCGCTGACGCCGCAGTTATTTGGACTACTATGGCCCTTAGTAGTCCCACGTCGCGCTCCGTATTCACGGGTGACCCCATGTAATTTTTGCGGGCACGCACTAATTAGGCCTGCCTAACTAGCAAGCGGTCAACCGCGCGACAAAGATGAAACTGTTGCGAGAGGAGTCCTGCGATGAGCACTGTGGACAGCTTCGGTTCAAAAGGCAAACTTAATGTAGCCGGAACCGAATACGAAATTTTCCGGTTGAACTCCGTTGAAGGTGCAGAAAACCTTCCGTTCAGCCTCAAGGTATTGCTTGAAAACCTGTTGAGGACCGAGGACGGCGCGAACATCACTGCCGATCACGTTCGTGCCTTGGCAGGCTGGGATCCTGATGCCCAGCCAGATACAGAAATCCAGTTCACGCCTGCACGGGTGATCATGCAGGACTTCACCGGTGTTCCCTGCGTGGTTGACCTGGCGACGATGCGTGAAGCGGTCAAGGAGCTCGGTGGCGACCCCAAGCGGGTCAACCCCCTCGCTCCTGCAGAGATGGTCATCGACCACTCCGTGCAGATCGATGCTTTCGGTAACTCCGGCGCACTGGAGCGCAACATGGAGATCGAATACCAGCGGAACGGCGAGCGTTACCAGTTCCTCCGCTGGGGCCAGACCGCCTTCGATGACTTCAAGGTTGTTCCCCCGGGAACCGGCATTGTGCACCAGGTCAACATCGAATACCTGGCCCGCACGGTCATGACCCGCGAGGTGGACGGTGCCCTGCGCGCCTACCCCGACACCTGCGTGGGCACTGACTCGCACACCACCATGGTCAACGGCCTGGGTGTCCTGGGCTGGGGCGTTGGCGGCATTGAAGCCGAAGCGGCCATGCTGGGCCAGCCCGTCTCGATGCTCATCCCGCGCGTCGTCGGCTTCAAGCTGACCGGGTCCATCCCGGCCGGAGCCACCGCCACCGACGTCGTGCTGACCATCACCGAGCAGCTGCGCAAGCACGGTGTTGTGGGCAAGTTCGTGGAATTCTACGGCGAGGGTGTCGCCGCGGTGCCGCTGGCCAACCGCGCCACCATCGGCAACATGAGCCCGGAATTCGGTTCCACCGCCGCAATGTTCCCGATCGACGACGTCACATTGGACTACCTGCGCCTCACCGGCCGCTCGGACGAAAACGTGGCGCTCGTGGAGTCCTACGCCAAGGAACAGGGCCTCTGGCACGATCCGTCGCGTGAGATCAAGTTCTCCGAGTACCTCGAGCTGGACCTGTCCACGGTTGTTCCCTCCATCTCCGGCCCCAAGCGTCCCCAGGACCGCATTGAGCTGACCGATGCCAAGGAGCAGTTCCGCAAGGACATCCACAACTACGTGGCCATCGAAGACGGCAGCGTGGACGAGTCCCTGGAAGAGTCCTTCCCGGCCTCGGATGCGCCATCGTTCACGCACGCTGATTCCCACACCACGGAAACCGCACGCGTGGTCTCCGCCGCGAACGGCGCCAACGGACGCCCGTCCAACCCGGTCCACATCAAGACCGAAGACGGCCGCGAGTTCGAGCTGGACCACGGAGCAGTTTCCATCGCCTCCATCACGTCCTGCACCAACACGTCCAACCCCTCCGTCATGCTTGCCGCCGCACTGCTGGCACGCAACGCCGTTGACAAGGGCCTGACGTCCAAGCCGTGGGTCAAGACCTCTGTTGCTCCCGGCTCCAAGGTCGTCACCGACTACTACGAGAAGTCCGGCCTGACCCCGTACCTGGAGAAGCTCGGCTTCTACATCGTGGGCTATGGCTGCGCCACCTGCATCGGCAACTCCGGCCCGCTGGACGCCGAAATTTCCGAGGCCATCCAGGCCAACGACCTCTCGGTGACTGCGGTGCTCTCCGGCAACCGCAACTTCGAAGGCCGGATCAACCCGGACGTGAAGATGAACTACCTGGCCTCCCCGCCGCTGGTCATCGCCTACGCCCTGGCCGGTTCCATGGACTTCGACTTCGACACCGATTCCCTGGGCAAGGACGAGGCCGGCAACGACGTTTTCCTGAAGGACATCTGGCCCAACCCGGTCGAGGTCCAGCAGGTCATCGATTCCTCGATCGACAAGGACATGTTCGCCCGCGGCTACGAGGGTGTCTTCGACGGCGACGACCGCTGGAAGGCTCTCGACACCCCCGCCGGCGACACGTTCGCCTGGGACCCGAAGTCCACCTACGTCCGGAAGCCCCCGTACTTCGAGGGCATGAAGGCCCAGCCGGAGCCCGTCCAGGACATCTCCGGTGCACGCGTGCTGCTGAAGCTGGGCGATTCGGTCACTACTGACCACATCTCCCCGGCCGGCTCCTTCAAGTCGGACACCCCGGCCGGCCAGTACCTCCTGGCCAACGGTGTGGAGCGCAAGGACTTCAACTCCTACGGTTCACGCCGTGGAAACCACGAAGTCATGATCCGCGGCACGTTCGCGAACATCCGCATCAAGAACCAGATCCTGGACGGCGTCGAGGGTGGTTTCACCCGCGACTTCACCCAGGCTGACGGCCCGCAGGCCTACGTTTACGACGCCGCCCAGAACTACCAGGCAGCCGGCATCCCGCTGGTGGTCCTGGCAGGCAAGGAGTACGGCTCCGGCTCGTCCCGTGACTGGGCAGCCAAGGGCACCGCGCTCCTGGGCGTCAAGGCTGTCATCGCCGAAAGCTACGAGCGCATCCACCGCTCCAACCTGATCGGCATGGGCGTCCTGCCCCTGCAGTACCCGGCCGGAGAAAGCGCAGCAACCCTGGGCCTGACGGGCACTGAGGTTTTTGCGGTGGAAGGCGTCACCGGGCTAAACGAGGGCTTCACGCCCAAGACCCTTAAGGTGACCGCCACCGCTGAGGACGGCACCGCCAAGTCCTTCGATGCCGTCCTGCGCATTGATACCCCGGGCGAAGCCGACTACTACCGCAACGGCGGCATCCTGCAGTACGTCCTGCGTCAGATTTCCGCCAACTAGCGGCTTTCTGTACTCAGGCAAATACCCTGACGAAGCCCCGGCCGGTCACCGACCAGCCGGGGCTTCGGCTTTGGATTTGAGCCGAGGCGTTAGAGTTAACAGGCACGTCTACCACCTGAAGGAGGGGTCATTGGGACTCTTGGACGCCATCCGGAATCCGCAGGACCTGAACGAGTTGTCCGAAAAGCAGCTGGCGGAACTCGCCGGTGAGATCAGGAGTTTCCTGATCACGAACGTCTCCCAGACCGGTGGACACCTTGGACCCAACCTTGGGGTGGTTGAGCTGACGCTGGCCGTGCACCGCATCTTTGACTCGCCGCGGGACAGTATCGTTTTCGATACCGGCCACCAGTCCTACGTCCACAAGCTCCTCACCGGACGCCAGGACTTCAGCACACTCCGTCAGGAAGGCGGCCTGTCAGGCTACCCGTCCCGGGCCGAATCCGAGCACGACATCGTCGAAAGCTCACACGCTTCCTCGTCCCTGTCCTGGGCGGACGGTATCTCCCGGGCCCGGCAGCTCACCGGGGAAGGCGACCGGTACACCGTCGCGGTGGTAGGCGACGGTGCCCTGACCGGCGGCATGGCCTGGGAAGCCATCAACAACATCGCGGCCGATAAACGCCGCCGCGTGGTGATCGTGGTCAACGACAACGGCCGCTCCTATGCGCCCACCGTCGGCGGCTTCGCCGACTACCTGGCATCGCTGCGACCCACCATCGACTCCTTCCGCGCCGCCCCCGCCTATGAGGGGACCTTGGACTGGTGGAAAAAGAAGCTCCAGAACAGCGGCCCCGTGGGGCAGTTCACCTACAAGAGCCTGCATGCCATGAAAAAGGGCATCAAGGACTGGTGGGCGCCCCAGGGCATGTTCGAGGACCTTGGCATGAAATACATCGGCCCCGTGGACGGGCACAACCTCCAGGCCATGGAGCACGCCCTGTCCACAGCCAGGAACTACGCGGGCCCGGTCATTGTCCACGCCATGACCGAAAAGGGCCACGGCTACGCTCCCGCCCGCGCCCATGAGGCGGACCAGTTCCACGCCGTCGGCATCATCGACCCCGAGACGGGCGAGCCTACGGGCAGCGCCGGCGCCCAGTCCTGGACCTCCGTTTTCGCTGACGAGATCGCCGAGATATCCGATGAACGGCCGGACATCGTGGGCCTCACCGGCGCCATGCTGATCCCCGTGGGCCTGCACAAATTTGCCGCCAGGCACCCCGACCGCGTGATCGACGTCGGAATTGCCGAACAGCACGCCTTGACCTCCGCCGCCGGCATGGCCTTCGGCGGGCTCCACCCGGTGGTGGCCGTCTACGCCACGTTCCTGAACCGCGCGTTCGACCAACTGCTGATGGACGTCGCCCTGCATAAGGCCGGCGTCACCATCGTGTTGGACCGGGCAGGCGTCACCGGGCCCGACGGTGCAAGCCACCACGGCATGTGGGACATGGCCATGGTCCAGATTGTGCCGGGGCTGCACCTCGCGGCCCCGCGCGACGCCTCCCGCCTGCGGGAGGAACTCCGCGAGGCTGTAGCCATCAGTGACGCCCCCACCGTGGTGCGCTTCTCCAAGGGCACCGTGGGCGCCGAAGTCGAAGCCATCGAAAGGCTAAGCGACGGCGTGGATGTCCTGGCCCGACGCCCCTCCGGTTCCACTGAGAACGACGTCCTGATCGTCAGCGTCGGGGCCATGTCCGAACTTGCCCTGGACGTTTCCAACCGCCTCGGCGCGCAGGGAATCAGCACCACCGTGGTGGACCCGCGCTGGGTGCTGCCGGTCCGCCGTTCCATCATCGCGCTGGCCTCCCATCACCGACTGGTCATCTGCATTGAGGACGGCGTCCGCGCAGGCGGAGTGGGGTCGCGGATCAGGCAGGAAATGCGCGCCGCCGGGGTGGACACTGCCCTGAACGAGGTTGGCCTGCCCGTGGAGTTCCTTGACCACGGCACCAGGAGCCAGGTCCTGGAGCGCGTCGGGCTGACCGCCCAGCAAATAACGCACGACGTCGTCGCGCAGGTTTTGGGCACCAAGGTTCCGTTTGCGCGTCCCCTCCCGGGCCAGCAACACCCCACCACCGGCAGCCTTCCGATTCTGTGAGGGAAGAAGACGCACTGAAGTACCCGGGGGCAACCGGTGAAAGCGGACCGGCGATACATACCAGCACCACACGCGTTCCGGGCCCGCTGCAGCCCGGCCAATTGGTGGTGGCCCGGAACCGCAAATGGAACGGCAAGGCCCACTGGGTGGTCCCGGGCCGCTATCTGGGTGAGGACCGGCACGGCTGGTGGATTTTCCAGGGAACCAACGAATTCTGCTCCCGGCCCGGCGCCGCGTTCTACACCCGGTCCGATGCAGTGCTGCTGGTGCCGCGCTCCGGCGACTGGGTGGCCACGTTCTATGACGACGCCCACCCCAACGGGGTCCGTGTCTACGTGGACCTCGCCGTTGCGCACGAGTGGACGGACATCCGGCCCGCCGTCACCGAGTTCCATGTGATCGACATGGATTTGGATGTCATCCGCATGGCGGGCCGCGGCGTCTTTATCGATGACCAGGACGAGTTCGCCGAGCACCGCATCGCCATGAATTACCCGGACCGGCTGGTGGATGATATCCAGGCCGCCGCGGATGAGCTTTACCAGGCCGTCAAGGCACAGCACGCACCGTTTGACGGAACAGATGTCGAATGGTTCACGAAGGGACGGTCATGAGCGGAATCATCAGGGTCTACAAACGGGACGATGAGGGAGTGCTGCACTTCCGCGAGGGCTGGTTCGACGAGGACTACAGCCAGTTCGTGATGAACTATGGCGTTGTGGGCCACCAGAGCAAGACCGAAGAAACCGACGTCGCCGACGCCGCCGCGGCGGAGGGCCTGATGGATGCGTTTGCCGTGCAGTGCGCGGAGGACGGCTACGCCGAAATCCCCGACGAGGAGCAGTTTTGGGTGGTAGCCCAGTTCGCCCTGAAGACCAAGGAGGGCACCGACCGCGACCGCTACCTTGAGGAGAAGGCGAAGGATGCCCTCATCAGCCACCTGGCGTGGCGCGGGCTGGGCACGGTGGAACGCTCGGAATTCAGCGACTACAAGCTGAACATCTTCTGCCTTTGCCCCGACGTAAACAAAGCCGTCAACGCGATCAAGGTCTGCAGCCGCGGCGAGGATTTGGACTTCACCAAGCTCAGCATTGGCGCCGCACCCTTCACTGATCCGGACAGCTTCAAGCTCAAGCACTCGGCGAAGCCAGCCAACAGCTTCAGCCTCTAGGACGGAAGTCGATGACTGAATACCGCCGCCTCGGAAACTCCGGCCTCACCGTTTCTGTTGTGGGCCTGGGCTGCAATAACCTGGGCCGGGCCCAGACGGCCACCGAGTCCCAGGAGGCCACTGACGCCGTCGTCCACGCCGCCCTCGACGCCGGTGTGACTCTCTTCGACGTGGCGGACACCTACGGGCGCGAGCCCGGCCTCAGCGAGAGCATGCTGGGCAAGGCTCTGGCCGGGCGGCGGGACGAAGCCGTGGTGGCCACCAAGTTCGGGATGGACATGCACGGGGCCAATGGCCGCGATTTCGGCGCCCGCGGCTCCCGCAGCTACATCATCCGCGCGGCGGAGGCATCGCTGAGGCGGCTGGGCACCGACTGGATCGACCTGTACCAGTTCCACACTCCGGACCCGCTGACGCCGATCGAAGAAACCCTCTCAGCGCTCGATGACCTGGTGACGAGTGGGAAAGTGCGGTACATCGGGCACTCAAACCGCGCCGGCTGGCAGATCGCCGAAGCTGAGTTCGTCGCACGGACCGCCGGGGGTGCCCGGTTCATCTCCACCCAGAACCACTACAACCTCCTGGACCGGCGGGCGGAGCTGGAAGTCACCCCCGCAGCCGAGGCGTATGGCCTTGGCGTCCTGCCTTACTTCCCGTTGGCCAACGGGCTCCTTACCGGAAAATACTCGCCGGACACGGCGCCGGAAGGCACCCGGCTCAGCCATACCCGGACCCATCTGGTGCACGATGCCGACTGGGGCCAGCTCACACGGTTCAGCGCCTTCGCCGAACAGCGTGGCCTGTCGGAGGTTCAGGTGGCCTTCTCCTGGCTCGCGGCCCAGCCGTCGGTCAGCAGCGTGATCGCGGGGGCCACCAGGCCCGAACAGGTCCGCCAGAACGCGGAGGCCGTGGCCTGGGTGCCAACCCCGGCGGAGCTTGCGGAACTGGATGACATCTTCCCCAAAGTCCCCAAAGTGGCACTCTTCTAGGAAACGGCCTGAGGGAACGACGCCGATGACCAGGCTGCTGCTGGATGTGGATACCGGGATAGACGACGCCTTGGCCCTGGCGTACCTGGCCTCGCTGCCGGAAGTGGAGTTCGTGGCTGTGACTGCGACCCCCGGAAACGCGGGCCTGCGCCAAGTGGCCTTGAACACGCTGGCCATGCTGGAGTTGTGCGGGCGTCCTGGGGTTGAGGTCGCCGTTGGCGCCGAAGTTCCCCTTTCCGTCCCCCTCGTGACCACCCCGGAGACCCACGGACCCCAAGGTCTTGGACACGCCGTGTTGCCACAGCCGTCCGGGTCAGTGTCCGCTCGGCACGCCGCCGATGTCTGGGTGGAAGCAGCACGCGCCCACCCGGGGGAGCTGACGGCGCTGATTACGGCGCCGCTGACGAATTTCGCCCTGGCCATCCGACGTGAACCGCGGTTGCCGGAATTGCTGAAACGGGTGGTGATCATGGGCGGAAGTTTCTACCACCAGGGAAACACCACGCCCACGGCAGAGTGGAACACCCATGTGGACCCGCATGCGGCCAAGGAAGTCTATGCGGCGTTCCGCGGGTTGCCGGAGGACCGGCTCCCCATTGTCTGCTCGCTG
The DNA here is from genome assembly GCF_037203945.1 of Pseudarthrobacter sp. CCNWLW207. Lineage (NCBI taxonomy): Bacteria > Bacillati > Actinomycetota > Actinomycetes > Micrococcales > Micrococcaceae > Pseudarthrobacter > Pseudarthrobacter sp. CCNWLW207. The sequence continues at coordinate 230,028 of NZ_JBBCBS010000005.1, read as the reverse complement.
GACACCACGGAGCGGATCGAGATGCGGCCCGAGCACATAAGGCGGCTTTCCGCGGCGGCGGGCTGCGCCGTGGAGGAACTTGTGCTTCCCGAGCAGCCCGAGGGGCTCCGGAGCACGTCCGAGAACCCGCTGGTGCGGCACCTGTCCGATGCGTTGCGGTTCTACTTTGAGTTCCACCGGCACTATGACCAGGGGTACCTGGCGCATGTCCACGACTTCTTCGCCGCAGGCGTGGCAGCCGGCACGCTGGAGTACAGCACCCGGACGGCAACCGTCGACGTCGAGGTCGAGTCCACCTTGTTGATGGGGACCACCGTGGCGGACTACCGCAAGCTGTGGGGACACCCGCCCAACGCCAAGGTGGTGTCCGGGAACAACCCTGAACAGGCCTTCCAGGAACTCATCCGGTCCGTCGGCGCCCTCGCAGCCCGGCTGTACGAACGGTAAGTCCGGCAGTGACCCGTTAGTCCTACAACGAAGCGTCGTCAGGCAGGTCCACGTCCAGGGCCAGCAAGGCGTTCTCCACCACCTCGGTCAAAGCCGGGTGGATCCAGTAGGGGCCGCGCGCCAGCGTATGGACCGGCACGTCCGTGGCCATCGCCTGGACCAGTGGCTGGATGAGGATGGAGGCTTCGCGGCCCATGATGTGGGCTCCGAGCAGGCGTCCGGTGGACTTCTCAGCGACGAGCTTGACCACCCCTTCCTCGTCCTCCATGGCCCAGCCGTAGGCGGTGGAGCCGTAGTCCTGGACCGCCGTAACGATTTCCGTGCCTGGCGCTGCCTGCGAGCGGGCGTCATCTTCGGTCAGGCCGACGGAAGCCACCTGTGGGTTGGAGAACACGGCAAACGGCAGTGCCGTGTAGTCGATGGGCCGGAGCCGGTCCGGGTGTTCGAGGTTGTTCGCCACCACCCGGGCTTCCCGGTTGGCGACGTGCTTGAGCTGGTAGCTGTTCGCGATGTCGCCCAGGGCGTACACGCCGTCCACAGGCTGCCCGTTGGAGAGGACCCTGAGGTGGCGGTCCACGGACAGGGTGCGGTCCCCGTCCAGGTCAAAGCCGGCAGCCTCCACGCCCAGCCGGTCCGTGTTAGGCACCCGCCCCGTGGCCATCAGGACGATATCCGCCGGGATGCGTAGCGGCGTGCCATCATCATCGGAGAAAACGACCGTGACCGAGCCGTCGCCGTTGTCCTCCACAGCCTGGAGCGCGTATCCAAGCTCCAGCCGCCAGCGGCTGGCGGCTGCGGCGGCGAAACGCCCGGCGATCTCCCGGTCGTTGCCGCGAAGCAGTCTGCCGGAACGGTTTACCTGGGTGACGTCGGCGCCGAAGCCATGGAACACCGCGGCAAACTCCGCCGCGATGTAGCCGCCGCCCACAACCACCACTCTCCCCGGCAGGCCGTCAATGCGCATGACGGTATCGGAGGTATGTACCTGCGGCAGGCCGATCCCCGGAACTTTGGGCAGGACGGCCCGGGAACCGGCGGCCACTACTACCCGGTCCGCGGTGAGTTCCACGCCTGAATCGGTGACGAGCGTCCTGGGACCCGTGAACCGAGCGTGGTCCTGGTACAGGTCCACATTGTCGAGTTCATCCGCCCGGTACCGCCGGCCGGACTCGGAAATCGAATCGATCCGGCCAAAAATCCTGTCCCGCACGTCATTCCAGTGCACCTTATCCAGGCTCAGGTCCACACCGAGGCGGCCCGCTTCCGAGGGCGTGGCGGCAAGCCCGGCCGGGTAGACAAACATCTTGGTGGGGATGCAGCCGACATTCAGGCACGTACCGCCGAACACGCCGCCGTCGATCATCGCTACCTTCCTGCCGTCCCAGAACGGAGTAATCAGCGAATTTCCGGATCCCGAACCGATGATGGCCAGGTCGTAGTGGGGCATGCATCCGCCTTTCGTGAGGTCCTCCGCAGGACGGCGGGGGTGGGGTGGTGGAGTGGGCCTTTCCGTGAGTCTATGGCAGAGCTGGGCCGACGTCGGAACGCAGGCCTGCCGGAAATCGGCCGAAACGGCCGGATAGCTGCGGGGTACCAGCCGGTAGACTGGATGGCGGACCGGCCGGCACCCAAACGCGCCGGTTGCCGCCGAGGTGACATAGGCGGCGTTCCGCATTGCCCGGGCTTTCCGGGCTTCCCAGCCTGAACCTTCGAAGGAACGCCATGTCATCGCCCTCCCTTACGCTGGAATCCCCAACCCCGGCCGCCGCCCGGAAGCGCCGGTTGCTGGAAATCCTCGGTGCACTGGCCATCGCAGGCACCTACATCTACCTTGTGCTCAACCAGCCCGCGGACATCACTGGCGGACCGGGAAGCGCTTCGGCCCTGATCGCGCTCTCCGGGTTCCTTGCCGGCGCCATCCTGCTGATTGTTGCCGTCCTGCCCACGCTGCCCGTCTCCACGCTGGTACTGATTCCCGTTGCGCTGGTGCTGAACATTGTGCTGGGCCAGTTTGTAGGCAGCACACTGGTGCCGTTCTACCTTGACGCCATCGGCACGGTCCTCATCGCGGTCCTGGCCGGACCGGCAGCCGGAGCCGCCACAGGCGCGCTGAGCAGTATCGTCTGGTCCTTCTTCAATCCGACTGTCCTCCCGTTTGCTGCCGGCGCCGCCCTGATCGGCTGCCTGGCAGGCCTCGCTGCCCGGTATGGACTGTTCCGCCGCTTTTACCTGGCACCGGTGGCCGGTTTCCTGACCGGGATCATCGGCGGTGTTGTCTCCGCGCCCATTGCCGCCTTTGTCTTCGGCGGCACGTCGGGGCTGGCCACCGGCGCCATCGTGAGCGCCTTCCGCTCTATGGGGGACACGCTCCTGGCCGCCATTACCAAGCAGGCCCTGATCTCGGATCCCATGGACAAGGCCATCGTCTTCACGCTGGTGGCCATCCTGGTGTATGCCCTGCCACGCCGTACACGCCTGCAGTTCCCCTTTGTGACGCGCCACCGCGTGTTGGCGGGCCACGGAACCGGCCGGCCCGCCAGCGAGACCGCCGGCGCACCTGCGGACCAGGCCTCCTGACCCTCCCCTGATGCGACTCCATCCGTTTACATCGCTGGCCGCCGCCGGGAGCACGGCAGTGATGACGACGGCGGCAGCGAGCCTGCCGCTGTCCCTCGCCGTGATTGCCGCAGCAGTGTGCTTGTCGGTCGCCGGGGGAGTGGAACGCCGGATGGCGGCGGCTGCTGCGGGAATTCTGGCCCCCCTCGTGTTGTCGCTCTTCATCCTGCATGGACTGTTCTTTCCCGAAGGCGCTGCCGTCCTGGCGCAATGGGGACCGGCGCGGGTCACCGTGGAAGGGCTGCAGTTTGCCCTTGACCGGTCCACCCAGCTCTCCGCGTCAGTGCTCGTGCTGCTGTTGTGCTCCTTTACCATCAGCGTTCCGGACTTGGTCGCCGCATTGTCCGCCCGGGGCGTTCATGCCCGTTTCGCGTTTGTGCTGGCCTCCACCCTGACCCTGCTGCCGGCCATCACCACACGGCTGGGCAGGATCAGGCATGCCCAGGAGGCCCGCGGCCTGGTGATCACAGGGGGCGTTTTCCGGCGAATGACAGCCTTCCGGTGGCAGGCGGTGCCGTTGGTCCTGTCATTGGTGGACGAAGCTGGCACCCGGGCGGCTGCCCTGGAAGCCCGTGGCTTCGGCGGACCCGGGCCGCGCACCAGTTACCGTGAGGTGCCCGATCCGCCGTTCCAGCGCCGGCTGCGCCTGGTCCTCCTGCTCGCGGCCGCTGCGGCAACAGTGGTCCGCCTCGGGCAGTCATGGGTGGGTTCTTGAGGATGGCGGAAAGCTCCACCCCCGTACTGGCTGCGGGGATAGAAACATTCATTTATCCCGGCGATACGGAACCCGTCCTCGCCGGTGTGGACCTTTCCCTCGGTGCAGGCACACTGACGGCAGTGCTGGGCGGCTCCGGCAGCGGCAAGTCAACACTGGGACGCCTGATTGCCGGGTGGCTGCTTCCCGGCAATGGCGGGAGCCTGACGGGATTCCTCGACCTTGGCGGTACGAGGCTGCAGTTCACTGGAGAAGCTGATCCACGAATCAACCCCGGTACGTGGGGCCGCGTGCTGGGCTTCGTGCCGCAGGACGCCGTGGCGGCCCTCTCCAGCGTCCGCGCAACGGTTGCCGAAGAGTTGGCCTTCGGGTTGGAAAACGTGGGAATGGATCGGGCCGGAATGGCCGCCGCCGTTGGGCGCACGGCGTCAAGGGTCGGCCTGGACCACCTGCTGGACAAGGACCCCGCAAGGCTTTCCGGCGGCGAACTGCGCCGCCTGGCCATCGGATGCGCCGTCATTTCCGGGCCTGCCGTGCTGGTGATGGACGAGCCGTTCGCTTCCCTAGACCGGGAAGGAGCCGAAAGTTTGGCGCTCCTGGTGCGGAACCTTGTGAAGGACGGCACCGCCGTCGTGGTCCTGAGCCAGAGGGTGGACGATTTGCTGCTCGACGCCGACACCTGGGTGCTGCTCAGCGGAGGTACGGTGGCGATGACGGGCACGCCCGCCCAAGTCACCGGCTCCGGAGAGTTGGCAACGGCCGGCGTAGTGAGCCCGCGGCCGGGCACGGGGGCCAGTGTCCTGCCGGTCCCGGAAGCACTGGGAAACGGTGCTCCTGGCCTTGATGCACTTATCGCTGGTGCCACCGTTCTCAGTGCCTCTGCCCTTGGAGCAATGGTGCCCCGCCCGCCCGCGGTCGAACTGCGTGGCGTCTCGTTCAGCTACCGCCAACAACGCCGGCGCTGGCTCAAAACAGAGCCGGACCCCGCCGCGGCAGTGGTCCTTCAGAACCTCAACATGGAAGTACGCGCCGGCGAGATCGTTGCTGTCACCGGAGCGAACGGTGCCGGAAAGTCCACACTGCTGCGGCACCTCAATGGCCTCCTCCAGCCCACGGCCGGGACGGTCCTGGTCAAGGGGCAGGACATCGCCGGGCACCCAACGGGAAGGGTGTCCGGCGACGTCGGGCTCCTCTTCCAGCAGCCCCGGGACCAGCTGTTCGAGCGCACCGTGGAACGGGAAGTCCGCTTCGGCGTGGAACGGTGGCCGGTCCGCCGGAAACCAGGCCGCCGGCCAGTCTTTACATGGACGGCCGCGCAGGGAGCTGCCGGGAGGCACTGCCATGACCCAGCAACCGAGCGGGCCGTATCTGAAGCCCTCGCCGCCGTCGGCCTGGATCACCTCGCCGGCCGGCATCCGGCAGAACTTCCCGCGTCCCACCAGCGCCTGCTGGCCCTGGCCACCGTGCTGGCCAGGCGCCCGTCTGTCCTTGCCCTGGACGAACCGACCGTAGCCCTGGACGGCCATGGACTGGCGGTCCTGGACCGCGTGGTCCGGTGTGCCGCCGCGGAGGGCGCCGCCGTCGTGCTGGTCACACACGACCTCGAGTACGCGCGGTCCCTTGCGCATAGGCTGGTGCACCTGGAGTCCGGCCGCGCGCTGACCTCCCAGTGATCCCGGGCCAGATCCCGGTTCCCTGACGCCTTGGCCGGTTCCGGACGGGCAGGCTACGCGCTTGCTGGCGCCGCGGAACGGGATGCGGTGCCCGGTGCGAGGAACCGCTTGCCGTTCACCCGCTCGGAGGCGCCAACCCGGTCCAGGTACGGGGTGATGCCGCCCAGGAACATGGGCCAGCCCGCGCCGAGGATCATGCAGAGGTCGATGTCCTCCGGACCTGCCACCACGCCTTCTTCCAGCATCAGGCCGATTTCCTCGGCCAAGGCATCCTGGACCCGGTGCAGCACCTCGTCTCCGGTGGACGGCGAGGTACCGAACGACATCAGCGACAGGGTGGAGTCCGGGATTTCCTGCGTTCCGTCGGCCGCGGGGGCCCACAGCGACTTCACGCCGTTGTCGATCAGCTTCTTCAGGTTTGCGGACACCGGAAAGCGGTCGCCGAAAGCGGCGTGCAGGGACTCCTGGACGTGCTGCGCCACCGGCAGGCCCACCATGGCGCCCAAGGTGAACGGCGTCATCGGCAGGCCCATGGGCCGCAGGGCGTTGTCGGCAACCTCTGCCGGGGTGCCCTCGTCAAAGGCGGCCGTCACTTCGCCCATCAGCCGCAGCAGGATCCGGTTGACCACAAAGGCGGGGGCGTCCTTGACCAGCACAGCCGTCTTCTTCAAGCCCTTGGCGAGCTCGAAGGCGGTGGCCAGCACGGCGTCGTCTGTCCTGGGAGCCCGTACGATCTCCAGCAGCGGCATAACAGCCACCGGGTTGAAGAAATGGAATCCGACGAGCCGCTCCGGGTGTTCAAGATCAGCAGCCATGTCAGTCACGGACAATGACGACGTATTGGTGGCCAGGATGCAGTCAGGCGAGACGATCGCCTCCACCTCGGCGAACACCTGCTTCTTGACGTTCAGCTCTTCGAAGACGGCCTCGATCACAAAGTCGGCGTCAGCAAAGGTGTCCTTGGAAACGGAGCCCGACACCAGCGCCTTAGTGCGGTTCGCGGCGTCCGGGCTGATCCGCTTTTTGCCGAGGAGTTTGTCCACCTCGGCATGGACATAGCCAACACCCTTGTCCACCCGGGCCTGGTCGATGTCGGTCATCACCACCGGAACCTTGAGCTGGCGCGCAAACAGGAGCGCCAGTTGGCTTGCCATGAGGCCTGCGCCCACCACGCCGATCTTCGTGACCGGGCGTGCCAGCTTCCGGTCCGGGGCACCTGCCGGGCGTTTGGAACGCTTCTGGACCAGGTCCAGGAAGGCGTACACGGTGGCGCGGAATTCGTCGGTCTGCATCAGCACGGCAAGGGTTTCGCATTCCAGCTCCGCGGACGCCGCCTGCGTCATAGTGCGGTTGGCTTCCAGGATGTCCAGGACCTTGGCCGGTGCCGGGGAGGCGTTGGAGGTCTTAGCCTCCACGAACGCCCTGCCGGCCTTAACGGCTGCGGCCCAGCGTTCGGCAACTTTGGGATCGGAAGGGTCGACGGCGTTCGGCCTCTCCGGGACCACCTCACCTGTGATGACCTTGGCTGCCCATGCTAGGGACTGCTCCAGGAAGTCCGCCGGTTCGAAGAGGGCGTCGGCGATGCCGAGCCGGAAAGCGTCCGGCCCGGTGAGGGTCCGGTTGTTGCTGAGCGGGTTCTCGATCATCACCTTGACGGCGTTTTCGGGTCCGGTGAGCCGCGGCAGGATGTAGACGCCGCCCCAGCCGGGGACCAGGCCGAGCACAGCTTCAGGAAGCGCCAGCGCCCCCGCGCCGGTGGAGACGGTGCGGTAGGTGGACTGCAGGGCGATCTCCAGGCCGCCGCCAAGGGCCACACCATTGATGAACGCGAAGCTGGGGACGCCGAGGTTGGCGAGGGTGGCGTAGACGTCGTGTCCAAGCTGGGCCATCCACAGGCCATGCTCCCGGTTCTCCAAAGATTTCACGGCGGAAAGGTCCGCCCCGGCAACAAGGAAGTACGGCTTGCCGGTCACGCCCACGCCCACAATCTCGCCCCGGGCGGCCCGCTCCTTTAGTCCCTCCAGGACTGTCCCGAGTTCCACCAGTGTGTTGGGCCCAAGGGTGGTGGGTTTGGAGTGGTCCAGGCCGTTGTCCAACGTGATCAGGGCAAACGTCCCGGGGCTGGACGTGCCGGGGGCAGCTGGCAGTTCGATGTCCCGGACGTAGGAGTGCGTCACGGTTTCGTCGGGGAAGAGTTGGGCAAGCGTGGTGAAATCGGCGGCGCTCATGCTGCGGCTCCTTCGGTAGTGGCGTCGGTCTGCTGCGGGGCTGCGGTTCCGCTGTATTGGGCGTGGTGCGGGTTTTCCCAGATGACCGTGGCGCCCATGCCCAGGCCGATGCACATGGTGGTGATGCCGTAGCGCACGGTGGGGTCCTCCTGGAACTGCCGTGCGAGCTGGTTCATCAGCCGCACCCCGGAGGAGGCCAGCGGGTGGCCCACCGCAATGGCGCCGCCGTACCGGTTGACGCGGGGGTCGTCGTCGGAGATCCCGAAATGGTCCAGGAAGCTCAGGACCTGCACGGCGAAAGCCTCGTTGATTTCGAAGAGTCCGATGTCATCGATGGTGAGCCCGGCGTTCTTCAGGGCCTTCTCGGTGGCGGGGACGGGTCCGATGCCCATGACTTCGGGTTCGACGCCTGCATACGCGTAGCTGACCAGGCGCATCTTGACGGGCAGCCCAAGCTCTGCGGCAGCTTCGGAAGAAGCCAGGAGCGCGGCCGTGGCGCCATCATTCAGGCCTGCTGCGTTGCCTGCCGTGACCCGGCCGTGGGCCCGGAAAGGCGTGCGCAGGGCGGCCAGGTCCTCGAGCGTGGTGCCTGGCCGGGGTGGCTCATCAACGCTGTTCAGGGTCCAGCCTTCGCCCGGCTTGAGGGTTGCCACCGGCACCAGGTCGGGCTGGATCTGGCCCTTGCTGTACGCGGCGGCGAGTTTGTCCTGCGAGGCAACGGCGTAAGCGTCAGTGCGGCCTTTGGTGATGGCGGGAAAGCGGTCGTGCAGGTTCTCGGCGGTGTTGCCCATGTTCAGGGCGGCGGGATCAACGAGCCGCTCGGACATAAAGCGGGGGTTGGGATCGGCACCTGAGCCCATCGGGTGGTTGCCCATATGCTCCACGCCGCCGGCGATCACGACGTCGTAGGCACCGAAGCCGATGCCGCTGGCGGTGGTGGTCACGGCAGTCATGGCGCCAGCGCACATGCGGTCGATGGCGAACCCGGGGACCGTGCGGGGGAGGCCGGCCAGGAGCGCCGCGGTGCGTCCCAAGGTAAGGCCCTGGTCACCGGTCTGCGTGGTGGCGGCCACGGCAACTTCATCTACCCGCTCCGATGGCAGGGACGGATTGCGGCGGAGAAGTTCGCGGATGCATTTGACCATCAGGTCATCGGCGCGGGTTCCGGCGTAGATTCCTTTGTCGCCGGCCCGGCCGAAGGGTGTGCGGACGCCGTCAACAAAGACGACGTCGCGGACAGTGCGCGGATTTCCGCTGCTTCCGTGGTGGCTCACGTATAACTCCTCATCGAGACGTTGGCGCCGGTCAGTGGCCAAGGGGCAGCACTGGTCCGGACGGCAGTGCACACTATGTTACTCGCCAGTAACTTAGTGTGCAAGGCTCGCTGAGGGGAAGTTACCCGGCTGCCGCGGCTGCCTTCGGCTCCTTCGGTTCCTTGGGCTCCTTGGGCGGCAAGGGTTGGGGATTGCGGAAAGCCGCCGTGATCAGTGGGGCAACCAGCCCGATCTGCCATTCACGGGCGCCCAGGTCGCGGAGTTCCGTGGATACCGATTCTTCGGTGACATCTGCGGGAGGCCGCCAGGCGATGCGGCGCAGGTAGTCCGGTGTCAGGAGGTTTTCCAGCGGAAGGTTCGTTTGTTCCGCCTTCTCCTGCAGCAGTGGCCGTGCCGTGGCCAGCCGGGCGGCAGCCTCCGGATCCCGATCGGCCCAGACGCGAGGCGGCGGCGGGGCGTTGGTGGGCAGGTGCAGCGGGGGGAGGTCCGCCAGGTCACGGGCAGCCGCGATGCAGCGAAGCCAGCGCGGAGCCTCGCGTTGGGCGGCCCTTCCGTGGAAGCCCTTGGTTCCGAGCAGTTGGGGAACAGTGGAAGGCATGGCTTTCGCGGCCGCCACCAGGGCGGAATCGGGAATGAGCCTGCCCGGCGCCACATCGCGTTTCTGCGCCAGCGAATCGCGCTCCAGCCACAGTTCCCGGACCGCGGCGAGTTGGCGCCGATCACGGATCTGGTGCAGGCCGGAGGTCTTGCGCCACGGGTCAACCCGCGGCGGAGCTACGCCGGCAGCCAGGATGGCCGCGAATTCCTGCTCCGCGAATTCGAGCTTTCCGTCGGCCTCCAGCAGTTCGATGAGCTCCTCACGCAGTTCGGTGAGCACCTCCACGTCCAGTGCCGCGTAGCGCAGCCAAGGTTCAGGCAGGGGGCGGGTGGACCAGTCGGCGGCGGAATGTTCCTTGGCCAGGCCGAAGCCCAGCAGCTGCTCGATCACCGCAGCGAGCCCAACGCGCGGGAGGCCCGCGAGCCGCGCGGCAAGCTCGGTGTCAAAGAGCTTGTCCGGCCACATACCCAGCTCGGAGAGGCACGGCAGGTCCTGGCTGGCTGCGTGCAGGATCCATTCCACCCCGTGGAGGGCATCATTAATGATGTCCAGGTTCTCGAAGGGCTCAGGATCGATGAGCCAGGTGCCGGAGCCTTCGCGGCGGATCTGGACCAGGAAGGCGCGCTGGCCGTACCGGAAGCCGGAGGCGCGCTCGGCATCCACCCCGGCGGGTCCGGTGCCGGCCGCGATGGCGGCGGCGCACCGCTCCAGCCCGGACTGCGTTTCGATGACCAAGGGCACGCCGTCGCGCGGTGCATCAAGGTCGATGACAACGGGGATGGAGCTGTCGAAGCCGTCCACGGTGATGTGGGGAGTAGTGTCAGCAGCCGGAGCGCCGGCTGTGGTGTTATCCGGAATGTGAGGGGTCATGGTGCCTTCAGTTTACCGACAAGGTGGTCCAGGGCCGGACTAGTTCCGGCGCCGGTTCGGCAGCGCCGAGACCCCGTCCGGCAGCGGCGGTAATCCCGCAAACGTGCAGACCATGTCCGACCACGCCTCCAGGTGGGCCGTGACGTCAGATGAGGCAGGTGTCCAGGATGCTCGCAGTTCGATGTCGATTGACCCTGGCCTGTCGGCGAGGGTGCCGAAGCTCTCCGAAAGGACACGGGTGGCGGTGCCGCCGGCGGCACGGTAGGGAGCCTTGTGGTTTTCCAAGGCCTCCACGAGCCAGGTCCAGGCAACGGTGCCCAGCATTTCGTCGTTGCCCATCTCCGGCTCCAGCTGCGCACGGATGTAGGTCACGATCCGGAACTCGCCGTCCCAGACGGCGGAGCCGTCGGGATCGTGCAGCAGGATGAACCGGCCGGTGGCAAGCTCGGTGTCCTCCTCATCTTCCGTCCCCGCCGCGGCGGCGAGTGCCATCGCCGCAGGTCCGTGGAGGGGTGCGGTGGTGCCGGCGGTTCCGGAGGCCATGACCTCCGCGCCCAGCGCCACGGCGAAGGGCGCCAGGCGTGCCGGTGCCGGAATTTCCGCCAGGCGCAGTTCGCTGCGGCATTGTGCTTTCCTGAGGGTTCCCAAGGCGTGGAGAAACTCCGGGGGAACCTGGGCGAGTGCGTTCACCTTCGCAGGTTACGCAACAGCCGGGGACAGGCAGTGCAGGCTCGCCGTCGGCCACCTTTTGCTACGTGGCGGCATTGCCTGCGTTGTAGGCGGCCAGCTCTTGGCGGATTGCGGCCACAAAATCATCAACGTCCTCCTCGCTTGTATCGAAAGAACACATCCACCGGACTTCCCGGGCTGCTTCGTTCCAGTCGTAGAAACGGAAGGATTCCCGAAGCCTGTCCGCTACGCCCTCCGGGAGGACGGCGAACACTCCGTTGGATTCAGTCTTCTGGGTTGGTTGAACCCCCTCGATCTTGTCAACCGCCGCACGCAGGCGGGTGGCCATCGCGTTGGCGTGGGATGCCGAACGGAGCCAGAGGCCATCCTCCAGGAGTGCGATGAACTGGGCGGACATGAACCGCATCTTCGATGCCAGCTGCATGTTCATCTTGCGCAGGTAGACCAGGCCGTGGGCGGCCTCCGGGTTCAGGGCCACTACCACTTCACCAAAAAGCAGCCCGTTCTTGGTGCCGCCGAAGGACAGGATGTCCACGCCGGCGTCGCGCGTGAATGCCCTCAACGGCACCTGCAGGTGTGCCGCGGCGTTGGCAAGCCTTGCCCCGTCCATGTGGAGCTTCATGCCCCGTGCGTGGGCGTGGTCGGCGATGGCCCGGACTTCAGCGGGCGTGTAGCACGTGCCCAGTTCGGTGGTCTGGGTGATGGAGACGGCCAATGGCTGGGCGCGGTGCTCGTCGCCCCAGCCCCACGCCTCGCGGTCGATCAGCTCCGGCGTCAGTTTTCCGTCCGGGGTGGGGACGTGCAGGAGCTTGATCCCGCCAATCCGTTCGGGAGCGCCGTTTTCATCCATGTTGATGTGGGCGGTGGAGGCGCAGATGACGGCGCCCCAGCGGGGCAGCAGGGACTGCAGCGACAGCACGTTGGCGCCCGTCCCGTTGAACACCGGAAAGCTTTCGATGCCAGCGCCGAAATGGTCCTCCAGCAGTCCGTGGAGCCGCGCGGTGTAGTCGTCCTCGCCGTAGGAGAGCTGGTGACCGTCGTTGGCGGCCGCGAGGGCGGCGAGGACCTCGGGATGGACGCCCGAGTAATTGTCCGACGCGAAGCCGCGCACGGACGGGTCATGCAGGCGGCCGGCGGTACGCGCGCCGGAATCGGCTGTGGTTGTCATCGCTTTGTTCACGCTTTCAGTCTAAGGAGGTCAGGTGGCCAGCAGGAGCCTGCGGCCGTTCAGTTCGTGTGCCGGCCGGCTGAACAGGCCAACGACGGCGGCAGCCAGGTCTTCGACGTCGGTGGCCCCGGGGAACTTCCGTTCCGGATGCTGCAGGCGGAGGTCCGCGTCAACGAGTGCCTTGACGACAAGTACGACGGCGGCACTCCAGGGGGCAGCGCCCTTCCCTCCAGCGCTGGAGGCGGCGCGGCTGAAGCCTTCTGCCATGGCCATGGTCCAGGTTTCGGCGGCGGCTTTCGCTGCCACGTAACTGGCTGTGGCCGCCGTCGGATTGTCCACGGCCGTGGAGGAGACCATGGCAAACCTGCCTGTTCCGGAGGCGGCAAGGTCGTCGTAGAAGACCCGGGACACATTGCGGAGCGTGGTGATGGCGCCTCGCTCCAGGAAGTCCCAGTCGGCGTCGCTCTGGTCTGCAATGCCCTTCGCGCCGCGCCAGCCGCCCACCAGGTGGATGACGGCGTCCATTCGCCCGGCGGTTTCCGCGACGGAATCCCGGAGGCTCTGGACAGCCGCGAGGTCGGCGAGATCGCACACGAGTGGGGTGACGCCGTCGCCCGCCCGACCTGCTGCCGCTTCGATGCGGGCCCGGTCCGAGCCAACGGTGAAGACCCGCTGGCCGGCACGGTGGAGCGCGCCGGCCACGGCGATGCCGGACGCGCCGCTGCCGCCGGTGACCAGCACGTTCAGTGTCGCTTCACTGTCTGGGATGTTCGCCTTCATCGCATCGGCTGCACTCACAGCGCGGAACTGCCAGTGATGCCGGCGGTGGATTCGATGACCGGGCGCATCTTCTTCTCCAGTGCCTCGTAGAACATGGACAGCGGGAATTCGTCATCGAGCACCTGGTCCGTGAGGCCGCGGGGAGCTCCGGCGAGGGGGAGGGCGTCCGGTCCCTTCGCCCAGACGGAGGCCGGATGCGGGGTGACCGTACCGGAGATCAGCTGGTATGCCGCGAGCCAGTGGGCCATTTTAGGCCGGTCGATGGAGCGCCAGTACAGCTCATCGATCCTGGCCCCGAGGGCGATGACCGCTTCCGCCACTTGGTCCCAGTCGATGCTGAGCCTGCTGTCCGTCCAGTGGAGGACGTGGTGCTGGTGCAGCCAGGCGAACAGCAGCTGGCCGCCCAGTCCGTCGTAGTTGCGGACCCTGCTGCCGGTGATGGCGAAACGGAAGATCCGGTCGAAGATGATGGCGTACTGGACCAGTTTGGCGTGGCGGCGGGCTTCAGGGCCGGCGTCCTCGTCCTTTTCAATCCGGACCGATTCACGGAAGGCCGTGAGGTCGCAGCGGAGCTCCTCGAGGGAGTAGAGGAAAAACGGCATGCGCTGTTTGATCATGAACGGGTCAAAGGGCAGGTCTCCGCGCATGTGGGTCCGGTCGTGGATCAGGTCCCACATCACGAAAGTCGCCTCGGTCAGCTCCTGGTCCTCGAGGAGTTCCGCGGCGCCGGCCGGCAGTTCAAGTCGTGTGATCTCGGCAGCGGCTCGCAGGACACGACGGAACCGGGCGGCCTCGCGGTCGGCAAAGATGGCGCCCCAGGTGAAGGTAGGCGTCTCGCGGACGGCCACCGTCTCCGGGAAGAGGACCGCCGAGTTGGTGTTGTACCCGGGCGTGAAGTCCAGGAAGCGGATGGGCACAAAGAGCCGGTTGGAGTAGTCGCCGGCTTCCAGGGCGGCGATGAACTCCGGCCAGATGACTTCGATCAGCACCGCCTCCACGAGACGGCTGCTGCTGCCGTTCTGGGTGTACATGGGGAAGACCACCAGGTGCTGGAGGCCGTCCTGGCGCTGCTCCTGTGGCTGGAACGACAGGAGCGACGCCAGGAAGTCCGGAATGCCGAAACCGGCGTCGGCCCAGGCCCGGAAGTCGGCGGTGACTGCCGCGAGATAGTCGGCGTCGTGGGGGAACCGGGGCACCAGTTCCTCGATGGATTCAACGATCGCTGCGACGTGGACGGCGGCTGCTGCGTGCCCGTCCTGGTCCGGGATGGATCCGTCCTGGGCCTGGAGCAGCTGGAGCGAGGTGGCGGCAGCCTTGAGCCGGAGCCAGCCGGGATTGTCGGCGGAAATCCTCGCGGGGGCCATGATCGTGGTTTCAGTCATTGGAGGCAGCCTTTCTTGTTGCTTGGGCATCTACGGTGAGCGTAGCAAGCAACCAGACTTCCTAATGCAAAATATGGCTAAGCATAAGAAGCTCTCAGCCTCAGCGGGTTCAAAAGCGCATCCAGCTCCAGCGCCGGCCGTGGCTGGCGCGGGCGTCGCCGCAGTTCAGGACGCTGTACCGGACTGGCCGTCCCCACCAGGCTGTTCCCCGCCGTCCTGCTCCGCGCCGTCGTGCTCATCCCGGGGCACCAGCTTTAGCGAGACCGAGTTGATGCAGAAGCGCTGGTCCGTCGGCGTGCCATAGCCTTCGCCCTCGAAAACGTGTCCCAGGTGTGAGTCGCAGGTGGCGCAGCGCACCTCAATGCGCTCCATCCCCAGCGTCCGGTCGTGGATGTACCGGACGGTCCCTTCCGCCAGTGGTGCCCAGAAAGAGGGCCAGCCGCAATGCGAATCGAACTTTTCGTTACTGGTGAAGAGTTCAGTGCCGCAGGCCCGGCACTGGTAAACCCCTGAGGTGTGGGTGTCCCAGTATTCGCCGGTATACGGCCGTTCCGTGCCGGCCTCGCGGAGCACGTGGTATTCCTCGGGAGTGAGCTCCTGCCGCCACTGCGCGTCCGACTTCACGCCCGCGCCGGCGGGATGGTCCGCCGGAAGCGTCTCTCGGATGGAATCCGTCGCCTTGTTGCCAAAAATCTTGTTTCCGAAGATGCTCATAGCCTGTTCAACGCTTACGAGTCACCGATAAATCCCGAGCCCGCATAGAGATGCAGGACAGGAATGCCCAACTGGTCCTGCGCCTTGCTGGCCCAGTCGGTGTGGAACGTGTCTGAAACAGCGTGCGGGCGGGTGACCACTACGGCCTGTGTTGCCCCGAGTTCCTTGACCTTCGCGACCAGACCCTTAACCGCCCCGCCGTCCACTACCTCGCCGGTCACTCCGGCCCCGAGTCCCTCAAGGGCGCCCAGGGACACAGCCAGCGTCTCTGATGCCTCCGCCCGTTCCACTGTGGGATCCGGGGCATGGCTGGTCAGCTCCCGGAACGCCTTGGAAATCTCCAGGAGCGACAGATGCTCCAGGAAGTCCACCAGCAGGTGCCTTTCCGTATTGGCCGGGACAAGCAGCACAAGGCGCGCATCCGCCCCGTTCACCAGCCGTTCTATGTTGACGCGGTCGTCCGCGCCCAGGGGTTCTTCGGTCAGGATGACGATGGGATCGCTCATGCCATCAGCCTAGTCCTGTGCCTGTGCCGCTGCATCCATTTGCCCCGGCGGTCCCGGCGCTCCGCTGTCCGGGCCAGGAGTGGCGGAATATGGCGCACGGGCCAAGGACGGTAAGAATGGACCCATGGCTTCTTCTACACGGACCCCTGCCCCAAAGGCCACCGTTGCCCCCGCTGCGGACGCCGGGATGTCACTGCGGGCCAAGTGGACCATCGGCGGTGTGATCGGGGGCGGTGCCCTGGCCGGACTGCTGGCCACGGGGTCGTCAGCCCTGGCCCTGTACTTCGCGCGCAGGGTCATTACGCCTGCACCGCGGCGGGCGGCGGACCAGGAAGTGCTGGCTGTCATCCGTGAAGGCCAGGGCCGGCAGGTCATCCTGGCGGCCACCCCGGATACCACCGTGGACGGCGTGTATGGGTTCTTTTTCGACGGCGGCAAGGGACACGCCCGCATTGGCCGCATCGTGTCGTACTCGCCCGCGGAACGCACGGTCCTCCGTGAGGTCGAAGCCGTCTACAGCGGCGACCTCGACAGCGCCCACCGGGGCTGGTGGAGCGGCGCGCTCTATCCGACTCCGGAGGCCGCCGGCCTCCCGTCCGAAGATGTACTGATTGAGGTCGACGGCGGGCAGGCGCCGGCGTGGCTGGTGCGGGCAGGGGGCACATCCCGCACCTGGGCTGTGATGGTCCACGGCAGGGGAGCCACCCGCCAGGAGGCCTTGCGCGCCGTCGGTCCCGCCCTGGAACTGGGTCTGACCAGCCTGCTGGTGTCCTACCGGAATGATGGACTGGCGCCTTCAGCCGACGACGGACGCTATGGACTTGGATCAACAGAATGGCGCGACATCGAAGCCGCCATCGAGTACGCATTGGGAAATGGGGCCGAAGAGATAGTCCTTTTTGGCTGGTCCATGGGAGGCGCCATCTGCCTGCAGACGGCGGATCTGTCCCGCTACCGCCACCTGATCCGGGCCATGGTCCTTGACGCTCCGGTCATCAACTGGGTCAATGTCCTGGCCCACCATGCGGAGATTAACAGGATCCCGTCCCTCGTGGGTCGGTATGGCCAGCTGATGCTCGGCCACCCCTTGGGGCGCAGGCTCACCGGGCTCTCGGCGCCGGTGGACCTCAAAGCCATGGACTGGGTGGCCCGGGCTGTTGAACTGCGCACGCCCACCCTGATTGTGCACAGCGTCGACGACGAATACGTTCCCTGTGAGCCATCCGCCCTGCTGGCCGAACGAAACCCGGAAATGGTCACCTTCGAAACGTTCAACCACGCGCGGCACACCAAGGAATGGAACGTGGATCCTGCCCGCTGGGAGCGCCTCGTCAAGGCGTGGCTCAGGCAGCAGCTGGCGCCGAGGGTCAACCCCGGCCAGACAAGCGTCACGGTTAGCCCAACTAAGTAGCAGCAGATGTCGTTTTGAGGCGTCTAAACGACATCTGCTGCTACCCAGTTGGGGGAGGGCGGGAATTCGCGGAGGACAAGACCGCCGCTAGGGTTTGACCGTTCCGATCGGGGCCGTGATAGCGGACGTGAGCCGGATCAGCTCAGCGGGCGCCAGCTCGATGTCCAGCCCCCGCCGGCCGCCGGAAACCAGCATCGTTTCCAAGGCAACGGCACTGCCGTCGATGACGGTGGGTGAGGGCTGCCGCTGGCCCAGCGGCGAGATTCCGCCGAGTACATAGCCGGTCCGGCGTTCGGCGGACTTGGGATCGGCCATCGTGGCCTTTTTCGCGTCCAGGGCAGCCGCGAAAGCCTTCAGGTCAAGATTGCCGCTGACGGGCACTACGCCCACCGCCAGCCGGCCTTCCACCTCCACCATCAGCGTTTTGAAGACCCTCGCCGGGTCGATTCCCAGGGCTTCGGCAGCTTCGGTGCCATAGCTGGCCGCGGAAGGATCGTGGGTGTACGGGTGCAGCACAAAGGGAACGCCGGCCGCGGTCAGTACCGCGGTGGCCGGCGTTCCCTGCGAAGTGCTTTTGCGCCCCATAAGCCGAGCTGGCTGCTAGCTGTTCAGCCGGGCCGAGGCTGCGACCTTGCGCTTAATGCGGCCCAGCATGGCGGTCATGCCGCGCATCCGCAACGGTGTGATCGCACGGGTAAGGCCCAGCAGTTCAGGCATGTCATCCGGAACTGCCAGGATTTCCTCCGCGCTGAGCCCGTCGAGCCCCTCAAGGAGCACCCCGGCGAAGCCCCGCGTGGTGGGGGCTTCAGGCGGCGCCTTGAAGTACAGCCGAAAAGTGTCGGCCGAGCCGGCGTCGTTCTTTTCCGTCTCAATGGTCAGGAACAGTGGCGACTGGCATTCCACCACCTGCTCCAGGAGCTCAGGGTGGTTCTTCAGGCGGTCCGGCAACTCCGGAAGTTCCCGCGAGAACTCGAGCAGCAGCTGCAGCCGCTCGGGCTCCGTGAGGGCCTGGAAGTCGTCCACGATTTCCGCCAACGAGGGGGGCAAGGCATGAGTAGTCATCTACTCCAGCTTACGCCGGGACGGAGCCGCGCTCCGCACCCTTGACGATGGGAACGCGGACGGCGTTGCCCCATTCGGTCCAGGAGCCGTCGTAGTTCCGGACGGTGTCGAAGCCCAGCAGGTACTTCAGGGCGAACCAGGTGTGGCTGGAACGTTCGCCGATCCGGCAGTAGGCCACAACGTCGTCGCCCTCGGTGAGGCCAGCCTCGCCGAGGTACAGGGCTTCGAGCTCATCGCGGCTGCGGTATGTCCCGTCCGCTGCGGCTGCGCGCGCCCAGGGAATGGAGGCTGCGGTGGGGATGTGGCCTCCACGGAGTGCGCCCTCCTCAGGGTAGGCAGGCATGTGCGTGCGCTGTCCGGTGTATTCCTCGGGGGAGCGGACGTCGATCAGCGGCTTGCCGAGGTGTGCCAGCACGTCCTCTTTGAAAGCGCGGATGGGGGCGTCGTTGCGCTCCACCACCGGGTAGTCGCCCGGTGCCGGTGTGGCAGTCTCGGTGGTCAGGTCCCGGCCTTCGGCGATCCACTTGTCGCGGCCGCCGTCCAGCAGGCGGACGTCCTCGTGACCGAACAGGGTGAAGACCCACAGGGCGTAGGCGGCCCACCAGTTGGACTTGTCGCCGTAAATCACTACGGTGCTGTCACGGGAGATGCCCTTGGATGAGGCCAGGGCGGCAAAGGCCTTGCCGTCAACGTAGTCGCGGGTCACTTCGTCGTTGAGGTCGGTGTGCCAGTCGATCTTGACTGCTCCGGGGATATGGCCGGTCTCATAGAGCAGGACGTCCTCATCGGACTCCACAACCACCAGCTTTCCATCGGCCACAGCGCCGCTTTCCAGGGCCGCGGCGAGCCACTCGGTGGAAACCAGGCGCTCAGGGCGGGCATAGGCTGCGAACTTCTCGTTCTGTTCAACTGGGTAGGACAAGGTGATGGCCTTTCATTCAAACGTACGGCGGACCTGCTGGAGGATGCTGGGAACCTGGTTCAACACTAGCCACGGCGGCACGCGAAATCCGCTGTTCCGTTAATAGAGGGAAATATGGGCTTCGTCACGCTCCGTGGCTGGCCCGTGCCCGGGGCGGGGAAGGCGTGCTGCATTGCCGGTATCCTTTCTGGGGACAACCCACCAGCAGAACGGACCACCTTGGTACAGATCGAACAGCTTGCCGCCCGCACTCCGGCAGTTTCGGTGGATGAGCTCCTTAAGGGCTTTTATCCTTCACCGCGGTTCGGCCAGGTCTCCTTCGCAAGTTACCGCCCGGACCCCAAGCAGCCGAGCCAGTCCCATGCAGTCCGGGAATTGGAAGGGTTTGCGCAGGGTGTGGGCGCAGGGAACGGTGGCGGCCTTTTCAAGAAGCTTTTTGCCAAGAAGGACACGTCCCGGGCCGGCATCTACCTCGACGGCGGCTTTGGTGTGGGCAAGACCCATTTGCTGGCATCTTTGTGGCACGCCGCGCCGGGGCCTAAGGCTTTTGGCACATTCGTGGAATACACCAACCTCGTGGGGGCGCTTTCCTTCCGCAAAACGGTGGAGGCGCTCAGCCACTACAAGCTGGTTTGCATCGACGAGTTTGAGCTCGATGATCCGGGCGACACCGTCCTGATGTCCCGGCTAATGCGTGAACTGGCCGACGCCGGCGTCAAGCTGGCTGCAACCTCCAACACCCTGCCGGGCTCGCTGGGTGACGGCCGCTTCGCCGCCGTCGACTTCCAGCGTGAGATCCAGGTTCTGGCGGATCAGTTTGAGGTCATTCGGATCGACGGCGAGGACTTCCGCCACCGGGGCCTGCCCACGCCGCCAGCCCCGCTCAAGAACAGCGAGCTATCCGCCCAGATGAAGGCCGAGTTCGACGGCAAGACCGTGGCGCAGGACGAATTCAGCACGCTGATCGGACACCTTGCCGGCGTGCATCCCAGCCGCTACCGGCAGCTCATCGAAGGCATCGACGGCGTCGTGTGGCGTAACGTCGAAACCATCACCGAGCAAGCCGTTGCCCTGCGGTTCGTAGTGCTGGCAGACCGGCTGTATGACAAGGACGTGCCGATCCTGGCCAGCGGGGTCCCCTTTGACAAGCTGTTCACCGACGAGATGATGCACGGCGGGTACACCAAGAAGTACTACCGCGCTGTCTCCCGCCTGACTGCCCTTGCCCGGGAGGGCCAGAACCACGAACCGTCCTAAGGCTGGGGCACGCCCTGCTGCCCACGGTTCTTCAGAAGTGAACGTACGAGCAGTCCGGCTGCCAGTGCCCAGAAAGCGGCGCCAATGCCCGCGAAGCTGAGGCCGGAGGCAGCAACCAGGAACGTGACGGACGCCGCGACCCGTTCCTCCGGCACTGCCAGCGCGGAGGACACCGAAGCCGCCAGCGTCCCGATCAGGGCCAGCCCTGCAACTGCCTCCAGCAGGCCCGGGGGAGCGGCGCTCACCACCGTGACCAGGGCTGCAGAAAACAAGGCCAGGACTACATAGGCCAGGCCCGATGTGAAAGCAGCGATCCAGCGGCTGCTCCTGTCTTCACCCGCTTCCTTACCTGCGGCCAGCGCAGCGCTGAGGGCGGCCAGGTTCATCGCGTGGCCGCCGAAGGGTGCACTGAGCATGGTTCCCGCGCCGGTCACCAGCATGGACGGCGCCCACGGTGTGGCGTAGCCGAAGGACTTCAACACCGCGACGCCAGGGATGTTCTGCGATGCCATGGTCACGATGAAAAGCGGCAGTGCGATGCCGGCAACGGCCTGCAGGCTGAAAGACGGCATGGTCCAGACGGGCGCTGGCAGGAATCCGCCCTCGAGGTTTCCCGCGCCTCCGGTTGCCAGGTGGACGGCAATTACCGCCAGGGCAACCGCGAGTGAGGCGGGCACGGACCATCGCGGTGCGAACCTCATCATCAGCAGCCAGCAGATGATGACTGGAGCTACTTGAAGGGGGTTGGTTCCCAGGGCGGAGAAGGGCGCCAGGCACAGCGACAGCAGTACGCCCGCCAGCATCGCTTGCGCCAGGGACGTGGGGATGCCCGCCAGCAGCCTGCCCAGTGCCGGGATCAGCCCGGTGAGGCAGATGAGTACGCCGGTCACCAGGAAGGCTCCGACGGCGGCCGGCCAGCCGCCGTCGACCGTTCCGGCTCCCGCCAAAAGAGCAGCTCCCGGCGTGGACCACGCGAGCGTCACTGGAACCTTTGAACGCCAGGATAGCCAGAGTACGCCGACGCCGAAAATGAGGGTGAGTGCCAGCAGGCCGGATGCTGCCTGGGCAGGACTGGCGCCCACGGCCCGGAGCCCGGCAAGGACCACGGCGAAGGACGACGTGAACCCCACCAGTGCCGTCACGATGCCCGCCACGATCGGCTGCGAAAGGGGGCGGGACCGGCCGGTGGCAGCGTCCGGGATGATGGCTGGTGCGGGCTTTGGCATATCCGGCAGGTTACCGGCTCGTGCGCGGATGGCCGAAAAGCTGTGCTTAAACGCCAAAGGCGCGGGTGCCGCCTCCCGGCGGGACCCGCGCCCCCTTGACGTGCTAGGGCAAAGCCCTGGCCAAATCCTTTTTACGGAGCCTTGTCGACCGGCGGAACCGGCGGAACCGGGTTGACCGGAGGGACCTGCTCGCTGGCAGGTGCCTGGCCGGGCGTTCCGTTCTTGTCAACGAGCTTGGAAGCGCCATCCTGGATCTTGTCGACGTGACCTGCGTACTTGCCGCCGGTCTTGGTGTCGACGAAATCGCCGGCCTTGTTGATGCCGTCCTTGATGGCCTGCTCGTTGCCATGGATAAGACCTTTAGCCTTGCCCTTAAGATCGTCAATCAGTCCCACGAGCACCTCCCTTCAATCGCGGAGCCAGTTCGCTCCTCCGCAACCGATCCTAGCCCTGTCTCCTGGAGGTGCCAAGGTGCTGTGACAAAACCTGTAAAGTCACGGCGGACCGATCGCGGCGCAAATCCGGGCAGAATCCGGGCAACAAAAAAGCAGCTCCGGCGGAGGAGCTGCTGCTGTGGGCGATACTGGGATCGAACCAGTGACCTCTTCCGTGTCAGGGAAGCGCGCTACCACTGCGCCAATCGCCCGGAACCGGAAGACCGGTTTATTGGGATGTTTTCTTGTAAAGAAGAGAGCGGACGACGAGATTCGAACTCGCGACATCCACCTTGGCAAGGTGGTGCTCTACCAGCTGAGCTACGTCCGCGTATGAAGTACGTTCCGGCCGGGCCGTGCGTACTGCATGAAGCAAGTTTCCTTGCTTGGTGGGCGATACTGGGATCGAACCAGTGACCTCTTCCGTGTCAGGGAAGCGCGCTACCGCTGCGCCAATCGCCCATTGCCATCCGGGATTAACCGGAAACCATGGTTTTCACCGAGGTGGGTACGGGATTCGAACCCGTGTATACGGCTTTGCAGGCCGCTGCCTCGCCTCTCGGCCAACCCACCGTGTAAGCGCCGGTTCATAGAGAGCCATTGCCGTGACAGTGTCCTGCGAGCGGACGACGAGATTCGAACTCGCGACATCCACCTTGGCAAGGTGGTGCTCTACCAGCTGAGCTACGTCCGCATTGTTAGCGTGATTCCGTGCCGTTTGGGCATTTCCTCGCGTTCCAACGAGTAAGAACTCTATAGGAGGTTCAGGGATTCTCCAAATCGGCGGCCGCGGACAGTGAGGGGATGCCCCTGGATCCGCGGAATCTAGGGGGATTCAGGAATTACAGGCCTGTAATTCGCAGGGTGCGCGCAGACCCTTGTTGCCCGATTTCCGAATCGGCGCAGGGTGGGCTAGCATTCAAATGCATCGGGGCGATTGGCGCAGTGGTAGCGCGCTTCGTTCACACCGAAGAGGTCACTGGTTCGAACCCAGTATCGCCCACCGATAACAAGGTCCGTTTCCGCTCCTTCGAGCGGAAGCGGACCTTTTTTATGTCCGGCTACTGTGCCTGCCATTCTGTCAGCCCCTTGTGAAAGAGTCTTTGTATGACTGATCCGCTTCTTGCCCATGCCACCGAATATGGCCGCATGTACGCGCGCTCCACGTCGGAGCCGTTCACTGTCCCGTCCATCACCACGGTGATCGGTCAACAGCCGCACGGGCTGGACGGCTGGTTTGGGTACATGGGCGCCAACAGCCTGGCGAAGGATCCGTTGCTGGCTGACTGCCTCGGGAGTCCGGCGAAGATCCGCCAGGCGGTTAACCGGGCGGCGAAGGCCGCCGAAACGTACCGCGATGAGGCCGCCAAGCGCGGAGACCGCGTCCACAACTACTGTGAACAGGTGGCCCTCCGTGCCCTGGGCCGGCCGCACGCCATGAAGGAAACCCGGGAGGCGCTGGCCGCGAACGGGGAGGAAGCCTTCGCCGTGCGGTTCGACGAATGGTGGGAGCTGTACCGGGTGGAGCCCATTGCTCCAGAAATCACCATCTGGAACAAATCTGTCGGTTACGCGGGCACCCTGGACCTGGTGGCGAAGATTAACGGCAGGACCTGCGTGATCGACTACAAAACAAAGGGCACCACCCGGGACGGCACGGTCAAGCCCCTCGACGACAAAGTGGTCATGCAGCTCGTGGCTGGGATGAAGGCCGAGGAAAGCCTGGTGGATCCAGTCACCGGCGAATGGGAGGCCTGGAAATATGGCGAGGACCCCGTCCTCCTGGCAGTGGCCATCGGTGAAACCGAAGTCCGCCCGGTGCGGGCCAACCCTGAGGTCCTGAAACACCACTGGTGGAAGTTCTGCGCGCTGCGCCGTGTCTGGGAACTCTCCTCCGACACCATCAGTGCCGGAACAGCCTTGCTCCCCATCGCGCCACCGCCTGTCCCGGCACGGACGGCATAGCCTGCTGCGCACCGCCTAAACTGGATTGGTTCCCCAATCCGCCAACCGTGAGGAAAGACAGCACATGGCCATTCTGAATATCCGCATCATCGGCGATCCTGTGCTCCGCACAGTGGCCGATCCCGTGACGGAGTTCGGGCCGGAGCTGGCCAAGCTGGTGGCAGACATGACCGAAACCATGGAGGACGTCGAGGGCGCCGGGCTCGCGGCGCCGCAGATCGGCGTCAGCCAGCGGGTCTTTACCTACCGCGTCGGCGGGGTGGACGGCCACATCATCAACCCCGTCCTGGAAAACAGTGACGATTACCAGCCGGACCAGGTGGAAGGTTGCCTGTCCATCCCCGGCCTGGGGTTCCCGGTCCGGCGTTTCCGGGCCACCAAGGTCACCGGCGTCGACCTCCACGGCAATCCCGTCACCGTCGAGGGGGAAGGCATGCTGGCCCGCTGCTTCCAGCATGAGACCGACCACCTGGACGGCATCCTCTATACGGACAGGCTGGAGGGTGAGGACCGGAAAAAGGCCCTGCGCTCCATCCGCAACGCCAACTACGACGCCATTACAGAGCGCACGACGGCGAAGCGGGCCAAGACGGTCGGCTCCAGTTTCGGCGGTGCCAGCTTTGGCGGCACAGGCTTTGGTGCCACGGCATCCGGTGCGGCTGAATGAGGGTACTTTTCGCCGGCACTCCCGCGGTTGCGGTGCCGTCGCTGGATGCCCTCGTCAAGGCAGGCTTTGACATCGTTGCGGTGCTGACCCGCCCGGACGCCCCGGTGGGACGCAAACACGTGCTGACGCCGTCGCCCGTTGCCCACCGCGCCGCCGAACTCGGCATTGACGTCATCCATGCAGCCAAAGTGGATGCGGACGTGACAGCAAAGATCGCCGCCGTCAGCCCGGACGTCGCGGCCATTGTTGCCTACGGCGGACTGATCCCCCCGGCGGCCCTGGAGGTTCCCCGGCACGGCTGGATCAACCTGCACTTCTCGCTGTTGCCTGCCTGGCGCGGTGCCGCCCCCGTGCAGCGTGCGGTGATCGCAGGGGACGACGTCACGGGCGCGGTGACTTTCCAGCTTGAGCGTGGCCTGGATACCGGGCCCGTGTTCGGGACCCTGACCGAAAGCGTTGGCACGGAGGACACCGCCGGGCAACTGCTGGAGCGGCTGTCGCACAGCGGTGCCGTGCTCCTGGCACAGACCCTCTCCGCCATTGACGCCGGACAGGCTGCCCCCCAACCGCAGCAGGGCGACGTTTCACTCGCCCCCAAACTGACCTTCGACGACGGCCGGCTGGACTGGAACCAGCCGGCCTTGGCTATCGGCCGGCGTGCCCGCGGGGTCACCCCCGAGCCCGGCGCCTGGACAACCCTCGACGGACAGCGGGTCAAGCTGGAGCCAGTCAGGCTCCGGCCGGATGTGGCGGACCTCGCGCCCGGTAGAGCGGTGTTCAGGGACAAGGGCGTTTTGGTGGGCACCGGCTCCCACGCGGTGGAACTCACGCGGATCCAGCCCTCGGGCAAAAAGATGATGGCCGCGGCTGATTGGGCACGCGGCATGGCTTCCCTTGAAAGCGTGGTGTTCGAATGAGTATGTCCGGCGGAACGACAGGCGGCTCCGGCCGGGGCGGCGGCCAAAGAGGCGGCCGTGGTGGCGGCGGAAAACGGGACAGCAGCCAGCGCAACGCCCAGGGCCGCGAACGCAACCGGCCCTCGCAACGGAGCTTCACCGAAAATGCGCCGGCGCAGCGGACCCGCCGGGCAGATCCCGCCCGGCTGGTGGCCTTCGAGGTCCTGCGTGCAGTGGCCGCGGAGGACGCCTACGCCAACCTAGTGCTGCCGTCCCGGATCCGCCACCACGGGCTGGACAAGCGCGATGCCGGTTTCGCCACTGAGCTGAGCTATGGCGCCCTCCGCGGACAGGGCACGTACGACGCCGTCCTTGCCCGCTGCGTCGATAGGCCGCTGGACCAGCTGGATCCCGCCATCCTCGATGCCCTGCGGATCGGCACCCACCAGTTGCTCGCTATGCGCGTGCCAGCCCACGCTGCACTGGACCAGACCGTTGGCCTGGCCCGCGCCGTGATCGGCGCCGGCCCGTCTGCCCTGATCAATGCGGTGCTGCGGAAAGTCACGGCACACACCCTCGACGAATGGCTGGACCTGCTGGTCGCCGGCGAAACCGACGAAACCAAGGTCGCTTCGATCAGGCATGCACACCCCGAATGGATCGTCCGCGCGATGCGCCAGGCCTTGGTGGCCCATGGGCGGTCCGCCACCGAAATCAACGAACTGCTGGAAGCGGACAACGCGGCTCCCGTGGTCAACCTGGTGGCCCTGCCCGGGCTGGGGAGCCTCGACGAGGCACTCGAAAACGGAGCCACGCCCGGTGAACTGGTTGAGGGTTCGGCACTTTCCAGCGGCGGCGACCTCGGCAGGCTGGCGTCCGTGCGGGAAGGCACAACCCGAGTCCAGGACGTAGGCTCCCAGCTGGTGGCCCGCGCCTTGGCCGCCGTGGACCTTGAGAACGCCGCCAGCCCGGAATCCTGGCTCGACCTCTGCGCCGGGCCCGGCGGAAAAGCCGCACTCCTGGCCGCCCTGGCCAACGCCCGGGACGCCACGCTCCTTGCGAACGAACCGGCACCGCACCGGGCAAAACTCGTCAGTCAGGCCCTCTCCGCCGTCCCCAGGGACGCCTGGCGCGTCCGTACCGGCGATGGCCGGGACGTCGGCACCGAGCAGGCAGAATCATTTGACCGCGTCCTGGTGGATGTCCCCTGCAGCGGCCTCGGTGCGCTCCGCCGCCGGCCGGAATCCCGGTGGCGCCGCACCCCCAAGGACCTCGCGGACCTGGGACCCCTGCAGCGCGACCTGCTCAAGTCAGCCCTGGCAGCTGTCCGCCCAGGCGGCGTGGTGGCCTACGTGACCTGCTCGCCGCACCCTGCCGAAACCACCGCCGTCGTAACCGACGTGATGCGCAAGCGCGAGGACCTGGAGCTCCTGGACGCCGGGGCGGTACTCGACACCGTCAGCCTCACCGGCAACCTCGGCGCCGGGCACGGCCAGACCGCCCAGCTCTGGCCCCACGTCCACGGCACGGACGCCATGTTCCTCGCCCTCATCCGTAAGAAGGCCTGAACTCATGAAAGGTTCCCCGATGACGCAATGCTGCATCAACCCGAGCATCCTCTCCGCCGACTTCGTCAACCTCGAAGCCGAGCTGCACCGCATCGGCAACGCTGACGCAGTCCACGTGGACGTGATGGACAACCACTTCGTTCCCAACCTCACTATCGGGCTGCCGGTGGTCCAGCGGATCCAGGCCGTCAGCCCCGTTCCGCTCGACGCCCACCTCATGATCGCCGACGCCGACCGCTGGGCCCCGGGTTTCGCCGACGCAGGCCTTGCCTCCGTCACTTTCCACGCCGAGGCATCCATCGCTCCCATCAAACTGGCGCGCGAACTGAGGGCCCGGGGCTCCAAGGCAGGTATGGCACTACGGCCGGGCACGCCGGTGGAGCCCTACCTGGACATGTTGGCCGAACTGGACATGCTGCTCATCATGACCGTTGAGCCTGGCTTCGGCGGACAGGCGTTCCTGGACCTGACGCTCCCCAAGATCCGCCGGGCGAGAGCTGCCATCGACGGCTCAGGGATCGACGTGGCCATCCAGGTGGACGGCGGCATTACCGAGGAAACCATCACCCGTGCAGCCGAAGCGGGAGCCAACGTCTTTGTTGCCGGCTCCGCGGTTTACGGCGCAGAGGACCCCGCAGAGGCGATCGAACGGCTGCGCAAGGCGGGCAGCCAAACGTTACGCGCTGGGTCCCCGGAATAGTCAGCCCACCTTCATGGTTGTGGCAGAATAGCAACACACAATACGTGCTCCGGGGTCGGTGTAAGTCCGAACCGGCGGTGACAGTCCGCGACCCGCGAGTCGGCGCTTTCCCACCAGGGAGGGAACCGGCGGACGGTTGAACCGGTGAAATTCCGGTACCGACAGTTAAAGTCTGGATGAGAGAAGCACGTACAGCTGTATCTGCGGCGTCATTTGATGCCGCAGCGTTCTGCTGTCGTATACCCCCGGAGCCATCGCGGTTCTAGAGGGAAGGAACGACACCACATATGAACCCCTTGCGATGGCTCTTCGACGCCCTGACACCTCATGGCGTCGAATCCAAAGCCACCGGGCCGGCGGTCGCGCCATGACCGCGCCCACAAAGCAGCAAACCCTGGCCTCCGGGGAAGAATCAGTGACGGCCTTCAGCCCGGCGGAGACGCAAGCCATGGACGCTGCCCTTGAAGCAGCCCTGCGCGGGCCCAGGGGCGCCAACCCCCTGGTGGGAGCCGTCGTCGTTGATGCCGAAGGCCAGCACCTGGCGACGGGCTTCCACCGCGGCGCCGGGACGGCCCACGCCGAGGCCGACGCCATTGCCCAGGCAGCGGCAGCCGGCCTGGACCTGCATGGTGCCACGATGCTGGTCACGCTCGAACCGTGCAACCACGTTGGCCGGACGGGGCCCTGCGCCCAGGCGATCATCGAAGCCGGAATCACGGACGTGATCTACGCCGTGGACGATCCCCACGACCCGGCCGCGGGCGGCGCCACCACGCTCCGGCAGGCGGGCGTCAGGGTGCGCAGCGGCCTGGCCGCGGGGGAGGCCCTCGAACTGAACCGGCAATGGTTCCAGGGTGTTGCCGAAAAGCGGCCGTTCGTGACGCTCCACATCGCCCAGACACTCGACAGCCGCATTGCCGCCGAGGACGGGACCAGCCAATGGATCTCCTGCCCCGAATCACTCGCGGACAACCACGGCCTGCGGGGCAGGATCGACGCCATCCTGGTAGGCACCCAGACCGTACTGGTCGACAACCCCCGGCTGACCGCCCGCGACGCGTCCGGCGAGGTTTCCGGCAAGCAGCCCCTGCGCGCCGTGATGGGTCGGCGGGACATTCCGGCGGATGCGGCCATTTGGGGTGCGGACGGCCGGGTGCTGCACCTGCCCACGCGTGATCCCCGTGAAGCGCTCTCGCTGCTGTATGCAGCAGGAATCCGCCACCTCATGGTGGAAGGCGGCTCGCGAATCCTCAGCGCTTTCCTGGCGGCCGGCCTCGTCGACGAGCTGATCGTGTACCTGGCCCCCACGCTGCTGGGTTCAGGCACACCGGCGCTTAACGGGCTCGGCATCACTACTTTGCAGGACGCCCAGCAATGGGACTGGGACCAGTCCGACGGCGGCTCCGTGAGGACCCTGGGCCGGGACCTCCGGCTCCACCTGCGTCCGCACAATACTCAACCTTTGGAACCACAACCGGGCCTTGCGGCCGCGGAACCAGCCTTGGGAGGGCACTGATGTTTACCGGAATAATTGCCGAACAGGGACGGGTCCTCTCCGTCGTACGGGACGGCGACACCAGCGCAACCGTCAGGCTCCACGCCCCGGCCAGCACCGAAGGGCTCGCCTTGGGCGGCTCGATCGCAGTCAACGGCGTCTGCCTGACCGCCACCTCCATCGACGGCAGGGACTTCAGTGTCGACGTCATGGGCGAAACCCTGATCCGGAGCACCATTGGCGAACTCTCCGCCGGGGACTCCGTGAACCTCGAACGCTGCGTCCCGGCCGGCGGCCGGCTGGACGGCCACGTTGTCCAGGGCCATGTCGACGGCGTTGGGAAGCTTCTGGAGCGGGAGCCACTGGGCAACTGGGAGCGGCTTCGCTTCGGGGTGCCGGGCAACCTTGCCCGCTACATCGCCGAAAAAGGCTCCATCGCCATCGACGGCGTCTCCCTGACAGTCACAGCCGTCAGCCCGGCAGCTGAACCCGAACCCTGGTTCGAAGTGGGGCTCATCCCCACCACACTTGCGGAAACAGGCCTGGGCGCCAAGTCCACCGGCAGCAGGGTCAACCTCGAAGTCGACGTCCTTGCCAAGTACACCGAACGGCTGCTGGCCTTCAGCACCAGCGCAGCCACTGGAGGAAACCTATGAACGGGACCGCACACCTCGAGCCGGTAACCGCCGCAGCACCGGGCCTTGACCCGGTGGAAGACGCCGTTCGTGCCTTGGCGGCCGGCCGGCCGGTGCTGGTGGTCGACAACGAGGACCGCGAAAACGAAGGTGACATCATCTTCGCTGCCCAGCACGCCACCCCCGCACTGATGGGCTGGACCATCCGGTTCAGCTCCGGCGTCATCTGCGTCCCGCTGGCCGGGGAACGTGCCGACGCCCTGAAGCTGCCGCCCATGGTCACGGTAAACGAAGATGCGAAGGGCACGGCCTACACAGTGTCCTGCGACGCCGCGGTGGGCGTCAGCACCGGCATCTCGGCGACGGACCGGGCCCTTACTGCCCGTATCCTTGCGGACCCCGGCGCCGGCCCGGCATCTGTGACCCGGCCCGGGCATATATTCCCGCTGCGCGCAGTTGAAGGTGGAGTGCGTGAGCGCCCCGGCCACACTGAAGCGGCCGTGGACCTGTGCCGGCTCGCCGGCCTGGAACCCGTGGGTGTGATCGCCGAAGTAGTGTATGACGACGGTGAAATGATGAGGCTGGACGGGCTCCGTACCTTTGCTGCCGAACATGGTTGCCCGCTGATCTCGATCGAGGATCTGGTGGCCTACCTTGAAGCAGGTGGCACGGCGGCCCCCAGCGGCACCCGGGCAGGACGCCCGGGCGAAGAAGAGGAGAAACGATGACGGCGTCCGGGGCTACGGGCAACAGCCACCACAGCAGCCAGCGCACGCAGGCGGGTAACGGAAAAGTCCACCATCCGGTCAGCGGGGGGCCCATCGTGCAGCTGCCGACGGCGTTCGGCGACTTCATCGCCCAAGCCTGGACCGATCTCGTCACCGGCGCCGAACACCTCGCGGTGAGTTCCCCCAACCCGCCCACGGACGGCAAGGCTCCCTTGGTCCGGCTCCATTCAGAGTGCCTCACCGGTGACATCTTTGGGTCCTACCGTTGCGACTGCGGCGAGCAGCTGGCCTACGCCCTGGAAATGATTCACGCATCCGGCGGCACCTTGCTGTACCTGCGCGGACAGGAAGGCCGGGGGATCGGGCTGGCCAACAAGATCAAGGCCTACGCCCTCCAGGAAGCAGGCTTCGACACCGTGGAAGCCAACGAGCAACTGGGACTGCCAGTGGACGCGCGTTCCTACAGCGCGGCCGCACAGGTCCTGGCGGAGATGGGCCTGCACGAGGTCCGGCTCCTGAGCAACAATCCGGACAAGCTGAACAGGCTCGCCAAGGCGGGCGTGAAGGTGGTGGAGATGGTTCCCACCGAGGTGCCATCGCGCGACCAGAACATCCGCTACCTGCAAACCAAAAAGGACCGCATGGAGCACCGGCTCACGCTGGACACCCATGTGGTGGCGGTGCCCGGCGCCGCCGCCGAATCTTTCCAGACCGAAACTTTCCAGCACGAACAAGACTGAACGGAACCCAACAGACACATGAGTGGCCACGGCGCACCCGAAATCGACCTCACTACCCTCAACCCGGCGGAAACCTCGCAGCTCAGGCTGGCCATCGTTGCCGCCAGCTGGCACACCCAGATCATGGACGGGCTCCTGGACGGTGCTCTCCGCGCCGCTAAGGACGCCGGAATCGGCGAACCCACCGTCCTGCGCGTGCCCGGCAGCTTCGAGCTCCCGGTCGCTGCCGCGCGGCTGGCACCGCACTTCGACGCCGTGGTGGCCCTCGGCGTCGTGATCCGCGGCGGCACGCCGCACTTCGAATACGTCTGCCAGGCGGCGACGTCGGGCCTGACCGACGTCAGTGTCGCCACCGGCGTGCCGGTGGGCTTCGGCGTACTGACCTGCGATACCGAACAGCAGGGCCTTGACCGTGCCGGGTTGCCCGGATCCAGCGAGGACAAAGGCCACGAGGCCGTCACCGCCGCCCTGGCCACCGCCGTCGTGCTCAAGCAGTACAAGTAACACGGTGACGGGTGCGGTGTGTCTTCACTCACACCGCGCCCGTCATGCAACGGCTCAGCAGGCGCCCTCCGGCCCGCAGCAAGTAGGCTGTAGGGCGTGAAGAATTTCGAGACGCTGTTCGCTGAACTGAGTGAGAAGGCAGCCACCCGCCCGGCAGGCTCCCGCACCGTCGCTGAATTGGAGTCCGGAGTCCACGGCATTGGAAAGAAAGTCGTGGAGGAAGCAGCCGAAGTATGGATGGCTGCCGAGTACGAATCCGATGAAGCCGCGGCCGAGGAAATCTCCCAGCTGCTCTACCACCTGCAGGTTCTGATGCTCGCCAAAGGCCTGACCCTGGAAGACGTCTACAAGCATCTGTAGCCACTGCGGCACCGTCCGGCCATCCCGGCCTGCCCGTGCCTTGCGTGGCCCGTTTGCCTGATTCCTAGACCTCCCCAAACAAGAAAGACCCCCATGCTGCGAGTAGCCGTCCCCAACAAGGGCTCCCTGTCCGAAGCCGCGTCCGCCATGCTGTCCGAAGCCGGTTACCGCCAGCGCCGCGACACCCGCGAACTGGTCATGGTGGACCCGGACAACGACATTGAGTTCTTTTTCCTCCGCCCGCGCGACATCGCCGTCTACGTCGGCCAGGGAACGCTCGACGTCGGCATCACCGGCCGCGACCTCCTGCTGGACGCCGAGGTGGAGGCTGAGGAACTGATGCCCCTCGGCTTCGCAGCCTCCACGTTCCGTTTCGCGGGCCCCGTGGGCGACTTCGCCAGCGTCCAGGAGCTCGAAGGCAAGCGCCTGGCAACCAGCTACGACGGCCTGCTCCGCGGCTACCTCGCCGGACTCGGCATCAAGGCCAAGGTAGTCCGCCTCGACGGCGCCGTTGAATCCTCCGTGCGCCTGGGCGTTGCGGACGCCATCGCCGACGTCGTCGAAACCGGCAACACCCTCAAGGCCGCAGGGATGGAGATCTTCGGGGAACCGATCCTCAAGTCCGAGGCCGTGCTGATCAAGCGCACAGAAGAAGGCGGCTCCGCAAACGGCACCGCGAAGGAAATCGAAGTCCTCATCCGCCGCCTCCAGGGTGTCCTGGTGGCGCGCCAGTATGTCCTCATGGACTACGACATCCGCAAGGAACTGGTGGAGCAGGCCGCAGCCCTGACCCCCGGCCTGGAGTCACCCACCGTCTCGCCGCTGCGCGATTCGGAATGGGTGGCGGTCCGTTCGATGGTCCCCAAGAAGGAAACCAACCGGATCATGGACGAGCTCTACGACCTGGGCGCCCGCGCCATCCTGGTCAGCAGCATCCACGCCTGCCGCATCTGAGCTGCCACCAGGCGGTAGCGCCGCCTGACCCACCGCACTGCACCGCAGAATTCCAGGAGTACCCATGGCTGTAGCTGTACGAGTCATCCCATGCCTCGACGTCGACGCCGGCCGCGTCGTCAAGGGCGTCAACTTTGAAGGTCTCCGCGACGCCGGTGACCCTGTGGAGCTGGCGCACCGCTACGACAATGCGGGCGCCGACGAACTGACCTTCCTGGACGTCACCGCGTCCTCCGGCAACCGCGAAACCACCTTCGACGTGGTCCGCCGCACCGCCGAGGAAGTCTTTATCCCGCTGACAGTCGGCGGCGGGGTCCGCGGCGTGGCCGAGGTGGATAAGCTCCTGCGTTTCGGCGCCGACAAAGCTTCGATCAACACGGCTGCAGTTGCCCGCCCGGACGTCATCGACGAGATCACCCGCCACTTCGGTTCGCAGGTTTTGGTCCTGTCGGTGGACGCCCGCCGCACCCGCCCCGGATCCCAGCCCACGGCGTCGGGCTTTGAAGTGACTACGCACGGCGGCCGCACGGGCACTGGCATCGACGCCATTGCCTGGGCGAAGGAAGCCGCAGACCGCGGAGTAGGGGAAATCCTGCTGAACTCCATCGACGCCGACGGCACTAAGGACGGCTTCGACCTGGAGCTGATCCGCCTGGTCCGCGCCGCGGTGAAGGTTCCCATCATCGCTTCGGGAGGTGCCGGGGAGCCCGCGCACTTTGCCCCGGCCGTTGCCGCCGGAGCCGACGCCGTGCTGGCAGCATCGATCTTCCACTGGGGCCCCGACGACATGATGTCCCAGGTCAAGCAAGCTATCCGCGAGGCAGGCTTCGAAGTCCGCTAATACAACAAGAACGCGGGGCCCCATCAAGGGCCCCGCGTTCTTTTGTCATGGTTCTTAGAGGCCCACTTCGGCGGACTGGAGGAGGGCGACGGCGTCGGGCTGGCCTTCGAACGTCACCAGTGCATGGCGTGTGCGGCCGTGGGCGTGCATCAGCAGTTCACCGGGCTCGCCGACGATCGCCACCGATACCGGGGCCCGCTTGGCCACGTGGCGCGGCCCGGAAGGCCGGACCAGGACAATGCCGAGGTCCACGCCGCGGTACAAAATGGCGGCGCGCTTGATCAGTTCGTCCCAGAGGGCCTCGGAATACGCTTCGTCGAGTTGCCGGGGAGCCCAGCGGTCCACGGCGCGGCGGATGTCCTCCGTGTGCACGAAGTACTCAATCAGGTTGGAGCTTTCGTCCAGCGCCTTAATGTTCATGGGTGACAGCGCCGGGGGGCCGGCCCGGAAGGTGTTCACCAGGCTGGTGTAGTCATCTGCGGTCTTCAGCTTCGCCGCCAGCTTGGCGGTGGCTTTGTCCGAGGCCTTCGACAGGCTTTTGATGATGAGCCCAAGCCCCACGGCCGCCTTGCGTTCGCGGAGGTAAAGATGCGCGGCAAGGTCCCTGGTGCGCCAGCCTTTGCAAAGGGTAGGGGCATCAGGGCCGGCCGCCAGCAGGGTTTCGGCCAGGACTTCTCGGGACGGGTCGACGAAATGCATCACTTGTGAAACTAGCACGACACCGGGGGAGTTGGGCAGCAGAACCGCCACCCCGAATGTGCAGTTGTTCACACTCCGGCCGGGCCTGTGCAAAGGCACTAGACTTGGTCTGATGTCTGAGCAGCCCGCCCCCGCCCCAGCCCCTGGTTCACCCCTGCCCACTGCCGTCGCCGCTGCGCTGAAGCGGGACAGCGCCGGGCTGGTGGCCGCCGTTGTACAGCAGTTCGACACGAATGAGGTGCTGATGCTCGGCTGGATGGACGACGAAGCCCTGCACCGCACGATGACCAGCGGCCGGGTCACCTTCTATTCGCGCTCCCGCCAGGAATATTGGCGCAAAGGCGACACCTCCGGTCACGTCCAGTGGGTCAAGTCCGTTGCCATGGACTGCGACGGCGATGCGCTCCTCGTGCGCGTGGACCAGGTCGGCGCCGCGTGCCACACAGGCACCCGCACCTGCTTCGACGGCAGGGGCCTCGAAGTCCAGACCGGAACGGCCGCCTGACCACCTTCCCGGGAGACAACCCGGGGCGGGAGTCCGGCCAGGATCCCCACATACTTTCGGCAGCATACAACTGACGCCCTCCACCCGGCGTCGAAGAAGAACAGGCGGAAAAGCATAGCCATGCAGGACCTTGGAATCATCAGTCCGGGCCTCGAAGAGTTCCGCGAACTCGCAGGCAGCAGCCGTGTCATTCCCGTCCGCCTCAAGGTTCTGGCGGACGCGGAGACACCCATTGGCCTCTACCGGAAGCTCGCCCAGGGCCAGCCAGGAACGTTCCTGATGGAATCCGCGGCGGTCGGCGGGACCTGGTCCCGCTACTCGTTCATCGGCGCCAGGTCGCGCGCCACGCTCACCACGAAGGACGGCCGGGCCCACTGGCTCGGACAGCCGCCGGTGGGTGTGCCTGTGGACGGCAATCCCGTGGACGCCATCCGCGACACCATCGACGCCCTCCGCACTGACCGGTTTGACGGGCTGCCGCCATTTACGTCGGGCCTGGTGGGCTTCCTGGGCTGGGAAACGGTCCGGCACTGGGAACGGCTGACCAGCCCGCCCGAAGACGACCTGCAACTGCCCGAAATGGCGCTGAACCTGGTCACGGACATGGCAGTGCACGACAACGTGGACGGCACCGTCCTCCTCATCGCCAATGCGATCAACTTCGACGACAGCTCCGAACGCGTGGACGAGGCCTGGCACGACGCCGTGGCCCGGGTCAAGGCCCTACTGTCGCGGATCAGCACACCCGTGGCCCAGCCTGTTTCCGTCCTGGAGCCCGCCGCCCTGGATTTTGCCTCCAGCGTGCAGGAACGCTGGGACGAAACCGACTACCTCGCAGCCCTGGACCGCGGCAAGGAAGCGATCGTCGACGGCGAAGTCTTCCAGGTGGTGATCTCCCGCCGCTTCGAGATGGAGTGCGGCGCCTCGCCCCTGGACGTCTACCGGGTGCTCCGCAACACCAACCCGAGCCCGTACATGTACATCTTCAGCCTCGAGGACGCCGACGGCCGCGAGTACTCGATCGTTGGTTCCTCACCAGAGGCGCTGGTGACCGTGACCGGCGAAGAAGTCATCACGCACCCGATCGCCGGCTCACGCCCCCGCGGCAAGACAGTCGAGGGGGACAAGGCGCTGGCCGAGGAACTGCTCGCCGACCAGAAGGAACGCGCCGAGCACCTCATGCTGGTGGACCTGTCCCGCAACGACCTCTCCAAGGTCTGCGTCGCCGGGACCGTGGACGTCACCCAGTTCATGGAAGTGGAACGGTTCAGCCACATCATGCACCTCGTCTCCACCGTAGTGGGCAAGCTGTCGCCGAAAGCCAAGGCCTACGACGTCCTGAAAGCCACC
Organism: Pseudarthrobacter sp. CCNWLW207; assembly: GCF_037203945.1. Lineage (NCBI taxonomy): Bacteria > Bacillati > Actinomycetota > Actinomycetes > Micrococcales > Micrococcaceae > Pseudarthrobacter > Pseudarthrobacter sp. CCNWLW207. Next base: position 193,448 of record NZ_JBBCBS010000005.1, on the reverse strand, counting down.
TTCCCGGCAGGCACCCTGTCCGGCGCCCCGAAACCGCGGGCACTGCGCCTGCTCGACGAACTGGAACCCCACCGGCGCGGCGTCTATGGCGGCGTGGTGGGCTACTTGGACTTCGCCGGTGACATGGACATGGCCATCGCCATCCGCTCGGCGCTGCTCCGCGAAGGACGTGCCTACGTCCAGGCGGGCGGTGGCATTGTGGCGGACTCCGTCAACCCCACCGAAGCGCTGGAAACGGTGAACAAGGCCGCGGCCCCGCTCCGGGCAGTCCACACCGCCGGTTCCCTGCACAACATTTCAGCCGAGACCATTCCCGACGCCGGACCTACCACGCAGGCGGGCGCCTGATGCCGGTTCCGGACGTCGCCGCCGGCAACCCCTCCCAAGCCGCAGGAACTCCGGCCTGGGCCCGGAAGTCCACGCTGGTGCTGCTGGTCGCAGTACTGGCCCTGGCGGTGTTCGGCACCACAACGCAGACGTGGATCTCGGTCACCCTGGACCCGGACCAGGTGGGCCAGGCCGGCGGTGCCCAGGCGGCCCTGCAGGTGCAGGGGAGCAAGGCCGCCACCGCAGTCACAGCCCTGGCACTTGTTGCCCTTGCCGGAGGCCTGGCTGCGGCCATCGCCGGACGGATCGCGCGGTGGATCATCACGGCGATCATCGTGCTGGCCTCCGCCGGCATCGTCGGGGCGGCAGCCACCGTGCTGGCTGACCCGCTGGCCGCGGCGCAGGGCTCCATCGCCGCCGCTACCGGCGTTACCGGAAGCAGCGCCGAAGTGAGCGTGACTGCATTTCCGGCGATCGCCGTCGTCGTCGGTATCCTGCTGGCGCTGGTCGCACTGATGATCGTCCCGGCGGGCCGGCACTGGAAGGCACGCACAAAATACGACGTGCGGGCCACGGGCAGCGGGGCAGCCGCCGCAGGGCCGGTGGACGAGATCGACAGCTGGGACCGGCTTTCACGCGGCGACGACCCCACCTGAGGGCACCCGATAACGGGGTCCCGGCCAAAAAATGGCAGAATGTAAGCAGTATTGATCCTGAGGAGATTCACATGAGCAAAGCACCCGCGTCCGCGTCCAAGTCCGCCACGGAATCCGCTGTCCACCACGGCGTTGACCACAGCCAGGAACTCGGCCACGGCAACAGCCCGGCAGCCTGGACCTGCGTGATCGTGATGCTGGTCGGCGCGCTGGTCTGCTCCATCGCCTTCGTTATCGCAAACACCCCGATCTTCATCGCCGGCGCAGCCGTCATGGTCCTCGGCCTGATCCTGGGTTACGTTATGCGCAAGGCAGGCTACGGCGTCGAAGGCAGCAAGCTGAAGAACTCCGGCCACTGATGGCGACTGTTCTCGATGACATCAACGCCGGTGTCAGGGAGGATATGGAGGCCAGGAAGCGCCTTGTTTCCCTCGCGGAACTGAAGGACCTGGCCTCTGCCGCTGCCCCCGCGCGTGACGCCTGGGCGGCCCTCGATGGACCGTCGGCCCGTCGGGACCAGCTGAAGGTCATCGCCGAAATCAAGCGCCGCAGCCCCTCCAAAGGCGACCTGGCCGCGATAGTGGATCCGGCTTCGCTCGCTGCGCAGTACGCCGACGGCGGTGCCGCCGTCATCAGCGTCCTCACCGAACAGCGCCGCTTCAACGGCTCCCTCGCGGATCTGGACGCCGTCCGCGCCCGGGTGGAGGTTCCACTGCTGCGCAAGGACTTCACCCTCGACGAGTACCAGATCTGGGAAGCCCGTGCCCACGGCGCGGACCTGATCCTGCTCATCGTCGCGGCACTTTCGGACAGCCAGCTCCAGGAATACAGCGCGCTCAGCCGGGAACTCGGGATGAACGTGCTGGTTGAGACGCACACGGAAGAGGAAATCGAACGCGCGGTAGCGGCACAGGCGCGCATCATCGGCGTGAACGTTCGCAACCTCAAAACGCTCGACGTCGACCGTTCCGTATTCGCCTCCCTCGCCGGCATGATTCCGGCCGAGGCCCTGGTCATCGCCGAATCCGGCGTACGTGGCGTCGACGACGTCACCCATTACGCCGCCAGTGGCGCCAACGCCATCCTGGTGGGCGAAGCCTTGGTGAGCGACTCAACCCCGCGTGAGCGGATCGCCGAATTTACCGCGGCAGGCGCCGCAGCCATCGCCGCACGCGCCTAGCAGCGGCGGCCCCATCCCAGCCCGGTTGCCCAGGCAGCCATGGGATGCCGCATGACAACTATTTAGTGAAAAGTGAACAGGATGGTGAGACTGATGGCCGAAGCGCCGACAGCCGGCTCTGACGAAGGCTCGGTGGATGCATTCCTGCAGGGCGGCTCCCTCAAGCACGCCCCGGGACCCTACTTCGGCTCCTACGGAGGCCGGTGGATGCCCGAGTCACTGATCGCGGCCCTGGACGAACTCGAGGACACGTTCGAAAAAGCCAAGGCTGATCCGGATTTCATCGCCCAGATCGCTGAGCTGAACAAGAATTACTCCGGCCGACCGTCGCTCCTGACCGAGGCCAAGCGCTTCGCCGAGCACGCCGGGGGAGTGCGGATCTTCCTCAAGCGCGAGGATCTGAACCACACCGGCTCGCACAAGATCAACAACGTCCTTGGCCAGGCCCTCCTGGCCAAGCGCATGGGCAAGACCCGCGTTATCGCCGAGACCGGTGCAGGCCAGCACGGCGTGGCCAGCGCCACTGCCGCCGCATTGCTCGGCCTGGAATGCGTTGTCTACATGGGCGCGGAGGACTGCCGCCGGCAGGCACTGAACGTGGCCCGGATGGAACTCCTCGGCGCCACGGTGATCCCCGTGACCAACGGTTCGCAGACCCTCAAGGACGCCATCAACGAGGCACTCCGCGACTGGGTTGCCAACGTCGGCAATACCCACTACCTGCTGGGTACGGCCGCCGGAGCGCACCCGTTCCCGGCCATGGTCCGCTACTTCCATGAGGTCATCGGCGAGGAAGCCCGGGCCCAGATCATTGAGCAGGCCGGCCGCCTTCCCGACGCCGTCTGCGCCTGCATCGGCGGCGGCTCCAACGCGATCGGCATCTTCCACGGCTTCCTCGACGACCCCTCCGTGAAGATCTACGGCTTCGAGGCAGGCGGCGACGGCGTCGAAACCGGACGGCACGCGGCCACAATAACCCTGGGCAAGCCCGGAGTGCTCCACGGCGCCCGCTCCTACCTCATGCAGGATGACGACGGCCAGACCATTGAGTCCCACTCCATTTCCGCAGGCCTGGACTACCCGGGTGTTGGCCCGGAGCACTCCTACCTTGCCGACATCGGACGCGTCAGTTACGAGCCCATCACGGACAGCGAAGCCATGGAGGCGTTCCGCCTTCTCTGCCGTACCGAGGGCATCATCCCCGCCATCGAGTCCTCACACGCCCTGGCCGGCGCCATCAAGGTGGGCCAGCGTCTGGCTGCAGACGCCGGCACCGCCAGCGAGGCAGCCCAGAAGATCGTGATCGTGAACCTGTCCGGCCGCGGTGACAAGGATGTGGCCACCGCAGCAGAGTGGTTCGACCTGCTGGACAAGGACTCCGCAGAGGCCGCTATCGGCAAGGAAGGGGAGCAGCTGTGACCGGCGCTCAGGACATCACCAGCACCAGCAAATCGGCAGTCGCCATCGACAAGGCCCGCGCAGAAGGACGGGCGGCCCTGATCGGCTACCTTCCTGCCGGGTACCCCACCGTTGAGGACACCATCGCCGCCGGCATCGCCCTGGCCCGGAACGGTGCCGACCTCATCGAGATCGGCATCCCGTACTCGGACCCGGTCATGGACGGCCCTGTCATCCAGGCTGCCACCACGGAAGCCCTGGCCAACGGATTCGCCGTCCGCGAGGTCTTCGACGTCGTGGCCGGCATCACCAGCCAGACGGACGCCGCCGTGCTGGTCATGACGTATTGGAATCCCGTGGTCCGGATGGGCGTGGACGAGTTCTCACGCCGCCTCGCCGAAGCTGGGGGAGCCGGCCTGATCACGCCCGACCTCATCCCGGACGAGGCCGCGGAATGGATGGAAGCATCCGATAAGTACGGCCTGGACCGGGTGTTCCTGGTAGCGCCGTCGTCCTCCACCGAACGCATGAAGCGCACGGTGGAGGCGAGCCGAGGTTTTGTGTACGCCGTCTCCATCATGGGCGTTACGGGCGCCCGGTCCTCGGTCAGTTCGGCTGCCAAGGGCGTTGTAGCTGCGGCGAAGGAGGCCGGCGCCGAGCGCGTCTGCGTTGGCCTGGGAGTCTCGAACGCTGAGCAGGTGGCGGAGATTGCCGCCTATGCCGACGGCGTGATCGTGGGCACGGCCCTCGTGTCCGCCATCAGGGACGGCGGCGTTGACGCCGTTGCGAAGCTGACCAAAGACCTCAGTACCGGATTGACCAGGAAGTAGCCCCGATGCAGACCCTCCTCCACGCCGCGGCCATGGTGCCGGCCAGCATCCCGAGTCCGGACTGGTCCGGCTTCGACATCCCGCTGCCGTGGGGCTCGTTGCGCATCCACGCCTATGCCTTGTGTATCCTGGCGGGCATCATCGTGGGCCTGTGGCTCACGTCCGTCCGCTGGGCGCGGCGGGGAGCGCCGGAGGGCAGCGTCTGGGACATCGTCATCTGGGCCATCCCGTTTGGCATCATCGGCGGACGGCTCTACCACGTGGTGTCCTCCCCGGATGCCTACTTTGGTCCCGGGTTCGACGGCACCGGGGACCTCTGGCTGATCCCGCAGATCCAGCGCGGCGGGTTGGGAATCTGGGGCGCAGTGGTGCTGGGCGTGGTGGGCGCCTGGATCGGCTGCCGCCGGTCGGGTGTGAAGCTCACGGCGTTCCTGGACGCAGCAGCTCCAGGGCTGCTGCTGGCCCAGGCCATTGGCCGCTGGGGAAACTACTTCAACCAGGAACTGTTCGGTGGGCCTACCACGCTGCCGTGGGGCCTGCAGGTCGATGCGGATAACGCCAACTTCCCTGCCGGGATGGCTGCCGAGACCCTGTTCCACCCGACGTTCCTGTACGAATCGCTGTGGAACATCGCGGGTGTGCTGATCCTCCTGGCCCTGGACCGAAAGTTCCACTTCCGCCGTGGCCGGCTCTTCTGGGCCTACGCCATGTACTACACCTTGGGCCGGGTGTGGATTGAAGCCATGCGGATCGATGACGCTGAGCGGATCAACCTCTTCGGCATCACGGCGCGCCTGAATGTCTGGACCAGCATCCTGGTCTTCGTGGTGGCGCTGGTGGTCTTCGTTCTCTTGGGAATGAAGGGCAAACCCGTGCCGGACAGCGTTTACCTGGAAGGCCGTGCACCTAGAAACGAAGGGCCGGAAGAAGGCGGCGAAGCGGTCCGTGATACGGACCCTGTTGTCTCAGATAGTGAATCGCGTGATAATCTCCCTGATAACCAAAGCGGTTCCGTGCGCCCTTCCACCCCAGGGGAAGAGGAGCAGGAGACTTCGGCAGGCAGGCATTCCGTCACGGATTCGCCGGCAGCCGGAACCTCAGGCAGCAAAGCCACAGGAACCGCGCCGGAAGCTGGCAGTACCAAGTAGCAAGCCGGCAAGCAGGGTCGCAGAGCCACCGCTCGCAGCGCCCAACAACCACAGCGTCGTGGCAGCGGGACAGCCCGGACCAGCATAGAGCTGCTGGCCGGTCAAGCCCGGGTCGGGGGCCTGCGTAACTGTTAGTTCAGCAGGTCGTGCTGACCTACAATTTCCAATAACTAACACTTTGTTGTGCCCATCACTTCAGGCGCCGACGAGTGGGGCCAACGGTGTCCCTTCCATACGCACGATCAGGAGGAAGGACGTCTCCCATGAGCCAAACTCTTCACACTCCCAGCTGGTCCGAACCGGACCAGCCTGAGGCTGCCATGTCGCCGTTCAAGCGCTTTGCGGCCCTGCCGGAGGCCCGTGGCCTGTACAACCCGGAGCAGGAGAAGGACGCCTGCGGTCTTGCGATCATCGCCACCCTGCGCGGCGAGCCCGGCTACGATATTGTCGACGCCGCCCTGACCGCCCTGCGCAACCTCGAGCACCGCGGTGCAGTGGGCGCCGACGAGGGCACCGGGGACGGCGCAGGACTGCTGATGCAGATCCCCGACGAGTTCTTCCGTGCCGTCACTGAATTCGAACTTCCCGCGCCCGGCCAGTACGTGGCCGGTACCGCCTTCCTGCCTGCTGAGCAGCGCGAAGCCGATGCCGCCAAGGCAGGCATCGAGGGCCTCGCCGCCGATGAAGGCCTGACTGTGCTGGGATGGCGTGAGGTCCCCATCGTCGCTGACCTCGTCGGTGCCATGGCGCGTGCCTGCATGCCCTACTTCTCGCAGCCCTTCCTGGCCTCGGCTACCGGCGAGGAGCTGGACCGCAACGAGCTGGATTCCCGCGCCTGGCGGATCCGCAAGCGCGCCCAGAACAAGTACGGCGTGTACTTCCCGTCGCTGTCCTCCCGGACCATCGTCTACAAGGGCATGCTCACCACCGCCCAGTTGGAGCCGTTCTACCCGGACCTCTCGGACAAGCGGTTCAAGACCAAGCTGGCGATCGTCCACTCACGCTTCTCCACCAACACGTTCCCGTCCTGGCCGCTTGCCCAGCCGTTCCGTACCATCGCCCACAACGGTGAAATCAACACCGTCAAGGGCAACCGGAACTGGATGCGCGCCCGCCAGTCCCAGCTCGCCAACCCGCTGCTGGGGGATTCGCCCGAAGAGCTGTACCCGATCTGCACTCCCGGTGCATCCGACTCCGCGTCCTTCGACGAAGTAGCCGAACTGCTGTGGCTCTCCGGCCGCCCCATCACGCACTCGATCATGATGATGATCCCCGAGGCCTGGGAAAACCACGCCACGATGGATCCGGCACGGCGTGCGTTCTACGAGTACCACTCCCTGCTCATGGAACCGTGGGACGGCCCCGCCGCCGTGTCCTTCACCGACGGCAACCTGGTAGGCGCCACCCTGGACCGTAACGGCCTGCGCCCGGGACGCTACTGGATCACCGAAGATGGCCTGATTGTCTTCGCCTCGGAGGTCGGCGTGATCGACGTCGAAGCCTCCAAGGTGGTCAAGAAGGGCCGTGTTTCGCCGGGCAAGATGTTCCTGGTGGACACCGACGCCGGCCGGATCATCGACGACGAAGAGGTCAAGGCAGAGGTGGCTGCGGCCAACCCCTGGGCCGAGTGGGTCAAGGACAACCTGATCGACCTCAACGACCTCCCCGAGCGCGAGCATGTGGTCCACACAGCCGCGTCGGTGAACATCCGCCAGCGGACCTTCGGCTACACCACTGAAGAGCTCAAGATCCTGCTCGGCCCGATGGCCCGTACTGGTGCCGAGCCCCTGGGCGCCATGGGCTCCGATACGCCAGTGGCTGTGCTGTCCAAGCGTCCCCGCCTGCTGTTCGACTACTTTGTGCAGTCCTTCGCGCAGGTCACCAACCCGCCGCTGGATGCCATCCGTGAAGAGCTGGTCACGTCGCTGACGTGTGCCATCGGCCCGAACGGCAACCTGCTGGACACCAAGCAGGTCCGCCAGCCGCAGGTTTCCTTGCCGTTCCCGGTGATCAACAACGACCAGCTCGCCAAGATCGCCAACATCGAAACGCCCGACGGCGACCGCGTGGCCATGAAGGTCCGTGGCCTTTACCGCCCCGAGGGCGGCGAGAACGCCCTGCGTGCCCGGCTCACCGAGATCTGTGAGCAGGTGTCCGGTGCGATCAACCGCGGCGTGCAGTACGTTGTGCTGTCCGACCGTGACTCGAACGCGCAGTGGGCCCCGATTCCTTCGTTGCTGCTGGTCAGTGCCGTGCACCACCACCTGCTGCGCAGCGCCAACCGCACCAAGACCGCCCTGGTGGTCGAGGCCGGCGACGTCCGCGAGACACACCACGTGGCTGTCCTGATTGGTTACGGCGCGTCCGCCGTGAACCCGTACCTGGCCATGGAATCCGTGGAACAGCTGATCACCTCCGGGGATGTTGTTGGGGTCACGCCGCAGGACGGCGTCTACAACCTGATCAAGGGCCTCGGCAAGGGCGTCCTGAAGATCATGTCCAAGATGGGCATCTCCACCGTGGCCTCCTACACCGGCGCCCAGACGTTCGAAGCCCTGGGCCTCGGACAGGAACTGGTGGACGAATTCTTCGCCGGCACGCACTCCCAGCTGGGCGGCGTGGGCCTGGACGTCATCGCCGCAGAAGTTTCCGCGCGGCACCAGATGGCCTACCCCGAAGGCGGCATCGAGCAGCCGCACCGCCCCCTGTTGGGTGGCGGCGAATACCAGTGGCGCCGCGATGGCGAGCCGCACCTGTTCAACCCGGAGACGGTCTTCCGCCTGCAGCACGCCACGCGTGAGCGCCGGTACGACATCTTCAAGGCCTACACCAAGGGCGTGGATGACCAGTCCGAGAACCTGATGACCCTCCGTGGGCTCCTCAAGTTCAAGAACGACCGTCCCGCCGTGCCGTTGGAAGAGGTCGAGCCGGTGTCCAGCATCGTCAAGCGCTTCTCCACTGGCGCCATGAGCTACGGGTCCATCTCCAAGGAAGCCCACGAGACCCTTGCGATTGCCATGAACCAGCTGGGCGGCAAGTCCAACACCGGTGAAGGCGGCGAGGACGTTGACCGTCTGCTGGACCCGAAGCGCCGCTCTGCCGTCAAGCAGATCGCATCGGGCCGGTTCGGGGTTACCAGCCTTTACCTGAGCAATGCCGACGACATCCAGATCAAGATGGCGCAGGGTGCCAAGCCCGGCGAAGGCGGCCAGCTGATGGCGCAGAAGGTGTACCCCTGGGTTGCCCGGACGCGCCACTCGACTCCCGGCGTCGGACTCATTTCCCCGCCTCCGCACCACGACATCTACTCCATCGAGGACCTCGCGCAGCTCATCTACGATGCGAAGCGCGCCAACCCCTCGGCCCGTGTGCACGTCAAGCTCGTCTCCGAAGTGGGGATCGGCACGGTAGCCGCCGGTGTCACCAAAGCCAAGGCCGACGTCGTACTCGTCTCAGGCCATGACGGCGGCACGGGTGCCTCCCCGCTGAACTCGCTGAAGCATGCGGGTGTGCCGTGGGAGCTGGGGCTCGCCGAGACCCAGCAGACCCTGATGCTCAACGGCCTGCGCGACCGGGTGGTAGTTCAGGTGGACGGCCAGCTCAAGACCGGCCGCGACGTTGTTATCGCCGCCCTGCTTGGTGGCGAGGAATTCGGCTTCGCCACGGCACCGCTGGTGGTGGAAGGCTGCATCATGATGCGCGTCTGCCACCTGGACACCTGCCCTGTGGGTGTTGCCACGCAGAACCCCGAGCTCCGTGCCCGGTTCACCGGCAAGCCCGAGTTCGTGGTCAACTTCTTCGAGTTCCTGGCTGAGGAAGTCCGCGAAATCCTCGCGGAGCTTGGTTTCCGGAGCATCGAGGAGGCGATCGGCCACGCCGAGGTGCTGGACGCCCGTGAGGCGATCAACCACTGGAAGGCCGACGGCCTGGACCTGGACCCGATCCTGCACGGACTCGAGTTCGACGACGACGCACCCCTGCGCAACCTGACCTCGCAGAACCACGAGCTGGACAAGCACTTCGACCAGCGACTGATCACGATGGCCACCGAGGCGTTGACCGACCGCAGCCCGGTGAAGATCGCCGTGGACGTCATCAACACCGACCGCTCGGTGGGCACCATGCTGGGCCACGTTGTGACCAAGACGTTCAGCACCGACCTGCTGGCCACTGACACGATCGACATCACGCTGACCGGAACTGCGGGACAGTCGCTGGGCGCCTTCCTGCCCGCCGGCATCACGCTGCGCCTGTTCGGCGATTCGAACGACTACGTGGGCAAGGGCCTGTCCGGTGGACGGATCATCGTCCGCCCGGACCGCACCAACGTGTTCAAGGCCGAAAGCAACGTCATTGCCGGCAACGTGATCGGCTATGGCGCCACCAGCGGTGAGCTGTTCCTGCGCGGCCAGGTGGGCGAACGCTTCCTGGTCCGCAACTCCGGCGCCACTGCCGTCGTTGAAGGCATCGGCGACCACGGCTGCGAGTACATGACCGGCGGCCAGACGCTGATCATCGGCCGCACGGGCCGCAACTTCGGCGCCGGCATGTCCGGTGGCACGGCCTACGTGCTGGACCTGCAGACCACCCGCGTGAACAAGGATGCCCTGCAGTCCGGCGAACTCCAGCTCATGGAGCTCGACGCCGAGGACCGCGACATCGTCCACGGCCTGCTGGTCAAGCACGTCGAGGAGACGGAGTCGCTGCACGCCCAGCGGCTGCTCGAGAACTTCGACGACACCGCTGCCCGCATTACCAAAGTCTTGCCGCGCGACTACGCGGCAGTCCTGCAAACCCGTCTCGACGCCATCGAAGAGGGCCTTGACCCCGATGGCGAAGAAGTATGGTCTCGAATCCTGGAGGTGACCGGTGGCTGATCCACGCGGATTTCTGAAAGTACGCCAGCGTGAAACCCAGCCGCGACGCCCGGTTCCGGTCCGCATCATGGACTGGAAGGAAGTCTATGAGGCCCAGGAAAAGGGTGTCCTGAAGGCACAGGCCGGCCGTTGCATGGACTGCGGCGTTCCGTTCTGCCACCAGGGCTGCCCGCTGGGCAACCTGATTCCCGAGTGGAACGACCTCACCTGGCGGGATAAGGGCGAAGAAGCGATTGAGCGCCTCCACGCCACGAATAACTTCCCCGAGTGGACCGGCCGGCTCTGCCCGGCACCCTGTGAGGCGTCCTGCGTGCTGGGGATCAACCAGCCTGCGGTGACCATCAAGCAGGTTGAAGTGTCCATCATCGACGAAGCGTTCGAAAACGGCTGGGTCAACCCGCTGCCCCCGACGCGCTTGACCGGAAAGACCGTTGCCGTCGTCGGTTCCGGCCCCGCCGGCCTTGCTGTGGCACAGCAGCTGACCCGTGTGGGGCACACTGTCGCGGTGTATGAGCGCGACGACAAGATTGGCGGGCTCCTCCGGTACGGCATTCCTGACTTCAAGATGGAGAAGGAGCAGGTTGACCGCCGCATCGAGCAGATGAAGGCAGAAGGCACCCGCTTCCGCACCGGCGTTGCCGTGGGCTCCGACGTCACGTGGGAGCAGCTTCGCCGACGTTACGACGCCGTCGTCATTGCCACCGGTGCAACCGTGCCGCGGAACCTGCCCATCCCGGGCCGCGACCTCGACGGCGTGCACTACGCCATGGACTACCTCGTGCCGGCCAACCGCGTGGTGGCGGGGGAGACCATCGAGAACCAGATCCATGCCAAGGGCAAGCATGTAGTGATCCTGGGAGGCGGCGATACCGGTGCTGACTGCCTGGGCACGGCGCACCGGCATGGCGCAGCGTCGGTGACCACCCTCGCAATCGGCAAGCAGCCGCCGTCGGAACGTGCCGGACACCAGCCCTGGCCGACCTTCCCCACATTGTTCGAAATGGCCAGCGCCCATGAGGAAGGCGGCGAACGCACCTACCTCGCCTCCACCGTGGAGTTTGTGGGCGAAAACGGCAAGCTCACCGGCGTCAAGGTCGCCGAAACTGAATTCGTTGACGGGAAGCGGCTGCCCAAGGCCGGCACCGAACGGATCATCCCGGCGGACCTGGTGTTCCTTTCCCTGGGCTTCACCGGCGCCGAGCCGGCAGGAATCAGCGAGCAGGTCAACGCTGAATTCGACGGTCGCGGAAACGTGTCCCGCGACGGTTACTACATGACCAACACCGAGGGCATCTTCGTGGCCGGAGACGCCGGCCGTGGGCAGTCGCTCATTGTGTGGGCCATCGCCGAGGGCCGGGCCTGTGCCGCCGCCGTGGACAAGTTTCTCATGGGCAGCACCATCCTGCCCGCTCCGGTGGCTCCGACGGACCGTGCTATCGCGGTTCTCTGACACCCGTTCAGTTCGCCACGGGTTCACCTCCGCAACAACTTAATCCATGCAGCAAACTACTAGGGTAGGTATATGAGACGCGCAAAAATTGTGGCCACCTTCGGCCCGGCCATCGCAAGCTACGAGAACACCCTTGCGGTACTCGAAGCCGGCGTTGACGTAGCCCGGATGAACATGAGCCACGGCGATTACTCCGTGCATGACAACACCTATGAGAACGTCCGCAAGGCAGCGGCCGACCTGAGCAAGCCGGTGGCCATCATGGCCGACCTGCAGGGTCCGAAGATCCGCCTCGGCCGCTTTGTGGACGGTCCGCACGCCCTCTCCGAGGGTGACACCTTCACTATCACCACTGAAGATGTTCCGGGCACGAAGGACATCTGCTCCACCACGCTGAAGAGCCTCACCGAAGACGTCAACGTGGGCGATGCCCTGCTGATCGACGACGGCAAGGTAGCGCTGCGCGCCATTGAGGTCGACGACGTCAAGGTCGTCGCCACCGTGACCGTGGGCGGCATGGTGTCCAACAACAAGGGCATCAACCTGCCCGGCGTCGCCGTCAACGTTCCGGCGTTGAGTGAAAAGGACGAGGACGACCTCCGCTGGGCCATGCGCCGCGGTGTCGACCTGGTTGCCCTCTCGTTCGTCCGCGACGCGTCCGACATCGTCCGCGTGCACGAGATCATGGACGAAGAGGGCCGCCGTGTGCCGGTCATCGCCAAGATCGAAAAGCCGCAGGCCGTGGACCAGCTCCACGAGATCATCGACGCGTTCGACGCGATCATGGTGGCCCGAGGCGACCTCGGCGTGGAGCTTCCCCTTGAGGAAGTGCCGATCGTGCAGAAGCGTGCCATCGAGCTGGCCCGCCGCTGGGCCAAGCCGGTCATCGTGGCGACGCAGGTTCTCGAATCCATGATCGACAACCCGCGCCCCACCCGTGCAGAGGCCTCTGACTGCGCCAACGCCGTGCTCGACGGTGCAGACGCCGTGATGCTTTCCGGCGAGACCAGCGTGGGCAAGTACCCGATCGAAACCGTCAAGGTTATGGCCCGGATCATCGAATCCACCGAGGTCCACGGCCTTGAGCGCGTCCCCCCGCTGGGCACCAAGCCCAAGACCCGTGGCGGCGCCATCACCCGTGCCGCCGTCGAGATCGCCGACCAGCTTGAAGCGAAGTACATCTGTACTTTCACCCAGTCCGGCGATTCCGCACGCCGCCTGTCCCGCCTGCGTCCCATCAAGCCGGTCTTCGCGTTCACCCCGGTGGAGCACGTGTGGAACCAGCTGGCGCTGACCTGGGGCATCCAGCCGGTTCTGGTCCCCATGGTGGGCCACACCGATGAGATGACCGCCCAGGTTGACCGCAGCCTGCTGGAAATGGAATTGGTGGACGACGGCGACCTCGTGGTCATCGCGGCCGGTTCCCCTCCCGGAAAGGCTGGCTCCACCAACTCGCTGAAGGTCCACAAGGTGGGCGACCTCGCCGACACCACTGGCCCGGGCGAGGCAGCCGGGAACAAGGAAAAGCTCGGCCCGTGGCCGGAAAAGAAGAAGAAGTCCTAGGCTTCTAGGTAGAACAAAAGGGGAGGATCCTCGCCGGCCGGCGGGGATCCTCCTTTTTTGCGTTTTCTGCCTGCTCCCAACTAAAAAGGACCCCAGCCGATTCGGCCGGGGTCCTTTTCGTGGCTAGGTGCTAGTTGACCTGGTTAATGATGGTCTCGGCAACCTCGCGCATGCTGAGGCGGCGGTCCATGGACGTCTTCTGGATCCAGCGGAAGGCCTCGGGCTCGGTGAGGCCCATCTTTGTGGTCAGAAGGCTCTTGGCGCGCTCTACGAGCTTGCGGGTGGCGAACTGCTCCTGGAGGTCAGAGACCTCACTTTCGAGGGCCTTGATCTCCTCGTGGCGGGAGAGTGCGATCTCCAGTGCCGGGATGAGGTCAGCAGGGGTGAAGGGCTTGACCACGTAGGCCATGGCGCCGGCGTCGCGGGCCCGCTCCACGAGTTCCTTCTGGCTGAACGCGGTCAGCAGCACAACAGGGGCGATGCGGGCCTTTACGATCTTCTCGGCTGCCGAGATGCCGTCCATCACCGGCATCTTTACGTCCATTAGGACGAGGTCCGGCTTCAGTTCCTCTGCGAGCTGTACGGCCTTCTCGCCGTTGTCCGCCTCGCCTACAACCTCATAGCCCTCACCGCGCAGGATCTCGATGATGTCGAGGCGGATGAGGGTTTCATCTTCAGCCACAATGACGCGGCGCGCCGGCTGGGACGTGGGGTTTGACTCCGTCTGTTCAGTCACGGGATCTCCTTGGAAAGGTACGGCGGGAACATCACCATCTTAGGTGCGCCCGCGGCCGTACTTTGATCTGCATGGTCGTTTGCGGCGTCGGCGGCGCGATTCTGGAATTCAGCCTATCTGCATGTAGAGTAATTCCGCGTACGTGAAGTGATCGCGTTGCTCACAATCAGCTGTGGGCGTACCCTGTTGGTTCATGTATTCCGCGCCCGAGTGGCGGAATTGGCAGACGCGCCGCACTCAAAATGCGGTATCGAAAGGTGTGTGGGTTCGAGTCCCACCTCGGGCACAGTGTTTCCGCAGGTCAGCGGCTTCTTAGTCTCCGACTGTTGACACAGCTTGACCTTATCTGACATGCAGGTGGACGCGCGAGGCCTTTGTTGGTTGCAGGGTGGCAATGGTTTCAGCCCAACTAACCCACGGCATAGACGTTCAACGTAAAGTGCACGGGACCAGTTAGCTTGCGGGACCGCGCAGGCTTTTGCTGACCCGGGTCTAAGTCCGTTGGGTGTTGGCCTGCTCCTGGGTGCGAGGAGGGGGGGGAGTTCGTCACCGGGCAGCTGGTTTCGGCCCAAGAGGCGGAATGCTCAAGCCAGGAGTGGATATAACGGCGATCTCGTGGATCCTGGCACCCGCCGGGATGGAACCAAGGAACTGATGCGGCTCCAAAATACTCTCGATCAAATCTCAAAGAGGCTGGACGCAACCGTGGATTGTGTACTGGCCCTTATCTCCAACGAAAGTGCTTGCTGACGCGGGCATCTCAGGGAGGGCAGTGTGACTAACCGCATTCGCTCGATTTGTCGCATTCGACGCGGGCAAGCCACTCACGAATCAGTGAGTTGACCATTTCGGGCTGATCGAGATGCGCGTTGTGTCCGGCGTTGTCGAGGACCGCAATCGTGGATCGCGGGTAACTCGCTGAAAGCGCGATCTGGTCCTCAAAACCGACAACGTTATCTTGCCGCCCCGAGATAATAAGGGTAGGTCGCTGGAACGAGGCTGAGACGCTTTCCGGTTCAACCGTGAGCGAGTATTTATTGATAATGCGACTGACTACTTCCTGATCAAATGCCCGTAGTCCTGGTAGGACTGCGGTGCGGAATCGGCTCCAGTTCTCCGGGGATTGAATCACCGCGGTCTCTGCGTAGTCTCTCGCATCTTCGGCGTCCAGAGACTCCAAGAGCCGGGGGTCCGCTTGCAGTACCGTTTTAGGCGGCAGGGCACGATCAGAAGGCTCCGCCACTGCAACAGGACAGAGCAGGGCGAGCCCAAGGATCTGTTCGCCAAACTCAGCCGCGAGATGCCGTGCGATCATGCCACCGAAAGAACTGCCAAAAATCGCGAATTTTTCGTTCTGAAAGGTGTCCCTGGCAAATTCGACCACTGCCTTCGCAACGGCGTCGGCGCTTTCGATTTCTGGTCCGGCGTGTGACCCGCCCATACCTGGTAGGTCAATATAGACCCGTCGCCACTGTCCTTCGGCGGCAAACGCTGGGTCCAATGCCAGCAGGAACCGGTGATCAACACAGAACCCGTGGAGTATAAGGATTGGGGTTCCGGTCCCGTATTGGACGTTATGCACAAGTTCACGCTACCTCTCATTGGGTATGGTCGTTCAACTTGCAGAGGACAGACCCGCCACCAGGGGATTCGTCGATTCCGGCAGGAGGCCTGCCGGTTAGTGCGGTGCCTATTCGGGCCCGGTCCGATTCCGAAGGCCTACTCGTCATATTGGAGCTAAATCGCACCCTGCCCGGACGGCCGTCTAAACAGCCGCGTTGGGTAGCCGAAGGGACGATAAGAGAGTGTGGACAATATCCACACTTTTGGCTTTGGATTGGTCCGTACATCGACGGATTGGCTCGGATTCCGCATGTTTTCGCGGGAGCCTAGTGTTTGCAAGGTTAACGTGTGCATAAAGCGCGTGGTAGCGTCCCCTGACGCTGGTGCGCGGGCGGTGGCCTGGCCGCCGCGAGTGGGGTGGAGGTTCAGCGCTCAGGCTAGTGGACGCTCCGCCTGCTCTGGAGCTGTTGAATGGTTCCTCGTTCCGGTTCTGTCGGGTTGGTCGTGGGTGGCCAACACCTATCCATGGCTCGGGGTTCCGGGGCTCAACATGACGTCGCCGACTCCTGCGCGGAATTCTTCTTGGAGGGCTCCTTGTAGGCGTCACGGGAGCCGTTTTGTGCTCGCTTTGTCCTCTCAAAGTATGTGTGGACACTGTCCACACATACGTCTGCTTCATGGAAGTTATTCTTGTCGCTTAGGAGTGGGGAATGGAATTTCGGATGACTAGCGGCATGTAGCGCCCTGATTGCGCCCGGATAAGCCCAGCGACCATGAAGGTCAGAGTGACATACATCGATGCGGGCTTGGCTTCCTGAGGAGTGGCTGTGCCAGCCGGTCATCAATATCGCGTAGCCCTGGGCCGTGCCACAAGTGTCAGGTTTCGATCTAAGGGCGTTGCCAGGCAAATGTCAGCAAGGAGAATCGAACCTCATTCTGACCTCCCCGGCTTCCGCCCTGACGTCAGCTTTGGGTGTGCTTCAGCTGCACAGTCAGTCATTGAAGCTATGAAGGCTCAAGCCTCTGGTTCGCAGCGATAGATGGCGGTGTATTCGCAGCGCTACATGTCACCTCCAATGCACGTAGGCCGATCGTTGGGTTCTTGCGGTGGTCGCAACACTTAGCGAGTGAAGAGGGTTGTGCGGAGTTGTCGTCGGCGTATCGGCCTTTGTTGGCGCAGCGGTTCCGGGCGGCGTTGCAGGCTGGTCAGTTCCTGAGCGAATCGGCGGCCGGTGCCGATGCTGCGGGGATGGCGTTGTCGACGAGGACGGCGGCGATGGCGGCGGCGGTGGCGAAGGTGTCGGTGTTGAGGACTCGGCTGCGGGCCGAGGCGCCATCCAGGAGCAGCGCCAGTTGCTCACCGAGCCGCTCGGGGTCGTTGGCGCCGGAATCGCGGGCGGCAGCAGTGAGTCGAGCCGCAAATGCCGTCTTGTAGTCACTTGCGAGTACGCGTGCCGGGTGTCGGAGCGTTGAGGAAACCGGTCAATGCTGCGGACACCAATGCGGCAACTGCGAGGAAGCCAAGGATGCCGCTGCTGCGGCCTGCCAGCCCTGCCACGACGATGCCCAGTCCCAGGACAGCCGCAGCCGCGGCCCACGCGAAGGCCACGGCCTGGCGGCTGACGTCAGTGGCACCCGCGGATCCCAGGAAGAGCGCCACGCTCGCCACGATCACGGCCGTACCAGTGACGACGGCGACAAGGGGCTTCTCCTGATGATCTGGCCTGGGTTGCCGGGTCCGGACATGCGGAGGACTGCCAGGCCCGATCCGGGCAGGCGAGGCGGCGAAGAGAGTCCCGCTTTCCATTGGGATTCCTGTACCCCGTTCGGGGCTCTCCATGGACCGGAGGGCCGCCGGGGGGTGAGGCTGCGGACGCGATGAGCCGGACGCGCCTGAACGCCCGCGACTCATGATGAGGTAAACGACCGCGGCGACGGAGGCCACCCAGACCACTGGCCAGAGGAACCACCAGAATCCCCAAGTGGCTGTGACCGGATTCATGCCCGCAACCGAGAGGCCGAGCAAGGTCATGATCACCGCTCCGGTCATTCCAGCGGACCAGTGCCCGCGGCCGACCTCCTCGGCGTGGATGAGCTCGTCCTCGCCGGGCAGCAACGCCCAGGCAAGGCCATAAGCGAAGAGGCCAAGACCCGAGAACAGGGTGATACCTACAAAGCCTGCCCGAACGACGAACGGAGAGACGCCCATTTTGTGTGCGATCCCGCTCGCCACGCCGCCCAGCCACCGGTCTCGAGCTCGACGGATGCTTTGCGTGCGGACCCAATCGAAGCCCGGAGAAGGCGCGCGCCGTGGAACGGGTGCGGTCGATGGGTTCTGGGCTCCGCCCGCTGGCTGCTCAAACCCTCCAAATGTGGTCATCCGCTCCGTTCCCTTCATTTCCCTATGTCCAACATGCGCCTAACCGGGACCGTGGATTAGAGCCGAAAGTCACGGGATCCGCGCGGAAGACCTACCCGACGCTGCTGGAGACGTAAAGTTGAAGGGTCAGGAGTTTCCAGGCCCGGCCGCCATTGGCCTAGGAGCTCTGGCCTAGGACGTGGGAGAAGCGATGCATCAGCAGCCGCGGTCCTGGTGGCTCCCATGACTGAGCCCCCAGCACCTCAGATCCCGGCACAAACGGCGCCTCCCAGTTCCCCGACACAGGATGTTACCGAGTGGTTGCTTGAGGGCGATCCGGCCGTGAGATGGCAGGTCCTTCAAGATCTCGTGGGCGCGCACCCGGACGCGGTGGCCGCCGAGCGCCAGCGCGTGGCAACGGAAGGGTGGGGCGCCCAGCTGCTGGCTGCACAGGATGAAGCTGGCACCTGGGCCCACGGACTCTACCTGCCCAAGTGGACGTCCACGACATACACCCTCCTCCTCCTTCGCTGGCTGGGCCTTCCTGCAGGGGACCCGAGAGCCGTTCACGGCTGCCGATGCCTGTGGGAAGGCGCCACGTACACCGACGGAGGACTTACTATCGGATCCAATACGCCGGAAACCTGCATCACAGGCATGCTCGTGGCGCTGGCCTCCGATTTTCATTACGCGGACCTGCGTTTGGACGCGGCGGTGACCTGGTTGCTGCGGGACCAGCTCGCCGACGGCGGCTGGAACTGCCGGGCCATCAGGACGGGTTCCCGGCACGGCTCCTTCCACACCAGCATCACCGTCCTCGAGGCACTCCACGCCTATCGCCTTGCAGGCGGTGCCATCGATGTGCGGGAAGCATCCGCAAGAGGACGGGCGTTCTTCCTCCTTCATCACTTGTACCGCTCACACACAACCGGCCGGATTGCGAGGAGTGAGTTCACCCGGTTCCCGTTCCCCCCACAGTGGCATTTCGACATACTCCGCGGACTCGAGTACTCCAGGGCAAGCGGCTCCCCGCCTGATCCCCGCCTTGCAGACGCTGTGGAAAAGGTCCGCTCGGCCCAGGGTCCGGACGGCCGATGGAAGCGTTACCCGCCGTATCCCGGCAGACAGTGGTTCCCGCTTGAACCGCCGGGCGCAAGCCGCATCGCCACCCTGCGGTGCCTGCGCGTGCTCGGCTGGTCCTGACCCCAGTGGCACCGGGACCAAAGCCTCTGGCATTGCAACGCGGCCAGGGTGACAGTGAACCCAGAGCCGGTGCGATTGCTGCCCCGGCGGGCACCGGAGGACTCGAGATGATGTTTTGGAACGGGAATATGGGCGGCTGGGGCTACGTCCTCATGGTTATCAGTTTTGTGTTGTTCTGGGGCGCTGTCATCGCCGCCGTCGTTCTCCTGGCCCGTGCCCTCGGACCAAGCACCCGGGGCCGCAACACTGAAGGCAGCCCCGGCACAGGCCTTGGCTATGCGGAGAATCTGCTGGCCGAAAGGTTCGCCCGCGGGGAAATCGACGAGACTGAATACACCTCCAGGCTCTCCGTTCTCCGACGCGGCCCCAACAGATGAGCCACAGCGTTTCCCAGCCCAAAACGCCCGGCCTGCCGGGACGCGGGTCCCGCGACCTCCCGTGCCGGTCGGCAGCTGCCCGGTGACCGCGGCATGGACCTTCGCCTCGTGTCCCGGGTACTGTTCCTCCGGGCCGCATGGCGGCCGCGGGACCGCTGGGATGCCGGCCGAATCGAGGAACATCAGCAGGAGGCCCTGAAGGACCTGCGGATCGCTGCATATGAAGGATCGGCGTTCTATCGCCGCCACCACGCCGGACTGTTTGACGCTCCCCTGGATCACCTGCCGCCGGTGACCAAAGCAGACCTGATGGAGAACTTTGACGACGCCGTCACGGCACCCGGACTCAGCCTGGCGCTGCTTGAGGACCATCTGCAGTCCCTGACGCAGAGCGGGGGAGACCCGGGCATACCGTGGAAGGGACGTTGGTGGGCGTCGGCGACGGCCGGGACCACCGGACGGCGCGGAACCTTCCTTTGGGACCGCACTGAGTGGGCCACCGTCCTCGCCTCCTATGCGCGCGCCTATGACTGGGCCGGAATCCCGGCAGGCCTCAGCCGGCCGCTGAAGGTGGCCCTGGTCAGTTCCCTCGTGCCCACACACCAGTCCGCTGTAGTCGGCGCTTCGCTCCATTCCGCGCTGGTCCCCACGCTCCGCCTGGACGTCACCGCCCCGATGCAGGACACCGTGGCGGCGTTGAACCGCTTCCAGCCCCGGGTGCTCGTCGGCTACGCCTCCGCCTTGTTGCCGCTCGCCGCCGAACAGCTCGCCGGCCGGCTCCGTATCTCGCCCCAGGGTGTGATGTCTGCATCGGAGGTACTGACCCCGCAGACGGCGGCGGACCTTGAAACAGCGTGGGGATCGGCCCCGTTCGATGTCTATGCCGCCACCGAAACGGCCGGGATCGCTTCCCCCTGCGAATTCCGGAACAAGCACATCTACGAAGACCTGCTCCTCATTGAGCCCGTTGACCAGGCCGGCAAGGCGGTGCCGCCGGGAAGCACCGGGGCCAGGCTTTTGGTCAGCGTTCTGTTCTCAAGGACACTGCCGCTGATCCGCTATGAGATGTCCGATTCCATCAGCCTGGGCGGCCGCGGTTGCCCGTGCGGCCGGTCCTTTACCCTGCTGCAGGACATTGAAGGGCGGCTGGAGGACGTCCTGCAGTTGCCCGGCAGGCAAGGCATAGTGAACATCCACCCCAATGTGTTCCATCACGTCCTGGATCAGGCGGCCTCCTCAGGATGGCAGGTAGTTCAGGAGCCCGGTCTTCTGCGGATAGTTCTTGCGGGACTCACTCCGGGGACCTCCATCGAGGGCGTCCAGACGGCGGTGGCCGGCGCACTCGCCGCGGTCGACGCTGCGCCGCTTCCATTGGAAATACGCGTGGTTGATCACGTGGAACGGACGCCGCTGGGGAAAGCGCCGTTTGTGCGCGCATGGGCGGGCGGCAGGGACCGGCCATGACCACATCACCCACCGCCAATGCGGCACAGTCTCCCTTTGACGCTGTCATCTTCGACCTGGACGGCGTCGTGACGGACACAGCCTCCGTGCACGAAGCAGCATGGAAGCAACTCTTCGACGGGGTCCTGGAGGATCCGCGGATTCCACCGCAAGCGCGGAAGGATGAATTCAGCACCAATGATTACCTGAAATTCGTGGATGGCCGACCCCGGGAAGACGGAGTGGAAACCTTCCTCGCGTCCCGGGGCGTGACCCTGCCTGCAGGCGGCCATGGGGACTCCGCCGGGGACTGGTCGGTCCAAGGGCTGGCCAAATTAAAGGACCAGCTGTTCAAAGAGCGGCTGGCACGCGACGGCGTCAGGACCTTCCCGGGAACAGTCGCCCTTGTTGAAAGATTGCGCTCGGAACGGATCCCCGTGGCTGTGGCCACATCGAGCCGCAATGCGTCCGCCGTCCTTGCCGCGGCAGGCCTCTCGCGCTCCTTCGACCTCGTCATGAACGGCGTCATCGCCGGGGAGTTGGGCCTTCCAGGCAAACCCGACCCCGCAGTGTTCCTCGACATTGTGCACCGCCTCGGAGTCCCGCCCGCGCGTGCGGTGGTGATCGAAGATGCCATAGCCGGCGTTGAGGCGGCGCGCCGCGGCGGCTTCGGCCTGGTGGTTGGGATCGACAGGGCAGAGAGGAGATCCGAACTGGAGGCGGCGGGTGCCGACGTCGTACTTACTGATGTGAGCCAGCTGGATCTGGGCCGTGTCCTCACCGACCCCTGGCGTCTCATCTATGAGGGCTACGATCCCGCCCACGAAGGCCACAGGGAGGCGCTGACGACGCTGGGAAACGGCTACGTGGCTGTGCGCGGAGCTGCTCCCGAGAGCAGGAAGAGTGACGTGCACTATCCCGGGACCTACCTTGCCGGGGTCTACAACCGCCTGGTGAGCAGGGTTCAGGACCAGGATGTGGAGGACGAGCATATGGTGAACGCGCCCAACTGGCTGGTACTGGACCTCCGGCTGGACGGAACGGACTGGTGGTCCAGGGGCGGCCTGAAGATTCTCCGGGAACGGCGGGTGCTCGACATGCGCAGGGCCACCCTTGAAAGGGATGTGGTGCTGGAGGCGCCCGACGGGCGCCGAATGGCAGTGGGCCAACGCAGGTTTGTGTCCATGGCCCAACCACACCTGATGGCACTGGAGACAACCATCAAGGCTCTGGGCTGGAGCGGGCCCGCAGTGATCCGCAGCGGCGTGGACTGCGGCATCACCAACGAGAACGTACCGGAAGACGCACTGCTGGCCCACCATCATCTGGTCAGCCTGGAAGGATCGGACACCGCTGAACCGATGCCGATAGTGGAAGTGGAAACAAGCCAAAGCCACATCCGGATCGCCACTGCGCTGCGCACGGAAATCTCCGGACAGACCGGCAGCGGGGATCCCGGTGAGGAGGAGGGAGTCAGGTACCGATCGTGGGAATTTCAGCTGTCAGACGCCGAGCCGATGGTGGTCACCAGGACCGCCGCCGTGGTCACGTCCCGCGACCGTGCAGTCTCCGCGCCGGCACGGGCGGCGGTCAACATGCTCCGGGCTGCCGGTCAAACCTTTGAACAGTTGCTCTCCGAGCACGAGGACGCCTGGCGCAGGCTGCTGGGGCTGTTCGCCATCGATATCGACGGCAGCCCACAGGTGCAGCTGATCCTGAACCTTCATGTTTTCCATTTGCTCCAGACGCTCAGCCCGCACACCGCTGAACTCGATGCTGGTGTGCCCGCGCGCGGGCTGCACGGAGAGGGCTACCGTGGTCACATCTTCTGGGACGAACTTTTCGTGCTGCCCCTCCTCACCTCCAGGATGCCTTCCGTAGCGCGCTCCGTCATAAATTACCGGTGGCGCAGGCTTGCGGCGGCCCGGGAAGCTGCCGCCGCTTCAGGGCTTCGCGGAGCGCTCTTCCCCTGGCAGAGCGGAAGTGACGGAAGGGAGGAAACTCCGCTCTGGCTGTTCAACCGGCGCTCAGGCCGATGGGTACCGGATTATTCGCATCTTCAGCGGCACGCAGGCCTCGCGGTCGCCTTCAACGCCTGGCAGTACTTCCTGGCCACGCAGGACAGGGAATGGCTGCTGCGCCACGGCGCCGAACTGATCGTGGAAGTCGCGCGGCTCGTAGCCTCCATGGCTGAATACGACCAGACAGCGGATAGGTTCCACCTTCGCGGCATCATGGGTCCGGATGAGTATCACACCGGCTACCCGGACAACCTCCGCGCCGGGCTTGACGATAACGCCTACACGAACGTTATGGCTGCCTGGGTATGCGCCCAAGCCTGCGGAATCATGACCCTGCTCCACGGTCACGACCTTGAGGACCTCCAGGCGCGCCTCGCGATAGACCCTTCGGAAATCACCGGCTGGCGGCATGTCAGCCAACGGATGTTCGTACCATTCCACGATGGCATCATTAGCCAGTTCGCTGGATACGAAGATCTGCAGGAACTGGACTGGGAGCATTACCGGAGCGCCTACACGAACATCGAACGCCTGGACCTGATCCTTGAAGCCGAGGGCGACAGCACGAACCGGTACAGGTTGGCCAAACAGGCTGACGTGCTCATGCTGCTCTACGTTCTTGGCGAGAAGGAATTGACGCTCTTCCTGGCCGGCATGGGTTATGTGGTGTCCCCTGCGCAGCTCGAAGAAACGGTGGACTACTATCTGGCACGCACGGCGCACGGCTCCACTCTCAGCCGGGTGGCGCACGCCTCAGTGTTGGCGGCAAGGGATCCGGACCGGGCATGGAGTACCTTCCGGGAAGCGCTCAGTGCCGATCTTGACGACACACAGGGAGGCACCACCCGGACAGGGATCCACCTCGGGGCGATGGCAGGAACCATCGACGTTGTGCAGCGGAGCTTCACCGGCCTCAGAATTACCGGTGACGCGCTGCTGTTCTCCCCGAAGATGCCCAAAGGGATAAGAACGGTGTCCTTCCATCTGCGCTACCGGGACCATTTGCTCACAATCGACCTTGAGCACGGACAACTTACCGTCTCTGCGGCTCCCGGTGACGCCCCCGCTATCTGCCTGCAGGTCGGCTCCGAACGTGTCCTCCTGGGGGCCGGCGATACACGGCAATTCACGCTTGTGGCAGGCTAGGAAAAGAAAAAGAACGACGGCGGGGCTCACCTACGGACCAGGCTCACCTACGAACCGGGTTCTTCCGCCCGGGGCGCGTGTACCACGAGGACAGGACAATGCGCGTGGGCAACGCAGGCGGCGCTGACCGACCCGAGCCGCAGCCCGGCGAAACCGCCACGCCCGCGGCGTCCGACCACCAGCAGGGAGGCGCCCCTGCTTCCATCAACCAACGACGTCCGTGCCGATCCGTGGACGAGCCTGGCACTGACATTGCGTGGACGTTCGGGGCCAAAGGCTTCCCCGAGTGAGTGCTCCAGATTCTCCTCGGCATCGTGGGCGAACCCTTCCACTCCCATGGCAAGGTACCCTTCGTAACCCGCCGGATACTCCCAGCACCCCCAGGCTTCCAGGCGGGTCCCCAGGGCCTGCGCCAATCGGGACCCCAGGCGCAGGGCTTCAATAGATGCATCAGAACCGTCAACGCCGACGATGATCTTCCCCTCCGCGGCTTTGGCCATGATCCACTCCTCGAATGCCGTACGTGCAAGGGCTTCCTCAAAGCATCGTCCCGGTTGCCAAAGGCGAACAGGGTCCAAGGTCACGAGGCCGGCCACGGGGTCCGCACCCGTCCCGGACCCGCACCATGACCTTTGGCCCTAGACGGGTCCTCCCACGTGGTGAAGCCTGTCAACGAACCAGGCTTCCGCGAAATTGGAGTGTCAATGCCGCAACAAGGGGGTTCGCCGCAATCCGGGCTGGATGCAACCGGTTTGAGTTCTGAACGGGCCGCGGCATTACTCAAGGAGTCGGGGCCGAACGTTCTTCCGACCGCGAAGTCAGTGCCACAATGGCGGAAGCTCCTGGGTGAGTTGACGCATTTTTTTGCACTGCTGCTCTGGTGTGCCGCTGCTCTGGCCTTCGTCGGAGGGCTGCCGGAGCTTGGTGTCGCCATCATCGTGGTGGTCGTCGTCAACGGGATCTTCGCCCACATCCAGCAGGAACGCGCCCAGCACGCGGCTGCGAAACTGCGCGGTCTGCTGCCTGCTGACGTTTCCGTCCGCAGGGATGGACACCTGCTGAGGGTCCATACCAGTGATCTGGTCCCGGGTGACGCCGTCGTCCTCACGGCCGGCGACAGGGTGCCGGCCGACGTCGTCCTGGCCGTTGCCTCCGGCTGTGCCGTAGATGAGTCCATGCTGACAGGCGAAAGTGAAGCTGTGCCGAAGGCCAGTGGGGACAGCGCGTGGGGCGGGACGTTCCTCATCAACGGAGAAGCCGACGCCGTGGTTTCCTACACAGGTGGGAACACGAGGCTTGCCGGAATTGCCGCGCTGACCAGCGGGACCATATCTCCGTCCACACCGTTGGCCCGTGAGCTGCGCCGGATCGTCCGGCTCATTGCGGCTGTAGCCCTGGCGGTCGCAGGGTTTTTCTTCGTCGTGTCCTTGCTGGTGGGCATTCCGTGGCGCGACGCTTTTCTCTTCGCCATCGGCGTCGCCGTTGCCCTGGTCCCCGAGGGGCTCCTGCCGACCGTGACTCTTTCGCTGGCGATGGGGGCCCAACGGATGGCGGCGCGGAACGCCCTGGTCCGCAACCTGGAGGCCGTTGAAACTCTGGGGTCCACGACTTTCATCTGTACCGACAAGACAGGAACGCTGACGCAGAACCGGATGAACGCCGTCGAAGTCTTTACCGCCGACGGCCGTGTGACGGTGACCGGGGAGGGTTACCAGCCGGAAGCCGAAATAGAGGGAAGCGCGATCTCCGCAGCCACCAGAACTGCGCTCGCGGCCCGGGCTGCCTCCCAGGGCAGGGCCGTTCTCCAGGGAGCTGAGTGGAGGACCGAAGGGGACCCGATGGAGGCGGCCATCGATGTCCTGGCGCGCCGCCTTACCGGGTCCGCTCCTGAAAATGCGAAGCCTGCGCGGCGGTTCGCCTTTGATCCGCGCCGTCGCCGTGAATCGGTCATTGTCGGCGCCAGACTCTTCGTGAAAGGGGCGCCGGAATCCGTCTTGCCGCTCTGCGGAGCATCCGCACGTGCCTCAACCGAGGAAGTTGAAGCGATGGCTTCGCGGGGACTGCGTGTCATGGCAGTCGCTGTCCGGGAGCTGGCCGGGCCTGTGGAGGACTGGCTGGGGCGCCTTCCCGAGGAGGTGGAAGTGGACCTCACCCTGCTTGGGCTGATCGCGCTCCACGACCCGCCCAGGCCGGATGTAGCCGAGGTGATCCGCACCGCCCGCGAAGCAGGAATCAAGGTCGGGATGATCACGGGCGACCATCCCGCGACCGCGGCCGCCATCGCCCGGGAAATCGGCCTGATGGGATCCCCGGAACTGGTTCTGGAGGGATCGCAGTTTCCTGAGGACGAGCAAATCCTGGGCGCCTTGCTCGACCGTGATGGCATTGTGGTGAGCCGGGTCTCCCCGGAGCAGAAGCTGCGTGTGGCGAAGGCGCTGCAAAGCCGCGGCCACGTGGTCGCCATGACAGGCGATGGCGTCAACGACGGTCCCGCGCTGCAGGAAGCCGACATCGGGGTGGCGATGGGACGCAGCGGAACCGACGTTGCCCGTGAAGCTGCCGATCTAGTGCTCCTGGATGACCATTTCGCTACGATCGTCGCAGCCATCGAACAGGGCCGGGCCACGTATTCCAATATTCACCGCTTCCTCACCTACCACCTGACAGACAACGTTGCCGAACTGACGCCGTTCGTCATCTGGGCACTGTCCGGCGGCCAGTTTCCGCTCGCCCTCGGCGTCCTTCAGATCCTCGCCCTCGACATCGGCACGGATCTGCTTCCCGCGCTCGCCCTTGGCGGTGAGCCGCCAGGAAAGGGTGTGCTGAAGCGGCCACCGGAAAAGCGGCACCTGATGGACCGCCGGCTGATGTTCCGGGTGTTCTGCGTGCTGGGTCCAGTGGAAGCCCTCATGGAAATGACCGCGTTCTCCATGGTGCTGTTCTCCGGCGGATGGGTACGCGGAGACCCGCAGGATGCTGATCTGGTGATGGCTGCCTCCGGCGCCGCGTTCACCGCCGTCGTGCTCGGCCAGCTGCCCAATGCCTTCGCCTGCCGCAGCGCCACCCTGCCGCCCTGGAAACAGGGCTGGTTCACCAACCGGCTGCTGCTTTGGGCAGTGCTGGCAGAAATCGCCGCTTTGGCGGCGTGCCTCTACGTGGTCCCTGTTTCGGCCGTACTGGGGCACCTCCCGCCGCCGCCCCTCGGGTTCGGAGTGGCCGCTTTGGCTGTTCCGGCGGTGCTGGCAGCCGACTGGGGGTACAAGAAGCTAAGACGGCACGGAACAAAGCCCGTGGCCGCCATTCCCAGGCCGGAGTCCGCAGGACCAAAGCCTCTGCTGCTACCCGTGCTCACCCGGGAGGATCGTGCCATGAAGGCAAGGACGACGATGACTGACGTTCACGTGGTGTGGTTCGAAGACGTAGGAATGGGCGATGTGCCCAGTGTGGGCGGGAAGAACGCATCGCTGGGTGAGTTGACACGCTCGCTGGTAAGTTCAGGCGTCCGCGTACCGGAGGGCTTTGCCACCACCGCCGCCGCATATCGGGCGTTCGTCGCCGCCAACGGCCTCGAACCCGGGATCCGCGCGTCAGTCGATGACTACCGGGCGGGCCGGACCAGCCTGCGGGAAGCCGGCGAAGCCATCCGGGAACTCATCCTTGACGGGCAGTTTCCGCCAGACATCGCCGCCGACATCAGGGAACACTACCGGGCCCTCTCACAGCGGGCAGGGCAGGACCGGGCTTCGGTTGCCGTGCGCAGCAGTGCCACGGCGGAGGACCTTCCGGACGCCAGCTTCGCCGGCCAGCAGGAGACATTCCTTAACGTCTCCGGCGAGCGCGAACTGATGGATGCCTGCAGGCGATGCTATGCCTCCCTGTTCACCGACCGGGCCATCAGCTATCGGGAAATCAAGGGGTTCGACCACCTGGACGTGGCGCTGTCCATCGGCGTGCAAAGGATGGTGCGTTCAGACCTTGGCGCATCCGGGGTGATGTTCTCCATCGACACAGAGTCGGGTTTTCCGGGCAGCGTCCTGATCAGCGCCGCGTGGGGGCTGGGGGAAACGGTGGTCCAGGGCACCATCAACCCCGACAAGTACCAGGTTTTCAAGCCGCTGCTGTCCGCCCCACAATTTACACCGATCATCGAGAAGACCATCGGTTCGAAGGAACGGAAGATGATTTACAGCCGGGGAGGGCACGCGCGCACCAGGACAGTCGACACGACTGCGCAGGAACGGCGCTCGCTTGTACTCACTGATTCCGAGATTTTGGTCCTGGCGCGGTGGGCTGTGGCGGTGGAGGACCACTACGGGTGTCCGATGGACATGGAGTGGGCCAGGGACGGGTCCACCGGCGAGCTCTTTATGGTCCAGGCACGGCCGGAGACTGTCCAGGCGCGGCGCAGCGGATCCGTTTTCCGCGTCTACCAGCTGCGCGAGTCAGGCCCCCGGCTTGCCTCGGGTGCGGCGATCGGTGAATCGATCGCACATGGCACCGCCTGTGTGGTCAGGGACGCCCGCGACATCGAAAAATTCCGTGACGGCGCCATCCTGGTCACCCACATGACTGACCCCGACTGGGTTCCCATCATGCAGCGCGCTGCCGGCATCGTCACCGACCACGGCGGCCCCACGAGCCACGCCGCAATCGTCAGCAGGGAACTGGGCGTACCCGCCGTGGTGGGGACGGGCAACGGCACGTCCGTCCTTGCGGAGGGGGCGCCCATCACACTGTCCTGCGCGGGTGGTGAAGACGGGGAAGTCTACGACGGCACCCTCGCGTTCGACGTCGAAGAGGTGGACCTCGGTGCGCTGCCTCAGACCCGCACAGCCGTCATGGTCAACATCGCGAGCCCGTCAGCGGCCTTCCAGTGGTGGCGCCTGCCTGCGGCAGGGGTGGGCCTTGCCCGGATGGAATTTATCATCAGCAACCTCATCCGGATCCATCCCATGGCGTTGGTGCACCCGGAACGCGTTACAGATCCCGACGAGGCTGAACGCATCAGGGAGCTCACGCACGGCTACACCGACCTTGAGGAATACTTCGTTGATGCCCTGGCCACGGGCATTGGGAAGATTGCCGCGCCCTACCACCCCCATCCGGTGATCGTCAGGCTCAGCGACTTCAAAAGCAACGAATACGCCCATCTGATCGGAGGCAGCTCCTTCGAAGTTGCCGAAGAGAATCCCATGCTGGGCTTCCGGGGGGCTTCACGTTACTACGACAAACGTTACCGGGAAGGTTTCGCCCTGGAATGCCGGGCACTGAAAAGGGTGCGCGAGAACATAGGATTCTCCAACGTCATTGTCATGGTTCCCTTCTGCCGCACCCTCCGCGAGGCAGACCAGGTGATTAAGGCGATGGCAGAAAACGGCTTGGTCCGTGGTGAGGCGGGACTGCAGATCTACATGATGTGCGAGATTCCCTCGAACGTCATCCTCGCGTCGGAATTCGCCAGGCGCTTCGACGGATTCTCCATCGGGTCCAATGACCTGACACAGCTTGTCCTGGGCGTTGACCGCGACTCCGAACAGCTGGCCGGGCTTTTTGACGAGAGGGACGAAGCCGTGACTTCGATGATCGCACAGGTCATAGGCAGGGCCCATGCGGCCGGGATCAAGATCGGTATCTGTGGCCAGGGCCCCAGCAACCACCCGGACTTCGCGGAGTTCCTGGTGAGAGAGGGTATCGACTCCATTTCGCTCAACCCCGACACTTACCTCAAGACGGTTCCGGTGATCGCTGCGGCCGAGAACCAGGAACGATGACCAGGCTTGGCATCCTGACCAGCGGCGGAGACTGCCCCGGACTCAATGCCGTGATCCGCGGCGCCGTGCTGAGCGGCGTCATTTCCCACGGGTACGACTTCGTCGGCTTCCGGGACGGATGGAAAGGGGTGCTGGACGGGGATGTCATCCCCTTGCCGCGCCATGCAGTGCGGGGGCTTGCCCTCCTGGGCGGGACCATCCTTGGCACATCGCGGACCAATCCCCTCACCTCAGGCGGAGTGGGGGCGCTCGGCGAAAGCCTCCGCCGCCTTGGCATCGACGGCCTGCTGGCCATCGGCGGCGAGGGCACCTTGGCGGCCGCGCAGGAACTGTCAACCCAGGGGATCAACGTTGTGGGAGTCCCCAAGACCATCGACAACGACCTCGACGCCACGGATTTCACCTTCGGATTCGACACGGCAGTCCAGACGGCGACAGAGGCCATCGACCGGCTGCGCACCACGGGGGAGTCGCATCACCGCTGCATGATCGCCGAAGTCATGGGCCGGAACGCTGGCTGGATAGCCCTTCATGCGGGGATGGCTTCGGGCGCCCACGCCATCCTCATCCCGGAACATCCGGTTTCGTTGGGACAGGTTGCCGGGTGGGTGCAGTCCGCACGCGACCGCGGCCGGGCGCCGTTGGTGGTTGTCGCGGAGGCCTTCACCCTGGAGGGCCAGGACAAACCCTACTCACCCCGGGGCCTTGACACGTTCGGCAGGCCGCGGCTCGGCGGAATCGGCATGCTGCTTGAGCATGAACTGCAGCAGCTGACCGGGATCAAAACCCGGGCCACAGTTTTGGGGCACATCCAGCGGGGTGGAGCCCCCACCGCCTTTGACAGGGTGCTGGCCATGAGGCTCGGCATGGCAGCTGTTGATTCCGCTGCCGCCGGCCGTTGGGGGACCATGGTTTCCTTGCGGGGAACGAGCGTCGTGAACGTCGGATTTGACGCTGCGCTGGGCCGGCTCAAGACCGTGCCCGAGGACCGTTACCAGGAGGCAGCGGTCCTGTTCGGCTGATCCGTTGCCGGGCCCTGCTGCTAGCCGCGTGTTATCTCGATCTTCCTCGCGGGGGGCTGCTGGGCGGCCGTGGGCACCGGTGTCCGGACCTCCAGCACCCCGTCCTTGTAGGACGCGGTGATGTCATCCTGTTGAACGCCGTCGGGCAAGGCGAGCCTGCGGACAAACGAACCATAGCGGAACTCCGAACGGTAGCTGTCCTTGTCCTTTTGCTCGGACTTCTCCCTGCGCTCGGCCTTGATCTCAAGGGCGCCGTCAACGATCGTCACGCTGACGTCCTTGTCCGGATCGATCCCGGGCAGTTCGGCCCGGACCACCAGGGTGTTGCCTTCAATCAATTCTTCAACGCGGATCCCAGACGCCGCGGTGTCACCTTCGAAAAGCCTTTCAATCATCTCGACGGGGGAGCGCCGGGTGTCAAACCATTTCATCAGATCAGCCATGTCTGCCTCCTTGCTTGGATGACGGTCGGGCATCTTTGCCCGACTCCTTAAGGGTCGGGCACAGGGCCGGGAGGACCCAGAGGCTTTGGTCCTGAGTGCCTGGAAGACGTGCCCTGACTGCGGCTCAGGTTGGGCCTGCTTATGGCAGTTTGAGTGGGGACCGGGTTTGCAGTCTGGTTGGGGCCCACTTCGCGGCTCGCCGGTTGATGAATCGCAGCTTCAGTTGAGAGCCAACTCCACGGTTGATTCCATCAGGAGGTTTTCCAACAGCGGAAGGCAGTGATGGAGTCGAGAGTGGAGCTTTTCGCGAGGATACGCGGAGACGCCAGGACCAGGCGTTTATCGATCCGGTCTCTTGGCCGGGAGCACCGCGTCCCGCGCAGAACGGTCAGACAGGCGCGCCGGCTGAACAAGCAAATTGGGCGTCGTTCACGCCGCGGGCTCATATCCGACAAGCCAGTGAAGTCCATGACGATCAATGACTTGGCCATCGGACGCGCCCCAAGGCTTTGGCGAGAGTGGGTCGAGCACCGACCCGTCAACGGAGAGTTTGTCGAACCACTCGTGGAGGACCGGCGGTTCGGCGGTTCCCAGCAGCGAGAGCATGATGCCTTCGAGCCGAACCGCTGTTTGGCCCTCGGCTGCATCCGATCCTGCCAGAGCAACGACGATTGACAATCTCATTGGCCCCGAAGCGGAGGGCTAGGATCAGTTGCATGAGCAGCTCCCCATCGGAATCCCACACGGAAGTCCTCGCCCCGGCTGACTGCTGGAAGTACCTGAGGTCCTCCTATGTAGGGCGGCTGGCCGTGGTCAACGGTGCCGTCCCCGAGATCTTTCCCTTGAACTTCATGATTGTCGGAGAAGCGGTGGTTTTCCGTACTGCGCCGGGCACGAAACTCCGGGCCCTTCTCACCGGAGCCGCCGTGGCCTTTGAGGCGGACGGGATGAATGCCTACGCCACTGAAGTGTGGAGCGTTGTGGTCAAGGGAGTTCCTGTTCCGTTTGACGGAGATTTGGCGACCCTCCAGGACGCTGGTCCTGACCGCGAACCCTGGCAGCCCGGGCTCAAGGAGCATCTCATCCAGGTTGTCCCGGCGGAAGTCTCCGGGCGAAGGTTTGCGGTTTCGCCGCGCACGCGCTGGTGGCCGCCGCAGGACTTTACAGCGGACTGGCTCTAGGGCCGCGTCACCTTCTCCGGACCATCGACGGGGTACCGCCGTGTGTGGTAGCTGCTCAGCGCCAGAACCCCAAGGATGCCGACGGCGGCGGCGCCAATGGCGACAGCCGAGAGCTCCGTCGGAGGCCATTCGAGCATAAAGAATTCCTGCAGGATGGGGACGGTCATCAGCAGGACCAGACCGAGGCACATGGAAGCGATGATCGCCAGGCGCAGGGTGCTGACGGGACGGCTGACAGCCGCCAGCACGCTCAGGGCAACCAGGGACAGCGTCATGACCGAGGCTGTGCGGTTCGCTTCAGCGCTGAAGCCGCCCGCCGCCACGGAATACACCTGCACAGCCAGGAGCGCCGCCGTGACGATGATTCCGGCTGGGACCGCCATGGTCAGTGACCGTTTCAAGAATCCGGGCCGGTAGCGGCGGGGGTTGCTCATGAGGGCCAAAAAGAACGCAGGGATGCCGATCGTGAGCCCGTCGGTGGCTGAGAGCTGCCGGGGCAGGAACGGAAAACTCCACATCAGCGCTCCGAACGCCACGGACAGGGCCACGGCGTACATCGTCTTGCTTAGGAACAGCACCGAGACCCGCTCAATATTGGCGATGACCTGCCGGCCCTCCGCGAGGACGGCCGGAAGCCGGTCGAAGCGCCCATCCAACAGCACCATGCGGGCCACCGCTTTGGTGGCCGGCGCCGCCGTGTCCATGGCGATGCCGATGTCCGCTTCCTTCAAGGCCAGCGCGTCATTGACGCCATCGCCCGTCATGGCGACGGTGTGGCCCATTCTCTGCAGCGCCAAAACCATGTCCTTTTTCTGTGCAGGTGTGACGCGGCCGAACACGGAAAAGTGACCCAGCGTTTCCTCCATCAGGTTCGGATCTGGGGGCAGGTGCCGTGCGTCGTAGCCCTCGCCGACGTCGACCCCCACTTCACGAGCCACCGAAGTGACCGTCCGGTGGTCATCGCCGGAGAGGATCTTCACGGTAACGCCCTGCCGGCGGAAATAGGACAGCGTCTGCGCCGCATCCGGGCGGACCTTTTCCCGGAACGTCACGAGCATGGTTGCTGTAAGCCCTGCGGGTAGCTGCACGTCGTCCGGATCCCCTGTGGGCACAACGTCCTGCGAGTAAGCCAATACCAGCGTGCGCAAACCCGCCGAGGCGAGACGGCGGGACCGGGTCAGGACGTCACTGGTGGCGCCACTGTTCTCCAGCAGCACCATCTCGGGTGCACCAAACACCCACGTTCCCGCGGCCGGGTGCGGCGGATGAAAACTCGCAGCGCTCCACTTCCTGGCGGAGGAGAAAGGCACGACGGCGGCGGGAGCCCGGTTGCCGTCGAAGGCGAAGCTGCTGGCCAGGCAGCGGGCTGTGGCATTGGCGTGGGGGTCCGCGCCGAACCATCCCAGTGCCTCCCTCCAGCCCTGGACAGGGGCCCGTCCAGCCCGGTGGACGCCGTCGAAAACCACCGTACCCTCCGTGAGCGTACCGGTTTTGTCGATGCACAGTACGTCCACACGGGCCAGCCCCTCCACCGCCGCAAGCTCCTGCACCAGCACGTTTTGGCGGGCCAGCCGCACACCCCCAACGGCGAAGGCAACGCTGGTCATCAGCACCAGGCCCAGAGGGATCATGGCGATGGCCCCGGCTACGGCGCCAACGACGGCTTCCACCCACGCCCCGGTGCGGAAAGCGGCCTCCCAGCCGCCCTTTGCCTGCATCTGGCCGTTGGTGACGATCGCCACGACGGGCAGGAGGGCCCAGCTGATCCAGTGAAGGACACGGTTTATCCCGTTGCGGATCTCGGAGTTGACCAGGGAGAAACGTTTCGCCTCCGCAGTGAGCCGGTTCGCGTATGAGCCGGCACCCACGGCAACCACCCGCGCCCTGCCCTGGCCGGCCGTGATGGTGGAGCCGGAGAGCACTGTCGAGCCCGGGTCCTTGTCCACGGGTTCGGACTCACCCGTGAGGAGGGACTCGTCAACTTCCAGTCCAGTGTCGTCGACGATGACGGCGTCCGCCACCACCTGGTCGCCGGCCTGCAGAACGGCGATGTCACCCAGGACCACGTCGGCGACGGCAATTTCCTGAACCCGGCCATCGCGGAGCACCCGGGCGGCTGGGGCATCCATGACAGCGAGCCGGTCAAGCAGCCTCTTGGCCCTGAACTCCTGGACTACGCCGATGACGGCGTTGCTGAGTGCGGCGAAACCGAAAAGCGCGTCCTGCCACTGACCCAGCACCAGCAACAGCAGGAAACAGCCGCCTACGATCCCGTTGAAAAGGGTCAGCACGTTGGCCCGGACAATCTCCCGCAGTGTTCTGCTCGAGTTGTCCGGGGCACCGTTGCCCAGCCCCGCAAGCGTTCGTTCCTTGACGTCCGCCGCGGAGAGACCGGTTCCTGCGGGAGCGTCAGCTCCGGGCGGATAGGGTGCCGCTGCCGTGCCCACTCGGCTCACTCAGGATGCCGAGAGAGCCGCGCCCAGGGTTTTCCCCCATTCGCGCGCCCGGTCCAGTTCACCCGGCAAAAGCTGGTTGGTGTCGTCGACGAGGAAGCTCGCAGGCTCGGCGATGAGCTCAAGGCCATGTTTCTTGAGCCGTTTTGCGATGCCCTTGGATGCGTGACCGGTCAGCAGTTCGTTGCCCTCCAGCCGCGTGTCGAAAGCGGCCGCTTTCCCGGTTGCCTTGTCCAAGGCATCGAACCAGGACCGCAAGCCCGGCCCTCCCGCAGCGGCGTCCGGAACCAGCCCCTTCTCCGGGTGTTCAAGGGCGTCTTTGACTGCCAGTTCCCACATTGGCTTCCTGCTCATGCCGTGGATGTGGGTCGGCCCTCCCACCACCAGGAGGTCCGTGGCGGTGGGCTGGGTCTGTCCTGCCTCCTCGACGGACATCACCTGTGGGTCGGCCACCCCTACCAGCCCTTGCGCAATCGCATCGGCGATGGCGTGGGTGTTGCCGTAGAGGGATTCGTAAACGATTGCTGCTTTCATGGCGTTGCCTTCTGCTCGAGTGCCGAGGCCAGGTTCCTGGCCCAGGTTGCTGCTCTGTCCAGTTCTCCGGCGCGCAGCGGCCCTTCGGTACCCCGGACGTAGAACGGGGTGGGGTGGGAAATGATGTGGGCGCCGCCTTCCGTGAGCAGTTTGGTGATCTTCCTGGCGGCGTCGCCATGGATGAAGAACCGGACGCGGGTGTCGAATGCGGCCGCCTTGATGCCCCTGAGCTTGCCGTTGCCCAACTGCCCCAGAAGTTCTGTGATTTTGGGCGTGGGCCGCCAACCGTTGATGGGGGAGCCGACGACGAGGAGGTCGCCACCTGCCAGGCTGCCAGGTTTGAAATCGGTCACGGACACTGCCGCAGCCCGGATGGGTTTGAGGCCTTGGGCGATGGCCTCTGCAACCGCCTGGGTGTTCCCGAATGCGGAGTCGTAAACAACGTAGCCTTTCATGCGGTGATCACCACTTTCAGGGCGTTGGTTTCCGCGGCCCGGGCGAAGGTGTCGTAGGCGTCCATGAACTGGTCAAAGCGGAAGCGGTGTGTCGCGAACTTTTCCGCCGGCAGCTTGTCTTGTGCCACAAGCTTCAGCAGCATCGGGGTGGTGTTGGCGTTCACGAGTCCCATGCTGATGTTGATGTTCTGGATCCAGAGGTTCTCCACGTGCAATTCCACTGACTTGCCGTGTACGCCAACGTTGGCGACATTCCCGCCTGGCCGGACGATCTCCGTGCACATGCTGAATGTCGCGGGAATGCCCACCGCCTCGATGGCCACATCAACCCCTTGGCCGTCGGTGAGCCCCAGCACCTGTTCCTTCCAGTCGGCGTCGCCTGAGAGGACAACATTGGTGGCGCCGAACTCCCGGGACTTCTCCAAGCGGTTCGCATCAAGGTCGATGGCGACGATGGTGGCGGCTCCATAGAGCCCTGCGGTGGCGATTGCGGCCAGCCCGACCGGACCTGCCCCGACCACCGCCACCGTATCGCCGGGTTTGACCCGGCCGTACTGGACGCCGATTTCGAAGCCCGTGGGGAGGATGTCCGACAGCATGACGGCCTGTTCGTCGCTGACGCCGTCGGGCAGCACGTGCAGGGAGTTTTCGGCGTAGGGGACCCGCACGTATTCGGCTTGCGTGCCGTCGATCAGGTGGCCGAAGACCCAGCCGATGCCCGCGGCGCCCTCCTCGCCCATACAGTGCGAATAGAGGCCGGCCTTGCAGTTGGCACAGTGGCCGCAGGACTTGATGCAGGAGATGATCACGCGGTCGCCCGGTTTCAGGCTGGTCACCGACGGCCCCACCTCAGTAATGGTTCCCACACCCTCGTGGCCCAGGATTCTTCCTTTGGTCACAGCCGGCACATCGCCTTTGAGGATATGCAAGTCCGTCCCGCAGATGGTGGTGGTGTCCACCTTGACGATGGCATCGGTGGGGTTCCGGATTGACGGATCGGGTACCTCCGTCCAGGACTTTTTCCCGGGACCTCCGTAAACGATGGCTTTCATAACCGTTCCTGCCTCTTGCTGATCATGTGTTCCACTGCACGCGGAATGCTGCTCCAGCCTCAACGATGACACCGGGTTGCCTCGGCGGTAAGGGACAAAGGTCCCGGAAGTCCGACGGCGGCCGCTCAGGCCCGCGCATTGTCGGCGGTCCCGCCGGGTTCCGGCTGCCGGAAGATGAGGACAGGGCCCTTGGCATGGTGAAGGACCGCATGGGCATTGGATCCGATGGTTCCCCGCAGGATCCCCTGGCCCTTGCTACCGACGACGAGGAGGGCGGCGCCGCGGGCCGCGTTGAGGAGCGCCCGCGGAATGGAACTGTCCTGCGCGATGCGCTGGTCCACAGCTACGTCCGGAGCCTGGGCCTGGGCACTGTCAGCCGCCTCCATCAGGAGACGACGGGCCGCTCCCTGCCCCGCTCTGGCCTCGTTGGCCGCGGCATCATGCGGTCTGACGACGTGGATGATCGTCAGGTCCGCTCCCGCAGCACTGGCCAGGTCACAGGCCATCCCCAAGGTGTCCGGCGAACCGGATGAGTCAATTCCCACTATGATGCGCCCTTTGGGGTTCTGATCGAATCGAATGACCGCCACGGGACAAGGGGCCGTCGCCGCGAGTTCCAGGCATACGGATCCAACCAGGAGTCCCATAAAGCCACCGATCCCGCGGCTGCCAAGAACCAGCATTCGCGCATCATCCGCGATCCGGCGGAGATGGCCCGCGGGGAGTCCGTACAGGAGGCTGCTCCGGATACTGAGCCTGGGCTCGACGGACAGCGCCTCAGCTTCGCCCTGATCAAGGATGGCCTGCGCCTGATGTTGCAGCCCGCTTCCGGGTATGCCTTTGACGGGTCCAAGGTCGTTGGTCAGCAACGGCCACAGTGAGCAATGAACCACCTGCAGTTCGCAGTCCAATAGCGTTGCGTGCCGCGCAGCCCAACGTACGGCCAGTGCCGCCTCCTCCGATCCGTCGTAGCCAACAACGATGCGGTCAGGTGTGGGCATGGCTGGACCCGGACTGGCCGCCGTCCTCCGCGGAAGCCGTCCCGGGACGAACGATGAGGCCTGCCGGCAGATCAGTGCCGTGCGCCACGAGGACCGGGCATTTTGCGTGCTCCGCCACCGTTGCGCTCACCGCACCCAGCAGGAGCCCTTCAAATCCTCCGTGGCCACGGCCGCCCACGACCACCAACTGGGCCTTCCTGCTTTCTTCGACCAGGACCTTGGCCGCCTGACCTTGGGCGGCGACCATTTCAAGTCCGGCAGGAGGAGTGCCGTCGAAGGCCGTGTCCACGGCCGCGGCACAGACCTTCCGGGCCTCCTCTTCAGGGTCCCAGATGACCGGGATGAAGGTGCCGAGGGCGATCTGGAACTGCCAGCAGGTCACGGCCCGGATGCGGGCCTTGAGCAGCGGCGCCAATGCGCCGGCCCAGCGCAATGCGAGGAGCGAAGGAGCGCTTCCGTCCACGCCTACGACTATTGCCGGCACTTCAGGGACGTGTTCCATGGTCGTCCTCGGGATCCTGGCTGACGACCAGCACCGGGCAATGCGCGTGTGCTGCACATGCGGCGCTCACTGAACCCAGAAGCTGGCCGAGCAGGCCCCCGCGGCCCCGCCTTCCGACAACGAGCAGTTGGGCGTCGCGGCTTTCCTCTACGAGGACCTTCGCCGGTGATCCCGCCTTGACAAGGGCTGAGAGGTGTTCGGGGCGTTCCGGGCCGAACGCCCTGTCGATGGCCTGTTCCATGAGCCGCCGGGCAATCGCCGTGAGCTCCGCCGCGCTGGCCGGGTCACCCCCGGGATGCAGGTTTTGCGGAAGATAGAAATCGGACGGGCCCAGGCATGTGATGACGTGCAACGGAGCGGCCAACGCGGATGCCAGCCGCCCGGCAATGCGCAACGCGGCCGGAGAGTATTCAGAAGCGTCGATTCCGACCAGGATGCGTTCACTATCACTCATAGGAGTACTTTCCACAGGATCCTGGCGGGTGCCTAGGGCCGAAGGTCACCCAAAGCGCGCGGTCCCTCCGGCGCCTCAGGCTGAGCGAAGCAACACTGCAGCTCCGGTGTAGCGGTCCTGGGACAGGTCCAGCAATGCCTGGTCTGCCTTGGTCCACGCGTAGGGGACAGTGGTGGGGCGGAGGGGCACTTTCTCTGCCAGCGCCAGGAATTCACGGCCGTCGGCTCTCGTGTTGGCCGTGACACTGCGCAGGTGGCGCTCCTGAAAGAGATGCTTTTGATAGTCCAGGACCGGGATGTCGCTGAGGTGGATTCCGGCGACGGCGAGGGTTCCTCCGCGGTCCAGCGCGCGAAGCGCTATCGGTACCAGTCCGCCCACAGGAGCGAAGAGGATCGCGGAGTCCAGCGGCTCCGGCGGGTCGGCCTCAGCGGGACCGGCGAACTCTGCCCCCAGTTCAAGGGCCAGCCTCTGCGCCGCTGCGGACCGGGTCATGACGTAGACACTTGCACCCTCATACATGGCCATTTGCGCTGTCAGGTGGGCCGATCCGCCAAAGCCGTAAATGCCGAGTTTGCCCCCTTGCGGCAACCCGCCCAGCAGCGGATGCAAGGGCTTCTGAGTGCTGTCGTTGCCTTGGCCGAGGACCTCAGCCTGGAGGCCGTGCTGCACAGGGTGGTCAGTTCGGCCTGCCACCTTCTCCAAGCTGAATACGGGGCCTTGGGAGTGATTGGACGTGACCGGGCCCTGAGCCATTTCATCACAGTCGGGATAGACGAGGAACTCGCCCGCAGGATTGGCCCCCTCCCCACAGGACATGGCGTTCTTGGCCTGTTGATCCGCGATCCGAAGCCCCTGCGGCTACATGATCTGAGCCAGCACCCGGACGCCTACGGGTTCCCCAAGAACCATCCGCCGATGAAGTCTTTCCTGGGCGTGCCGATCCGCGTGAGGGACGTTGTGTTTGGCAACCTTTACCTGACCCAAAAAAGTGGGGGCGGCGACTTCACGGACGAAGACGAGGAGCTCGCCGAGGCACTTGCTGCGGCCGCCGGCGTCGCGATTGAAAACGCCAGGCTCTACGACGACGCCCGGCGCAGGGCGGCGTGGCTGCAGGCGTGCATGGACGTGACCGGCGAGATGATGGGCGACGAGGAGGCACCGGAGGGCCAGGCCGGGGGACTGGACTTGATCGCAGCAAGGGCGCTCCGGGAATCCGGTTCCGCCCTTGCGCTCATCCTGGTCCAGGAGGACACGTCCGGCCTGTACCGCGTAGCGGGCGGTGCGGGGAACATTGCTCCGTCGTGGGTTGGACGGCTGTTGTCGTTTGACTCTGAGGAGATACACGCCGTCCTTACTACGGGCCAGGCCGCCTTGTTAGAGGACGCATCGTCTGCCCTTGGTGCCGGCGCGGACCTGGCTGCTGGCCGGCTCCTGGTCATAGACCTCAGCGCCCACGGCACCCACCACGGCCTGCTGGTCCTGCTGCGGGAGCGTTCATCCGGGACGTTCAGCACGACGGATCTGGACATGGGTCCCGTTTTCGGATCGCACGTCGCCTTGGCGCTTGAACTGGCGCGGGCTCACCGGATGCGGGAACAGATCGCTGTCTTCACCGACCGGGACCGGATCGCCCGCGACCTGCATGACCTCGTCATCCAGCGACTGTTCGCAGCAGGGCTCAGCATCCAAAGTCTCCAGCGATACATGTCCGATGACTCCGCCGCCAGGACGATCCGGGCTGTGACCGACGAATTGGACGAAACCATCCGGGAGCTTCGCAACACCATCTATTCGCTAAGTGACTCCGCCGGGGAGAAGGAACTCCTCAGCAGCCGGGTCCTCCAGGCAGTCCGCAGCGGCGCGCAGTCCCTCGCCTTCGTCCCCTTGCTGACCCTGACGGGGCCCATTGATGCCATCCGGGACGAGGAAACTGCCCTGAACATGGTGGCAGTGATCACGGAAGGACTCAGCAACGCCGTCCGACATTCGGGTGCGGATTCGATCCGCGTGTCAGTTTCGGTGGACAACGGCTCAGTCTGCATCCAAATCCAGGACAATGGAACAGGATTCAGCGCGCCTTCCGCCGGCAACGGACTGGCGAACATGCGCTTCAGGGCTGCCTCGCTGGGCGGAAGTTTTGACATCGCCAGTTCCCCGGAAACGGGAACGGCACTTACCTGGACGGCCCCCGTATTTTGAGGCTAGTGCTCGTGGTGCTGCGCCACGTGGACCGCGGCCTGCGTCCGCCGTTCAAAACCCAACTTGGCGAGCAGTGATGAGACATAGTTTTTGACTGTCTTTTCCGCCAGGAGCATTCGTTCGCCGATTTGGCGGTTTGTGAGGCCCTCCCCGACGAGCTCCAGCACCCTGCGCTCCTGCCGGGTCAACGACGCGACCCTGGGGTCCACGTGCTCGGGTTCTGCCAGTCCCTGAACGATCCTGGTCTTCAGCTCGGCGTCAAACAGGGATTCCCCCTTGGCGGCTCGGCGCAGGGCACCGACCAGGTCGGTGCCACCTATTTCCTTGAGGACGTACCCGGACGCCCCGGCAAGGACTGCGCCCCGCAACGCCTGCTCGTCGTCGTAGCTGGTGAGGATCAGGCAATTGATCGTTTCATCCACGGAATGCACATCGCGGCAGACCTCGATGCCTGTCCCGTCCGGCAATCGGGCGTCGAGTATTGCCACGTCCGGGCGCAGCGCCGGAATCCGGCGGGCGGCTTCAGCAGCGGAGCCTGACATGCCGACGACGGAAAATCCTTCAGTTTCCAGGAGATCCTGCAGGCCCCGCCGGACCAGTTCGTGGTCATCAAGGATGAACACCCGGATAACGCCGTCGGATGGTTCAGCCCCTTGCTCTGATGCTGTTGAGGCATTCATCGTGATCCCTTCTGCGCCGCTGTTCGAACAGGAAAGCGGTGCATATCTGCGCGTGACTCATTCTTTAGGAAACTGCGGGCATGCCACAAGGGTCCAACGGCCCGTACAGATGGGGCCCCGGGGTGTGACCAATGACCCTACCCCTGCCGCTGGAGCCGGGAGAAGGTTGTCCCACCGCCGTCGGCTTTCTCGGAAAAGAGCAGGAATGAAGGACAAGAACCAAGCCACTCTTCGCTTCCTGGGAGCAACCGACACAGTCACGGGGTCCCGGTACCTCGTTGATTCCGGGGGACGGCGGATTCTCGTCGACTGCGGTCTGTTCCAGGGATTCAAACGCATCCGCGTCCGCAACCGGGGACCTTTTCCGGTACCTCCGGCGTCCATTGACGCTGTCCTGCTGACCCACGCCCACCTTGACCACAGCGGCTATATCCCGGCCCTGGTCAGGGACGGCTTCCGGGGGCCCGTCCACGCCACGGCGTCCACCACGGAACTGTGCACGCTCCTTCTTCCCGACAGCGGACACCTCCAGGAAGAAGAAGCGCGCTACGCGGACTTGCACGACTATTCCTCCCATCACCCGCCCCTCCCGGTCTACACCGCCGCCGATGCCGTCCGGTCTTTGAACAGCTTCGACGGGCACGATTTTGACACACCTTTTAATCTTGGCGGGGACATCCAAGCCACGTTCGTCCCAGCGGGGCACATCCTCGGCGCCGCGCAGATCCGGTTGACCGTGCAGGGCGTGCACATGCACTTCACGGGGGACCTCGGCAGGCCCAATGATCCTTTGATGCATCGCCCCCGGGCTCTTGGGGCCACTGACGTCCTGGTGGCCGAGTCCACGTATGGCAACCGGACCCACCCGGCCACGGACCCGGAGGACGAGTTAGGCGAAGTCATCGTAAGGGCGGCAAAGAGGGACGGCGTTGTCCTCATCGCCGCCTTCGCTGTGGGAAGGGCCGAGACATTGATGCTGCATCTGTCACGCCTCCGGCGGCGCGGGGCGATTCCGGACATCCCCATTTATCTCAACAGCCCGATGGCCATCGATGGTTCAGGCATGTACCAGAGGCACCCCGAAGAACACCGGCTGCAGGAACGCGAGTACACCGACATGTACCGGGTGGCCACCATGACCCGAAGTGTCGATGATTCCAAACTGCTGAACCTGCGCGGCGGGCCGATGGTGATCATCTCGGCGAGCGGCATGCTCACAGGTGGCCGTATCCTGCACCATCTGCAGGCCTACGGGCCCGATGCCAAAAACGTGGTGGTGCTGAGCGGATACCAGGCCGCGGGTACACGCGGCGCAACCCTCGCAGGTGGTGCAAGGCAATTGCGGATCTTCGGTGAGGACGTCCCCATCAAAGCCGAAGTCGTGGTGATGGACAGCCTGTCAGCGCATGCGGATTCCCATGAAATCATCGAGTGGATGCGCGCAGCCCCTCGAGCTCCCCGCATGACCTACATCACCCACGGTGAGCCGGACGCGTCTGACGCTTTGCGGGTTCGGATCAGGCATGAACTGGGATGGAATGTCCGGGTTCCAGAGCACCTTGAAGCGGTGTCGCTGAAACACCCGCGCTAAGGCTAAGGAAAGATCCTGAGGGCGGTGTCCCAGTTGAAGTGTTCATGCTCAGGGCTGACCTGAAGGCCCATAACAACCAGCATGATGGCTTCAAGTTCGCGGGAACGGCGGAGTGGCCCAACGTCGATGGGCCGCAGTCCTGCGGCCGCTGCCACGGCACTCACCTTCTCCTTGGCCTGCTCCGAGTCGCCGGCGATGAAGACGTCCAGATGTTGCCCGCCGACCTTTCCAGCCTCCAGGGTGGTGGGGAACGTCGTATTGAACGCTTTCACCACATCCGCGCGGCCTTCCAACAGGCGGGCTGTTTCTTCGGCTGCGGACGTGCCCGGCTCCGTGGTCAGGCGGTCGAAATTCGTGACGTCCACGGTGTTGCTGATGTCCACGACCACCCGGCCATCAAGGGAGTCGCCGGTTTCCAGGATGGCGTTATGGACTTCCTTATGCGGGATGGCCAGGAAAATTAGTGCTCCTGTGACGGCGGCCCCCACCACGCCTCCTGTGGCGCC
Organism: Pseudarthrobacter sp. CCNWLW207; assembly: GCF_037203945.1. NCBI lineage: Bacteria > Bacillati > Actinomycetota > Actinomycetes > Micrococcales > Micrococcaceae > Pseudarthrobacter > Pseudarthrobacter sp. CCNWLW207. The sequence goes on along the minus strand of NZ_JBBCBS010000005.1, from coordinate 149,327 downwards.
GGGTCCAAGGCTTTCCACCAGGTCGCGTGTCTTGGATCCATCCCGGCCAAGGATCTGTACCGGATTGTTTCCCCGCAGCATCGCCGACGCGAGTGCGCGGGCCATCTGTCCGCTGCCGAGAATGGTGATGTTGGTCATGATCTTCCCTTGCTGGATTACCCGCGGTCTGCTTGTCCATCCAGTAGACATTGTTAGCCGGTTAAGGCAACAGGGACGAAAGCCCCGGTACTTCGGCGGGGCTTAAGGCACTGGCCGTTCAGGGCCTCAGGGGGACAATACGGTGATGTGAGGCAAAGGGGGCAAGCGTTGAAAGAGCACGAAGTAGTGGCCGGGGCCGACCGCTCAGACGCGGGACAGGGAGCTGCGGACTGGGCCGCGCAAAGGGCGGACGGGCTGGGTCTCCAGCTCCACCTGGTGCGGGTGGTGCCCGATCGCCCGTACTTCAGGCTGGCGGTGCAGTACGCAGAAGCCGTCGCCGAGGCCCGGGCGATGCTGGACCTTGAGCGTGGGAGATTGGCTGCGCGGTATCCGGCGCTGCGCATCGCCACCAGTTGGCAGCCGGGCGAACCTGCGCCGGTGCTCAGCCAATTGTCCGTTGGCGCGGAGATGGTGGTTCTCGGTTCTGACCGGTCGGCGGACAGGCGGGGAGAGGGTTTTGGGTCAGTAAGCTTCCAGGCCGCAGTCCTGTGCCGAAGTCCAGTTGCGGCCATCCCCGCTCCCAGGGCGGGAAGCCGAACCGGAGTGGTGGTTGGCATCGACGGGTCGGATGACTCTGAAGTTGCCCTGAAGATGGCGGCAGGGGAAGCCAGCCGGAGGCGCGAGGTGCTAACAGTTTTGCATGCGGTGCCGAAGGGGATGGCTGCAGCTGTGCCGGGCCGCGGAACCGGACCGGGTCGAGGCCCCAGGCCTGACCCCCTGACGCTCGTTTCAGAAGCGGCCGGCCGCCTGCGGGAGCACTTTCCGGCACTGACTGTTCTCGAAGCGCTCATCGTGGACGGCGCTCCCGCCGATGAGCTCATCCGCGCCGCGGAACAGGCAAATCTGTTGGTGATTGGCTGTTGGGGACGGGGCGGACTGCGGAAACCTGTCGGATCCATAGCCGAAAAGGTTTTGATGCAATTGCCGTGTCCCACCATCATCACGCGTCCTGCATCCCAGCCGGGCCGCTGATTCCGGCCAGATAACTGCAGGGGGTCCGCAGTGACCAATGGCCCTACTGACCGCAGTGCAACAGGCTGAATCTGGAAGGACCCAGGTCCGGCGGGGCGGCCACAAGCGGATATCTACCACGGGAGGACTTCCATGCGGGCCCGTTTCATCATCATGCTTATTCTCGGCATCCTGTTCTCAATGCTCGGAATCGGGTTGCTCTTCGGCGGCATAGGTGCCTCGGTGGTCAACTCACTCCAGAACGACGGCGGATACCTCACCTCACCGAGTGAGCGGTTCGACGTTGGTTCCTCAGCGATCATTTCAGCCGGCGCAGACAACATGCGTGGCGACGACTACCCGGGACCGTTGCCCTTTGACGTGGGCAGCATTCGGATCTGGGCCGAATCCGCCACCCCTGGCAAGGAGATCTTTATCGGCATAGCCCCCCGCTCTGACGTGGAGCGATACCTGTCCGGGGCCAACTACTCGGAGCTCCTGGACGTCAGTTACCGGCCCTTCCATGTCGAGTACCGGGAAACTCAGGGAACCCAACAGCCGCCGCTTCCCTCTGGGCAGGACTTCTGGGTGGCTTCCGCAACGGGCACCGGTGAGCAGGTGCTGGATTGGAACATCCAGTCGGGAAACTGGTCTGTGGTGGTGATGAATGCCGACGCCAGCAGCGAGGTCAGCGCCGACTTGAAGGCCGGGTTCCGGTCTGAGCTTTTTGGCCCGATAGCCGCCGGCCTGCTCGCCACGGGAGCCATTTTGCTGGTTGCCGGGGTGCCGTTGCTGATCTTCGGCGCCCAGGGACTGGGCCGGCACGCCCCCGCGGCCGCCCGGCCGGGAACCCTCCTGCCGCCCCACGTGGCAGCGCCCGTTGCCGGGGCCCAGCCACCCCACGTGGCAGCGCCCGTTGCCGGGGCCCAGCCACCCCCAACCCATTTCGCTGTCGAGAGGCCACCGTACCCGGCGCGGCTCCTGGGGGAACTCGACCCGGTTCTGTCCAGGTGGCTGTGGCTCGTAAAGTGGTTCCTGGCCATTCCGCACTTCATTGTGCTGTTCTTCCTGTGGTTCGCATTCGTTGTGGTCACCGTCATTGCCGGGTTCGCGATCCTGTTCACAGGCAGGTATCCCCGTTCGCTCTTCGATTTCAACGTGGGCGTCCTGCGCTGGACCTGGCGCGTGGCGTTCTACGCCTACGGCGCACTGGGAACGGACCGGTACCCGCCGTTTACGCTGGCAAGGACGGACTACCCAGCGGATTTCGAGGTTGACTACCCGGAACGGCTTTCCCGCGGTCTCGTGCTGGTTAAGTGGTGGCTGCTGGCGCTGCCCCACCTGATCATCATTGCCGCGCTGACCGGCACCAGCACGGTTCGCTGGACGGATCCCCAGACTCCCGGCATACGGTACGAGAGCGGCACGGGGTTCTCCCTGTTCGGCTTCCTGGTTCTTGTCGCAGGGGTGATCCTGCTGTTCAGCGGCCGTTACCAGCGCCCTCTGTTCGACCTGCTTCTGGGCTTCAACCGCTGGATCTACCGGGTCATCACCTACACAGCCCTGATGCGGGACGAGTACCCGCCGTTCCGCCTGGACCAGGGCGCCAGGGAACTCCACGGGCGCTATCCAGGCACAGTCAACGCCGATGCGGTGCGCCAGGCGCCAGCCCCGCCGGACGGACCCAGCCCGCCGGACGCTCCCGCCCCGCCGTCGGATCCTACAGTGCGCGGTTGAGGCTCCGTTGAAGCAGGAAGGCACCGAGTGCCAGCAGAACCGCGGCCATGGCGGCGAGCACCACCAACTGAGGCACGATGTCCGCCAGCCCGCCGTCATGCCGCTGCACTACCGCGAAAGCGTCGTAGGCCCAGCGGTGCGGGGTGGCGCGGGAAACAGTTTGGAGAGTTTCAGAGAAGAACTCCGGCGGCACCATGGAACCCCCCAGGCCAGCCAGGACCAGTCCCAGACCCACTCCGACCCCCGAGGATACGGCGTCGTTGTCAAAAACTGAGCCGATCACCATCGCGGCGGCCGCGGCAACTGCTGCGAAGAAGGCCAGGATCAGGCCGGCCAGGAGCAGATTCCCCCAGTCGACGCCAAACAGCAGGGCCGTGCCCACCATGATGTATGCGCCTTGGACCACCGCAATGCCAAAGCGCCCGAGCGCCTGCCCGGCGATGGCCTCCCAGCTGGTAACCGGAGACGCCATCATCCGGGAAATGACGCCCAGGCGCCGGGCCTGAATCAATGTTGCCGCCCCGGTGAGTGAGCTAAGGAAGACGAACAACAGCAGCTGCTGGGCAGCCCCCAGGTCGAACTGGCCCAGGCCCCTGAACTCCTGGGTCACGTTGCTGGTATCCACGATCTCCAAGTGTGGACGCTGCACAGTGGTTCGCGCCTGGTCCAGTGCTGCCGCCGCCTCGTCCCTGCTGACGCCGGCGTCCTGAAGGGCGGCAAGCTGGCGTTGTTCGGTGTCGACGGCCTGCACCGAGGTGCGCACGGACTGGAGAGCCGCCTGTGCACCCGATTGTGCTGACATCACCACTTCGAGATCGGCCTGTTGGCCGTCGTCGAATGCCGCCGCCGCGGCGTCGCTGATGAAAACCCCGACGTCGGTCCGTCCCCGGCTCAGTTCGGCCCGGACAGTTTCAGGGCTGCCGTAGGTGACCCGGAGGCCGTCCGCCTCCAACTGCCCGGCGACCTTTCTCTCGAGCTCCGAACCGGTTCCTCCCGCCACCGACACGTGGGCCTGCCCGCTGCCCGCGCCGAACTGCGAGCCAAGCAGCAGTATCAGCACCAGCGGGAAAATAAACACAAAAAAGATGTTTGACCTGTCCCGCAGGAAGCGCCGCACTTCCACGCCCGCAACAGCCAGGATGCTGCTCATATCCTGGCACCCCGGTCCGGTATCAGCCGGGAGGCAATCGTGCACACCGCCGCGAATCCCAGCATGACGGTCAAGGGAACGGCAACGTCAGCGGGTCCGCCGCCGCCGGCAGAGATGCCCAGGCCCCGGATAAAGGCACCCACAGGATTCAGGTCCATGAGGGCCGCGACGAAGCCGGACGCTTCGATGGGGAAGAATGCACCACCGGCGATGCCCAGCACCATCGCAAGGATGGACTGGGCGACGTTGGCCTGTTCGGCGGTCCGCACCAGGCGGGCGACAACGAACGTCATGCTGGTAGCCGCTGCCGCAACGCTCACCACGAGCAGGCCCAAGACCAGTGGAGAACCGAACGAGACGCCGAACAGCAGTGAGCCGACGGTCAGCAGGACCGTCGTGGCAACGATGCCGAGGATGAATCCCACTAAGGCTTTGGCGGTGATGATCGAACGCCCATCCACCGGTGAAGACCTTAGACGTGCCAAGGTACCTTGCTCGCGTTCTGCCAACAGCCCAAGGACCCCGAAACCAACGGTGAAAAGGAGGAACAGCCCTGTCTGGCCGGCTACCAGGGTTCCCTTCAGTGAGAGTTGCTCAGCAGCCGCCTGGCCTTCTGACAGGCTCAGCGCCGGGGTGCCGGCTGCTGTCTGTTCCCCAAGTCCCACCAGCAACTCCGGAGGCAGGCCCGCGCTGTGGCCGGCCATCGCCGCCACGGCTCCGGCACCAAACTGGTCCAGGAGGCCGTCCACCACTGAGACCAGCACGTCGGTTTCGATGCCTTGCCTCTCGCCCTCCACTACCTGCACCGACACACCCTGGCCTGAGGTGACGGCGGTGGTGAAGCCTGAAGGGATGGCCAGCCCCAGGTCCGCACCACTGTTCCGGGTCTCCTGCTGGACCTCCGCTGCGGGCACACTCCGCAGCGTGACGTCCATGACCTCCAATGAGTCAAGCGCACTGAGCAAAGCGCCGCCAAGTGGCCCGGCGTCCTCATTGCTGGCCACAACCGTGGCTGGTTTCAGTTCCACAGTGTCCGGGCCGAAGCCGCCGAACGCAAGGTTCAGGACTCCCATGAGGGAAAGGGGAACCAGCAGGGAGAAGATGAACACTGACTTGTCGCGGATGCGCTGCTTGAGATCATTTCCCACCATCGTCCAGATTCCGCGCATCTCAATCCCTGAGGGCTTTGCCGGTCAGGTGCAGGAAGACGGACTCCAGGTCCGGCCGGGTTATCTCCACCTGGGTCAAGGTCATGCCAGCGTTCCCGGCCCCGGTGACGATGGCAGGCAGGAGACTTGGTCCGTCCCTGACAGTGAGGACCAAACCTGTCCCGCCGCCGTCGACATGCTGCACGCCGGGCAAAGACTTCAGCTCAGCCGCGGCGGCCTCCGTGTTGCCGCTGCCGCGCAGGCTAATGCGGTCCACCCCGTCGGTCAGCCTGACCAGCTGGTCCCGTGTGCCTTCCGCCTGGACCCGGCCTTCGTCAAGGATGGCGATGCGGTCGCATAGCCGCTCCGCCTCTTCCATGTAGTGGGTGGTGTAGAGCACGGCCATGCCTTCAGCGGACAGCCTCTCCACGGACTCCAGGATCGAGTTCCGCGATTGTGGATCAACACCAACTGTCGGTTCATCCAGAATTAGCAGGGTTGGCCGGTGCAGCAATCCGATCCCGATGTTCAGCCGGCGTTTCATACCGCCCGAAAACTTCTTGGTCTGTTCTCCGGCCCGGTCGGCCAGGCCAATAAGCTCCAGCACTTCGTTCGTCCTGGTGCCCAGTTCCTTTCGGCGCAGCCCTTGGAGGCGTCCGAAGAACCGCAGGTTTTCCCGCGCCGACAAGTCCGGATAGATCGCGAGTTCCTGTGGGACAAGGCCAATGTGTCCCTTTGGGTGTGTGCTTGTCGGAGTCATTGGCTCACCCACAACGGTGACCGACCCGGCGTCGGCGGGGATCAGGCCGGCCACCATCGAGATAATCGTGGTCTTGCCTGCACCGTTGGGCCCAAGCAGGCCGTAGGTTTCCCCCACCCGGATGTGAAAGGTGACGCCATCAACAACTGTTCGCTCGCCGTAGCTCTTGACCAGGCCCTCGACCGCCAGGACATCCTCAATGCGGGTCTCGACGCGTACAGCCGCCGCTGGCTGCATGTCAGGCGCCTGCAGGACAGAGATCGTTGATGAGACCGGTTCCGGCGCATTCCCGGACTTCCTTGATAGCGGCTGCGGCCTCACGCTTGTCCAGGTAGGGCCCCGAAACAGCCAGAACCGTCCCGTCCGGTGCCACCAGGGTGAACCGCACGTGCGAGTCCTCATCCGTAAACAATTCGAATGATCCAGCCATGTGCTTGCTCCTTTCCAAACTCCATCGTTCGGGTCTCGGGCGGTGGTTTGTGCCAATGCTTCCAGACTGGAAGCGGGTGTATTAGGGACGAAGGTCCCGGGACGTCGAAAAAGGGCAACTGCCTGGTCCGAAGTGCCCTGTCTGCGGTGGCCTGGCGGCAGTAGCGTCAGGGACATGACCGTGGCTGCCTTGAGAAGTCTTTTGGTGCGCTTTCCGCTGGTGGCCGCTACCCTGGCCGCCGGGATTGTCGTGGCGGTGTTCCTGGCCATGATGCAGGAGCCGGCAGCCCAGTGGACGGCGAGCGGCTACGCCCTTATGGTCGCCGCGGCCAGGTCCGCGTCCATGGCCAGATCACTGATGAGGGGCCGTTGGGGAATCGACCTGCTGGCGGTGACCGCCATCGCCTCGACGGTGGCAGTGGGGGAGTACGTGGCGTCCCTGATCATCGTGCTGATGCTGGCCGGAGGTGAAGCGCTGGAGGAGATTGCCCATGGGCGCGCAACCCGGGAATTGCGGTCCCTCCTTGAACGCGTCCCGGAGGCAGCCCACCGCGAACTGCCGGGCTTCCCGGCGGAGGACATCCCCGCGGCGGATGTCCGGCCCGGGGATATTCTTCTGGTCAAGCCGTCTGAGGTGGTTCCCGTGGACGGGGTGCTTCGCACGGCAACTGGCAGCTTCGACGAGTCGACTCTGACGGGTGAGAGCTTGCCGGTGGAACACATCGAAGGCGATGCGTTGCTCAGCGGATCCGTGAACGGCGAAACCGCCGTGCGGATATTGGCGACGTCCACGGCGGAAAACTCGCAGTACAGCCGCATTGTGGCTTTGGTCCAGGAAGCGGCGTCGAGCCGTCCGCCGGTGGTCCGACTCGCTGACAGGTACGCCATTCCGTTCACGTTCTTCGCCTTCGTCCTGGCCGGGATGGGCTGGTATTTGAGCCAGGACCCAGTCCGGTTCGCACAGGTCCTTGTTGTGGCAACGCCGTGCCCCCTGCTCATCGCCGCTCCAGTGGCGTTTCTTGCGGGCACCAGTCGGGCGGCGCACGCGGGAATCATCATCAAGAACGGCGGAACCCTCGAACAGCTTGCCCGCGTGCGTACGGCGGTGTTCGACAAGACAGGCACACTCACGCACGGGCGACCCACCCTGCACGGCATCAGGATTTCATCGGCAGCATTCGGGGTGCTGACCGAGGATAGGCTGCTGCAGTTGGCCGCTTCGGCGGAGCAGTACTCCTCCCATGTCCTTGCCTCCTCGGTGATCGATGCTGCCCGGAACAGGGGCCTGGACCTGCTGGAAGGAACCAGTGCATCCGAACACGCCACGCAGGGGGTAATGGCCACCTGCGGCAGCCAAACGGTGGTGGTCGGTAAACCTGACTTTGTCCGTTCCGTCACCTCGGGATTCGAGAAGGCAGAGGTGGCCGGCGGACAGTTGGCGGTTTATGTGGGGGTTGATGGACGTTTCGGGGGAGCCCTGATCATGAGCGATCCGCTGCGGGACAACGCAGTGGACACGCTCGCTGACCTTCACCGCCTCGGAATTAGGGAAACTCTCCTTCTCACTGGCGATGCGCGGGCCACCGCCGAACAAATTGCCATCAGAGCCGGGATCTCGCGGTTCGAGGCTGGCTGCCTGCCGGGGGACAAAGTTTCCATCGTCGCTGGGCTGCGGGAACGCCCTGTCATGATGGTGGGCGACGGCGTCAACGATGCTCCGGTCCTGGCAGCCGCAGACGTTGGTGTCGCGATGGGCGCCAAGGGGTCAACCGCGGCGAGCGAGTCAGCCGACGTTGTGATCATGCTCGACGACCTGTCCAAAGCGGCGCTGGCTGTGGATATCGGCCAGCGCACGGTCCGGATAGCGCTGGCGAGCATCTGGACGGGCATCCTGCTGAGTGTCTGCCTGATGGTCGCGGCAGTGTTTGGCTACATTCCGGCGGTGGCCGGCGCCCTCCTTCAGGAGCTGGTCGACCTGGCCACGATCCTGAATGCGCTTCGTGCCCTGCGCGCTCGCCGCCACCCCAACACGACGGCGGTGGGTGGCACCCCCGTGAGCACCAGGGCGGTACGGTGAGGGCCGGCGTCGTGCGTTGATTCTTCCCCGTCGCCGGGATGCTAGGTTCCTGCGGGGTCCAACGGTGGCCACCAGCGGGAGGGGGCATTGATGACAAACCGCCGGCCGCTGACCTCGGTGGGCGTGACTCGCACCAAGTGGTCCTTGCTGCCAGCCTCCCAAGGTGACAGGCCGGCATCGGCTGCTTCCTGGAAGTCCTCCTGGGTGTCCACAACTTTGGCAGTCCCCTTGATGATGACACTCCACGCAATGGTGCCGTAGGGATTCAAGCCATCGGCTTCCAGCGCGACCGGTAGGCCGCCGGCTGCTGCATCCAGTTTCGTCCCCGGACCCGTGCGGAAGACAACCGTTCCGTAGTCGGGTACGTAGTTCACGGGGAAAATTTCAGGCCCGCCATCCGTTGTTATGGCGACGCGGCAGACTGAAGCGGAGCGGAGGTATTTCCAGCAGTCATGGATGTCGAGGACTTCTGTTTCCTGTCCTGAAGCATGGCTTTTCATATTGCCGGCTCCTTGTTGATGTCCGTAAGGCGCCGGATGGGGGTTATTACGGTTGGGCACGGCAGATGGGTCAGGACAGCGTGGGCAGTGGAGCCGAGCAGAAGCCGTTTAAAGCCGCCCCGGCCGCGGCTTCCCACCACAAGCATGCGGGCGTCAGCAGCTGCCTTCACCAGTGCAGCGGCGGGCTCCACGTCTGTCTTCAGAACTTTGTGCACTACAAGATCCGGGTAATCCTCGGCCAGGCCGGAGATCGTCTCGGACAGCACGATCTGTTCCTCCTGCATCGCCAGTTGGGACAGGTTCCGGGTAAGGAGGCCAGCGTCGATCCACCGGTCAGGTGCCCGGAAGGCGTACACAACTGTCAGCTCCTGGCCCTCCCGGTCTGCCTCTGCGGCGGCAAAAGCAACGGCATGCGTGGCATCCTCCGACCCGTCAACACCTACAACCACGCCGTGCCTGCCTTCGACCTCCTGTTCGCCAATGACTGCGACCGGGCATTTCGCCGCAGCGGCGACCTGCAGGGCGCGGTCGGTCAGCGACCCACCCAGATGGGGAGCCCCGGACCCGACAACAAGCATCGACACCTTGGTCGAGTACCGGCGCAGCGAACCGGCGATGCCTCCTTCCAGGATCTTGGTGGTGATGTCCACCGGAACGGTGCCCCGCACGCGCCCGGCTGCGGTCTCCAGGAGTTCTTCGCCCTTCTCCAGCAGCATTCCCGTCCACGGGAGGGGTTCTGCCACCCAACGGTCGTCAACAACGTGCAGCAGGATCAGGGGCGCGCCGGCGCGGGCGGCCCGGTGTGCAGCCCACTTAACGGCTGCCTGGCTTTGCGGAGAGTCGTTGGTGGCGACGGCAATCGGTTTAGACGTTCTCACGGCTGGTCTTCCTTTTGTTTGGGTCGGGGTTATGAACAACCAGGACGGGGCAGTGCGCATGGGCCACACAGGCTGAGCTGACGGACCCCAGCAGCAGTCCGCCGAATCCTCCGTGGCCGCGCCTGCCCACAACGATCATGTCCGCATGTCGGCTGGCGTCTATGAGCGAGTCCCTCGGGTGCCCCCGTACGACCCGCGGGATGACGTTCGGCGGAATATTCTTCCCGAAGGCCTCTTCAATGGCTTCGTTGAGGATGAGCATCACGCGTTCCTCAAAGCGGTCGATGCCCATCGCCACATATCCGGCGTAAACCTGCGGCTCATCCCAGTAGGCGGTGGCAAGCACTTTGGCTCCAAGCGGGTCCGCAAGCCGTTGGGCCTGCCGGAGGGCTTCCACGGAGGCCCCCGACCCGTCCACTCCCACCACGAATGTGGTGATGTCTGACGCTGATGCCTCCACTGCTGCTTCCCTTCGCTATGCGTTGACTGCCTCCAGCCTGAGGCGTAACGTAGCGCAGCTGTAGGGCCGAAAGTCACCTAGAAACTGGAGGAACTGCCTGAACCGGAGAAGCTGCCTCCGCTGCTGCCGTAGCCCGTGGTGCCACCGCCGCCCCTGGCAGTGCTGACGCTGCCCACGCCGGTGTTCAGGCCGGAGTTGAAGGCAGGCACTGAGAAGAAGTAATAGGACGGGTAGACCGTGCCCAGGATGCTGGGTTCGTAGCTCGGCCTTCGGTGGTCCAGGCCATCCTGCGCATTCTGCATCTCCCTGCGCATGAGCTTCGCTTCACGCTCGGTCTTGGCGAAGCCGTCGATGACGGTGTCCGCGTGGTTCTTCAAAAGCGTTGAGAGGTGCGTGCGGGCGTCACGAAGGCGGTCCAGGGCGGTTTCCGGGCTGATCGCCCCGTCAGTGAGTTGGGCGGTCCACCGCTCGATCTCCTGCAGGCTTTGGTCGCGGAAGGACCTCAGGGCCGCTGCGGTGGCAGAGTCGCCCTGGCCATGGCGTTTGCTGAGCAGCTGTTCAAGTCCGGCGAGGTCGCTGCGGAAGGGGGCAAGCTGGCGGTCCCATGCGGTGGGCCAGGTGCTCGAGCGGTTCAGCAATGCATTGCTGTCGGCAATGACGTCGTCCAGGGCGTCGAGTTCGGCGGCCGCGTCTGCATACTCCCGCGCAAGCCTAAGGTTCGATCTCCGGCCCAACGCTTTCGGTGCCAGGGCATGGACCCGGTTCGAGAGCTCCGTTGCGGCGTTGTACCTGTTGAGGAAAGTGCGGTGCTTCTCCAGAACGCTGCTGCCGTAAGAGGAGGCCTCGGGAATGGTGCCGGCATTCAGTTCGGTGACGTCCAGCTCCGTGCTGACACTGGTGTAGCTCCGGTCTCCCCTTTCCAGCTCCTTTCGGCTGGCGGCCCGGGTCACCGCACGAAGGATCAACAACGCGGCAGCCCCCAGGGCGGCGGTCGCGCCAGTCACCCAGGCTGTGATCACGAAGGCAGCCGACCGGTACCAAGGTTGGTTGATCAGTTCGGCCCCGCGCCGGACTCCTGCGATGGTTCCGTCGGTCCATTGGGCGTCCCGCAGGAGATCCTTGGCGGCGTTTTGGATCTCATCACGTTCCTCAAGGGACACCTTGCGGTCCTCTCCCATATAGGTGCCCACATGCCGGCCGACAGGATCGAGGGCAAAGATGAAGAGCCCGTCTGCCCACTTCTGCCCGTCGGGGCTGATCCAGTCAGGGTGTTCGGCACGGGCGAACCTGAGGACCTCCTCGTTCAGGTTGTCTGCAACACTGCCGTTGTAGGTGTACACCGCCACTTTGGTGGGTTCGTAGAACTCGATGGCGGTGATGGCGGGGACGAGGGTGTTGCGATCCAAGACTCCTGCCCGGTCCTCAACAACAACATCTGTGGGCGGCAGCGCCAAGGCCGCCTGCCCACCGCCGAGCAGCAGCGCCAACAGCAGCAGCAGCCAGGTTCTTCTCCGCCACGCTCCGCTGTCCGCAGGGGTGGCACCGCCACGGTGGTTCACGGGTTTCATAGTGAAAGAATCCACCCGGCGGGCGGACCCTGACAGGGCCAAAAGGCACCGGAGGGAGCTGTCAGCCTTCAATCCTGGCTGCCTGATTCCTGGGCAGCATTTTCTGTCACTGAAGCATTACCTGGACGATCCTTCTGGTTCCAGCGGAATGACCTCGATCCGGTCCGCCTGACCGGTGGCCGGTCCAATCACCAGCAGGACACGGGCGGCATTGACGCCGGAGAGGGCATCGACTGCCTTCTGCGCCAGCCTGGAGTCGGAGGGGAGGGCCGCTTCCCCCGGATGGGGTCCGTTGCCAGCATCCGCCCGCCGCCACACCGTGACCCTGGCGCCGGTCGCTGCCGTGATCGCGGCGGACAGTGCGTCCGGATCCGACCCCGTCACCAGCGTTACCCATTCGAGGCTTGGACCGCCGGTCGGGGCTGCAGCCGTAATGAGGGCGCGCTCACGCCGCCACAACGCAAAGTGATAGGCGGCAACGAGGGCGGCTGCCACCAAGAGCCCGAGCGGCGCGCGGATGCGGTCCACCAGGCTGCCACCGGACACATCGCCGAGGAGGAACTCGAAAAGCCGGTATCCAATCACCAGCAGGGCAACGAGCGCCACCACGGCACTGATACCGAAGAAGGCAACGAGGTAAACCCGTCTGCCCGGAGGAATGGCTTCCGCGCTGTGAGGTTGCCTCCTCGGCCTCCACGCCCGCCACCAGACCGGCCCTCCCACCAGCAGGGAACTGATGCCACCGAGCAGCAGGGTGCGCGAGCCGCTTCCGGCAAGGGGTGAAACCGCCATGGCAAGCGTTACGTTGATGATTACGCCGATGCCGGAGGCAGCCGCCGCCAGGGCAACGCCTGAGGTAACCAGCAGGCCAGCACGACGGGTAGCCAACGAACGATTGGTTCCGCTGACATGGTGGTAGCGCCACACCAATGCTCCGACGGCCGCTGCGGCGATGGCGGGGCCCAGCGGTGCCAGCAGTTCAGTTAGCGGCTCGCCCCGATCGACGGCTGTTCTCAGAAGCACAAAAAGCACGACGGCGGCGCCGCCGAGTGCCGTGATGCCGGCCGCGAAGATCCCAATGATGACCAGTGCTATGTCCGCCAGCCCGGTCTCAAGTCTGCGGGCCCCGCCCTTGAACCAGTGCCACCACCACACAAGGCTTCCGCCAGCGGCCCAAATCAACGCCCGCGATACGGACTGCCACCACGCATCCGCCCCTGGAGTGAGGCTGGTGAAGCCGCGGATTGCGACGTCGAGCAAGCCGCCCAGGGCCGTGATGGCGGCGAACGTGCCCACGACCAGTCCGAAGACCGTTCCGATAACGGCCGGGACGTCGTCTAGATTGACCGGATGTTTGGCCGGATGTCGCCACATCCAGCGGTGCCAAACCCATATTGCCGCCCAGGCAACGCCGTTGGACAAGGGCGAATACCACTGGGGTTCCTGCGGGCCAATGAAGGTTGCCACCGTCCCCAGGAGGGAAGAGGTGGCGACGATGAGGGAGACGGCATAAATGGCGGTCAGGTACAGACCCCAACCGGCGGAGGCGCGTTCCGCGGCGTCCTCGAGCCTCTTCCAAACTATCCACCACAGGAGCGCTGCAAGCGGACCTCCTATCAACGTGAAAGCGAGGGAACGCGCGAGCCCCGCCACATCCGTGGTCGTCGCCAACATCGTGCCCGCGCTAAACAGGCGCTCCAAGAGGCCCGCCAATCCGATAGCCGCGATGACCACCAGGGCAAACAGCAGAACGTAAAGGATCAGCCGGCGGAGGGCGAGTTGGCCAGACCCCGTGGCTGGAACAGCTTTCCGGAATTGTGCGTTCATGGCTTCAAGCTTGTTCCGGAGCAGGACATGAGCTGGTACGGTGCCTGGTCGATCAACCATTTGCCATCGACTTTGACCAGGGAGAAGCGGTCCTCAGCTTCGTACTCGGACGGTCCGAAAGGGCCACCGGGGCTGGACGTGATGATCGAGACTTTCACCAGTGCCGTACTGTCCCGTTCGGTCGAGGAAATCAGTACTACCCGGGCGGGTAAAGGGCCGCTTTCCCGGTAACCGCTGCAGGAGGCGCGTGCGGCTTCCGTGAGGTAGGAATTGGCGCCGGCCGTGTCGCTTCCGATGACCGCCGTGCTGTACCGCTGGACAACGCCGGGCGGAGTGGACTCATCCAGCACCGGCGGCTCGCCGCGGGTAAAAACCACTGACAGCGCAATCACAACGAGAACTGCGATGGCTGCAATGATGGCGATAAGGATCCGGTCAGGCTTTCCCGCCTTTGCGTTCATGCCGTCAGTATCGCGCGGACCAGCGTTCTTTGGATGTGCCTTCCGGCCCTGGTTGCTGTCCGGTCGACGGCGGAATTCGGCTTCGGCCCGGCTGTGGTTATGGATCTTGGCGGGCGGGTCCAAAGAACCTTCAGCGCAGGGTCAGGCGGGACGAGACTTTCCTTGGCGGCAGGCCAAGTTCGATGCCTGCGAGAGTGCTGCAGCCGGACAGTAGGAGGAGATCATGGCACGTGCAAGCGGCAGGACGGCACTGGTGACGGGTGCGGCGCGGGGCATAGGCGCTGCAATCGCAGAACGGCTCATGTCCGAGGGGGCCAAGGTTGCCCTCGCAGACGTCCTCGATGAGGAAGGGGCCGCACTGGTGGAACGTTTGGGTGAACGGGCCTCCTATCATCCGGTCGAAGGGCCCGGCGGTTGAGCCATGAGTGCTGCGATTAGTAAGGCCCGCAAGGCGGCGGAAGTCCTTTGTGAGTTGGATTGTCCTATGGAGGAACGTCAAGCCACGGGCCACACCACGCGCGTCTGCCACTTGGCGGGATCGGGTTCCATTTCGGGGTCACTGAGATAGTACTCCCACATTGTGTCGGAGGGAGTCCGTCCTTCCGCCCGCATGCGCTCCTGGATGGCCCCGTACGTCGTACCCAGGGTGTCGTATGGTCCGAGGTGGATTGCTTCAAAGGCTTCTGCTTCAGGCAGGCTGCCTTTTGCCACTCCTTCGGTCCCGCTAAAGCCGGCGTTGACGGGAAAGCCGGCTTCGACGTCGACGGTTTCAGTAGGCATTCCCCGGTAGAGGGCAAAAGGCGGGCCGGCCAACTGGACGCCCTGCGCCTGGGCCGCCGCCATCACGGTGCCAAATGCCCGGCCGAAGAATTCCGACAGTTCAGCCATTGGGATTCTTTCGTGGACCACCGCGGTGGGCTGTTCAACAGTGTGGACGATTCTGGGTTCTGGGTTTGTGGCATTCATAACTCCAGCCTCCGCTATGAGTGCTTCCGCAGACAGGGCCGAATGTCTCTGGAGTTCTGCCGCGTGCCTGCGTTCAGCGGCTCCCCGCCACGGATCCACTGAGCCCCAGCAGCAGCAGCAGGAAGCCCAGTTCAGCCAGTCCGACGGCGAAATACACCGCCTGGAGGAGGCTGAAGGGGACAAACACCATCTGGATGAAAATCCAGACCAGGATGGAGTAGCCCGCCACTGCTGCGACGAAGGGCGCCCGGCGATGGTGCTTTATGAGAAGGATGAAACCGGCCACGTGGAAGCCGCCGACCACCAGCGCGAGCAGGAGCCCTGGAACGAGGTATGTGTTGAACGGAGACCCTTGAAGGAGCTCTAGTGGCAGCATCGTTTCGGGAGGAAGACCCATGCGGTCCGTCCCAAGCAATGCGGACGCCACCATAACTGCCCCTCCAGCGATCGACGTCAGGGCAACAAAGCCGAGAAGGGCCAGAAGTGACGCTCTTGTCATGATTTCCTCCTACAGAATGCGACGCCGGAATCGTTTGTCCACCGCGACCACCATTGACGCGAGCAGTGCGAGGCCGAAGATCCGCAGCCATGCCTCGGGGCCTATGGGGGCCGTGTGAAAGAGCCCGTTCATTACGGGAGAGTATGTGATGGCGATTTGGCCGACAGCCTGGATGATGACCCCAACCACTACCCAGGGGTTGCTGAACGGGCCCATCCGCCAAGCCGGCCGTGTCAGTGAACGGCAGCTGAACAGGTAGAACAACTCCACGGTGACGAAGAGGTTGACTGCTGACGTCCTCGCTTCAGGGAGGGAGGCACCGCCTGCGAGTTCCCATTCGAAGATCCACCAAGTGCCTCCAACCAGGAGGGCTGAGACCAGCAAGACCCGGAGCGTCAGCGCCCAGGTCAGCAATGGGAGGGCCGGGTTCCGGGGCGGGCGGGACATCAGTCCCGGTTCCCCCGGCTCAAAGGCAAGCATCAGGCCGAGGGCTACTGCGGTAGTCATATTGATCCACAGGATCTGGGTCGGCAGGATGGGGAGTGTCCCGCCGATAAGGATCGCCACCAGGATGACCAGGCCTTCCCCCATGTTCGTCGGCAATGTCCAGACGATGAATTTGGTCAGGTTGTCGAAGACGTTGCGGCCCTCTTCGACGGCCGCTTCGATGGTGGCGAAGTTGTCATCGGTCAGCACAATGTCCGAGGCCTCTTTGGCCACTTCGGTTCCCGAACGGCCCATGGCGATCCCCACGTTCGCCTGGCGAAGTGCGGGCGCGTCGTTGACCCCGTCGCCTGTCATTGCGACGACATGTCCGCCAGCCTGCAGCGCATCTATAAGCAGGAGCTTCTGCTCCGGGGAGACCCGGGCGAAAACGGTTGCCTTCTCCACGGCAGCAGTGAGCTCGACGCCGGGGTTGTTGTCCAGGTCGATGCCGAGCACGGCGGTGCCGTCTTCAGGATTGCCGTCCAGGCCCACCGACGCGGCGATGGAAACCGCCGTTCCCATATGGTCCCCGGTGATCATTTTCACCGCTATGCCAGCCTCGTGGCAGGCTTCAACGGCTGCCGCGGCGGCTTTTCGCGGGGGATCGAGCATGGCCTGCAGGCCCGTCAAAACCAGGTTCCGTTCTATGGGTGCCCCGGCGAGAACGCCGGACTCCGGTGGTAACCGCACCAATGCCGTGGCAAGTACCCTCAGCCCAGTGGCAGCGAGCGCGTGGGCGGCCCGCAGCACGGTTTCGGGCTCAACCGGTACCGTTTCACCGCCGCGGTCCATCTGCCCGTGGCAAAGCTCAAGCAGCCGTTCGACACCGCCTTTGACCAGCACTATGGAACCCGGCGCCCATGGCTCTGCCGCGTGCAGCGTGGCCATATATTGCAGCTCCGAAGTGAAAGGAATGGAGTCCAGCCGCGGTGTTCGTTCCAGGAATTCCTTGATATCCACTCCGCCTTTTCCCGCCACCACCAGCATCGCGGCCTCGGTCGGGTCACCCCGGGCGCCCCAGACGTCCCCTTCAAACTGGACCGTGGCGTTGTTGCAGGCCCCGCCCGCCAGCAGGCACCAGCGGAGCGCTGCGTCATCGAGGGCCTCAGACATGCCGGCTTGAACATCCTCCAGGCCGGGCTCACGCTTGCGGATTGTTCCCTCCGGGCCGTAGCCGGAGCCGGATACCTCATACTGCGCCGAGGGAGTCCAGAGGGCACGCACCGTCATCTGGTTTTCTGTGAAGGTTCCAGTCTTGTCCGAGCAGATGACCGTTGTGCTGCCCAAGGTTTCAACTACCGGTAGACGACGGACCACCGCGCGCCGTCTTGCCATGCGCCGAACCCCGATGGCGAGCGTGACCGTCACGGCGGCCGGAAGGCCCTCGGGGATGGCTCCAACCGCCAAGGCTACGGCGGCAGTGAACATTTCCGCCGGCAGCTGGCCGCGTGCCACGCCGACGATGAAGGCAAACGCGGCAAGGACCAGGATGCCAACAGTGAGCGTCATACTGAACCGTGAAAGCTTTTGGGTGAGGGGAGTGGCCATGGGCTTGACGGTGCCCATGAGCCGATGGATCTCACCGAGCTCCGTTTCCCCACCGGTGGCCACCACGATTCCGGCACCACTTCCGGCCGTCACGAGGGTTCCTCCGTAAACCATGTTTCGGCGATCCGAGACTGGTGTGGCGGCGGGCAGGACCACTTCATCCTTGGACACTGCCTCGGATTCCCCGGTCAACGCCGATTCGTCAACTTTGAGGCCCCAAAGGCGGACGAGGCGAATGTCCGCGGGTACCTTGTCACCAGCTTCGAGCAGGACGAGGTCTCCCGGGACCAACTCTTCGGAGGGAAGTTCCAGCCGCACGCCGCCCCTGATCACCGCCGCGTGGGTCTGGACCAGGTGACGCAGTGCATCCAGTGCCCCCTCGGCGCGGACCTCCTGCACGAGCCCGACCACTGTATTGACCAACACCACGGCAAGGATGACAAAGGTGTCGAGTTGTTCACCGAGGTAGGTTGTCACCCCTGCGGCCGCGAGCAGCACGTAGATCAGAGGGTTGTTGAACTGCCGCGCTGTTTTGCGGAGCAGGCCGCCCCTTTTGGAGCGCGGGAGTACGTTCGGTCCGTAGAGCTGACGCCTTCGGGACACTGTGTCAGGGTCCAGGCCCTCGAAGGGATGGGCCTCCAGGAGGAGTGCGACTTCGTGGGCCGGAAGGCCATGATGGGGTATCTCCGGCATCTATTCGGCCAGGGTGTTGTGTCGCACCTCAGGATTGGGCGGCCGCTTTACCCACCGGAATCGGGGAACGCCGATCCGGCGTGATGCCAGTGTTCCACCGGCTGCCATGGTGATGAAGCCAGCGGCGCCGAGTGCCGTGGACATCAGCACAGCTCCAGACATCAGGATGACAAAGCCGGTCAAAGTAAGCAGCACCTCGCCTGCCAGGATCCAGCCATTGGATGCCGGCCGCGGCGGTTGACCCAAACGCGCGGCAAGCTTCGGGTCGTCCTCGATCAACTGGCGCCCAATTTCGTCGAGCAGGCCACGCTCGTGCCGGGAAAGCGACATCTGTACCCTCCTGAACGTACATTGGACGTATGCCTCTGATGTCACTATCCAGTGTCATGCCGGCCGTCATGCGCGGGTAGGGGCGAACGTCCCGAAGGGGTTTGGCTCCTTGACCCCGGAGGTGGCCGGCTGACCTTACGCTTGGCTCATGAATCAGCGACACACCACATGGCATGTGCAGCACAAGGCCGGTCTCACCAGGGGCGAGCGCGCGGCGGATTTCCTGCGCAATGGCATGGGCAGCTGGACCTTCGTTGGGCTGTTCCTCGCGTTCATGGCGGTATGGGCCGCCATGAACTCGTATGTATCCCCGACGCGTGCCTGGGACCCGTATCCTTTCATCCTCTTGAACCTTTTCCTATCCATGGTCGCGGGTCTTCAGGGTGCCATACTGCTGATTGCCGCAAAACGGCAGGATGCTATCGCGGCTGCGATGGCCCAGCACGACTATGAGACGGATGTGCAGGCCAAGACCGAGATTGACCGGCTCATGGCCATCAACAGCCGGCAGCTCGAACTGCTGGAAGAACTCCGGTCTTTGCTGGCTCAACGCCCAGTGACAGGGACGGACGACGGCGGGACGTCCCGGCCCGCCTGGGATGCTTAGACCGTTCGCCGGGCTTCGGGCAGCGGCAGGCGGTCAGCGCGGATGGGCGTTCCTTACAGTTCCTTGCGGCGGAAGAGTGACGCCGCCAGCAGGACCAAGGCTACGGAAAGCAGGACCGAAGTCGTCACCATCCACAGCGGTGAGGCAGTTTCGGTGCCGGCGGCCAGCGACGTTGCCTGGCCGGTGATGCCCGCCGGGGAGTAAGTGCGGAGCGGTTCCCAGATGGCTCCGACCGACAACAAGGCATAGGCACCGAGCCCGGCACCGGCTGCCCCCGCAGGGGCGGGAATCATCACGGACAGCGCCGTCATGAGAGCGATGAAAAACACGCCGAACACCAGCCAGAGAAGTGCGGACTTCCACAGCGCGGAAGCTGGCGCATCCCTGAATACGGCAAGTGTCACGCCCCAGGTGACGAGCGTTCCTGCCGTGAGGGTCAACGCCAGGAACGCGGTATGAACAATGGCCTTGATGATGACAAACGCCGCCCGGGACAGAGGTTTGGTGAGGACGAAGGCAGCCGTGCCGCTCCGGATTTCGGTTGAGATGAGTCCGCCGTAGATGATGATGAGTGCGAACAGCACGATTTGCTGCAGGTTCTTGATCCATTGCGCGTAAGCGTCGAGGTACGTGGGTGGCGGTATCTTGAACTGTCCAAGCTGCTCGCCGGCCAGGGCGTTGATGAGCTCGGGAGTGAAACGCGCGAGCGGTGGCCCGGTAAGTGCGAAGAAGAGGACGATCGACGGCAACACCCAGATGCGCCAGGTGCGGACTATTTCAAGGGCCTCCTTGTGGGCGAACACGAGGTATCCGTTCATGTCCGGCCACCCCCGACGAGTTGCACGAAGACCTCTTCGAGATCCATCTCTTTGACCTCCAGACGTGCCAGGCCCGTCCCTTGGCGGCTGATCATGGCAGGGATCGCGTGCTGGGCGGCTCCAAGATCACTGACGGCGACTTCCAGGACGTCGTGCGCTCGGTGCGTGACCGCTATCGCCCAGCCGCAGTGGGAGATAGCCGCAGCGAGTATGTCGGCGCCGTGGGTGACTTCGACGACGATCTTCTGCTTCGAGTAGCGTTCCTTCATCTCCTCGATTGGCGCCTGGGCCACCACCTGGCCTCGATCGAGGATGGCGACCGAGTCGCAGATTCGCTCAGCATCGCCGAGGATGTGGGTGGAGAAAAAAACTGTGGTGCGGCCCCGCAGCGATGCGATCAGTTCCAGGACGTCTTTGCGTCCTATGGGATCAAGTGCGCCCGTGGGTTCGTCCAGCAGCAGCAGCTGCGGAGCGTTGATGAGGGCTTGCGCGACCCCCAGGCGCTGCCGCATTCCGCGCGAGTATTCCCCTACGTGCGTGCCCACCTGTCCGAGTCCCGCCATGTCCAGCAGCAAGTCCACCCGATCGTTCAGCTGCCTACCGTTCATTCCATGCAGCCTTCCCGCAAGCCGCATGGTTTCACCGGCGGTCATCCAGTTGTAGAACGCGGGAACGTCCGGGAGGAAGCCGACCCTGGCCCGGACTGCGTTGTCGGCTGAGTCCATGGCGTGTCCCAGCACCAGGAGCGATCCAGAAGTAGGCCTGGCCAGTCCGCTCAGGAGCCGAAGCATGGTGGTCTTTCCGGCACCGTTCGGGCCCAGGAACCCAAAAATGGAGCCCTCCTCGACGCTAAGGTTGACCGCATCGAGGGCCCGTTTCTCTCCGAAGGACTTGGTGAGCCCGACGGCTTCGATGGCCGCGTTCAATGTCGGAAGGGCTGGTCCGGGGGACCGTAGAGTTTGCCAGCCACATCAACGGCCCCGGTTTGCTTCGAATCGCTGCCCGTCATGACCGGGCCCTCCGGCGGGGAGGCGGCCTTGCGGCCAATCAGGAGGTACAGAACCGGGCCAAGCACGTTCAAAACGAGGATCAGCACAAGCCAAATCCATCTATTGGCGAAGGCAACCAGTTCGGCAGGCCGCCGGTAAAGGTCGATCAGGGCAATTGCGTCCAGCACCAGCGCGGCGGATACCAGGATCCCTATAGCCACCAGCACGCCGGTGGGGAGAGCCGACAAATCAGTGATCATTCTCCGCCGCCCCCGGTCTCGTTGCAGTGTTGGCAATCATGGTTTCTTCCCCTTCACCGAAATCCCATCCTCTTCAAAGCGTCATCCGCGAGGCATTCTGGCGACAGAGCCTTTGGTCCCCCGCCTGAAAGTGGCACCTGCGGACAGCAGCATCGTGGGCCTTCGGCATCTATAGGAAACCCGCGCGGAAGAGCGTCACTGTATCCGCGCCTCCCACCGGTGAACGTCTTTGTTAGATGCCCGCTGCAGTCCTTGCGAATCGTCACACTACCGCGATGACGCCCATCATTCCGAGGTCCTCGTGGTCCAGGATGTGGCAGTGGTAGACCGAGCGCCCGCGGAAGTCCTCGAACGCAATCCGTACCGTCACCCGCCCATTCGCAGGTACGTTCACTACGTCCTGCCAGAGGAGGGAATCCACGGCCTTGCCGTTTTCCTCGATGATCTGCATGGGCCATACGTGCAGGTGGAAGGGGTGGTCCATTGGGCTGCGGTTGGTCAGTGTCCATTCCTCTACGGAACCGGCAGCAACAGTAGTGTCCGTCCATGCGTCGTTAAATTCCCTACCGTTAATGGTGAAGCGCATCATGCCTGCACCGCCCATGGCCATGCCCATGTCAGCTGTAAGTACCAGCTGCCGGCGTGCAGCCACGGCGGATGATCGCAGGTCGTCCATTTCCCCAAGGGCAGGCATGTCTGCCAGGGATGGCGCAGGTTCGCCTGAGACGTGGAGAGTGGCCAACGCGGCGCCGTCCGGCCCGTTTGCCGGGTCCGCCGGTCCGAACTGCGGACCCATCATCGCTGACATGCTTCCGCGATCCTGGTAGATGGCGCGCAGGACAGAATCCCCGGTTGCTGTGGTGACAAGGAGGTCTGCCCGGTTCCCCGGAGTTAGAACGATTTCGTCCAATTTTTCCGGGTTCCGGAAGCGGCCGAGGTCCATGCCGAGGAGCTGCATTTGCTGCCCTTCGAGCCGCAGCCGTAAGTAGCGGGCGACGCACGCGTTGATGACGCGCCATCTTTCCCGTTCCCCAGGGCGGGCGCTGAACTGCGGATTGCTTTGGCCGTTCACCAGGAGGAGTTCCCCTTCGCGGCCCATCATCCGGTCCATGTCCGTGGCCGGCAGGATGTTCCCGAACCCATCCAACGTAGTATCAGAAACCACCAACACACGCTCCCGCGTCGCCGCCGTCGGCTCCGGATCCTCGATGATAATCGCCCCGAAGAGGCCGGAAAAAATCTGATCAGCGACCCGGCCGTGGTGGTGGGGGTGGTACCAATACACGCCAGGGGGATGATCCGGTGGAAGCCGGTACTCGTAGTCGAAGGACGAGCCGGGATCGACGGAGACAAAGACATTGTCCCCATTGCCCTGGGGGGACACATGGAGGCCGTGCACATGCAGGTTCGTGACCTGATCGAGGTTGTTCACGAGTTCAAGGTTGACGACGTCGCCGGCCTTCAGGCGCAGGGTTGGGCCAGGAACCGTACCGTTATAGCCAAGGGCCGCCGCCAACTGGCCGCCGAGGCGTATCTGTCCATGGGCGGCTTCGAGCCGAACCTGGAGCCGGCCGTCGATGCTGCGATGCTCAAGCGGTTCCGTCAATTCGCCTTCGGCGATGGAGGGAGGCCGGGCCGTCAGTGTCCACACCAGGCCCGCCCCTCCCGCCGCTGTTCCTGCGACGCCAAGACCAGCGAGCAGCAGCGCGTTCCGGCGGCTGATGGGCCGCACTACGGGCCCTCCCCGAGGACTCGGAGGTGTTCGCGATACTGATCCGCCGTCAGCTCTCCTGCCGCGAAGCGTTCGTCGAGGATCTGCCGTGCCCGGCTCCTTCCCATTGCGGAGTTGTCGTGTCCGCGACCCACACCGCCGAAAAACAGGCGAACCGCGAGTGTTACCAGCAAAGCGATCCCTATCAGCAGGAGGAGGCCCCAGAGCCATGTCCAACCCATGCCTTGACCGTATCCCCACATCATGACCGGTACCTTTCGCCTCTCGACCTGCCTTAGTTCGATTCTGGTTCCTGTGTCGACGAACCTGTAGGGTCCGTAGTCCTTGGAGCAGGTTCTACGGACTTGCCGCTCAGCCGAGATCGTTCCCAACCGCCCGTTCGGCTGTCCTTCAGGGCTGCGTTGCCTAGCTGCTGGAAACGGATTGCCGAGCCTGCTGCCAAGCGGTCCAGGCGACGTAGCTGCCGTCCAGTTCGACGACGTCGTACCCGGCCCGGCGCAGGGCACTGGCGGCAACGGAGTTCCGGACGCCGCTCTGGCAATAAGTCACGATGGCACCCTCGGCGGGAAGCTCATCGAGGCGCCACATGAGGCGGCCGCCGCTGAGCTGGTAGGAGTTCGGGATGTGCCCGGCGGTGTGCTCGGTCTTGTTGCGGATATCGACCACCATGGCGGGATCGAATTCGTCGAGTTCCCGGGGTTCGATCAGCTTCGGCGTGAAGGTGGGGAGTCCTTCGATGCTGGTGACGTAGCCGGCGACGTTGTCGATGCCGACGCGTACCAGGTGGTCCCACATGTCCTGCGCGGTTTTCTGGTCTTGGGCCAGGAGCACCAGCGGGTTTTTGTCGGTCCCCGGGTTCACTACCCACGCGCCGTAGCTTGCCACGGACTTCCCGGCCGGCACGTTCAAGGAACGGGCTACCGAGCCTTCGTGGACCTCGCTGCTGTGGCGGGTGTCGATAAAGGTCAACGTGTCCTCTGCCAGGCCTGCAGCAACAGTGCCGATTGCGAGCTCGGGCAGCGGGGTCCGGTCACCCATGATGGCTGGGCCTTCCCGGTTTTCCCGCTTCATCCGGCCGAAGTAGGCGTGCGCATCGGGCTGGCCGTCGAGGAGTTCGTTGATGAAGCCCTGCTCGTCGTTCGCGGCGAGATAGGGGCCCCACCAAGCGAAGAGGCGCTCGTAGCCGACCGTGGAGGAGGGGATGGCTCCAAGGGCCTTGCCGCAGGCGCTGCCGGCGCCGTGGGCGGGGTGGACCTGGACGTAGTCCGGCAGGGTCAGGAACTTGTCCCGCAGGCTGGCGAAGAGCTGCTTGGCGCCTTCGAAGCGGGTGTCGACGCCGCCGGCTGCCTCGTCGAGCAGGTCCGGCCGGCCCAGGTCGCCGGAGAAAACGAAGTCGCCGGAGAGCAGGTAGCCGGGCTGGTCGCTGAACGCGCCGTCGGTGACCAGGAACGAGAGGTGTTCGGGGGTGTGGCCCGGGGTGTGCACAGCCTGGACGGTGATGTTGCCGATGCTGAACTTGTCGCCGTGGTATAGCCGTTTGCCGTCGAATCCGTACTGCCAGTCCGGGCCTCCTTCGCCCGAAAGGTAGATCGTCGCGCCGGTCGCGGCGGCGAGTTCGCGCGTGCCGGAGAGGTAGTCGGCGTGGATGTGGGTTTCGGTGACGGCCACGATCTTCATGCCGTTCTTCTCGGCTAGCTGCTGGTAGACGGCGATGTCCCGCCGGCCGTCAACAACCACGGCGGTGCCGTTGGCCTGGCAGCCGATCAGATAGCTGGCCTGGGCGAGGTCTTCGTCGTAAATGCGTTCGATAAGCATCTGGGTGATCTCCTTCGGATAATGGACGGGGGGTAGTTTTGTCGTTCTCTCTAGTTCCAACGCGAATACCCTGGGGGGTATTCCGAAGCGACGGACGTTCCAGCTTGCTTTTGGCTGTGGGTGTCAGGGCTGTTGCTGTGCAGCGTCGGCGCGGAGTTTGTCCATGTCCAGGTTCTTTACGGCCTGGATGACCTCTTCCAGGCCGGTGGCGGTGAGGGCTCCGGGCTGGGAGAAGACCAGCGTCCTGTCCTTGAAGGCCATCAGTGTGGGGATGGACGTGATGTTCGCCGCTGCGGCGAGGGCCTGTTCTGCTTCGGTGTCCACCTTAGCGAACGTGATGTCTGGGTGCCGTTCTGCGGCGTTTTCGTAGGTAGGGGCGAACATGCGGCAGGGGCCGCACCATGCTGCCCAGAAGTCAACGAAGAGGATCTCGTTATTCTCCAGAGTCCCGGCGAAGTTTTGTTGGGTAATGTCGATGGTTGCCATCGTCTTTCGTGTCCTTTCGGGCGTTGTCTTGGGTGGTTTGTGGCGGGAGTGCGGGTCAGGTGGTGGGGAGGCCGGCGCGGGTCCAGGCGATCATGCCTCCGGCCATGGTGTCGGCCGAAAAGCCGGCACCGTTGAGTGCATCGGCCACGGCGGCACTGCGGTTGCCGCTGCGGCAGACCGCAATGACGGGCACGGCGGGGTTCAGTTCGGACAGGCGTGCCTGTAGCTGGGCCATGGGGATGTGGAGGGCGCCGGGGATCATGCCTTCGGCAACTTCGAAGTCCTCGCGGACATCGAGGATGCGGGCGGTGGAGCGCCGCTGCTCGGCTTCGATGACGGTGATTTCAGCCATGGGATTCTCCTTCGACATAGTCCGGGCTGTTGTTAGCGGACGGGTTCTCCGGCCTGCCGCCATGCGCCCAAGCCGCCGCGCAGGGAATATGCCTCGTAACCCTGGCTAGCGAGGAGTCGGGCCGCAGAAGCGGAACGGACCCCGGACTGGCACATCGCGATCACGGGCCGGCTTTTCGGGATTCCGGCGGTGCTGGTTTGCAGCCGGTCCAGCGGGATGTGCTTGGCCTGGGGTGCCCGGCCGGAGCGCCATTCCTGGGCGGAACGGACGTCTATCAGCGAGGCGCCTGAGGACAGGAGGTCCCTTGCCTCAGCGACTGAGACTGTTTTGTAGGGCTTGCTGAAGGCCTTCTTCAGGGAGCTGATGATGCCCATGGTGTTCTCCTTAGTGGGTGGTGCGTGGCGGGTCAGGCGGGTGAGGGAACGCTGTTGCGGCGACCGACGCGGTTGCGCAGGGGGCAGGAGCTGATGAGGAACCAGCAGATTCCGGCGGTGCCAGCCGTGAGGGCCGCGACTCCGGCGGCGATTAACCACCGCAGGTCGGCCGGTGCCTGCTGGATGAGGACAAAGGTTCCCATCGCCAGGACAAACCAGCCGAAGGCCTTGCGAAGGGCAGCTTCCGGGATACGGCCGGCGAGCTTGGAACCGGCAAGGGTGCCCACGATGGCGGCGGCCGTCACGCCGAGGATGATGCCCCAGTCGAGCTGCACCGTGGTGAGGTAACCGGCGAGTCCTGCGAAGGACTTCATGGCGATGACCACCAGGGAGGTACCCACGGCCACGGACATCGGCAGGCCGCCCAGGAGTGCAAGGGCCGGGACCACGAGGAATCCGCCGCCCGCACCGACCAGGCCGGTCACGAGCCCGACGACGGCGCCGTCCAGCAGCACCCTGCCAAGGGGGAGTTCATGCCTGACAGGCGGGGCGCCGTCGTTCTTCTTCTTTTTTCGTCCCCGAAGCATGGCCACGGAGGTGGCCACCATCATGATGGCGAAAGCGATGAGCAGGATCTGGCCGGGGATATGCCCGCCCAGGAGGCCGCCGACGAATGCGCCGACCATGCCCGCGGCGCCGAAGATCAGGCCCGTCCGCCACATCACCCTGCCTCCTCTGGCGTGGCTGAGTACGCTCACGGCGGAGGTGACGCCGACAACGAACAGTGATGCTGCGATGGCATCCTTGGCCTCGAACCCGGCGACGTAGACCAGGATCGGGACGGTCAGGATCGATCCGCCGCCGCCCAGGACACCGAGTGAGAGTCCGATGACCACCGACAGGGCAAGGACCAGGATCAGGATGGCGGTCATGAGGCCTTGGCCTCCTCCCATGCATCAGCGGCGGGGGCGTCGGCGACAGGCAGGGTCAGGATGGCGCTTTCGCGGGTGGGTTCCTTGGCAGCCTTGTTCCACGGCATTGCAGAGAGGGCCTGGCCCATGACGCAGGTATTAGTGGCTGCGGAGAAGGTGAGGCCGGTGCCGATGGCGCCGGCGAGCATGCGGATCTTCGGGGAGACAAACTTGCCGCCGGCCAGGCCCAGGACCACCAGGGAGCCTGCGGCGAGGCGGACCTGGCGCTCCAGGTCCCAGCGGTCCTTGCCCCTGACCACGTCGCCGCCCGCGGCAGCGAAGCCGGGTGCACCGCCGGTCAGGACGTAGGTGGAGTCGATCCCGGACTTGGCAAGGCGCTGGCGGGCCTGCTCTGCGCGGGTTCCGGACTGGCAGACCAGGACCACGCGGGAGCCCAAGCGGGCGGCGAGTTCGTCCGTGTGCTCGGACAGGAGCGGCAGGGGCACGTTGTAGGAGCCGCGGATATGCAGGGATTCGAATTCTGCGGCGGAGCGGACATCGATCACGACAAGGTCCTGGTGCTCAACGATCCAACTGCGCAGGGCCTCTGGATCAAGGGCGGTAACGGCCGGTGCCGTGGAAGGGGAAGTCATTGCTGGCCTCTCGTTGGGGAAAGGTGGATACCCCACCGAGTATCGCATATACCCCGGGGGGTACGCAAAACACCCTGGGGGGTATAGAATGGAGGCACGCCACCGACATTTGGAGATAACCCTTGGAACTCAATCCCTCAGAACTGACGCCCGTGATCAACCGGCTCAAGCGTGCCCAGGGCCAGCTGGCCGCTGTCACGCGCATGCTTGAAGAAGGCCGGGACTGCAAGGACGTCGTTACCCAACTCGCGGCCGTTTCCAAAGCGCTCGACCGGGCCGGGTTCGCCATCATCGCCACGGGCCTGGAGCAGTGCATTGTCCAGAAGGACACATCGATGGACAGGAAAGACCTGGAAAAGCTCTTCCTCTCCCTCGCCTGATTAGTCCGACATTCGAGCTGCACCAAGGAGAACCATGACGTACACACTCAGTACGACCACTACTCTTCCGTGGGCCGAAGCCCTGGACCGCACACGGGATGCCCTGTCGGCCCAAGGGTTCGGAATCCTTACCGAGATCAACGTTCGCTCCACCTTCGAGGCCAAGCTTGGAACCGAAGCCGCTGACGCCGTCGGCGACTACGTCATCCTTGGTGCCTGCAACCCCGCCCTGGCCAGCCGTGCCCTTGCCGCAGAGCCTGAAATGGGCGCGCTCCTGCCCTGTAACGTCATTGTCCGCCGCAACAAAGACGCAGAAGTCACCACCATCGAGGCCATCGATCCGCAGACCATGGTCCAGCTCAGCCCTTCGCCGGCTGTCAAAGAGGTCGCAGACGAAGCCGGCAGCCGCCTGCGCAAGATTCTGGCCGCCATGAGCAACTAACGAAACAAGGATCGGATGTGCAGATTCACGCTCAGGAACGGGCAGGGCACTTCGCAACCGCCAAGGCCGGGGTGGGTGAATTTGTCCCGGGCCAGAGTGCGTAGAGCCGCCGATGCCATCATCCGGTCCGGAATCAAGGCTTAATCCGCTTCGATACTGGCGGGGACGATTGCGCCGGGCAGCAGCTGCCAGCACTCCTGCGGGCGCTTTTCCCTGGAAGCTCTTGTCGTCAAGTCCAGCTTCGCCCGTGATGCCAAGATCGGCTCCCGCTAGATGCCTTTCAAAGTCCAGCATCTCCAGGACGAGCTCGATGCCGGGGCGTGCGGTGGCTCCCAGCACGGCAAGTGCGGCGTAACCGATGCCGCCAGCCGCACCGGCCCCAGAGTAATGGGCACCTCTGGTGAGATTTTCGAGGCGAAATGGCTCAGTTCCCAGTCGAGAACTTGACGTCTTCCTCGTTTGCGCCCTTTTGAGGGCCGTAGACGGCGGCGGCACCGTTGGGCCCATGGAGGGGATTGGTGACGTCGGTTGCCAGAATGATCACAGTGTTGGGGATTCTGGTATCGGATAACCGTTTCCCTACTCCATCCCATCTTGCCGTTGGAACGCCCTTACTGCTTCGCTCACGGTTGGGTAGAAATGTTCGGGAGAGAAGCGGGCGCCCATGCCGTACCGCAGCAGTCTGTCTTTGACCGGGCCTTTGAGCTCGGCGAACACCAGGTCTACCCCGTGCCGGTCCAGCCATTCATCAAGCTGCACCAACTCGTCCAGTGCAGTCGTGTCGATTCCCGTCACTGGTTCTGCCGCCAGCACCACGCGTTCTGTGCCGTCCGCAGCCTGGTCCAATTCGTTGCGCACGAAGGACCCCAGCAAGGCTCCGTTGCCGAAGAACAGCGGTGCGTCGAAGCGCAGGATTAGCAAGCCGGGGATGCGTTCCCCTTCCGGATGACGGCTCACGTCGTGGTAACCCGGTACCCCAGGCACGTCCACCAGCTCAGTCCGGTAGGGGTCCCAGGCCCGCCGTAGGAAGTCCAGGATTGCCAGACCGATGGCAACGGCGATGCCCGCGAGGACGCCCAGTATGGTGATCCCCAGGAATGCAGCGAGCATCACCAACGATTCGCTGCGGCTCATGCTGAGGAGCCGTCGCACACCGGCCGGGTCGGCAATTGCTGCGGCTGCGGCGATGACAATGGCGGCAAGGGTTGTGGCGGGCAGGAATTCTGTGACTCCGGGCGCCACGAGCATGAAGGCGAGCACGAGGACGGCGCCCGTGGCCCCTGTGAGCTGGGTTTTCGCGCCGGACTGGACTGCCACTGGCGTGCGGGACGTGCTGGCCGATACCGGGAAGCCACCCAGGAGCCCACTGGCGGCGTTCGCCGCACCCAAGGCTGCCATTTCATGGTTGCCGGATACCTTGCCATCCTCTGCGGCCGCCAGGGATTGGGACAGGGTTCCGGTATCAACGAAGACGATGAGGGCGATCGCTGCGGCGGCGGGCAGCAGAGCCAGGACGTCGGCCCAGCCAATTCCACCGAGGGCCGGGGCTGGGAGCCCCTGCGGGAGGGCCCCGGTGACTTTCAAACGCTCGTGGAGACCCAGCAGGGCCACTGCGATGCAGGATACAACAACCGCGATGAGCACGCCCGGAATCTTCCATTTCAGCCAACGGGGTACCCAGATGAGCGCCAGCGAGACCACTCCGAGCAGTAGTGCCGTCAAATTGGTTTCGCCGGCGAGCACCTTCGGGACGGCGGCGACGAGTTTATCCCAGGGCGTGCCGCCCTCCACAGAGATCCCCAGGAGCGTGGGAAGCTGGGACACTGCCACCAGCAACGCAATGCCGTTGAGATATCCAAGCCGGATGGGCTTCGACAACAGTCCGGTGACGATACCCAGCCTCAGTGCCGAACCGAACATCAAAATGACACCGATCAGTATGGCCAGGAGGCCCGCCAGGGCCACGGATCTCTGTTCGTTGGCCGCTGCCAAGGGAACCAACGCCGCAACGATCATCGGAGCGAGTGCGGAATCCGGCCCCAGCACCAGGACACGCGATGGGCCGACGGCTGCATAGACAAGCAGGGGCACTACCGTCGCGTACAGCCCGGTCACCGGTGGAAGTCCGGCGGCCTGGGCGTACGCCATGCCCGCGGGGACCAGGATCGCGAAAAGCGCGGCGCCGGCCACCAGGTCGTGGCGCAGCCACTCGATCCGGTAGCCGCGCAGGGCTGGCGGGACCGCCCAGCGTGGGGTCTTTCCGGATCCGTGCATGTTCCGATCATGTCCCATCACGACCCTGGCCGCCATCCATAATTGGGCGGGCTCAGCCGGCGGAATGACAGATGTCCGCAAGTGACGATGGGAGGTCTTCGCTCACGGCGGCGAACAGCCGGATGCGGCGGCTGAGGACCGCACAGCGGCCGGGTGCCGGGCCAAGCGGCGACTCCGAGCAGGCAGATGATGGAGCCCGCGATGTTCCACCGTTCGGGCCGGAAGCCGTCGAAGACCATGCCGCAGGCCAGCGAGCCAGCCACGAAGACCGTGAGCGGCGAGGATCCGGCCAAAATGGGCGTCCGGTTGCATGGTCGCGACGAAGCCGTAAGCTCCCAACGCGAGGACTCCGACGACAGCCCACCACCGAGCTTTGTCCTCACGGACCGACTGCCACACGAGCCACGCCCGCCGATTTCAGCCGCTGCGGCAAGGGCGAGCAACAGAACCGTAATTGCGATAGTCACCGGTTCATATGGCATTGACGGTCAGGGGCGAGCCGCCCTCCCGGCGCTCCGGGTGCATCTGATGCCGGGCAGTTCCCCCGCTGCGGGGGAGGAACGCTGATTTAGTTGTTCGGCTGCATGCCCAGCCATGCGACGTCGAGCGCGGCCCGGCACCGTTCGCGGGTTCTGTCGTCATCGAGGCGGTCTCCCCGGACGACGATCTGGTAGTAGAAGACGCCGGCGATGAGGTCGAAGCATGCTTCGGCGTCAAGGTCATGCCGGAGGATGCCCTGCTCGATACCTGAGCGAAGGGCGGCTTCGATGGGGATTCTCCGCCGCGCTACGTGGGATGACCAGTAGGCCTTCTGAAGTTCGCGGTCGGCCATGACAAGCCTGATTCTCTGCCGGAATCTTTCCTCGGGGTAGTCCGTTACTCCGGCTTCTGCGGTCGCGCCGAACAGTGCGGAGAAGATGGCCCCACGGAGGTTCCCGTCTGTCGGGATGGCTGGAGGGACCTCTCGGCCCACGTCGAGGGCGGCGGCGATGAGGGTGGTGAGGGCCGGCCATCGCCTGTAGAGCGCGGCGCGGCTGACCCCGCTGCGCTGCACGATGCGGGCTGCGGTCACGTCCTCTTGCTCGTCGATGAGCTCCAGGACCGCTGTGAGGACTTGACCGTCGAGCTCATCGTTGCGCGGGCGGCCGGGGCCCCGGTGCGTGGTACGCACCGGGGCCGGAAAAGCTGACATTGTTCTCATGCAAGAGCACGTTCCCGCAGGCGGGCGATGGTTGCCCCACTCAGTCCTGCCCTGCGAAGCGGCGCGAGGGCGTCACCATGGCGTTCCCGAAGCCGCGCGAGCATGGTGTGCATGGCGATCTCCATGGGTTCCTCCGAGATGGTTACGGCCGCCATGGCGTCGAGGTCGAAACCAAGCCGGGCCATGAGTGCTCCCATTGTGGGCTTGGTGCGTTCCAGGATCGCGGCCATGTTGGGGTGGGTGCGTGCGTAGTCGGTAATGATCTCTTCGTCGGAGGCGCCGAGGGCGAGAAGGAGCACTGCGGCCAGGACGCCTGTCCGGTCCCTGCCGGCAGCGCAGTGGAAGGCCGTGGCCCCGGGGGAGAGGGCGATGATGCCGAGGGCGCTGGCGAGCTGGGGTGCGGCGTCCTCAACCATGCGGGCGTACATCTCTCCCATGGCGACGTGCTCGATCACGGGGGACCCGCCGTCGGGCATTCCTGCTGAGATGCTCGCCAGGAGGGGCAGATGGTGGTAGGCGACGGCGTGATCTGCGAGTGGGCCGCGTCCGGTCAGTGCTGCCTCATCGCCGGTGCGCAGGTCGATGACGGCGGCGAGTCCGCCGTTCACCAGGGCACGCGCGTCCTGGTCCGTGATGACCGAAAGGTCGTCGGCCCGCAGGGCCAGACCGTTGCGCAGCTCGCCGCCCGCTATGCGGATTCCGCCGAGGTCCCGAAGGTTGACGGGTGTGCTGGGTTCAATGTCGATGGTAGGAGTGGTCATGTGATCTTCCTTCTGATGAGTGCACTGCCCTGGTCGATGACCGTGACGAGCACGATGATGCAAATGATGATGGCGCTGAGGTGTCCGTAGTTGTACATGCGCATGGCCGTGGTGAGCTCCAGGCCGATGCCGCCGGCGCCGACCAGTCCGAGGATGGTCGCTCCGCGGACATTGCCTTCGAAAAGCAGGAGGGTGTATGAGACGAGCAGCGGGGCGGCCTGGGGCATGATGCCGTACTGGATGACTTGGCGTTTTGATGCGCCCACTGCCTGCATGGCCACGATGGGGCCGCGGTCCACTGATTCCATGGCCTCCGCGAAGATTTTTCCGATGGAACCCAGGGAGCCAAGGGTCATGGCGAGGATCCCTGCAAAAGGGCCCAGTCCCACTGCCGATACGAACATCAGCGCGAACACCAGGTCCGGCACCGAGCGGATGATGTTCATGACCCAGCGGGCCGGGTAGTAGAGCCAGCGTGGGGCGATGTTGGATGCCGCCGCGAACGCGACCAGCACTGACAGGACGGCGCCGAGAACTGTTCCCACGATCGCCATCTGAATGGTTTCGATCAATAGGGCGCTGATGGTGCCGAGCTTTGAGAAGTCCGGCGGGAAGAGCCGTGACAGGAACTCGCCCATGTTGAGCGTTCCTTCACCGAGCTTGGTGAAGTTGAATTCGGCGCCCCAGAAGGACCAGATCAGCACAATGACGGCCACCGGGATGCCAGCAAGGACCCGTGCGCGGGGCACGGAAAACGCCCGTTCCAGCCTCTGCCGTTCAGCAGGGTCCAGCTGCACCGCTGCCTCAGTGGCTGCCGGAGCGGCGGTGGCGACCGTGGTTGGTTCAGTGGTCGTCATGGGAGGTTCCTTCCCCGTCGTAGAGGACCGAGAGCGCGGGGGCGTCGAGCTCGGCGGTGGGCGCAGACAGGAGCAGACGGCCGTTTCGCAGGCCCAGGATCCGGTCGCTGTGAGCAAGGGCGAGGGGAAGGACGTGGAGGCTGACGAGGACGGGAATGCCGTCCTCCGTGGCGATACCGCGCAGCAGTTCCAGCACCGAATCGGCGAGTTTGGGGTCCAGGGATGCGACCGGTTCATCGGCGAGAATCACCCGGGGCTGCTGCATCAGCGCCCTTGCAATGGCGACGCGCTGCTGCTGGCCGCCACTGAGCGCACGCGCCGGTTCCTTCGCTTTATGCGCAATGCCCACGCGGTCCAGGTAATGCATCGCGAGGCAGCGGTGCTCGCTGCTGAAGCCGCCGACGAGGTTTGCCGGCCCCGCATGGGGCAGGGCGCCGGTCAACACATTAGTGAGGACGCTCAGTCGGGGAATGAGGTTGAACTGCTGAAAAACCTGCCCGACGTCGGAGCGCAGCTTTCGCAGGTCACCGCGCCGCAGGTTTGTCACGTCGTAGCCCGCAACACGGGCGGTGCCGGCGGTGATGGGCGCGAACCCTGTCAGGCTTTTCATCAACGTTGACTTACCGGAGCCGGAGGCGCCCAGCAGGGCGACCATGTCGCCGGGGTTTACATCCAGGTCCACGCCGTTCAGTACAGGCTGGTCGTCGTAGGCAACGGCAAGGTTGCGAACGGAGATCAACGGGAGGGTCCGCTTCAGCTCCGCGACGGGAGCGGCTGCAGCCGAAGTTGATGCAGTCATTAGCCGAGGTCCTCGAGCTTCACGTCTGCCACTGCGGCGATCTCGGCGAACGAGTCGAAGATTGCGGGCTCCGGGTCCATGATCTCGTCCAGGCCGATGAAGCCCTTGCCGAGTGCTCCGAGGGCTTCGGCGTTCTTTTCAGAGAAGACCTTCGGCAGTGCCTCCTGCAGCAGTTGGCGTGTTTCGGTGTCCAGGGACTGCCGCGACAGGACGCTGCCCATCACGTCCATGGCAGGGCTCTTGCCGATGCCACGCCACTCGCCTTCGGAGAAGGGAAACATGGGAGAGCCGAGTTCGGTGAGCATGACCGCGGTGCACGCAGCGTCCACCTGGCCCTGCTTCAGGGCCGCGAAGCTGCCGTCGTGGCCGCCGGCGAAGATCGCCTCGTAGTCCTCGCCCTTCTTCAGGCCCGCCTCATGCAGCATGTAAACGGGCATGAAGTAGCCCGAACTCGATGCCTGGTCTGCGAACGCCACGGTCTTGCCGCGCAGGTCTTCGAGCTGTTGGACCGGGGAGCCGTCCAGGACAACACAGGTTGAGACAGGGGCGTCGCTGCCGGCCCACGCCATCAAGGAGTCAACCTCGCCGGTATTGACCGCAAGGGCCGAGGGGAAGCCGCTCATGATTCCGATGTCCACGTGGTCGCCACGGATGGCTTCCACAACGCTGAGATAGTCCGGCACATCCGTGACCTCAACCGTGCGGCCGGTTTCCGCCTCAAGCAGGTCAGCAAAGGCCTCGATCGGGTTGGCCTGGGTCGGATCGTCGCCCAGTGGAATGGTGGCGATGGTGATCGCCGCCGTGGAATGGCTGGCCTGTTCAGGGGCGGCGGCCTGGCAGCCGGTAACTGCAACAGCCGTGCAGAGGCTGAGTACGCCAACGGCGGGCAAAGTGGGAAAACGCATGGTGTTCCTTCGCGGGGAGATGGGGGTTTCGAGAACACCCATATCGAATCGCCGCGAAGTAAATCCGAATTACGAGAACGCCGTACTGGCAAGGGAACGCGACATGAACAGTGGGTTTCCCACAAGCAGCCACTCGTTGTGAAGATCTCGGGGGCGTTCCCGGTACTTCCTGCGTAAGTGCCGAAGCGGGTGCCGAAACCGGCCCACTTCCCGCCCTATGCCGGGGTCAATCCAGGGGAGCCCTCACTGTCACCGCAACCATGATCCCGTCCCGGACCGTCACTGGCCCTTCCAAGACAACAGAGTCAGGTCCCCTGGCTGGTTCTCCCGCAGCCGGATGGCGACCCTGAAACTCCCCTCCGTCCCGAGCCACACCGCGGCCTGTGTCATCGGAACCCACGTCCTCGCTAACGGAAACCAGGCTTTGTAGACTGCCTCCTTGGCGCAGAAAAGCAAGGTGTCCCAGTGGATGTGGGGTGCGGCCACGCGCAGGCGGCCGACCAGCCCCTGCTCACCGGCGCTGGAGATGAGTTCCATGACTCCGGGCGGGAGTGGGCGGCGCGGTTCGGCATCAATGCCGGCAGAACGCCCTGCCGATGTCCTGCCCACGATCGCCGCACGGTAGCCGGCACAATGGGTCAGGCTCCCCACGATGCCGGCCGGCCAGGCCGGCCCGCCCTGGGGAAGCCGCGGAAGGGGTACCGGCTCGTGGCCCAGCCTTGCCGGGCCGAGGCGGGCGCATTCGCGGGCCAGCACTGCCTGGAAGCGGTTACGGGCCCAGACCGGGCCCACAAGGTCAGCTTCACCCGGCCAGGGGGCAACTTCCCTGTCCTCGCCCAGATCCTCCTCCAAGTAGAAACCGGGTGGGATCAGCTGGTCGGAGCCGGCCCGCAGTCCCGGCCCGGGAACGGTCCGGGAGACCTGACCTGCCGCTGCCGGGCGCTCACGCCTGCCCCAGGGACGCCCATGACGCACTGAGGGCTACCAGCGATGCCAGCGACAGCCACGTGCGGTGGATGTTCCAGCGCGTCCACCGGCGTTCGAAGGCTTTCCGCGCAGTTGCGGCCCGTCCGGACCTGACGGCTTGGTCCAGCCGGTTGTTCAGCGGGATGTTCACGGCCATGGTGATGACGAGCGTGGCGGTGTAGAAGGCGAGGGCCACGGTGGAGGGCAGTGAACTGCCGAGACCGTTGGCCCATGAGTACACCGTTGCGGCCGCAAGCGAGAGGAAGGCACCGAAGAAACTGAGCGCGAACACCGGGTTTTGGATCGCCGAGTTGATGCGCGACATTGCACTGACAAATGTCGCGTCGTCCGTAGCGCGGAGCCCCGGCATCACCGAGCAGGCGTAAGAGTAGTAGAGGCCGCCGATCCCCGCTAGGGCGACGGTGGCTGCGGTCAGGAGAAGGGTAATGACGTGCATGGCTCCGGTCCTGTGCCGGGGGCAGGTGCCCCCGGCGTTTAGTAGCGTGACGGCATCGGACCGACCAGACGGCGGCCCGAGGCCTTGACCCACTTCTGGAGCTTCAACAGCTCGATTTGCAGGAGCCGCTTCTCCATCTCGTACTGGTCCCGCGTCATTCTCGTCGCGTAGGGGTAGCCTTCCCGCCACGTGTCGACGGGGGTGCCGTCCGGCGAGACGAGAGCCGGGTCGTCGTCGTCTTCGTCGAGAACCGTAAAGCCATGGCGGGACAGATCGAAAACAATCACGGCGAGAATTTACACGCCGTCCATGAACGGCTGATGAACTGCCACGGATGTGCCGCTATGCCTGCCGGTCCAGCAGCTCGGCGCGTCTCCTGACCGCGGCGACATAGGAGTAAAGGTCCTGCTCGGAAACCGGCAGCGTGTCCTTGGCTACCGTCAGCAACGGTCCGCCGAATGCATCCTTCACCCGTAGATGGGTCAACCCTGCGTGGGGTGAGAGGCTGTACGTGCGGGTCCAGGTCAGCAGGCCGGGCAGCAGGCGTGTTTTCCAGATCATAACCTGGCCCGGCAGTTGCCGCACGTGCGTCCGGAAGGTCCGGCGGCCGCCGCCGACGGTCCTGATCCGGATGAGGGCGCCGTTGAACACTTCGCCGTCGACCCAGGTGATTCCTGATTCCCAGACTGTGAAATTCCCGGCGTCCGTGATAACGCCCCAGACCGTTGACGAGCGGGCATTGATGGGTTCTTCGGACTCAAACGACTGCATCCGCCAAGGGTAGCCAGCCCCGATCTTGTACGGGCCGGCGCTAACCCAGAATTCACCCGGAGTTCGCTTTGGGATGGTCAGCCCGCAACAGCGGCAAGGTCCTGAAGGTGCCCCGCCAACGCCTGGTGGGTGCCGTCAATGGCGTCGGCAACGACGTCAGCGAGTCTGTCGCCGCGTTTTACTGCCTGCCGCTGGCGGGTGGCACCTGTGCCCTGACTGGAAATCCTTGCCAGCGAATCTGCAACAAAGTCGGTGTCCCCGGCGTCGTCCAAGGCATCCCGGACATGGTTAAGGAACGCTGCAACGACGGTTCCTGCCGTGTCGGGGCGGTGTGTCAAGGGGTGGAGCAGCTCGGCGTGCACGCCTGACCGGCTTGCCCGCCAGGCCCCTTGGCGCAGGATTGCTGCGGGGACCCGGTCCGGCTGCAGGCCGGACTCCCACTCACGGGCGCCGGTTTCAACCAGGGCCCGCACCAGGGCGGCGATAAGGACGGCGTCCCTGGAGTCAAGGCAGACGTCGGCCACCCGGACCTCTACCGTGGGGTGGTTGGCGGAGAGGCGCGCGTCGAAATCCGGGCTGTTAACGACGCCGGTGCCGGCGAGGTCCGCTACCAGGGAATGGTAGGCCGAAGCAGATCCGAAGACTTCTGTGGGCCCGGCAGACGACCACCGGTTCCACGCCTGGGTCCGGAAGCTGGCATATCCGCTGTCTGTGCCGTTCCAGAAAGGTGAATTGGAGCTCAACGCTGTCAGGGTCGGCAGCCATGACCTGCTCCGGTCAAGGATCGCGACGCCCTCCTCATCGGAGTCGACGGAAACGTGGACGTGCAATCCGCAGGTCAGCTGCTCCCGGGCCGTGAGGGCAAATTTTTCCTGCAGCGAGTCGTAGCGCTCCGTTCGG
This sequence comes from Pseudarthrobacter sp. CCNWLW207, assembly GCF_037203945.1. NCBI lineage: Bacteria > Bacillati > Actinomycetota > Actinomycetes > Micrococcales > Micrococcaceae > Pseudarthrobacter > Pseudarthrobacter sp. CCNWLW207. Next base: position 110,951 of record NZ_JBBCBS010000005.1, on the reverse strand, counting down.
GTCGCGTGGGGCGTCACCGCCAGCGGCGAGGTGCCCAGTGCCGCGATTCGCGCGCCCGCCATCCGGGCCAATGAATCGGCGTAGGTCCTGCCCGCCCGGATCTCGGCGGCCAGTGCCTCCAGGCTGCTGTGCGGGCGGGTGATGACTTCGAGCTGTTCCTGCTGGAGCTCCGCGGACAGTGTTGGCAGGCGCAAAGCGTCGCCGTCGATCTGAACGCCCGGATCGTGCAGACGCAACAGTTCGCCGGCCAACGGCAGGGGGACACCGCTGTCGGGGTCCACGATCAGGAATTCTTCTTCGACACCAAAAGTACGCACCGGCTAAGTGTGGGGGACGAAAGCGAACGTAAAGCGCCAAGGCTTGTCCTGCCTGCCCTCAGAGATGACATCCAAGTGGCCGGGAGGGGTGGCGGGCCGGATTTTGTCCGCGGAGCCGGACCCGGGCCGCAGCCAAAATACGGATAATGGCTATCCTGACGGACATGGACATGATGGGTTTCAGCGCCGGCCAGGGATGGCCGGCGGGTCCGCTGGTGCTGGGAGTCCCGTGGCAGCCGGCGGAGCATCTGATCAGCACGGCCGCAAACGTGGCAGTGAGTCTGGACCGGCACCTGATCTGTGCGTTCGTCGATCCGGCGAGCTACCTGACCGAGTGGGGCCCGGAGGGCTCCCGGACGGCAGACTCCCTGGACCCGGCAGCCGATGATGAGTCGCCGTTCCCCCCGGGGGACGTTCAGCGCCGGATCGAAGCCATCCTCGGACCACCGGGTGAACAATGGACTTTCCGTCCCCTGCACGGCGACGTTCCGCAGGCACTTGGACGGTTGGCAGAGAACGCGGGTGCGTCCTTAATCATCGTGGGCGGACCCAGGACCGGTGTCCTGGCCCGGATAGATAGGCTGCTCGAAGGGTCCGTTTCGTCCTCCCTCGCACGGACCCAGCGCCGGCCAGTCCTGGTTGTGCCCGGATCCTGAAGGGACGTCGGCAAGCCCCGAGGGGTAGCACTTGGCGTCACCAGTGCTACCCCTCTGGCTGCGTTGAAGACAGGGCCAGAAGCCCCGATTACTTCTCGTGGCAGCGGATTCCTACCTGCTTAGGGGCGGGCTTCGAACACGAAAAGTTCGGTTCCAGCGACTTCCTCGCCGTCGTCGGGGGCGGCGAACAGGCGCAGCACGCCGCCGTCAGACTCCAGGGCAACCGGGTTACGGGTCATCGAGTGGCCGGCGGTGGAGAACTTCTGGAAGGGGACCTCGTGGACGATCGTTCCGTCTGCGAGGTCGGTCAGGGCGAGGCCGCCGAGCTCGAACGGCTTTCCGTCGGCAGTTTTGAGGCCGGTAACGCCCGAGCAGAGTTGGTGCCCGGCGCCGGCGTACTCGCAGTCCTGGTAGTCGATGAAATGGCTGGGGTTGGCCTGCGTGCCCAGGAGGCTGCCTTGACTGTTCCAGGTGAACAGCTTGCGGGAACCCCAGCTGACGCCGCTAATTCGGTGGGTCTTGCGGTCGGCGACGACACCGCCAACGGGGGAGACGCCGTCGGGCATTCGCATTGACGAGGTGGGGGTGCTGGGGCTGCACGTGATGGAGGACGGGCGGACCGTGCGGTTGTGGTGACCGAGAAGGAACTTGGTCGGGGACCGAGCCCGCCCGCCCTGGCTGACCTCGGCACGGCGCTGAGGGGGTCTATGACACGGACTTCGGAGGCGATGTGGACGGCGACGGCCGTCACAAAGCTGACGGACGCTTTGAGGTGCAGCGGCCGACACGCCGCTGTCCGCATCAAGTGAAGTAGCGCAGCCAGACGTAGAACCAGGCCCTGAGCGTGCTGAGCACGGTGCCGGTGCGGAATCCCAAGATCCCGGCCTGGCATGACCGCACCCAGGACACGTGTCAGCCGGCGTGACCGGGCATCGACAGCGGAGCCGACAACCGTGTCGGTCTCTTCGACGAGAGTGTAGGGCGTGCCGTTAGAGCGCTCGATGATATTGCCGCGGCCACTGAGCCTTGGAGCCGTCCCCGAGGAGGCGCAGCGCGAAGTAGGGGTCGCGCAGGAGCGCTCTGCCTACCATTACCGCGTCAACCGTCGATTGTTCAAGGACTGTCCCCACGAGCGCTGGGTCCGACAACTGCCCCACGGGGGCCACCGGAACTCCGCTCTCTGCCCGCAACGTCTGGGCGAACTCCACATTCAGCGCTTGACGATTGGGTGGGGGTGCGTCAATGGAGAGTGCCCCTGAGGTCACATCCAGGAGATCGATGCCCGCCGCTGCGAGGCTCCGGGCGAAAACGCTGGCTTCGTCCAGGGTGATACCGCCGTCGATCCAATCGGTCGCGGTCATGCGGACGAACACAGGCTTATGCTGCGGGAACGTGTCCCGAACGGCCCGGGCGACCCGCAACGGCAGCCGCATCCGGTTTTCCATGGATCCGCCATAATCGTCCACGCGGTGGTTGGAGATGGGCGAGAGGAACTGATGGAGCAGGTACCCATGCGCCGCATGGATTTCGACGACGTCATAGCCCGCCTCGTGAGCGTTCGAGGCGGCATGGGCGAAGTCCTCCACCACCTCGTCAATGTCTCTTACGGTCATCTCCGCCGGCACCATGAGGTTCCCAAACCGCTTCGCCGATGGTGCCATGGGAGTCCAGCCACCTTCATCCATGGCGATGGGACTATTCTGGCCTCCGCCGAGCCACGGCACTTGGTGGGAACTCTTCCGACCCGCGCTCTGGAGCTGGATGGCGGCCACGGCACCGGCGCCCCGGATATCTGCCGAAAGCTTGAAGTGCGCCTCCACTTGCTGCCCGTTCCAGATGCCCAGGTCGCCGGCCGTCGTCCGATGACGTGGACCAATTGCCGTGGATTCCACCATTACGATTCCCGAGCCCCCAATGGCCCTGGAAATGTAGTGCACCATGTGCCAGTTCGTTGGCACGCCATCTCGCCCGGCCGAATACTGGCACATTGGCGACATCCATATCCTGTTCGGGATCTCAAGGCCGCGAATTGTGAGCGGCCGGGCCACTTTTCCACGATCCACCTAGGCGACCGCCGCATCCAGAGCGCTCCGGTGGACCTCCGGCGGGTCGTGCAGGACCGCCGGCGCGTCATGCAGGACGGCGAGCAGCCCGCTGGCCAGGCAGGTGCGCTCCAACATGCCATCCACGCTGATCCACTCGTTCCTCGCGTGGGCACCGTCGCCGACCGCGCCGAGGCCGTCCAGGACCGGCAGGCCCAGTGCTGCCGCGAAGTTTCCGTCGCTGGCGCCGCCCACGGAAGTCTCAGTTAGCTCGAAGCCCAATTCCTTGGCAACGGATTCAGCAGCAGCGAACAAGCGTGCTGTCTGCGCCGAGCGCGTCATAACGGGCCGGTTCCACTCACCGCTCACGGTCAACGTGGCTGCTTGGTGGCGCGTCTTGAGTGTGTCCAGGACTCTGCTGATCCGCCGCGCCTCGGCGTCGGAGGAGACCCGTATGTCGAGGTTTGCCCGCGCTGACCCGGCTGTGACGTTGGTGCGGGTGCCTCCATGCACGAGCCCCACGTTTACCGTGGTTCCCTTCCCTAGGTCTGTCTCGGCATGGAGTTGGAGGATCAGGCGGGCTATTTCGTCGATGGCGCTTGCGCCGGCCTCGGGGTCAAGTCCGGCATGGGCCTCCCGTCCATTCACTGTGACCTGGAAGATGCCTACTCCCTTTCGGGCTGTCTTCAATGCTCCTCCGGCGCTGGCCTCGAAGACCAGGACGGCGTTACCGCGAAGGGCTTCTTCCTCAATAACGGGCCGGGATGCCGGGCTGCCTATTTCTTCGTCGCCGTTGAGCACAAGGCGCACGTTGGGGCGGGGAAGCCCTAGGTCTTTCGATGCCTTGAGCGCCCAGACGAGCTGGACCAGCCCGCCCTTCATGTCGAAAGCGCCCGGCCCGGAAAAGCGGTCTCCGTCCACGGTCGGGAGCCAAGACCGGAGGGTGCCGGCGGGCCACACGGTGTCGTAGTGGCACAAGGCGGTGATCCAGGTTTTCGATCCGCTGTCCGAGGGATAATCCAGCACGAGAGTGTCGCCCCATTCGCCGCCGTCGACGATTCTGCGGGTGGAGGGCATGCCTAGGCGGCTGTGCAGCCAATCCTCGATCCACGCCAAACCTGAGACGAGTAGGGGTTTGTCGTCGGACGGAGTTTCCTGCGAAACGTAAGCCATCAGGTCATCTACTATGTGGGAGCGCCGCTGCCCGATCCAGGCCGTGAGGTCCTTGAGGGGGCTCATGCTGCCGACTCCTTTTTTCCAGCGGCATTGACGGCTGCGGTGGCTTCGCGGTCGAGGTGTGCGAGATGCTCCTCGTCCATCGCAATGGCTCCGGTCTCTAGCTTGCGGATCACGGCGACCAAATCCTCGATGAGGGGAAGCTTCAGTCCGTGCCGCGCAGCGACGTCGATGACCGGTTCGTATTGCGTTGGCACCTCTGTGGTGCGATGCCGTACAGCAATGTCCCGCCAGATCCCGGACCGGGTTTTGGTCTGGGTGGAGAGCCACTTGACGAGGTCATCAATGGCCTCGGCGTTTTTCGCTGGGTCGGCGGCACGGAGGAAACGTGCCGGGTCGAAGGCATCGAAAGCCTCAAGCCGGATGCCCTCGGCGGAAGCAACATCGAACACCTCGGCGGCAAGCTCATTCATCGCAGGGCGGTGCCGGTCGATGAGTTCGCTCATGTCCGCGTCGGCCAGGGCAGTTGCCGTGAGCATTGCGCCAAAGCCCAGCTTGGACCACAGGAACCCGGGAACGTTATCTGTGACCGTCGCGGTTCCCCAGTGGCGCAGGTCTTCGGCGAGCTGCCGCACCCTGTCGCTCACTTTGCCGGCGTATTCGCCCAGCGCCATGGCGCCAATGCCGCCGTCGCTGATGACGCCTGGCTCCAGCACGTCGGCAAAGAGGTCCACGAAGGCGATCACCGTTCGGTCGGCGCCTACGTGCGCGGCGATTGTCGCTTCGTTGAGCCCGTTCTGCATGGAGGCGACATAGCCGTCGCTGCTCAAACGCGGAGCAATCCAGGCCGCTGCCTTGTACGTGGCCTGTGCCTTTACTGCGAGCAATACGCGACCCAGCTGATCGGGGGCTTCATCGGGCGTGTAAGCGGGGACGTGCGCCACCAAGACGCCAGAGGGACCTTTGATTTGCAGGCCGTTCCTTTTGATCGCATCCACATGGCGGGCATCGGCGTCTACGACCTGGACCGGGACGCCCTGGGCGTGGAGGTGTGCTGCCAAGGTGCCGCCGATCGCGCCGGCACCAACTACTGTGTAGGGGTTATTAGTCATGACTTCCTTAGGAATTTCTGATGCCGGCTTCGCTGCCAGCCTGAGGCGCCCAGTGGAGGGGCAAGTTGATGGCGCCGGTGGACGAACCGCCGTCGACGCGCAGGGTCTCGCCGGTGATCCACGCGGCTTCGTCCCCAGCCAGCCAGACCACCGCGCGGGCGATGTCGTCAGGTTCGCCGCGGCGACCTAACGGGTTGCCGGAGACTGCCGCCGCGTACTCTTCCGTGACCGGGTTTGTGCTGCTGTTCACCGTGACGAACCCGGGAGCGACGGCGTTCACACGAATGCCGTACTGGCCCAGTTCCAGGGCCGATGCCTTGGTGGCCATTTCCAGGGCCGCCTTCGAGGTGGAGTATGGTGCCGCTCCTGGGCGGGCGCGGAGCGCCGCCCCGGAGGAAATGTTGACGACGCTCGCGCCCCTACCGGGTTCATTGGCGGTTTGTGATTGGACAACACGCTGTGCCAGCGCCACGGTGGCCAGCAACGGGGCCCGGGTGTTGAGGTTCAGTACTGAGTCCCAGTTCCGGGCGTCCAGCGACAGGAACGGAGTAGCCGGGTAGATCCCCGCCGAGTTGACCAGGACATCCACGGGTGCCGCTGACCAGGCTTCAGTGATCATGTTCTCGGGGCCGTTGGCGGAACCGAGGTCCGCGATCACCGCCCGGGCCGCCTCCGCGCCCGCCTCCTGGCAACCTTCGACCGCGGAGGCGAGCGGAGCGGGATTGATGTCAACCAGGGTCACCTGGTAACCGAGACTCGCGAACCGGACCGCAACCCGGCGTCCGATGCCGCTGCCAGCGCCCGTTACTACGGCGTGGCGGCTCAATCGAGCGCCTTGCCCTTGGTCTCCGGCATAGTCAGGTAGACGGCCACGCCGATCGCGGCAGCGATGGAGCAGTAGACCCAGACCAAGCCACCGTAGCCACTGGTGTTCATCCAGGTGGTGATGTACGGGGCGGTGCCTCCGAACACGGCCACTGCCAGGGCGTAAGGGAGGCCGATGCCTGTGGCGCGAACCTCTGCCGGGAACTGCTCAGCCATGATCACCGCGCAATTGGCTGAGTATCCGAGAAGAAGGATAACCCCGATCACCTCGATGAGCAGAAGCATCCAGAAGTTGCCGTTCAGCAGGGTGAAGGCCGGCCAGGAGAAGAGCAGGAAGCCAGCGGCGAAGGCCGTCATGGTGGGTTTGCGGCCGATCTTGTCCGAGAGGAGGCCCGCGAAAGGCAACAGGATCAGGAACAGCCCGACGGCGATGAAGTTGGCAATCAGGGCCTGGCTGAGTGGGATGCCGGTCGCCACTGCAGCGTACGTCGGCATGTAGGACACCCACATGTAGTAGAGGAGCGTGCCAGCGATGGTGATGCCGAATACGCGGAGTGTGGATCCCGGGTGCTTCACGAACATGGTGAAGACGGAGTTGCGGCGCTTCTCGCCGGAAGCCTCCGTGCGTGCCTTGGCGTTGACAAACGAGTCGGTTTCCTCCACGGAGGAACGTAGCCAGAGCCCTACAAGGCCCAGAAGTGCGGCGACGATGAAGGCCAGGCGCCAGCCCCAGCTGTCCAACGCTTCCTTGGACATGGTTGAGGTGATGATGGCGCCCATGCCGGAGGCCAGGAGGACGCCGGCGCCGACGGAGACCTGCTGCCACGAACCTGCGAAAGCACGGCGGCGCGGAGCGGCGGATTCCACGAGGAAAGCCGATGAGGATCCGAACTCACCGCCGGCCGAGAAGCCCTGGACCATGCGGGCCACCACCAGGATGATCGGCGACAGCAGCCCAACGGTCTCGTACGTGGGTGCGAAGCCGATGACGGCGGTCGCCCCGGCCATCAGGCCAATAGTGAGAACCAGGCCCTTCTTCCGTCCGTGCCGGTCAGCATAGGCTCCCATGATCGCCGCGCCGACTGGCCGCATGACGAACCCGACGGCGAAAATCGCCAGAGTGGCAAGGAGCGCCGCGACGGGGTCGCCCTTTGGGAAGAAATGGTGGGCAAAGACGGAGGAAAAGGTGGTGTAGACGGCCCAGTCAACCCATTCGACGGCATTGCCGATGCCGCCCGCGATGATTGCCTTGCGGCCGCGCGCGGAGAGTTTGGTTTCGTGGGCCGTTTCTGCGGTCACTTGCTGTGTTGTCATGAGTTTGAAGTCCTCGGGCCGGTGATGCGGGATGCAACGTGTGCTGCAAGGTTTTCGTGGGTGGTGATCCAGACGCCGTCGTGGGAGCGGATGTATTCCATCAGCTCTTCCAGCACGATCAGCCGGGACCTGTGCCCGATGATGTGGGGGTGAAGCGTGAGCTGGAAAACGCCGTTTGCCGCGTAGGCAGCATCGAATTCGTCTTTCCAGATCTGGGTAAGTTGCCGGGGAGGCATGTACGGACGAAGGCCTGAGTAGCGGTCCATCATCAAATACGGTGCATCGTCCCGGATCCACTCCACCGGGATCTCGACGATGCCGGTCTGCGAACCTTCCTGGACCAGCTCATATGGTTCGTCATCAGCCATCAGCGACGAGTCATACACGAAGCCGAGCTCCCGAATGACGTTCAGGGTGGAATCTGAGAAATCCCAGGACGGTGTCCTGATGCCCGTGGGCTTGGCCCCGGACTGCTTGTGCAGGACTTCAGTGGCACGGCCCAACAGATCCAGTTCCTGTTCATACGTAAGCTGGGTGTTCCGCTCGTGGATCCATCCGTGCACGCCGACTTCGTGGCCGTTGTCCACATACGTCGGAACTTCGTCCGGACGAAGCAAGGCGCAGACAGCCGGAATATAGAAGGATGCTGGCGCCTCGTAGCGGCGCAGGAGTTCAAGGATCCGTGGCACCGCAACCCGGGCACCGTACTCGCCTTGCGCCATCCGCCCCGGTGAGGTCTCGCCGTCGCGCAGTGACGGTGTCTCGTGGTCGGAATCAAAGGACAACAGGACGGCTACGTTGGCTCCGTCCGTCCAGCGCATGGCCGGGTCGGGATGAAGGAGGGACTGGCCCGCGCGGATCTTGTTCACATGACCGCGCCATTGCGGTTCAGGCCATTCCCACGGCTGTGAATTGTTCATTGTGTTGGGCTCTCTTTCGATGGTAGCGCTGCATCGGATCTCCCGGGCCGTTTCTCCTTCTTCGGAGACCGAGGCCTGCTTGTCGACTGTGACGCAACTCTCATGTCTTCAAGACTAGGCTAAATCGTGCATCAAGACAAGGTCCTGTGGGAAAATCATTCAGAAAACGCGGGTCTTGTGGTTTTTGCGTCTCCCGTAGAGGGTCTCAGCGAGGTATTCTGGAGCTACTATGACGGTGGATCAGATAACAGAGCAGGCAATGGCCAAGGCAGCACAGAACTCTGTGGTGGCCGGAAACTCACGCATGGACGAGACGGACCACGACATCATCGCCGCGCTCCAGATCGCTCCGCGGGTTCCGGCTAACGCCCTCGGCGAGATACTGGGTGTACCCTCCAGCACCATCACTCGCAGGCTCAAACGGCTTCAGGACGAACGCCTCATGAAGGTCGTTGGCCGGTACGCCTGGCCGCTGGTCCTCTCCGGCAACCCGCAGCAACTGTGGATTTGCTGCCATCCGGGACAGGCTTTGGAAGTTGCCGAACAGCTCAAGGCCTTTCCGGAGATCCAATTCATCATGACCACGTCCGGGAGCAGCGACGTCTATGCAGAACTCTTCCCGCTCCTCGGAACGAATCTCAATGATTTGATCAGCCGCAGGATCCCATCCCTGGCCGGGATCTCGTCCGTTGAGACCCAACTGGTGCTGGACTCAAGGCGCGTTGCACTATCCTGGCGTCTCCAGCGACTGAACTCACAGCAGAAGGATGCCCTCGCAACGCACGTTGTGCCGGTAAACCAGCCGCCGCTCCGATCCACGGAAGACATGACCGACCTCGAATTCCGCACCATGGGCGAGTTGGGACGCAACGCCCGCGCCTCCGCGGCTGAGATCGCCCGGACCCTGAATGTGGGCAGCTCCACGGCATATCGGGCCATTCAGACGTTGTTGAGCACCGGAGCGATTTCACCCCGCGTAGAAGTGGAGCCGGGCGCCGTCGGGTTCCCGCTGGCGGCGATCGTCTCCCTGCATATTAAGCCCAAGGCAATCGGAGCCGTGCTGGATACCCTCGCAGCACACCCCTCCGCCCGCATGGTCTCGATGGTGACGGGCAAGGCGCCGGTAATGTTCCATGGCGTCTTCACTGGACCACAGCAGTTTGCCGAGTTCCTCACCCAAGACGTGGGCGCCCTGCCTGGCATCCAGGCCATGGATACGTGTGTCAGCCACCGGATCCTGCGACGCTACTGGATGGACAGGGATGGAGTCCGCATCGGTGAACAGGTGGAGGGACTGCTGAGACGGTAGAGCTGCCCGGCCGGGGCAGAGCAGAACCACGACGGCGACGGGCTCCCGCCGTCGCCGTCTTCCCTTAATGACCGCCTACATCGTGAACACCTCCCGGGATCAGGACGTCAAGGTGGTGGCGGTGTCGGCCAGCGCAGCAGGACGAGCAGATAGTCGACGAACTTTCCGACGGCGCGGTCACGCTTATCGCGCCCGTCGTTGCTGGACTTTGTGCTTCGCTAGATGAAAATCCATCGAGGCAGTTGCCCGCCCGCCGCCTCAGCGACCTGAACTTTAGCGTTCCTCGGTTCTAGGCCTAGTGATCGAGGATTCGCGCCTTGGGCAAGCCGGCAAGTCTGTCCAGTGCGCCCTGCCGTTGAATCGGTCAAGGGTAGTCTCCTTGACTGTGACCGGTCTGCGATCCGGATTTGGGGCCGAGCCGTGTCTGCGACTTTGAAGTCCGGGACCGACTGCCGGGGAATCTTATCCGGAAAGCTCCTGGTGCAGAACAGCGACTGCGGCGCTTCCCTGGCGGGGGCGGCAATCGTGTCGTGGAAGTCGCACCGCTTAGTGTCTCGCTGCCTTGTCTATCACGCGGCTGTTGCTAATACTGTCCGCGATCAGTGGGGCGACACCGCTCAAAAGTGGGACATGACCTCGCCGATAGTTTGAACGCGGTTTAGGCGCTAGGGCTTCAGTGACTCGCGCAGTTGTTGCAGGGCGACATGAACGTGGGTCTCGGATTGATTGATCTCCCTTACATTCATCCCGGTGAACTCTTTCACTGCACGGCGCATGCTTTGCATGTTGGTGAATCCGCACGCTGCTGCAATTTCTGCGTAGGTTGTCTTTTGGGCGGCGGCCTGCAGGAGTAGCTCCAGCGCTCGGCGCGTTCTCAAAGCGCGTATGCGCTCACCCAGGTGGAGTTCTTCGTTCTCGAAAAAGTAGAACAGGGAGCGACGGGAGAGGTTGAACCTTTCAGCGACCATTGCCACATCCAGATTGGGGTCGCCATAACTGGCTTCAAGGTATTTCTTCACGGCCCGGCTTATGGCCGGTTTCTGCAGCTCATCGCTGACCGGCGTTTCGAGCAGGGAGCCTACCAGGGTTGCCATCACGGATCGGAGGATGTCCGCCGTACCCGATGCTGCGCGGTCGATGCCCGGCCGTTTCCAACTCATCAGCGCAGGGATCACGAAAGTGCCCACAATTGGGTGTTTTGCGAGGTCAGGCACTCGAAGTAGGGAGCGCAGTTCAGCCTCGCTCACTTTTAGGCTGCTGCGGTCGATGTTAAGCTGCAAGGCGTGAAAACCTTCGGGCGCATCAAAACTTCCGCCCAGCGCGGTATCGATGAACCTGACGGAGCCCGGTGATACTGGCTCAGGAACACCGTTGAGAGTGAGCGTTAGCCCCGGGGCCTTGCGAAAGTAGGCCAGGCGCAGGTCTGTGGCGTCGGGATTCGGCGCCCACGAGCCCAATGCGGGGGCGTTGTGCATTTCTATGAGGCTGAAGCCCTGCCCGGCGAGATTAATGGCTGAAGGATTGAAGGACACAGGAGTCTTACGTACGGCTTTTTCCAAACGCATTGGGGTTTCGACGGCGCTGCCGTACCACACCCGCCAATGTTCGAACCTTTGTTCGGGGTTCAGCCCCTCCTGCACGGCATATCGTCGCAGACGGCCGCTGTCCCCGTGACCAGATTGAGGCATGCCATCCTCCTTCACCAGCTGAACCATTATGGCGGACTTGCGAGTTGCCGCGGCGACTGTGGAAGCGGTTGCGGTGGCTCATAAGGCTGGCCGAAAGGGCCCTCAGCTGTTAGGGGTAGTCTACTTCTCTAACCCTTTGATTGGGGCGTTGATGAGTTGGTAGCGGCACCCAGTCGACGAGTAGCGCTACCGCCTGCGCTTGGGAGGGCATGCCCTGTAACACGGTGGATGCGGGGGAGAAATGACCCAATCCTCGCCTTGCACTTTGGCGTGGCTGTCTCACGCACCTTCAGTCGGATGCGCGGTCAAGGAAATGTGTCCTGCGATTGTTTGTTCGGCACGTCAGGGAGCGGGTGGGACATCTGGGCGACGTGCTCCACTTTCTGGAGACTGTGAGTATCTTCGTGTCCGCCGGGGTGCAGCTTGATTGAGAGGTCGTTGACTCGGTGAGGGGCGAGGACGTGTTCGACGGCCAAGATGCTGGCCCCAACCACGCCAGCTTCCGGCCCAGTTTCGGATTGGGTGATATTCAAGTGCTGGGTCGCCAGCGGCGTTGAGCGTGCATAGACCGTTTCGCGTATCCCGGCGATCAAATGTTCACCGGACTGTGCAAGCGATCCGCCCACGACAATGAGGGAGGGGTTGATGAAGCTCACGCACATGCTGAGCACTTCTCCAATGTCGCGGCCAGCCTGCCGGACGGCTTGAATCGCAGCCAAATCGCCGGAACGGACGAGCGCGACGACGTCATTTGCGGTGATGGCCTCGAGTCCGTTTTCGCGGAGTCGTGCGGCGACGGCCGGAGCGCCTGCAATGCCTTCCAGGCAGGCAGTCTTGCCACAGCGGCATTGAATTCCTGCCCCTCTGGAAACAGGAATATGGCCGACATCTCCAGCGACTCCTGCCGCGCCTCGCTGCAATATGCCTCCACTGATCACCCCCGAGCCGATACCGGTGGCGATTTTAAAGAAGATCATGTTGTCTTCATTGGGCCAGTGTGTCGCCCGCTCGCTGAGGGCCATGAGATTGACATCGTTATCGACGAGTACGGGTACGTCTAAGGTCTGCCGAACGTAAGCGGGAACATCGAATCCGTCCCATCCCGGCATGCTCGGCGGGCTGATGGGCTTTCCGGTGGAGTGTTCAACAGGACCCGGTAGCCCGATGCCGATAGCGATGATGTCCCTCGCCGGACGCTTCATCGCTTTCAAATGACCCGTCAGGGTCATTGTTAGCCAGTCCAGGACAACTTCCGGTCCGCACGAAATCTCAAGTCGTTCAGTGGTTTCCACGAGTACACTTCCGGACAGGTCCGTGAGAGCCACTGTCGCGTGTGTAGCTCCGACGTCGGCCGCAGCGGCCACTCTGGCACCGGGGTTGAAGGCTAGGCGCGCCGACGGACGGCCTCCCGTGGAAGCCGCATCCGACACGGGGACAACCAGCCCGAGTTTTAGGAGGGGCTCAAGACGAGAACTGATGGCAGCTCGACCCAGGCCCGTTATCCGGGCAAGGTCGACCCTGGTTCGCGGGTGTCCGTCCCGCAGCACGTGCAAAAGTTCGCCGGGGCCGCCATTGTCCATGTCTCTCCATTTCGGGACTCGAAAAAGGGGAATGATGAGACTGAGCTCCTGGCACAACAGGCCCACAGGACCCCGATGGGTCTCCATTTCCACTCAGTGTCAAGGTGCCAACTCGTTCCCGTCCACTCGTCGAGGCCCATAGCATCACAAAGTGCAGCTTCGGTGTGTAAACCGTCCCCAAGTGCGTCAAATGGTGCAGACTTTTGCTGGTTGACTCACAAAAGCCAGGTGGTCCGTGTCACTGTTTCGGCATGGAAAACGACAGAACCACGACAGCCCCTTCGCGCATACGGGCCGGGTTCGTCGGTGCCGGGTTTATGGCGGACGTGCCTAGCCGAGCCGCCCGTGCTGCAGGACGGATGACTCCGCTGGGTAGGTTCCCCACTGCGACGCCGCACTCCCGGGATCATAGTGCAAGAAGCGCCTTCATGTATCTACTGGTTCCGCCCTGAAACGGACTAATCAACCCGTGCGCCAATAAATCGTCGGCCCTTCGTACCGCAGCCAGGGGTTCCGCTGTCCGAATCAGCGAAGCAGCGCCTGGAACTCACCTGCCTACATGTCCTGGCCCCCAGGGGTAATGACCCACAGGACTATGGCATCCCGGCTTCCGTGATTCGCGAAGCCGTGTCCGATCTTAGGATCGACCAGGAGGGCATCGCCGGCGTCTAGGACATACTCGCTGCTGCCGGTACGTACCGTAAGGGTTCCCTCAAGAACGATAATGCATTCTTCGTCACCGTGGTGGGTATACAGTTCTGGGCCCGACGAGCGTCCGGGTACAACGATGGTCTGGTGGATCTGCAGCTTCCGTGCGTCGCGCGGAGTGAGCATGAACTCTGTGCTCCCATCGGCGCGTCTAATGCGCCGCCGATCTTTGGTCCGGACCAGAGGACTGCCAGCGTCAGCCTCAGCGGGGTCGGCAAACAGTGCTCCCATGGGCTCACCGAGGGCCTGACAGATCCGGCGTAGCGACGCCACTGATGGACTCGCCTTGCCGCGTTCGACTTGGGAGAGAAATCCTTCGGACACTCCTGCCTCGGCCGATACCTGTCGGAGCGAGAATCCTTTCCCTCGGCGGATACTGCGAATCCGGCGGCCGAGATCCAGATCGTGGGGCGATTCCTCTGCCTCTCGTGTTTGATTCTCAGACGATTGGCCAGGACCGTTACGGGTGAGCATGAGTGGGTTCCTCAACTGTTGATGGCTGCGCGGCGACAGAGCTACTGGATTTCATTCATCGTCTTGACTGTAGTGGAACTTCAGGATCCTTTCATCCGCTCTACACACCAATGATGAACTTCCCCTGAAGATATACGTTGTCGGCCTGCCGGGAGGGGATCAAGAGTTTGAGGACTTGAGCGCCTCTTCAAGCTACTTCTCAGGTATTACAGCGATCTGGCCGTTCGAGGCTCTTTATGTCATGGTCCGCAGAAAGCCTCAACTGGGCTCTTGCCAAAAACTTAAGTACCAGTATATTCTCTGGATAGAACTTAGGTGTGACTTAAGTCTCACGACTGCTGGTTCCACGAAGGCGGTAGAGGTGCGAAGATGCGCCACCGCTGGGGACCACGCTGAGTCTCCTTCCGACCCACCACACGAGCGTCATGTGGGTCATCGGTCCGCTCCGTCACTGATATATCCGTTGGTTTCCATTTTCGAGATAGACAGGTTGAAAAATGCCATTCAGTAACAACTCCCTTTCGCCTTGGCGCCGCGTCGGCCTTGGGGCAGCGCTGGCCAGCTTGCTGCTGGGATCCGCGGCGTGCTCTTCCCCGGAAGGCGCGGCCCAGGCCAAACCATCGCTGGTCATCGCGAGCTGGGGCAACCCGTTCACAGCGGCGACAAAGACTCACCTCGTTGACCCGTTCGTCGCCGAGACCGGGTTCGATGTCAAGATTGTCGACGCACCCGGAAAGTACGTTGCGACCCTGGAGTCGCAGAAGCAGGCCAACAAGATCGAATGGGACCTGCTGGATTCGACCTCGGGCCCGGATGCATACATCGCCTATGACAAGGGACTCATCGAGAAGATGCCCGAGGACGTCAAGGGCCGTATCCTCGAGGCGCTGCCGCAAAGCGCCGTCACTGACTTCGGTATTAGCTGGTCCAGCCTCGGATACATCTCCGCGTGTTCCACAAACGCAGTCGCGAACTGCCCGGCGAACACGACCGAACTTTTCGACACGGCAGCGTTTCCTGGCACCCGCACCAGCGTCGCCACCTCCCCCTTGGTTAACCTGAGCCTCGCAGAGGTGGCGGCCGGGGTTCCTGTTGAAGATCTGGCCACTCACGAGATCGACCTTGAACGGGCGTTCGCAACCCTCAAGAAGATTAAGCCATCCATGGGCACCTGGTGGTCCTCCGGCGATCAGAACATGCAGGTATTCGCCACCGGTGAGGCGGACATGGGCATCAGCTACAGCGGCCGTGCCTATGCCGTCGACAAGCAGGGGACTCCGATGACGGTTAACTGGGACCAGGGGCTCTATAACCCCGGCTTCTGGAACGTCGTCGCGGGGTCGCCGAACAGCGCAGCGTCCTGGCAGTTTATCGAGTGGATCGCCAAGCATCCGGAGGCGGAAGCCAAGTGGGCCGAGGCCCTCGGTTATTCGGTGCCGAACCCCAAGGCTTTTGACTTCCTGCCCGCCGACGTTGCCAGCAAGCTCGCGGACTTTCCCGCAAACCGCGAGGTTCTGGGTGTCATGAACTACGCGTGGTACGTCAAGAATTACAAGGAAGTCAACGACCGCTGGCAGGAGTTCCTGCGTGGCTAGGCTTCTCGTTGGTCCGTCGAGGGTGGGGAAAAGGAGAGCGGGATGCCTGTAGTCAGTCAGGAGCCACAAACAAGCTCCGTGCAACGAACACGACAGTGGAGTGCCGTACTGCCCACTGTTCCCAGCCTCCTCATGATCGCACCGCTCGTTGTCATGGCTCTCCTCTTCATCGTCTACCCTCTGGTGAAACTCGGCGTCGATTCCTTTACCGGAGGCTCTGGAGGTTTCTCGAACTACGCCGCCGCATTCGGTTCGCCGGCCATCCGGAACGGGCTGCTCACCACCCTGGTCATGTCGCTGACTGTAACGGCCCTTTGTCTGGTGCTTGGCGGCAGCCTCGCCTGGCAATTGGCGAAAGCGCAAAAGCCTGTGGCCAAGGCGCTCCTGTGGACGGCTGTGCTCCTGCCTTTCTGGATGGGCGTGGTAGTCAAGTCGTATGCATGGGCGGTGCTGCTGTCCAAGAACGGACTCGTCAACACCGTCCTGCTTCAGTTCGGTTTTGTCGACGAACCCCTGCCGCTGCTGTATACACCGCTGGCGGTGGTGCTGGGCATGACGTACACAATGCTCCCTTACGCGGTTCTGGCCATGTTTCCGACAATGGTGAACTTCGACAAAGAACTGCTCAACTCGGCGAGTGTGCTGGGATCGTCCCGTACCTGGGCCATGGTCTCGGTCTGGCTTCCTCTAGTACGATCCGGAGCCGTCGCAGCAGGCGCCATCGTCTTCGCGATCAGCATAGGTTTCTACATCACACCCGTCCTGCTGGGCGGTGCGCAATCGCCGTTCATGGCCACCGTTATCGGCGACGATATCTTCTCCTATTTCAATTACCCGCGGGCAGCCGCATCATCCGTCATCCTCCTGCTCACGGCGCTGGTTGTTTTGCTCGTGACATTCAGGTTCGTCGGGGCGAAGGCACTACGACAGGGGATCGGAAAATGATGCGCACAACTTCCAGTTTCCGGAACCGGGCGTTCGATAGGGCCACCGGCGTCATGGGCAGGGTGCTTGTCGCCTGCGCTGTGCTCTTCTTGCTCGGTCCAGCGGTCTTCATTGCGATCCTCTCCTTCTCCAACGACCAACGGGTTTCGTTTCCGCCCAAGGACTGGGGACTGGACCGGTACGTCGATGTGTTTACGTCTAACAAGTGGGGATCGCCGACCCTGCTCTCGCTGGAAATTGGAGCGTATGTTGCCCTTGGCTCACTGCTCGTCGCCCTTCCTCTGGTGTTCGCCCTGAAACGCAGCGCGCTCAAAGGCCGGGGCATCCTGGAAGCCACGGCGATCGCCCCGCTGGTCATCCCGGTATCGGCCTATGCGGTGGGGATGTATGCCGTCTTCGCGCAACTCGACCTACTGGGGACAAAACAGGGGATTATCCTGGCGCATACGGTCCACGCGCTGCCTATGGTCGTCATCGTGCTCTCAACCTCACTGGACCAAGTGCGCACCGACTTGGAATTGGCTGCCATGACCATGGGGGCGAGTCGCCTAAAGGCTTGGACGAGCATAACCGTCCGATTGCTTGCCCCGTCGATCATAGCGGCCATGCTTTTCGGGTTCATCAGCAGCTTCGACGAGGCCGTGTTCATCACGTTCCTCGGCGGTGCAGACCTGGTCACGCTGCCGAAGTACATCTTCGATTCCGTTCAATACGCGGTGGACCCCGCCATCACGGCCATGGCCACACTCCTCATGATTACGACGGCGGCAATCATGCTCGCCGGTTCCGCTCTCCGGAAGGACATCAAGTGATCACCTCGACGAAGGCACCCCCCGTGGACGTGCACGGCAAACCCGAACAGGACAGTGCACTCCATATCAGGGCACTGACCAAGACCTTTGGAAACGTCGAGGTCCTCCGATCTATAGACCTGGACGTGCGGCCAGGAGAATTTCTGACCCTACTGGGGCCCTCCGGTTCGGGAAAGACGACCCTGCTGCGCATCATCGCCGGGTTCGAAGCTGCCACCTCCGGAGTCCTGAGGCTAGACGGCGTGGACCTTGGAAGTCTGGCTCCGGCAGAGCGCAGACTCGGGATGGTCTTTCAGAACTATGCACTCTTTCCACATATGACGGTGGCGCAGAACGTGGCCTACGGACTGAAGCTGCGCAAGTGGAGCGGCGCCAGGTTGGAATCACGCGTGAACGAAATGCTCGAGATCGTCGGACTGGGCCAGCACGCCGGGCGCAAGCCCGCTCAGCTCTCGGGCGGCCAGCAGCAGCGCGTCGCACTGGCACGGGCACTGGCCTATGAGCCGGACATCCTGCTCATGGACGAACCCCTCGGCGCCTTGGACCGAAGCCTCCGCTTGCAGATGGAGGAGGAAATCAAACGCGTCCACCGGCAGATCGGAACTACGGTCATTTACGTCACCCACGATCAGGAAGAGGCCTTGGTCCTCTCCGACCGGGTGGCCATTATGAACGAGGGCCGCTTTGCCGGACTGGACACCCCGATGTCGCTCTACCATCGGCCGCCCAACTCGTTCGTCGCCAAGTTCTTCTCAGACTCCAACGTTCTCCAGGGCGAGGTGAGGGACGGAGCGGTCCATGCGTATTCGCAGGTTTTCCCCACACACGCGGACTTCACCGGGCCAGTTTCCCTGGCGGTGCGCCCCAAGGCCTTCGTGCTCGGCGCAGGGAGTTCCCCGGCTCCGGGACTTCGCTTCCGCGCCCGGGTCGAAGAGTGCCATCTTCTGGGAGAACACGAGCAGATCCAGGCGCACGTGCCGGAGATCGGCCGGGTCATCGTACGCCGCGACATCGACGGCGGGTGCGCGGCCGGTATCGGCGACGATGTCGACCTTTTCGTTCCCGCTGCCTCCATCAACATAATGCGCGATTAGCGCCACTCATTCATCAAAATCTTGAAATCCAGCCAAGGAGAAAAATGTCTAAGAGAGTTGTCATCGCAGGGGCCGGCATTTCTGGTCTGGCCGCCGCTGCCTCGTTCAGGTCGTTCGGGTTCGACGTCGACGTTTATGAACAAGCCACAGAGCCGCGGGAGATCGGTGCTGGTATTTATCTCAAAGAAAACAGCTTTGCTGTCCTCGACCGTCTCGGACTTTCCGACCTGCTGGAGAAAAAGGGCGTCAGAATCGAGGCCGCACGCATACTCGA
This sequence comes from Pseudarthrobacter sp. CCNWLW207, assembly GCF_037203945.1. Lineage (NCBI taxonomy): Bacteria > Bacillati > Actinomycetota > Actinomycetes > Micrococcales > Micrococcaceae > Pseudarthrobacter > Pseudarthrobacter sp. CCNWLW207. The sequence continues at coordinate 92,110 of NZ_JBBCBS010000005.1, read as the reverse complement.
CGAGGACGGGCGTGTGGTCACGAGCCGTGATCTGAGCCAGGAACGACTGGTCGTCACGTTGCGGTCCGAGCTGCACAACGCCCTGCAGGAGCGGGCACTGGATCTCGGGGCGCGTCTGCATACCAGTCGCCGGGTCATCGGGGCGACGCCTGCGGGAACGCTCCTTTTTGCCGACGGGACTGAGGAGAGCGCAGACCTGGTCATCGGTGCGGACGGCCTGCACTCCCGCGTCCGCGACTCGCTGGACCTGGGCCGCTACAAGATCGGACTGGGAGACGGAGCCACGCGGGTGCTAGTGCCCCGTCAGGAAAAGGAGGGCCCGTTCAGCACCGAGCACTGGTCCGGGCAGCTTCGCGTCGGCATCGCACCCTGTTCCGATGACTTCACGTACATGTTCATCATCGGTCCCGAGAGGGAGAGCCGGGCGACCCGAGTTCCCCTAGACACTTCCTACTGGACACGGCATTTCCCCCACCTCGAGGAATACTTTGCCGCAGTAACGCCGGAACTGTCGATCCACCACCGGCACCACGTCGTGCACTGTGATACCTGGGTGAAGGGAAACGTCGCCATCATTGGCGACGCCGCCCACGCACAGCCACCGAACTTTGGTCAGGGGGCCGGCGTTGCCATCGCCGCGGCCTGGGAACTTGCGGAGTGCGTGGCTTCCACACCAGACATCCGCACGGCGTTGTCGGACTGGGAAATCTCCTCCCGGCCGCGGATCAACATGGTCCAACGGCTCACGACCGCCTACGACATACTCAACTACAAGTGGCCGCGCCCGCTGGCACCGCTGCGCAGCAAGCTCTTCTCGGCCATCGCCAACTCTCCCGTCCTCGGATCGCGGTGGGAATTCTATTGGCGCGGCGGGGCTGTCGCGCCGCGACCGCTGGGTAACACCGTACCGGCCGAACAGTGACCAGGGGGAATAGGCAGATGCAACAGCAGCAATTCGCTTTAGTCAACGCCAACATCCTGACGATGGACGACGAGGGCCGTGTCGCCGACTCGATCGGTATCCAGGGCGACCGAATCGTCGCCGTCGGAGATATGGCATCGGTCCTCGACAGCCTCGGCCCCGACGCGTCTATCTTCGACCTCGGCGGTGCCACCGTGCTTCCGGGATTCATCGACGTCCACACGCATGTCGAGCTGATCACAATGTCGCGGCATTTCTGGCGGGACGTTCGAGCTCTCGACCGGGCCCAAATCCTCGCCTTGATCCGGTCGCAATGCGCCACAACAAAACCAGGTACGTGGCTTGTGCTCCAGGGAACATTCAGCCAGGACCTGCCCTCACGCGATGAGCTCGATCAGGTAGCTCCCGACCATCCGGTAGCAATTCGCTGGACGTTGCACAAATCCGTCTTGAACTCCGCGGCACTGGAGGCCAGCGGCATCTCGCAGGACACCGTCGCCCCCGTCGGCGTGCGCCTTCAGAAGAATCCGGACGGGACTCTGAACGGAGTTATCGAAGAAGGGTGGGATTTAGTTGCTGCTCCCGCCCCTGGAACCGACGCTCTTACGGACGCCATGGAGGAGACGCTTCGAACGCTATTCATGAGGAACGGCGTCACGACCGTCCACGAAATTGCCGCATCCAACAACGGGATTTCAGCTTTGAGGACGCTCGCCTCGAAGGGAAGCATCCCCCGGATGGGGCTGCTCCTTACCGCCGGACCAGGTCACCAACCCCTCGCGTCCGTATCCGATGCGGCGTTCCGCGGCCTCGGCTCCGGTTTCGGCAACGACAGTATCTGGCTTCAGGGCCTTAAGATCTTCATGGACGGCGGGCGAGACGGAGCATACCGGTCGGATCTCGTCGGGAAGGACGCGGAAAAGTGGGGACTTCTGACCAGGCTTTATCCGACGCTCGTGCAAGAACTCGTCGAGGCTACGAGACACGGGGTCCAGGTCTGTACGCACGCCATCGGAGACCTCGCCCAGGAGATTGCGGTTTCAGCGGTGGAACGTGTCCACGAACTGTATCCGGATCTGGACCACCGCCTGAGGATCGAGCACTTCTTCAACGAGAGTTTCGGTACCGCGCAGCTAAAGCGCCTAGTGACAGCCGGCGGCATTGCGGTACCGAACCCAGGATTCGTCCTTGCCGAGCCGGACGAGCCGAAACAGCGGCTGCCGGCGGGAGCCTCCAAGTATGCGATCAAGACCCTCCGATCGATCCAGGGAATTCTTCCGGGGAACTCGGATACGGCCGGGGCACAGCCTTTTACGACGAACCCTTGGGTCACCATGAAATGCATGCTTGAGCTGCGCAACAAGAATGGCGTCCCGGTCAATGATGCCGAGCGCGTCGATGTGCAGGCTGCCCTGCGCGCATACACCTCGGACGCCGCGTATGCCACCAGGCAGGAGACCGAGAAGGGAAGCCTTGAGGTGGGGAAACTGGGCGACCTGATCGTTGTCGGCAGCGACCCGCACCTGACCGACCTGGCAGATTTCGACAAGATCGATACCAAAGTTTCGATCATCGGAGGCCGCGAAGTCTTCGGCCGGCTCGCCGATGTCACTGTGAAGGCTGCGGTGTGATGGGCAAACATACTGTCGTCGCTGAGGTCGTCAGACACCTGCAGCGGTTACGCCTTCACCTGCACTGAGCTGAAACAGTTGATGCCTAGACCACGTCCAAACGTTGTCTTATCGTTGGGGGCATCAACTGTTGCCGGCAGGGGTGAGGCTCCACTGCGGAGGTGCATGATGGGTATTGTTTCTTCCGGTTTCCGTGGACGCCGGTCCCAGAATCCCGCACTGCCTCCCGGGCAGCATGAAACGCAGAATTTTCCCGTGCTTACGGCGGGGCCTGCTCCGCATATTCCCGTCGGCGAATGGGAGTTTTTCATCGTCGCGGAGACCGGCCGGCGGCTCTCTTGGTCCTGGAACGAATTCATGGCCTTGCCGCAGGAGTCAGTCACCGCGGACATTCACTGCGTGACCAGCTGGTCAAAACTGGGAACTCGGTGGCGTGGCGTTTCATTGGACACGCTCTTCGAGAACGTCCAAACCACCTGCGACTTCGCCACAGCTCATTCCTTCGGCGGCTACACAACCAACCTTCCGCTGTGGGACCTCCTGGGCGGCAAGGCTTGGGTGGTCTGGGAATTCGATGGCCAACGTCTTGAACGCGCCCACGGCGGCCCGGCCCGGCTTTTGGTGCCGCAGCTATATTTCTGGAAAAGCGCCAAATGGATTCGCGGCCTGGAATTGACAGCGGAAGACCTTCCCGGGTTCTGGGAATCGAATGGCTATCATCTTCACGGCAACCCGTGGCGCGAGGAGCGGTACTCATGAGGCACGTCTCGTGAGCACACAATGGCAGGTCGCCGAAGTGGTAGGCGGTGTCCCGGAAAATGACACAGCCAGGACCATCAGGTTGCGTGTGGGTGGCTTGATGGGTCACCTGGCGGGCCAGCACATCGACGTCCGCCTCACCGCAGAGGACGGGTACACCGCGATCCGCTCTTACTCGTTGGCATCCGCGAGTGTGGATGAGCATCTGGAAATCACGGTTGACGAGCTGCCCGACGGCGAAGTGTCACCTTATCTGGTCCGGGACCTTGCGGTCGGGGACAGGCTGGAAATCCGAGGGCCGGTGGGCGGTTGGTTTGTCTGGCGGCCCGGTAATGGGAAGCGGGTGCAGCTGATCGGGGGCGGGTCAGGGGTGGTGCCGTTGATGTCGATGATCCGCGCTCATGAGGCTTCCACCAACGAGTCCCCTTTCAGGTTGCTTTATTCCCTCAAGTCACCGGATTCATTGCTTTACAGCGAAGAGCTGCGTCGGTTGGACCGTGAATCGGACAAGCTGATGGTCGACTATGTCTATACCCGCTCGGCGCCGGAGGGCTGGCCGGTTACGCCGGGGCGGCTTACGTCGGACACACTTCTGCGCAAGATCTTCCCGGCTGAGGAGAATCCGGATGTGTTCATTTGCGGCCAAACGGTTTTCGTGGAGACCGTTGCGGACTGGCTGGTGGTGGCCGGCTACCCGGTGGAGTCGATAAAGACCGAACGGTTTGGCGGGACGGGAGGTATCCAGTGAACGGCGCGGACGATTTCGTTGTCCCTGACTCGGACGACCAAGATATTGCAGCACCTCCGCATGATCCGATTCCGTACCTGGATGGTAACGCAACGGCCGGCGCGCTGTCGGAAGTGTTCCGAATCGACATCATCGCGGCGCTCGGACGCTGCAGGCATTGCGGTTCAGTGAGGGCTTTTGGTGAGGCCATTGTGTACACCGACGCGCCCGGCATCGTGGTGCGCTGCCGCAACTGCCAGGGTGTCCTGCTGAGGCTGGTGGAAACACCAACCCGATACTGGTTGGATCTGAGCGGCCTCAGCTACCTGGAGATCAGCCGCGGCGAGTAGGCCACGGGAACGCTGAATCACCCGAGTCAGGGCGGCAACTCCTTCGCCTCCTTGGGCTCGGCGAGCAGGAGCAGCACACCGCCGAGCCTTGGCGGTTCGCGGTGGAGTGAGGGCTCAGCAGGCGGGGGATCCCCGTCCGCAGTGGTGCGGCGTATCGACGGAGCTCAGACTAATGCGTAAAAGAGGGTGGGACTGATTGGCGATGTTTTCGGGGGAGCGGCTGATTCTCCGGAGGAGGAGCGGTTTATGCCTGGCGCCGGGGTTGCCTTTGAAATTATGTGGATGGCGGGAACAGGACCCTGGCTAGTGGGCCCTCCGCCTGCTGGCACATTTGAAAGAAACTATCGTAGAGTTTACGTAATAACAATAAAAACTTGACGGCGACTTTCGCTGAATTGGAGAAACGGAAGGCCTGGTCCTGTCCGTCACGCTGCTCGCACGATGGCCATCTTCCTGTCCGGTCCGGTCAACATGGATTTCGGCGGTCTGGGCCGAGTAAATGGAGACGTGTTCCCCGGGTAATGGAGATTCCGCCAAGCGCCGGCAAGAAGGGCGGCCCGAGGCCGCCGGTACCCTGCAAAGGGTTCGCCTTCCCGCCACGTACCTACCGTGCGGACGGACGACGGCGGACCCAGTCTCCGCATTGCTACAGTGAGCCCATGAGCATGGCGAGTGGGGAGCAAAAGCCGCGGCACGCCAAGGCGGGGGCTCTGCCTGACGGCCCAGTTGGCGTCGGTCCTGCTGCTGTTGTGCCCAAAAAAATGGGGGTCCGGGTCCCTGCCTCACTGTCTGCTACCGCGCCGAGTGTCCCGCTGCTTCAGCGGCCGCCCGCCTGGCTAGTCCGGAATCCGTTGCATGCAGGCTGGGCGTGGACGGGTTTCTGGGCGTCGCTGATCATTGTTGACGAGTTCGTGGACCTGGCCGGCTGGACCTGGTTCGTATTTGTGGGCATGGCTGCCCTGCCCACGCTGGCTTGCACTGTGGCCGTGCTCCATGCGACCCCGCGCCGGTACCTCAAGCCCCAAAAGGAATCGGTGCTCGCGCACTTCTTTGTCCGGTTCCTCGCGCTGACGGCTGCGTTTATGGTGTGGGGATTATCCGTGGTGGCCAGCGCCTCGATTTCCACAACGGTGCAGGCACTGGCCGGGAACTCGGAGCGGGAGGTGACGTCGTTGGGGTTCAACCTGCTCCTGGCAGCGGTCCCGCTGGTTGTGTCGGTGTTGTGGATGGCGCTCATTGTGCGCTGCGCGTGGTTCCTTCGCCGTCTCCGCGGCTGGCGCCAGAACCCACAGGATTCGCGGCTGCCCAAGAGATTCCTGCGGCATTCGCCCCAACTTAGGCGCGTCGTGGTGGGTCTGGCGCACCCCGGTCTGCTCCTGGTGGCTGGGCTTGGCACATCGGTTCTGGCACTCTTCCTCGGCGCCATGGAACTCACGCTCAACCTGATTGTCTGAGGCCCCGCAAGCTTCCGGCCGGAAACAAGACTTCTGCCCTGGGCATTGAGCTGCCCGCCGGCGTGGATTTGCCGGCCAAGCCTGCGCCCTGCAGTCGAATGTGCAGGACGGGAACAGATTTGCCGCAGCGAATCCGATGGACGTGGGCATGTGTCTCTTCATGAAGACTCCTCGGGCGTGCGGGTGATGCCAAAACGCTAAGCGCCAAGCCTTTCGTCCCCTTTTATATACATGTGTCGAAACGTCGCCCACAGACCTGACAAATGTCGTGGGTCATTGGAGGTTGTCTTCCGAGTACCGTGGCTCCAGGCCGCTCCGGCATTGCTGTACTAACATCCCGAAAGCGAGAAGAAACGTGTCAGTCAACCAAGAACTTCCCGTCCTGTCCCACTGGATTGGTGGAGAAGAAGCACCGTCCTCAGGGGACCGTACTGCTCCGGTTTTTGACCCTGCCCGCGGGATCGAGACCAAGCGGGTGGCACTCGGCAACGCCGCTGACATTGAGGCAGCCATCTCCTCGGCGCAGAAGGCTTTCCCGGCCTGGCGTGATCTGTCCATCACGAAGCGCCAGCAGATCCTTTTCCGCTTCCGCGAGCTCTTGAATGAACGCAAGGGCGAACTTGCGCAGATCATCACCGCCGAGCACGGCAAGGTCGTTTCTGACGCTCTGGGTGAAATTACCCGTGGCCAGGAAGTCGTCGAACTCGCAACGGGCTTCCCTCACCTGATCAAGGGCGAGCACTCGGAGAACGTCTCCAGCGGCGTGGACGTCTATTCCACCAAGTCCCCCCTGGGAGTGGTGGGCATCATCAGCCCGTTCAACTTCCCTGCCATGGTGCCGCTGTGGTTCCTCCCGATCGCCATCGCCGCCGGCAACACGGTGGTCCTGAAGCCGAGCGAGAAGGACCCGACGGCGGCCAACTGGCTCGCTGAGCTGTTCACCGAAGCCGGCCTGCCGGACGGCGTTTTCAACGTCCTCCACGGCGACAAGGAAGCGGTGGACGGGCTTCTGGAACACCCGGACGTCAAAGCCATCTCCTTCGTTGGGTCCACCCCGATCGCCCAGTACATCTACGAGACGGCCGCCAGGAACGGCAAGCGCGTCCAGGCACTCGGCGGGGCGAAGAACCACATGCTGGTCCTGCCCGACGCCGACCTTGAGCTCACTGCCGACGCTGCCATCAACGCCGGCTTCGGTTCCGCCGGCGAACGCTGCATGGCCATCAGCGTGGTGGTCGCCGTGGAGCCCGTCGCCGACGAACTCATCGAGAAGATCACCTCCCGGATGGCAACGCTGCGGATCGGCGACGGTCGCCGGAACTGCGACATGGGCCCGCTGGTCACCCGCGAGCACCGCGACAAAGTGGCGGCCTACATCGATGTCGCACTGGAAGACGGTGCCCGGGTCGTGGTGGACGGCCGCGGCATCAACGTGGACGGCGACGAGAACGGCTTCTGGCTGGGCCCGACGCTGATCGATGACGTCGCCGTCACCTCACGCGTCTATAAGGAGGAAATCTTCGGCCCGGTCCTGTCTGTGGTCCGTGTCCGCAGCTACGAGGAGGGCCTGAACCTGATCAACTCCGGCGCCTATGGCAACGGTACTGCGATCTTCACCAACGACGGCGGCGCCGCCCGCCGTTTCCAGAACGAGGTGGAGGTGGGCATGGTGGGCATCAACGTCCCCATCCCGGTGCCAGTGGCGTATTACTCCTTCGGTGGATTCAAGGACTCGATCTTCGGCAGCTCCAAGGCGTATGGCCTGCAAGGCTTCCAGTTCTTCACCCGCGAGAAGGCCATCACCTCGCGCTGGTTGGACCCCAGCCATGGCGGCATCAACCTCGGCTTTCCGCAAAACTAGCGGCCCGTAGACACGAAAGCTCCCGGCAGGCTTGCCGGGAGTTTTCGTGTCCCTTTATCGTTCATCCAGGAATTGCACCGCGGCGAAGAGTTCCAGGCGGTCGCGCATGCCGTCCAGGTTCAGGCCAAGGATCCTGCCGGCGGCGTCTATCCTGTTGCGCAGGGTATGCCGGTGGATGCCCAGCCGTCTGGCGGTCTTGTCCCAAACGCAGTTGTTGGCAAACCATTCGCGGACAGTCTCCAGCAGTTCAGTCTGTTCGGCGGCGTCGTGCGCAACCAACGGCTGCAGCAGCCCGCGGGCCACCGGCCCTGCCTTCTCTTCGCGCAGCAATCCCAGCATCCCGCCGTCGGACAGTTCTGGGAATGTGACGACGGCGCGGCCCAGCTCCGCGGCACGGCGCACCGCCCGCGTGGCTTCCTCGAGGGCATCCGCCAGGCCACTCATGGCGGTTTCCGCCGAGACACCGCACACTGCACCGTGGCGTTCAAGCAGTTCCAGGACCTTGTCCTGGTGGGCCCGTGCCGCGAGGACTATCAGCAGGTCACCGCGCACCGCATAGAACACAGCGCCGCGGTAATCGTCGGACAGGAGTTCCAGGGCCTCAAGCAGGTTCGGCGCAGGACTGTCCTGGCGTGAGGCCGTCACAAGCAGCGGTTCGCGCGGCAGCTGGCCCCACACTTGCCGCGCGGTCCGGAGGGCCACGTCGGTGCTGCCCGCCAGCAGCTGTTCAAAGACGCCGGCGCGGAGGTGCCTGCGGGCAGTGTCAAGGGTGCGAGCCTGTTCCAGGGCCAGGCTGGCCAGGCCGATGACGCTGTTGACGATGTCCGCCCTCGCGGGATCCAAGGGTTCGATGGCGCCCAAAACCAGTGCTCCCCGAAGACTGCCCTTACGGCCGAGTGTCTGCAGTGTCACCGACTGGCCCTCGATGTCCAGGTGTGAGGCCGAACGCGTGCCAAGGTCCAGTGCGTCCCGTACCCGCTGGCCAACGTGGGCAGCGATGTTTGCGGGTACGGGACGGTTCCGCGGCATCCGGACATAGTTGCCAGCGGCGTCGTACAGGGCCACCCAACTGTGCAGTTGCCGTTCGAGTTCGCCCAGGATGGAAGTCAGGCCGTCCGGCCGGAGCGCTGCACGGGAAATGGCCCGTTGCGCCTGCAGTGACCACTCCGCCCGGGCATGTTCTTCCCTCGCGAGGTAGTCGGCCACCATGCGGATAATAGCGATGAATGGCGTGCGGTCCGGAACTTCCACCAGGGGCAGGCCCTGATTTCGGCACGCCTCCTCAAGGCCCGGCGGCAATGTCCCGTGGATGACCTGCGTCGCGAAGCCGAGGCCCACGATTCCATGGTCCACCAGCCGGCGAACATAGTCCTCATATCCCCGGCCGTTCGGCACTTTCCGCGGCGGGCCTTCGGGTGCCTGTTCCGCCGTCGTCGTTCCGGCCCCATCACCACCCGCTCCGGCGATGGGGAACTGTGTTCCATCGGTGAGCAGCAGCTGGCCCGGGTCCAGGAACGGTGTGGGGTCCTCAAGGTCAGAGCTGTGCACCCAGCTGATCGGTTCTTCGAGCTGTGGGGAGCCAAGGTCGGGCACAACCAGTCGAAGCTTCAGCGACCGGCTGCGGAGGAGGATGTTCAGGCTGGGTGGCATTAGGGGACCCCATGATGTGAAAACGTCGAACAGGACTGGATTGATTGTACAAACGTATACTGCGCCTCGACCCCCTGGGACCGGATGATGAAGGAACTTCCCAATCCATCCACCGAGAGGAACCGTCATGGTCGCCAGCCCGGCACTACTGGACACAGCAATCGATAACGCAGGCCTCAGCAATGCCGACGTCGTTGCCCTCGACCGGGCGAACGTCTTCCATTCCTGGTCTGCGCAGAAGTCCCTCAACCCCCTGGCCATCGCCGGCGGCTCCGGCAGCACCATCTGGGACCACGACGGCAACACCTTCCTGGACTTCTCCAGCCAGTTGGTCAACACCAACATCGGCCACCAGCACCCGAAAGTGATCGCCGCCATCGCCCAGCAGGCTACAAGCCTGGCAACCGTGGCTCCGGCACACGCCAACCACGTGCGGGGGACGGCAGCGGCCAAGATCCTGTCCCACGCCCCCGAAAACATGGACAAGGTGTTCTTCACTAACGGCGGCGCAGACGCGAATGAGAATGCCATTCGGATGGCTCGCCTGCACACCGGCCGCGACAAAGTCATTTCCCGCTACCGCTCCTACCACGGCAACACGGGCGCCGCGATTGCGGCAACGGGGGACTGGCGCCGCATCCCCAATGAATACTCCCGCGGCCACGTCCACGTGTTCGGACCGTACCTCTACCGCTCGGAGTTCTGGGCGGGAACCCCTGAGCAGGAAACCGAGCGGGCGCTGCACCACCTGCGCCGGGTCATCCAGGCCGAAGGACCGCACTCGGTTGCCGCCGTTCTCCTCGAAACCGTTCCCGGTACCGCCGGCATCCTGGTTCCCACGCCCGGGTACCTTAAGGGCGTGCGGGCGCTGTGCGACGAGTACGGCATCGTGATGATCCTCGACGAGGTGATGGCCGGCTTCGGTCGCACCGGAGACTGGTTCGCCTTCGACGCCTTTGACGTGACACCGGACCTCATTACCTTCGCCAAAGGCGTCAACTCCGGCTACATCCCGGTGGGCGGCGTCATCATCTCCGGCGACATTGCAGCCACTTTCGACGAACGCGTCTTCCCGGGCGGCTTGACCTATTCAGGGCACCCGATCGCCGCGGCGTCCATCGTCGCCTCCATCGAAGCCTTCGAAGAAGAAGACATTGTTGGCAACGCCGCACGCATCGGCCGCGACCACCTGGAGCCGGGCCTCCAGGCACTTGCTGAAAAGCACGATGTCATTGGCGACGTCCGCGGCCGCGGGGTCTTCTGGGCGCTCGAGCTCGTGCAGGACCGCAGCACCCGCACGCCGGTCACCGCCGATTACATGGGCCGCCTTAAGGCCGAACTGTTTGGCCGCGGACTGCTGCCCTTCATCGCTGAAAACCGCATCCACGTGGTTCCGCCCGCCGTCGTCACGGCCGAAGAAGTGACCCAGGCACTGTCCATCTACGACGAGGCTCTCGCCGCCACCGCCTCTAGGCCAGCGCGGGCGTAGGCAGGGGCAAATCGCGCCTGGAAAGGGCGGGTCGCCTCACACCTGTGGCACCCGGCTGCTCGCCGTATTGAGCACCGAAAGCACGGCGGGTGCAGGCACTATCCAACAGAGACCGTCTGTACCGCCTGAGTACTGCGACCAAAAGGGAGTTGCTTCCGGTGAGGCCAACCCCACGCCGGTCGGGAATCGAGTATTACAGTGGATGCATGGCTGCCAGCCGCAATCCGCTCGACGACTTGCGCGAAACCATCGGCCATCTGGCCGATCAGCTCAAGCTGTCCAGGTCGGAGCGCGTCGACGACCTGGTCGGCGATCTCATCGGTGCGAGGCCCGGGCCGGCCCGGCCGCTGTCCGAGGTGCAGGCCGAGCTCGACGCTCTGGTCGGACTGGAGACCGTGAAGGAACAGGTGCGGGCCCTCGTCGCACTGCTCCAGGTCCAGGCCCGCCGTAAGGCGCACGGCCTGCCGGAGGTTGCCACATCACAGCATCTGGTGTTCCTCGGAAACCCGGGCACGGGTAAGACCACCGTGGCGCGGCTTCTGGCCGAGATGTACCGCGCGGTCGGTCTGCTGCAGAAAGGCCACCTGGTCGAAGTCGACCGTTCGGGTCTGGTGGGGCAGTACGTCGGCGCCACCGCCATCAAAACGGACCGGGTGATCCGGCGTGCACTGGACGGCGTCCTGTTCATCGACGAGGCCTATGCGCTGGCCCCGGAGGACGGCCGGATGGACTTCGGCCCCGAGGCGATCGAGGTCCTGCTCAAGCGGATGGAGGACCACCGCCACCGCCTGGTGGTGATCGTGGCCGGGTACCCGCGGCTGATGGAGTCTTTCTTGCTCTCGAACCCCGGACTGCGATCCCGGTTCGCCCGCGAGATCACGTTTCCGGACTACTCCGTCGACGCACTCCAGATGATCTTCCACCAGATGCTGGCCCAGCACGAATATAGGCTGGAGCCGGGTGCGGACCAGATGCTGCGGCGCATCTTCACGGGGCTGCACGCGGGCGAGGACTCCGGCAACGCACGGTTCGCCCGCACCCTGTTCGAGCAGGCGCTCAACCGTCAGGCGCTGCGGCTGTCGCTCGACGAGGAGCAAAGTCTCGACGCGCTTGATCGTGAGGCCGTCATGACGCTCACAGCGGACGACATTGTCGAGGCCGCGCTGGCCTTGGGCGAGGAGCCGGAGCCGGAACCGACGCCGGAACCGGAGCGGTCACGCTGGTGGCGTTGGCTGGTCTGAATGCCGCCTCCTGGATGAAATCTCCTAGGCAACTAATCTGTATTAGAGGGACCCTCGGCTCAACCAGCTTGGGACGCACATCAAGACAGTCGCACAGAGGAATGCCCTCGACCACATCTCGGAATAGGGAGCTGAACCGCGATCCATCATCGGAACCGCCCGGCACGGTCCCACTGGCGTTTTCCGGCATTTACGGGAGCTTGTACCTCTCAGCTCCACACTGTCGCCCCTCGGGATCAGCCACAGCGAGTCCGCTGCCCCTAGAGGATTTCCTCCGGCCACATCAGGGAACCCGAGAGAGCTCCTCGCGGCGGACCAGCCGCCGCCAAGACCGGCACTGCGCGATCCTGAGGGGCAGGCGTCAGGGCAGGGGCGGTGCCGGTATCAGTCATTTTGCCAGAGCGCCCGGTTGGTGGGGGAAGATGAGCAGCGTGCTCGTGGCGGTGGCCAGGAGTTCTCCGTCGGCGGTGCTGAGGCGGCCTTCGGTGAAGATCACGCGCGAGCCGGATTTTACGACTGACCCCTCTGCGCGCAGAGCACCCTTCTGGAGCGTGATGGGTCGCAGGTACTTGACCGCCAGATCGCTAGAGGTGTAGCCGATCCCTGCCTCCAAGGTAGTGTGTGCTGCGCAGCCGAGCACAGTGTCGAGGAGCGTGCAGGCCAAGCCGCCGTGCACCACTCCGAGGGGGTTGTAGTGCGCTTCTCCCGGCGAGCACTGGAACTCGACGTGTCCGTGCCTGGCATCGACGAGATCGAAACTCATGAGGGAAGCGATCGGCGGCGGCGCAATGCTGCCGTCGCGGAGGCCGGAAAAGTAGTCCAGACCCGACAGTCGTGGCAGTTGTTCGAGCGCGATTGCCGGATCAATCCAGGTGAAGGTTTCCGAGCGTTGCGCCGAGGTGTTGGTTGTCACCGGGGTTTCCTCCTTAGAGCTCTGCCGGTCTTCAGGCTTTGTCGTGGTCATACGGGGATGTTGGCTGCCAGTACAGGGTACAGATCCGAGATCGAGCCAGACAGGCCGCGCTTCACTCCGGCGCTGATTTCGTCCACGATGACCTCGTAATCCCCCTGCTCGAGCCCATCGAACGACTTTCGCGCGACTTCCTCGGGGGAGGTCTTCGGGGCATTCACGCCCTTGGCCATATCTGTGTCCATGTAGCCGACGTGAACACCCGTGACGTGCGTGCCTTGGGGGGCCAGTTCCACGCGGAAGGAGTTGGTCGCCGACCACAGCCCGGCCTTTGATGCACTGTAGGCGCCGGTGAGTGCGATCCAGCTGAGCACCGAGTGGATGTTGAGGACCGCTGATGTCCCGCTCGCGGCGAGTACCGGTGCGAATGCCCTGGTCAAGGCGACCGGTCCGAAGAAATTGGTCTCCATGACCTCCCGGACCTTCTCTTCGGGGAGTGCCAAGAACGTGTCCGATTCGACGCTCATGCCGGCGTTGTTGATCAGAACGGTGACGTCCTGGGCCTGGGTAACCGCGGCCCGGATCGAGTCAGGGTTGGTGACATCGAGGGCGAGGGGGATGACCCGGGAGTCGTTCCACTCTTGCGGGCGGCGGGCCGTCGCGTATACCTTCGCAGCACCTCGGGCGAGGGCCTGGTCCACGAGCTCGCGGCCCAGGCCTCCATTTGCGCCGGTAACGAGGACGACGGCGCCAGATAGCAGTGGCATGGATTCTCCTGATCTCAGATGGGCGGACGCGGTTGTAGCGACCTCAGGACATCAGAGTAGTGGAGTGAGTTGGATTTTCCAACTGACTTGTATACTTGAAGAAAGTTACCGAAAGCAGGTGCAGGATGAATCGGCCGACCGACATGGCAGTAGATGCGCCTAGGGCGTGTTTCATCGCGGCGGGGCTCGATGTGCTCGGGGAGCGGTGGGCGCTGCTGGCGCTTCGCGAGATGTCCTTGGGCGTTCACCGGTTCGATCAGATCGCGCGAAATACCGGCGCGTCCCGAGACATCCTGGTGGGACGACTGCGCACGCTTGAAAGCCAAGGCGTGATCGAGCGTGTCCAGTACTCCGAGCGCCCCCCGCGCTACGAGTACCACCTCACAGCTTCCGGGGCCGAGGTCGCGCCCATCCTCATTTCACTCGCAGCGTGGAGCAGTACATGGATGCGCGACGAGACACCCCGTGCCTCGTACCGGCACAATTGCGGGGCCGACCTGAAGCCGGTGGTGTCGTGTGCGGACTGCGGTGAGGAGTTCACCCCAGGAAGTCTGGTGCTCGGACCGCTAGTGTCAGCGGCCGGTGCGGACCCGGCGTCTGACCAGTAAGAACTAGAACCGGGCAGGGGACGACGGCGGTACCTCCCGCCGTCGTCCCCTGGTCGCCGCTGCGCCCGGCGTTCCGCCGGTCGGATTCGCCGGAATCAAGCTTCAGGTTGCTTCTCGAAGCAGACTGACTGTGCGCCACGATCGAGGAAATACTCGAAGTCATGGAAATCGCCAGCGTTATCGGGCATCTATGCAGCCATCACCGCCGCCGCGCCGATCATTCTCGAAGAAGTCGCCAGCTTCGAAGCACAAACGACTGCATTGTGACTGTCATCGTGAATGAGGTGGGAAACGTCGTCCCAGGTGAAGAGCCACGACTGAGCCGCCCGTGCCAACCACTTCCGCAGGGCTTCCGGGCGGCCGCAGAGTGGTCGATGGCCGACGACCCGCGCCCAGCCGCCCAGCTACTTCTAACTCCCGTGCTTTAGACCCCAATGATGGCTTGCTGCGCACCCTGCGTTGCTGCTCTGCATTCTTGCCAGTCAGTGGCCACATCCCGGGTCGTCGGTCAACGTGTTGCTGCGCGTGGCGGTGCTGTGCTTTCCCGGACTATGAGCTCTGTTGGCAGCAGATAGTGCCTAGCGGGTGCTGAGGCTGCCTTGGTCGCCAGGGCGTCTGTCATGAGTTTGGCCGCCAGACGGCCTTTCTCAGCGAAGTCCTGTTTCACCGTGGTCAGTGTTGGGCGAAGCTGCATCGCTACCGGGCTGTCGTCGAATCCTACAACTGATAGGTCTTCCGGTATCTGGAGCTGCAGGTCGTGTGCTGCGCGGACGGCCTCCGCTGCCATGACGTCGGAGAAGCACAGCACAGCGGTCGGCCTTTCGCCAAGACTGAGGAGTTGCCGGGCGGCCTCGTAGTGCTGCTCGCGCCCGCCCATGGGCACCGCTGCCGTGCGCGCGGTGGCGCCTGCCTTGTCCAGTTCGTTTTTCCAGCCCAGGTACCGTTGTCGGACGGCGTGTGGCAGCAGGGATGGATCGGGGGCCTGATCAATGGCAATCTCCGGCTCTGGGGCGCTGTACAGCAAGCCAACTTTCCGGTGGCCCAGATCCAGCAAGTGCCGTGCGGCGGCCTGCGCGCCACGGTAATCATCGACGTTGACACTGGGGATATCCGTCTGCTCGGCCTGGTCGACGTAGACAAGGGGCAGTTGGCGCTTCAGCAGCCAACCCAGGGCCGGGGATGTCGGGTCGCAGGAGTAGACCAGCGCTCCGTCCATGCCAACGTCCCGCGCTGGCACATGCGTTCCAGTTTCGTCGGCCGACAGCAGCGTCAGGGCAAGGCCCTGGCTGGTGACTTCTTCGGCGATTGCGCCGAAAAAGCGCATCGCGACATCGTCCGTAAATGCGTACGCGAGGGACTTGGTCAGTAGCACGCCCACCGCCCCCGTGTTTCCCCGCTTGAGCGCGCGGGCCCGGGGGTCGGGTCCGACGTAGCCGAGCTCCGTGGCCGCAGCGAGGACCCGGTCACGGAGCTCCGCGGACAGCTGGTCGGGGCGTGAAAAAGCGTTCGACACCGTCATCCGGCTCACCCCCACATGGTCGGCGATGGTCTGGAGCGTCACGTTTCCCATACCAGCCAGTATTTCAGCCCAGCGCCCTCAAGGTCGCCATTGCGGCGGGAGCGCCAGACGGAGCCACGGCCTTCGCCGCCCACAGGAGACCCGAAGACACGGCGACGCGAACACGCAGGATCAGACCAGCGTGATGCGCTCCTGCTTCCTCGGGAATGACGGGAGCGTCCGGCATGGCTGACTGCGCAAGGCTGGCCGTGAAGGCCGGGGTGTGTGCTGAGTACTGAAGGGTTTCCATGAGAAGACTCCTCTCGAATCGGTTTCTGTACCGATATAGTAGCAAGACGCTTCTGTATCGGTCAAGAAGGTCAGTTCGACTCTTGTTGGGTCTTCTTGCACGCCCCTAGTAGTAGAACAACACACGCTCCGGATGACCGCCCTGGTCGAGAACCTGCTGCTGCGTCGCCGAGGCAGCTCTAGGCTGGGGCGAGACTTCCCGCCCCGGCCTAGAGCTGCTGGAAGCGGCTAGGCATCGATCACCATGTCGGTCCGTGCGGTGGAGCAGCAGGGCAGGAACTTGCCGGCATCGATTTCCCGTGCCCGGATCCCGCCTTGGTGGTTCATCTCGACCTCCCCGGAAAGCTTGACGACCTTGCAGGAGCCGCACATGCCTTCCTTGCAGTTCGCGCCGATCCTGACGCCCGCACGCTGGGCCGGACCCAGGATGTGCTCGGTGGGGTCGATGCGCACGTTAATGCCGGTTCGCATGAAGGACAAGGTGAGGCTTCCCGTTCCGACTGTGTCGAAGCTCGAAGCATCGGGTGACACTGCCTCCGCTTCCGCAGCCGAACCGCCGTCGGAGTCCCCGGAATCGGGTGAGTTCGGGTCCATGGCTTCCAGCGGCAACCCTGTGGCCTTGAGGGGACCGTCGGCGTCGTAGCCGGGCTCGTAGAGTCCGAACGCGGTGGGCTGGCCTTCGTAGTAGTCCTCGGCGGAATCGGCGATTTCCTCGGCGATCTCCTCGGCAATGTCCACTGCGAGCGCGAGCTCCGCCTGATATTCAAGGAGCGTCTGACGGTCTCCCGAGAAAAATTCCATGTAGATGGAAGTGTCGTCGACGCCAACCTTCCCCAGGAGATCGGTGGCAGTATTCAAGTAACCCTCGGGGCCACAGGCATAGACCTGGCGGCCGTTGGCATCGGGGGCCACCTCATCCAGCATGGCTGCCGTCAGCCTTCCGCTGAGCCCTTCCCACCCCTCGGGTTTGTTGCGGTCGCCCAGGGAGTAGAAGACCTTGATGCGCGAGTCCACGGACGCGATGTAGGCCAGCTCCTTGTGGAAAGCAAAGCCTCCGGCCTCCGCTCCGTGGTAGAGCACCACAACGTCTGCATGTCCGGGCAGGGAGTGGATGGTCCGCACCATGGACATGATGGGGGTAATGCCTGCGCCTGCGGCCAGCAAGAGATACCGTGCCCGCCGGTCGGCATCCGGCAAGTGGAATGCGCCGACCGGTCCGAGCATCTCGAGCACAGTGCCGGGTTTAACATTCTCGTGCACCCATGGTGAAACCAGTCCTGTGGCGTCGCGTTTGACGCTGATGTTGAAGGTCCACGGCTCAGTCGGGGAGCTGGAGAGCGAATAGCTGCGGTCCACCGGATCCTGGTCCTCGCCGTTCACCGGAAAAGCCACGTTCACGTACTGGCCCGCACGGAACGCCAAGGGCGCACCGTCGCAACGGCGGAATACGAAGGTCATGAGGCCGCCCGCCTCGGGAACGGTCTCCACGCATTCGGCCATGAACTCCTGTGGATGCCAGGGGCCCAGGGCACGGGCAGCACGGGCGGGTGCCTCGGTGCTGCCCATCACCCTGTTCCACGGCATCTCAAGACCGCGAATGCGCTGTGGCTCCTGGATTGCCGTCTCGGTGAGGAGTTCTATCATGCCAAGTGCTCCTGCACGCGCTGCACGTACCAGTTGATGAACGCCTCTACCTGGTACTCGCTCTTCATGTACGGGCCGGGCTCGTAGGCAGGGCTGCCGGCGCCCGTCTGGCACAGCTCCACGAACGCCTTATCCTGCAGGTTTGTCTGCTTCCAGGTGTAGGTGAGTTTGTCCAGATCGTAGTCAACGCCTTCCACGGCGTCGTCAGCTACCAGCCAGGTGGTGCGTACCAGGGTCTGGTGTTCGTTGACGGGGAAGACGCCGAACGTGATGACGTGGTCGCTCTGGAAATGGAACCAGCTGTTGGGCTGCAGGTGCATCGAGCAGCGGCCAAGGCGGAAGTCCGGCAAGTCGCCGAGCAGCTTCTTGGAAAGCCTGTGCCCATCGGGGGAGAACGATTCGCCGTCGCCGTCAAGCGATTCCCTGGAGATGCGGATTCCTGCGATGCGCGTGTCGAGCTCTTCCACCACCTCGTAGGGAAGGCCATAGCGGCGGCAGCGCTCCTCAAGCGAGGCCTGCGCTTCCTTGTTGCGGTCCCACACTTCTTCGAGATGGGCCGGGATCAGGCCCTCCGTCAGTCCCCAGGTGGGAAAGAGGGAACAGGCGAGCTCCGGGTGGCCGTCGCAGTGGTAGCATTCACGGTTGTTCTCCATGACGAGCTTCCAGTTGCCCTCCTCGATGATGTTCTGCTGGTAGGCGACTTTCGTCTTCGACAGGTCGTGGGGTGCGAGGTACGGTTCGAAGATCTTTGAGGTTTCGTCAAAGTCCGCCGGCGGTTCGTTCGCAACGCAGACGAAGATGAGTCCGGCGACCACGCGGCTGTGGGCGCGCTTGAGGCCGAAGCAGCCCTTGTCGAACTTTGTCTCCCCGGGGGCCGAAGCATGGATCAAATTGCCATCGGGGGAGTAGGTCCACGAGTGATAGCCGCATACAAGGTTTCCGGTTGACCCCGCGGGTTCAGTCAGGACGCGGGCGCCGCGGTGGCGGCACACATTGTGCAGGACGTTCACGCCGCCGTCGTCGTTGCGCAGCACGATCAGGGAGTAGGGCCCGTAGTCGACGGTGACGTAGTCGCCCGGCTCCGGGAGCTCGGCGATGCTGGCGGCATAGATCCAGTGCTGTCCAAAGATGGCCTGCATATCGACGTTGAAAATCGTCGGATCGGTGTAGAAGGGGGCATCGAGGGAATATCCCACGCGCCGGAAATCGAACAACTCGGTGATTTCCGCCAGCTGCTCGGCAGGCACAGATGAGGCGAGTTTTCCGCGTGAATTGAGGGGCAAGACTGGAGCAGACATGTGTTTCCTCCCGGGAGGCGTGGGTAGTGACGATTCGAGGCGGCCACGGATGCGACGGTGCATGCGGCGTTGTCGAAAACCTTGTACTCAAGACATTAGGGACGATTGAACTGCAACAAAAGCGCAACATTCTGAAGATCACCATGCACAATGGGTGCATGATCGATGCAAGACTCATCACACTTCGGGTGTTTGCCAGATGCGGCACCATTGGCGCAACTGCCGAGCTCACAGGGTATTCTCCCTCCGCCGTCTCATCGCAACTTCGGGAGCTCCAGCGCGTGCTTGGAATGCAGCTGCTGACGAAGGACGGTCGGGGTGTGCGGTTGACGGCCACTGGCCGTTTTCTCGTGGCGGGCTCGGACACCCTCATTGCCGAATGGGAGAGCCTGCGCGCCGCGGCCATGGAGGCCGGCGACCAGGTGCAGTCTCATTTTGGCCTCGGCGGCTTCTCCACTGCGGCCGCCCAGTTGCTCGCGCCGCTGGCCGCCACCCTGCGCTCAACACGTCCCCAGCTCCAGGTGCAGGTGCTCGAGGCCAACCCGGACCGTTGCTTCGACTTGTTGGTTGCCGAGCGGATCGACCTCGCGGTCATCGTCGCCATGCAGTCCGAAACCTATGTTGAGGACGATCCGCGTTTCGAGCAGACCGTTCTGCTCGACGATCCCCTGGACGTCATCATCCCCTCCAACCATCCGTTGGCATCGCGGGAAACGGTGACGCTCGAAGAATTGGCATCGGAACCCTGGATTACCGAGACCGCCGGTTCCACCTACCACTCGCTATTCACTGCGGCGTTCACAGCAGTGGGGGTGACACCGCGGATTGCCCATGAGGCCGTTGAATGGGAAACCCAGATCGCCTTCGTTGGTGCGGGGCTGGGCGTGGGTCTGCTGCCGCGACTGGCGCCACTTCGTAGTGCCGAAAACGTCGTTCGACTGCGCATTACCGGCAAAGGGAAGCCCACCCGCCGTATTGTCGCTGCAGTGCGAAGGGGCAGCATTGCATCGCCCCTGATCCAGGAGTCGCTCGGCATTCTGCAGGTCAGCGCCGATCGTATCCTCGCCGCCCGGCCCGAAGACGATCTCTGAAATCGCACCAAGAGCAGTGGTAAGAAATCTAACCGGACTCTTGGCGCCCTAAATCACGTACTCCGGTGTGAACAGGCGAATCTCCGGATGGGAGTGAAAGAGGTATCCAGCACCTCGCTCAGTCCGGATTGACTTGGAAAATCGCCCCAGCTTGTTCCGGAGCCGGCGAATGTGCACGTCAATGGTGCGGTCGCTCGGAATGCTGGCGCCGTCGCTCCAGACGTGGCACAGGAGTTCTTGCCTGCCCACGGCTCTCATGCTGGCGCCCATAAGGTAGGTCAACAGGCTGAATTCCACGGGCGTCAGGCGCACGGGGACACCGTCCAAATGCACGCTTCGTCTTGATACATCGATCACCACCCCCACGTTCCAGGCTTGCGCTTCGCCACCTGCCGGTTCCTCCTTGGCTGGCAGTTGCCCGAAGTGCCGCCTAGGATCACCGAGCGCAGCAAACACACTCTCAAGTGCACCTCCGCGAGCATTTGCTGGCCCGAGTGCCACCGCTGCATGGATCTCCAACCCGCCCACCAGGAACTGTCCAAACACGCACGTCTCCCGGGCCACTGCCGAAACTGATGTTCCGGCTGCTTGGGCTGCTGATTCATCGACGCCCACGTAAAGGGCGAAACCCCGGGCTGATTGCTCACCTGATGGTCCGTAGTGGAACTGTTGATCGTCTTCTTGCCGTCTGGTTCCCTCTACCACGGGCAAGACCGTTGTGGACATGCTTTGTCCCATTGATCCCACCAGAGGGCGTGGTTCGTCGGTCAATGCCAAAATGTGGGGAGGAATGTTGAATTGTTCAGCTTGGATAGGCATTGTATGTCCTAGCTCAAAGGAAATAGCCGTACGGGGGCATCGGGTTACGGCACTATGGTGCAGGCGGGAAGGATCCATGGCCCCGTGTGGATGGCGCCGCCCTGGGAGGTCGGGAGCTTCGGTGGAGCACCCCAAAGACGCTGGATGTGACCGTTTTCGTGTTCCACCACGGGGTGCGGGGCGGGACTAGCGGCAAGGTCCTTTTTCGCTGCACTGACCCGGTCTATTCGAGGAGAAGCTGGCAAACAAGGACTCGATGTGCGTTGTCGACGCGCGCCGTTTGTCGAGACTAGGAGAGCAGCTTCGGGGTGTCAAGAATCATATTCAGATGACGGGAGGGGCGCGTTTGTGACGAGACGCGGGCACTACCTCGAGAGCTGCTGGACCGCTGTGGGTATGAACCCCAGCGTGCTGATCAATGCCAGCGTGGCTAGGCCGTATCCAACGGCCAGGGCCGCAATGGCTAAGCGGCGTGAGTCAAAACTGGCCCCCCGCAGACTGGAAGGACCTGCATCGCTGTGGGAGGAACGGAAACCAGCACGCGTTGCGGACCTCATGGAAATCTTCAAAGGTCACAGCATGAGGGAGAGACCCCGGATGGGGTCCTAACGATCACTGTGGTGTGGATGCCGCCGTCGGGAGCCCATCGGATCGAGGAGTTCGGCAAGGTGAAGGCTCTTGCGCTCCGGCTCTAATTGCTTGACCTGCATCGCACAGCTGAAGCCGTCGGCGAGGACCGGCGTGTCCTGGGCAGTCGTGGCGAGGGCGGGAGCCAGTGCCTGTTCCGCGACCTTCATGGAGATGTCGTAGTGGTTGGCTTCGAAGCCGAAGTTGCCGGCGACGCCGCAACAGCCTGTTGCCTCGGTGACATTGGCGACGCCGAGGGCGGCCAGTGCCTTGCGCTGGACGGTAGCCCCGAACGTCGAGTACTCGTGGCAGTGGGTCTGCACAGTCACGTCGGTGGGTACGGCCGGTGGCACCCAACCTGCGTCAACCCATTCCTTCACCGCTTCAGCGAAGCTGCGGATCCTCTGGGATACACGGTCGGCGGCTTCGGTGCCGAGCAGTTCCGGCGCGTCTTTCTTCAGCGCGGCGGCGCAGCTTGGTTCGATAACGACGATCGGTGCATCGCTGCCGTCATCGAGCTTCGCCACGGCCTTGCTCATGAGCTTCTTCGCGGTGTCGAGTTGACCCGTTGAGATCCAGGTGAGGCCGCAACAGGCGTCGGATTCGCAGCCGACCTGCCTTCCCGTGCTTTCCATGACCCGGGCTGCTGCTCCGGCCACCTCTGGCCTGAAGCCCTTGGTGAAGGAGTCCACGAACAGCACGGCGTCGGCCGTCTTGGAATGGGTGGCGTATGGGGCGAGGGCATCGCGAAGCATCTTCCGGGAAGCGAACTTCGGCATCTTCCTTTTGGTGGTGAGGCCACCGGCAGCGGCCACGACGTTCCCGAGCGGGCTGGCCAGAACCAGGTTTACCACCGGGCTGATCAGAGTGGTGAGTTTGAGCCAACGTGGCAACCAGCCAAGGGAGAAATGCGACATGGGCCGCAATTTGCCCTCATAGTAGTGCGAGAAGAACTCCGATTTGTAGCTGGCCATGTCTACGCCTGCGGGACAGTCGTTGGAGCAGGCCTTGCAGGCCAAGCACAGATCCAATGCCTCACGGACATCTTCGGACTTCCAGCCCTCGTCGACGGTCCGGGCACCTCGAACCATGTCCTGGAGCGCCCGGGACCGTCCTCGCGTCGAGTCTTTCTCGTCCCCTGTTGCGCGGAAGCTGGGGCACATCACTCCGCCGGAGGCTGAACGGCATCTACCGACGCCGATGCAAGCCTGGACGGCATGCACCCAGGGGTCGGCTCCGGCTGCGGCGGCTTCGACGGGTCTGAGTTCGAAGTGCGTCCTCCATTCACGCTCGGGAACCCCCTCGAGAGCCAGATTGGCGTCAAACGGATCCGGATCGGTGATGGAACCCGGATTCAGGATCCCGGCCTCATCCCAAAGCCTGCGGTATTCCTCGAACGCGGCGAGAATACCGGGCGAGTACATCTGCGCAAGCAGTGCTGAGCGGGCACGTCCGTCGCCGTGTTCTCCGGACAGGGAGCCTCCGTGGCGGACAACAAGTTCGGCGGCGGCCTGCGTGAACTTGCGGAATACGCTGCGGCCTTCTTCCGTGCGCAAATCGTAGGTGATGCGGATGTGCATGCAGCCTGCCCCAAAATGTCCATACATAATCCCGGTCAGCTCATAGTCATCCAGGAGCGTCCGGAAGTCGGCCAGGTAGGCTGCAAGGTTCTGCGGGGCAACGGCTGAGTCCTCCCAGCCGGCCAGTGATTCCCCGCCACTGGCGGGCCTTGACGACAACCCTGCGCCGTCTTCCCGCACCCGCCACAAGGAAGCGCGTTCAGCGGGGTCCGGAACCGCGCAACCATCGACCAAGCGGCCGTTCGCTGCCAGCCGTTCCAGCATCAGGGCAGCCTGGCGGGCCACTTCGTCCGGATCGTCGCCGTCAAGGTCTACGTACAGGAAAGCCTTGCCCAGGGGAAGCCCCAGGACGGAATCGTCGCCGCGGCGCAGCCGCATGGTATCAACGATGGCCTCATCGATGCCCTCGACAGCTGCGGGGGAGAACTCAAGGACGGTCTCGATGTCTTTGGCGGCATCGACGACGTCGGCATAGCCGAGGCAGACCAGCAGTGCGCTGGATGGCTTGGGGACGAGTTTCATGCGGGCACGGACGACCACGGCGCAGGTTCCTTCGGTGCCGACCATTGCCCTGGCAACGTTCAGGCCGTTCTCCGGCAGCAGGTTGGCAAGGTGGTAACCGGAAACCTGGCGCTGGATACGTCCAAGTTCGCGACGGAAAGCAGCAAGGTTCTCCTGGGCAAGCGTTTTGAGGTCTTCGCCCAACTGGAACGCCCGGGATACAGAGTAAGCGTCTGACGGGTTGGTAGCCCGGACGCCGTTGGCTGATGCGGTAAGGAGGGCGCCATCGGAGGTGACGACGTCGATCTCGTGGACGTGATCAGAGGTCCGACCGTAGCGGACAGAGTGGTTGCCGCACGCATCGTTTCCGATTGAGCCGCCTATGGTGGCACGGTTTTTTGAGGACGGGTCGGGGGCAAAAGTGAGGCTTCCGCCCGTTGCGCGTTCGGTTTCGCGGGTGAGCTGGGCAAGCACAACACCGGCTTCGACGTCTGCCGTTCCTGCCGACTCATCGATGGTGATGATCCGGTTCATGTGCCGTGAGAAGTCCAGCACAATTCCCGGGCCGATGGCGTTTCCAGCCATGGACGTCCCGCCTCCGCGGCTTATCAGGGCAGTGTCGGTTTCCCGGCACGCCGCTATGATGGCGACGACGTCGTCGACGCTGCGCGGAAACACAACACCAATCGGCGGGATCCGGTAATTGGATGCATCGTAGGAGTATGCGGCCAGCCGGTGACCCGAGGCTTCCACGGGCACTCCAGCTGCCTGGAGTCTTTCCAGGACCGGGGTATGTTCCGGGGCGGTGAAATTTGACTGCATGGCGTGCTTTCCACTGGGGTTTTCATGGAACGGTGCTGATGAATCGAAAGGCACTTGATGGAGCGTGCCTGTGGGAATTACGCCCATGATCGTGAGCGGGCGGCCGTGTCGATCCAGTGTCATCGGGAGGGTTCCTCCCGGATTCTGGTGCTCAGGAACGCTTCGGCGTCGTTCAAATGGGCCGCCCAAAGCTGCAATGCGTGATCCTGGTCGCCGGCGACAAGAGCATCCAAAAGAACAGTGTGTTCATCATGAAGTGTCGATACGTGGGGGTACCGCGGCCGAAGAAGTGCCATGAGGAGGCGGATTTCAGTGGAAATAGTCTGAAAGAGTCTGCTCAGCCTGGGCGAGTCTGCGGCTGCCACGACTGCTGCATGGAAGCCCATATCAGCCTGTGCGGCGGTCTCCCAATCCTGATCACCTTTGACCTCGGAAAACTTCGCCAAGGATTCCCGGATCGGCTCCGTGTCCGCGCCCTGGCAGACCGAGCGGACCGCGTCGAATTCAATGAGCCGGCGCACGCGAAAGATGTCTGCGACATCCTGGACGGAGAAAAGGCGGACTCTTGCACTTCGCCCGGTTTCGCGTTCCAGGAAGCCGTCAGCGATGAGAGCCTGTACAGCAACGCGCGCAGTGGGCCTCGCCACCCCCAACTTCTGGGCCACGTGGCTGTCCTTAATGTGGGCTCCCGCTGAGTAGTCTCCGGCCAGGAGGCTGCGTTCAAGCCGGGTACGGACAGCGTCGGCTACTGTCACGGTTTCGTTGATCGTCAGCCTAAAACTGTATAACAGCTATACACTTTTTCCGAAGACGCGGACACTCGAAGTAACAGTGATGACGGCGCAAGAAGAGCAATGCCAGTCTCGCAAGTCAGGGTTTGGTTTGGTTAACTTTCGGCGCGGAGCGCATTGTGGAACTGACGGACAGTCTCCTGACGGAAACCCTCGAAGTCACCTTCCAAAGCAAGTGCGGCCAGTCTCTCGTGCTCAACGGCGATTTCATGGAGGTCGCTATAAGTCCGATGGTCGACAGAGAAGTAGAGACGCAGCTTGTTCTCCCAACCGTTCCACAGAGCATGCAGGGCGGAGTTCCCCGAATATTCGTAGAACAGCCTGTGGAAGCGCAGGTGAGCGTCAATGCTGGCCGGAATGTCGTTGGTGTCCGTGGCCCGGTAAAGCTCCTCGATGGTTTGCTTCAACCGCAGCCGCTCAGTACCGCGCAACGTTTCGGCCGAGAGTTCAGCAGCGTAAGGCTCAACAAGCAAACGGATTGATGCGATTTCGGCGACGTCGCGGGCGCTGACCTCCACAACGAAGGATCCCCGGAAGGGGATTTTCACCACCAGACCTTCTTCTTCAAGGCGGGTCAGCGCCTCACGCAGCGGGGACCGGCTGATTCCGAGATCGGCAGCAATGTGCGTCTCGCGCAGCTGCCCACCTGGAGGCACAGTTCCGTCCAGGATGGCTGTACGCAGCACGCTGTAGACGCCGTCCGGCGTCGTGGTCCGCTGCTGTTGCCATGTGAACTTGCGGTCCATCGTGCCGCCTCCCTTGTCGATTGTCGATTATACAAGGCGCCCGTCGTGCTCCCGGCAGCGGAAGCTGTCAGACGCTGAGGGCTTCCGCCGAGTTGTGGCCTGTTGCAGATGCCCCCTGATGGCCTTGAGCAGGCCATCCCTGTCGCCTGCCTTCAAGAGATCCAGAATGTTTTGGTGTTCCTGTACCAGAACGTCCATCCTTGGGTAGGAAACGTCCAAGTCGAAGATACACATTCGTGATTCAGCGGCGAGTGTCTTGTAAATGCGGATAAAACGGGAATTTCCCACGCCTTCAACGAGGGTTGAATGGAACTGCATGTCCAGCCCTGCCATGGTCTGCCAGTCGGAAGCAGGCACTTGCTTCGCCATTTCGCCCACAATTTCCTTCAGCACTTCGCAGGTTTCACTGATCTGTTTCGGGCTGCTGTCCAGCAGCCTGTTGGCGGCCGCGGATTCGATGGACTCCCGAACCGCGTAGATCTCCCTTAGGTCATGCGTTTCGACCTCCTTGACGAACACTCCGTAGTTGCGCCGGCTGATCAGGATCCCTTCTTGGGACAAGCGCTGCAGGGCTTCCCGGAGGGGACCCCTGGATGTGTTGAGCTGTTCCGCCAGGAGGGATTCGTTGATCTGTTGCCCGGGCCGGATGGACCCCTGAACGATTTGATCCCGCAAGTGGTCAGCGATCACTTGCGCAGTGGGTCTTCCTTCCAATGCAAGGGGTCTTTCTGGTGCCGCCATTGACATCCACCCATCTCATTTTTCGGCGTACTGCGCGTTGGCTAGATTGCTGTTGCTGCTGGCTGACGGATTGGTCTGGCTCGTCTTAAACCGTTCCGGGCGTACGAATTCCAGGCCTGTGAATGACTGTTTGCGGAGCGCTTCGTACGCGGCAATGTGGCCGTACCCGGTGGCATTCTTGAATCCGCCCCCGGAGAAGCCTGTGGCGCAATAGATCCTGCGTGACTTGCTGAGCCACCCCAGTAGAGGATTCTGGTCCGTGGTGTAGAGGTCCGGGAAGGCATCGGAACGGACGATCGTCGGGATGAGGCCGGGGATGAATTCCGAGATCGTTTCAATGGTCTCGGCGATTTCGGCTGCTGAGAGTTCCCTGCGGAAACCGTCGGGGTCCGGTGTTGCTGTCCCGCGGCCGTCAAGGGTGGCTTTGACCGTGACCCCGTCGACGGCAGGTGCTCCATACATGGAGCGGTCCTGGTACATCCGGTTGAACGTGGGGAACTTTTCCGGGGTGAACTGGGCTGCGTCGTGGGCAACAAACCAGGTCAGGAAGACGCGCTTGGTCTGCGTTGCGGCTTTGAGGTAGTTGGGCATCAGACGCTGGGACCAGCCGCCCGAGGAGACGATGACGTTCTCGAAGGTCCAGGAGGTCTCTCCGGAGGTGATGACAACGCCGTCTTCGGTTTCGGTGATGCTGTCGATCGGGGTGTTGGTGTGGACGGTTGCGCCATTGGCCTCCGCCGCAGCAATGGCGGCTGTGACGGCACGGTCGGTGCGCAGGACCCCGGCGTTCGGGTCATAGACGGCGCAGTCATCTGGGCGGAGGTTGTGTTGGGGGTAGCGTTCTGCCATCTCTTCGCGGCTGAGAATCTCATGGGCAGCCCTGTTGGTACGGGCGGTTTCCAGGAGGCTGCGGATGTACGGGCCGTCGGCGGTGCCGATGGACAGGCCGCCGCAGCGGATGAGGATGTCCTGCCCGGTTTCGGCTTCCAGTTCACCCCAGAGATCACGTGAGCGTTCCAGGATGGGGTAGAGGTCAGGTACTCCACGGTAGATCATCCGAAAGAGCCTGGTATCACCGCCCACGGCACTTCTGCCGTGAGCAGGGGACTGCGCCTCGAAACCAGCGACGGAGTCGGTCAGGTTCGATGCCTGCCACAACGCCATGCTTCCGATGCTGCCCAGGCCTATGACAGCGAATTTTCCGTCCATGGCCTAGAGCACCTTTTCCGGGAGCGCCTGGGTCTTGGCTTCCTTGGGATTGGCGTCACTGCGCTCCATCACGAGGCCCGCAGCTGCCGTCTGGATCTTGTTGATGGTTTTCAAGGTGCTTCCCTTCAAAATGGGGTAGTGGTGAGAGTTTCGCTGAGCGGAGACTATTCATGTAGTCCGGCGAGTCTGCTGCCGAATTTGGCCAGGAGTGAGGTTTTGGTGGAGTCCCTGCGTTCTTCCCATTGGTCGGCAATGCCGAAGAGCCGGTACATGCCGTGGACGCCGAGCCAGCGGAGGGGTTCGGGTTCCCACTTCCGTGCACGGTAGCCGACCCAGGGAAGTGTGGTCCGTTCTGTTTCCTTCTCGAAGGCCAGTTCCGCGAGGGTCCGGCCGCCGACGTAGGCTGCGGTGACGCCGTGTCCGGCGTAACCGGTGGACGATCCGATCCCTTTGGCCTGGTCCCAGTGCACGCCGCCGTTCCAGTCACGGGTGACGCCCAGGACTCCGGACCAGGCGTGGTCCACTTCGAAGGGGATGCCGGGGAAGAAGGAGCGGAGCTTTGTGGAGATCAGGTCAATGGTGGACTGGGGTGTTGAACCGGTGCCTCCTGTGCCGGAGCCGTAGCGGTAGGGCTTACCGCGGCCGCCTATGGCGATGCGGCCGTCCGCTGTTCGCTGTGAATAGATGAAGGTGTGTGCGGAGTCGTTAAGGCACTGGGGCCCGTTCCATCCGATCTGCTGCCACGCTTCTTCGGACAGCGGCTTTGTCACGATCATCGAGGAATTGATCGGGATCAGGGTCCTGCTGCCAAGAAGCTGTCCGGAATACCCTTCGGTGCAGACGAACGTTTTGGCAGCCGTCACTTGTCCGTTGGCCAGTTTCAGGGTCGTTCCGTCGATGCTGTCCACCCGGCTGCCTTCGTAGATGCTGACCCCCATGGAGGCCAGGGTGTCGGCAAGGCCGTAGACGAGTTTCGCCGGATGAATGCGGGCGCAGTGTTTGTAGAAGAGCCCGCCGTGGACGGTGGAGATGTTGATCTGGCTCTGGAACTCGTCCCGGTCAAGCAGATGGACATCGGTTTCGGACAGCCCGTACTTCCAGTCGGCATCACGCCTGGCTACCAGCCTGCCCAGCCCCGCCCTGGTGTGGGCGGCGACGAGCGCGCCGCCCTTGTGCTGATCCGCGTTAATGCCCTCGGCCTGGAGAATATCCAGGACGGAATCAACGCCGGCCACAAATTCCTGCTGCAGGGCCCGGCTCGCGTCCAGCCCTCCGCCGGATGCGCGGGCGAAGGTGGCCCGGTTTCCTGGGGGCATTGCTGAGAGCCATCCGCCGTTGCGTCCGGAGGCGCCGTAGCCGATCTGTTCTGCCTCAAATACCGCGACCTTGAGTGATGGCTCGAGTTTCTTGGCGAAGTACGCGGCCCACAGGCCGGTGTAGCCGCCGCCGATGATTGCCAGGTCTACAGAGTCCTGGCCGGTGAAGCGGGGGTAGGTGGGCCTGGTGTCCGCGAGTCCGGCCATCCAGAAGCCGAGCTCTCCGTTTCGGGGTGTTGCCGCAAGGGCTGTCATGGTTGTCCTTCGTTGTCTGTGAAGCGTTGAGGTATTCAGGCGGCGGTGTATCCGCCGTCGACGGGCAGGACCGCTCCGGTGATGTAGGACGATTCCTTCGAGGCCATGAAGAGGATGGCGTCGGCGATCTCTTCGGGGGTCGCGAGGCGCTGCAGCGGGATCTGCCCTTCGCGCTGGGCACGGTAGGCCTCGGGGTCGTCCCTGCGCTGGAACGATGCTTCGATGACCGGGGTGGCGGTCAGGCCCGGTGCGACGACGTTGACCCGGATGTTGCGTGACGCCCATTCGATCGCCGCGCCCTTGGCGAGCATGATCAGGCCGCCCTTGGCCGCGGAGTACAGGACTTCATCGGCCTTGCCGACCATGCCTAGCCGGGAGCTGACGAGGACGAAAGAGCCACCCGTAGCCGGCATCAGCGGCGCGAAGTGCTTCATCACCAGGAAGGAGCTGAGCAGGTTGCTGTGCAGCACGTTCCTCGCATCTTCGTACGCCATCTCAGTGAGCGGGCCGCTGACCTGCAGGCCGTGGTTAAGGACGACGACGTCCACGGTGCCGAAGGATTCGGCGGCCTGCCGGGCGAGGCTTTCTACGAACGCCTCGTCGTTGAGGTCTCCGGGGACGTATAGATCCTCGGGCTGGGCGCTGTCGAGGTGCTCCCTGCGGCCGGTGAGCAGCAGCCGGGCACCTTCGTTGCGGAAGTGGGAGCATACTGCCTGCCCGATTCCGCTGTTGGCGCCGGTGACCAGGGCCGTGGTCCTATCAAGTCTCATGTCAGTCACTCCATCGTGAGTTAGGTTGCTTGGGTAGTAGCTAAGGGAGGAAGTTGCCGTCTGCGATCGGTCAGTTGAGGAATCCACGGGCATCGACCGGCCACCGTTCCAGTGATGTGCCTGTGCTGTCGGTGACGATGTACTCCTCGAAATTGACTACCACCGGGCACACGTGGTTGGGGACCACCGGAAGCACGGTCCCTACCCGGGGGCGGAACCCGCCCGCGGGCAGCGGGAGGAATCCGTGGTATTCGTTGAGTTTGGACAGGACGGCCGTGGTGCCGGCAATGCCGCCGTAACCGCGCTCGGGGCTGCCTTCGCGGCCGAGGGCTTTGGTGCCGATGTCGAGGATGACCTGGTCGGGGATCCAGTCGCTGACCACGGTGCCGGCGACGAACAGCGCGATCTGATCTTCGGTGCAGGCGCCGAGCCTGGCGTTGTTCAGGTCGTTGAACACGTACTCGCCCGGCCGGATTTCGGTGATGACGCTGCTGGTGGAGAACTCCACTGTGGGAGTGGACCCGGCGCTGACCACCTCCGCGGTGACCCCAGCTGCGTTGAAGCTGCGCACCGCAGCAATGAGCGCGGTGTCCTGATCCTTGGCCGCACCCTTGCGGGCGTCCGGACCGGCGCTGCCGTGACCCGGGTAGGTGAAGACGCCCGCCGGGACCAGGCCGCGGTTGCGGGCGGCGAGGGCGAGGTCGCCGGCGGCCTCGGCAGGAGCTCCGGAACGGCGGGCACCGCAGTCGACCTCGATCACGACCTGCAGCCGGTCAGGTTCTGCGCCCATCGCGTCGGCGAGGCCATTGATCGCCGCGATGTTGTCGGCGCCGACGCGCAGCCGGGTGTTCTCTGCGAGCCGCCGGATCCGCCTCCCTTTCGTTCCCGAAGGCCAGATCGGGTAGGCGAGGAAGATGTCGTCGAACCCGGCCGCGGCGAAGACCTCGGCCTCACCCACATTGCCCGCCGTGATTCCGACCGCCCCTGCCCTAACCTGGCGCCGAGCGATTTCGACGCACTTGTGCGTCTTGACATGCGGCCGGACGTCCAGGTTGTTCCGGGCGGTGAAGGCCTGCATCCGGTCGATGTTCTCCTGCATCACATCGACCAGCACGATCGGTGCGGGGGTGTCGATCCGTTCGACGAGCGCCTCGAGTGCTCCTTGAATGCGGTTCACGCTGTACTCCTCATTGTTCAACGACCTACGCCTCAGTGCAGATCATCTGGATCTCTACAGGAGTGTTCAGCGGCAGCCCGGCAACACCGATCGCGGTGCGGGCATGACGACCGTTCTCACCCAACACTCCGATGAGCAGTTCACTGGCCGCGTTGGCGACACGGGATTGCAAACCGAAGTCCGGCGTACTGGCCACGAAGACCAGCATCTGCACGATCCGGACCCGGTCCAGATCTCCCACCGCCTGCACAGCGGCGGCGAGGCAGTTCAGCGCGCAATGGCGCGCGAGCTCCCGCGCCGTCTCCAGGTCCACGTCCCGGCCCACAACCCCCGTGCCCAGCAGCTCACCGTCTTTGAACGGCAGTTGGCCGGAGATGTGGATGCTCGAGTCCACCGTCCGGTGATCCACGTAGTACGCATTTTCTGCGAGGACGGGGAGATCCAGACCCAGGGCCTCGACACGATCTGAAGCCGAGTCGCCCTTTACGGTTGGAGGTAGTGGCAGACTCATCTTTTACTCAGTTTTCTCTTAGGAGTCAGCAGGACGCGGCAGGCCGAAGAGGACCGGGAGATCGGCGATATCGGTAATCCGCTCGTAGCCGAGCCAGTGCTCGTCGTGCTCGAAGCCGCGGTCGACATACACCTTGTTCTTGATACCCATAATGGCCGCGGGGCGGTGGTCGTACATCGGGCTCGCGGAGACGTGGACGATCTCATCCGGCGTCACGCCAAGCTTGTCGAACATGTACTCAAACGCACCGAGCCGCGGCTTGTACATGCCCATCTGCTCGGCGCTGATGATGACCTCGAACGGGGCCTTGAGGTTGGCCGCAAGGCGCACAGCATGGGCGGTGTCGCTGTTCGTGATGATGACCAGCGGGACTTCCTCAGCCAGGCGGTTTAATGCCTCGGTGGCACCCGGGTACGGGCCAAAAGAGGGGACAATCTCATAAACCGCCCGTGCGTCGGCCGCACGGAACTCCAGACCGAGCCGACGCGAGGCGCGCTCCATCGAGTCGGCGACAATCTGGTGAAACGGCTTGTACTCGCCCGTGCACTCATCGATGCGGTACGCCTTGCAGGCCCGCAGGTAATCATCGGCGATCTCAGCTGGCAACCGGTCACCCAGTACCTCACGGATCGCATCGTTGATAGCGAACTTGATCAGCGTTCCGTTCATGTCGAACGTAACGAACTTCGGCGTGGTTTCGAATTCGAATGCCATGTGGTCCTCCAGTTGTGTTCGTCGATTGTCGACGAAAGGATATGACGTGCTGTCGATTGTCGACGATACTTCGACGGTTAGTAGATTGTCAACGAAATTCCCCGAGGTGCCCGGTTGCAACCAGGATAGACGCACCGCCGAGCCATGGAGTACGATTGTCAACAATTCACGATCCAGTGGAAGGAAAAATCATGCGTCCATACGTATATGTCCCGGCAGCCAAAATTCAGGGCGAGCTCGAACCTAACGGCCACCGTGCCGGCTACGACTCGGGTGACCCGCAGACGTCGATCCTTAAGTTCGACACCGCTATTAAGACGGGCGTCTGGGAGTGCCAGCCGGGCGGCTGGAATATAACCCCCCGCGAGGACACCGAGGTGTGCTACATCGTGAGCGGCCGCGTGACCGTCACGGATGGCGCCACCGGCAACGTCTACGAAGTCTCTGCCGGCGACGTTGTTGTGCAGCCCAAGGGCTGGTCAGGCCGCTGGGATGTTACCGAGACCATCCGCAAGGTCTACAGCCACGGCTTCGACTGATCCCCGTCTGAACCTGACGCTAGGCTAACGGGCCGTACCCTCATGAGGGATACGGCCCGTTCACTTCTCCGGCACCCCAGCAGGATCATCGCGTCATCGACCGGGCTCTAGCAGCCATACGGGCGAGGATCTCTCAGGTCAGGGCTGGACTCACCGTGAACGCTGTAGGGAGCATCGAACTTCGTCAAGCCGGACTTGCTTTCGCGTTCTACGGGACTAGTCGGTCGAGCCGGGGACCGGAACGACGACGTTCTGCCACCCTTGACGGCCTACTTCGTGATGGGGGACGGACGGCTATCCGGAGGCTCTAGGTCAGGTGGTGGAACCGGTCTGGCCTTGACCCGGCTTGTGGCCGGAAACCACGGCGCGAACGTCTCCTTCCTCGTGCCCCTTCTTCTTTTTGCCGAAAGGCAGCACCTTTAGCAGTGGGCCAACGACAGCCACGACCACGAGGCCCCAGGCGAGCCCGAGGACGGCAGAACACAAGGTATTGACCAGCCATGCCAGGAAGCCGCCTACCACCGGGATCCCGACGAGCGGGTGCTCCAGGGCATGGACCAGATCATACGGCGCGTGCCAGCCGAGATCGTGTGCTCCCTGCAGCATGATGTGGCCACCCACCCACAGCATGGCGATGGTTCCGACGAGGGTTATCGCGGTCAGCACAGCGGGCATCCCTCTGACGAGAAGCTCGCCGAAGCGCTTGGACCCCGCAGAATCTTTAGCGGCCAGGTGCAGGCCGATGTCGTCCATTTTGACGATCAATCCGACGGCACCATACACGAGCACCGTGATGACGAGGGCAACGACGACCAGGATGAGGGCCCGGGCCCACAGGGACTCATTAGCCACCTCGTTCATCGAGATGACCATGATTTCGCAGGAGAGAATGAAGTCGGTGGTGATGGCGCCCTTGGTGACCTTGGCCTCCGCCTCCGGGCCTCGCTCAACCGCCGGCGCTTTTTCGTCCTCGTGGTGGCCGCGGAGCTTGTGCCAGACCTTCTCTGCGCCCTCGTAGCAGAGGTAGGTGCCGCCCAGCATAAGGATGAACGGAATGGCCCATGGGACGAACGCGCTGACGAGAAGAAGTGCGGGCAGGATGATCAGCAGCTTATTGCGGAGCGAGCCCCAGAAGATCTTCTTAATCATCGGCAACTCGCGGGACGGGTCCGCCCCGGACACGTACTGCGGCGTCACGGCGGCATCGTCGATCACCACGCCGGCGGCCTTGGCTCCCGCCTTGGCTGCTCCGGCCGCGACGTCGTCTACCGAGGCGGCCGCTATGCGGGCAAGGGCTGCGACGTCGTCCAGCAGGGCGACCAGACCGCCGCTCACAGGTTACTTCCGCACTGCTCGAGAATGGACTGCTGGAGGTGGAGGCCTCGCTTGAGGCGCGTGATCGGCATGCTCAGATTATACGAGTCGCTGTGTCGGAGCGGGCTCCCCTGGCGATGATGGTTGCTCAGTAGCGGACGTCGGCCTGCACACCGAAGTGGTCCGATGCGTACACCCTGTGCACGGGAGTGGTCCCAATCAGCGCCGCGGAGCGGGGGTGGCCGGCTCCGCCGCGCCGAGGTGCCGCGGTGAAGATGTAGTCGATCCGACGGTCCGGCCACAGCAGTTGTGTAGCCCAGGGGTTGCTGTTGGACCACGTGCAGCCTTTGCCGCCTGGGCCGGCCACCTCCCAAGCGTCATAGAAAGCCACCCCTTGGACGGGCGCCGCTGCCCGGCCGGTCATCATCCGTATTTCGTCACTGTCAGGATCGGCGTTGAAGTCACCGCAGGCGATGAGGGGGATTCGATCGTCCCGCGCGGCGTGCACCTCCGAGAGCAGGCCCTTGACCGCTTCCTGGCGTTCCTGACTCTCATCGAACCACCATGCATCCATGACCACGCCATAGACCTGGATCGGTCCGCGAGGGCCGGCAAGCTCGGCCTGCTGCACGCGCAGGTCACCGAAAGATGTACTGGCTCTGGAGCTGATTGGCCACCGTGACATCACCGCTACGCCGGAGAGCGCGGAGTCGTCTTCCTGCGCGGTGACACCGCTGAAGGCATAGTGCGGCAGCCCCAGCGGGCCTGCCAGCCGAGCGCACTGGCTATCCTGGCTTTTTGCCCACGACTCGGCCAGCACGACTATGTCGGGGCGGGCCTTTGCCAACGTGGTGATGATCGCGGCCTCACGCGCCTCCCAAGGACCGTATAGCCCCCAGACATTCCACGCGACTACCCTGACGGTCGTCTCGATCAGCTGGCCGTAGAAGTGTGGTGGTATGTCCTGGACAGGGGTCACCCACCCATGGTGCCCACGGGACATCAATCTGCACCAGCCCTTTTCGATGCCAGAGATCCATTCCAAGCACGGTCACTCCCGCCATGGCTTGAGCAGCGGCCACCACCCTGGGACATGGCGGCGGTAGTTGAGGTATTGCTCGCCGTAAGTGCGGGTGAGGGTCGGCTCCTCGTAGCCCTTCACGAACCCGACGACCATGGTGAGGACGATGATGGCGTAGAGCACCAGCCACCAACTGCCGCACAGCAGTGCCTGGCCAAGGATGATGTTGAGCACAGAGAGGTACATGGGATTGCGCACGAATCGGTAGGCACCTGTCACGACGAGAGTCTGGGTCGGAGCAACCGGAGCGGGCGTTCCGCGGTGCAGGGCGAACAGCGCGAAGGCGTGCAAGAGGGTAACCACCCCGACGGCGATCAGGATCCATGCGATCGGCACCACGACCCAGGCCAGGCCGCCCCAGTCGCGCCACCGCCAGCCGGAGATGAGCCACGGGATGAGGCCCGCGATGACGCCGGGGGCCAGGAGCAGGAAGAGGATCGTTCCGATCCACGCACGTGCGGGTGAGGCTGTCTGCGCCATGTGCGTCAGGCTAGCCCTATTCCTCGTGCCACGCGAGAGCCTGCTCCGCGGCGCCTTCCACGAGTGATTTCAGGTCAAATGGTCGAAGTCACCTCGTGCCCAGGCAGCATGCCGCTGCGCGGACTCGTGCAGGATGGCTTTGGCTCCTGACGCGATGACATTGTTGAAGTTGCCGTAGATCCGGTCGA
This sequence comes from Pseudarthrobacter sp. CCNWLW207, assembly GCF_037203945.1. Taxonomy (NCBI): domain Bacteria; kingdom Bacillati; phylum Actinomycetota; class Actinomycetes; order Micrococcales; family Micrococcaceae; genus Pseudarthrobacter; species Pseudarthrobacter sp. CCNWLW207. Next base: position 55,720 of record NZ_JBBCBS010000005.1, on the reverse strand, counting down.
ATCTGAGCTCTCCCAACTGCCCGGCTATCCGCAACGCCACGGCACCGGAAAGCGGCAGATGATTCGGGTAGCTGCGCATGAAGGAGATGGAGATTCGATCGGGATTCGGATACACGCTGTCGCCGGTCAACAAGACCCCCCTGCCGCCCGCTCCTGCAGCCCAGTGCACCACCGCGCTGCCGGGGAAGTGCCCCCCGGTCTGGTGTAGCGTCAAGCCCTCGGCGATGGATTGGGTGCCGGACCAGTACTTGATACTAGGGTCACGGCGCCCCAGCCATCGTCGGTCTGCATCTGCCACAAGCACCGGGACGCCCCCGAGCCGATGCGACCATTCGACCTGTACACCAAACATGTGGGGATGGCTGGCGGCGATAGCCAGGACAGGGCCTCGTTCGAGTACGGCCTTCAGAGTGCTGTCATCGACATACCCGATCGGATCCCATAGCAGTGAACCCTCGTGTGTCGTAACGAGCTGGGCGGTCTGGCCGATTCCGACTTTCGGCTTCGTCATGATTCCGCTAAGACCCGGCTCGTTCTCTTTCAGCACTGTCTGCTGCCCCTCCTGCGCCAGCCCAGCCAGTGTGAGCCACTTTTGTCCGTCCTCGGGCACATACTGCCGTTCATCGGTGCAGATCGGGCAGAGCTTCGGGGCAGGTTCGTCGCGTTCCACGGCGCAGGTTGCGCAGATCAGCATGGTTGGTCCCTTCTTGCTATCTCCTGGTGCTCGCTGTTCCGCTTAGCGGTGGAATCGCATTTCGCATCACACCTAGAAACTGGTCACCAGTTCGCCCAGCACCTCTTCGAGCCTATTCGGATCGGTGGCGTCGTAGTAGTGCGCCCCACTGGCCCTGGCGATTTCCAGCAGAGTAGGGACATCGGCGTCGGGCCCGTAAGCGAGCGTAAAGACGAGCACCGGCGTCGAGTGGTTCTGATGGCTCAGCTGCTGGGAGATCCCTTTTAGGTCTCCGGGGTGCGTGGTGTCGTTTTTGCCGTCACTCAAAAGCACGATGGTGTTGATGAAGGTGTCCTTGTAGTCCTTTGCCTGATCGCCCGAGAAGCGGCTCACCGCTTCGAAAAGAGGCGTGGCGTCCACGGCCTGGAGCGCGTTGAGCTTGTTGAGGAGGTCATCTTTGTTGGTCTTGAACGGGGCTACCGGGCTGACGATGCCTGGCTGCAGGGGACCGTCGCCCACGTGGGAGAAGGCGGCCAGTCCAATCTCATCCTCACCCGTGAAATGACCCAGTGCCTTCTGGACGGCATCCTTGGCCCGTTGCAGCTTGGTCACGCCGGGCTCCTGCACCATGGACTCCGAGACGTCCAGCAGGAACAGGGCCCTGGCCCGCTTGCGGACATCGGGGAAGCTGTCCTGCATGGCTACAAGCGCTTCCCTCTTGGGCAGTGGCAGCGGCTGGAGCGTCTGCGCGTACCGGCCGGTGTCCGCCACGCCGGTATCCAGTTTGCCCTGGATGGTCCGGTACCCGGATGCCATGACAACGTTTTGACCCTGTTCCGTCACGGCGAACGCGATGAAATCCTGGGCAGCCAGGCGCTGCTGGCTCCCCACCCAGTCTCCGTCAAGGATTACTGCGGGGTTGTCCGCCACGTGCACGCCGTCCTGTGGGTAGATGGCAGTGAGAGGCTCCTTGGGCGCGGGGCCGGGATGCTTCGTAATTCCATCCTCACTGACCACGCCCCTGTTGTAGTCCCAGACAGATTTTTCATCGACGATCACGGCCGAGAGGAATTCCGAGACGTTCCCGGCGTCGTCAGCCTCCCTGGCGTGCCACAGGAAGTGCTCGGGGGTGGCCATATAGTGGCTGGTGCCCAGTTCGACGGCGCGCACTTTTCCCACCAGGGAGGGAGCGTCCAGGTCCATGTCGTCCAAGCCACCCGGGCTGCCGCCGGCGGCACCGTAGGAGGCAGCCAGGGCCATCAGTCCCGACGTCGAGACGAGCGGACTGGCTTTGCCAAACTTGAACTTTCCCCAGTCGCCGTGGCCGAGGCGCTCCCAGACGTCACGGTCCTCGGCCATCCTGAACACTTCAGACCACGACGGCGGTTTGCTGTCCCAGCCGAGGGCCTTAGCCATTGTCTCGGGCATGGCCACTACGATGGCACTCCGGGCCAGGCTGGTTCCCTCCTGCGGGACAGGACCTCCACCGGCGCTGTCCCCAGCGATCCGCAGCCACGCGGAGGAGTCAGGCAGCCAGATCACGGGTCTGTCGCCTGCGGGAACGCCGGGGAGCTCCGCCGCAACCTTGCCGGCAGCGGTCCCGGATTTTTCCTGGGTCACGGCCGGCGTCACGCACTTGCCGTCAACGCTGCGGGGTTTTGCCGTGTACCCGGCTGCCAGGGCCCGGACCATCTCTGCGTTCTCCAGCGACGTGAGGATGTTCAAGGTAATGCAGGGGGAGGTCCCGGCCACGGCGGCAGGACTGTCCTGTTGCAGGGGTTCAGCTGAAGGCGTGTTGCCATTTCCCGCGGAACCCCCACCTGAACGGTCCGGGTAAATAAGGGTTCGCAGCACAAAGGCACCGCCAACAATGAGAATTGCCACGACAGCGGCCGCGACGTACCAGATCCAGCGTGGGTAGGTGGGGTCAGTTGCTGCGTGTCGACGGCCCATGCTCGTTTCCTTTGAAATCCGCCGGGTTTCCCCGGTGTGGATGCACAATATGAAACTGGCCCGCGGCAGTCACACCGCGGGTGCGCCTAGCCCCCCGCCCGGATGCCCCCGCAACTGGATACGCTCTTTGAGGATAACCCCGACGGGCGAAAAGTGAGTGTGTGGATTCGGATTTTTGATGGAAACTTGTGGGTTCCGGATTTTGGCCAGCTGTCACTGCGCCCCCCCAACGCTTCGCCTGCTGAAGTACATTCCGACAGTGCCGGGCGGAACAACCGCAGGGAGCATGATTTTTGCCGCCAGGCAGGAGTAGGGGATGTCCATTTCCCCCACGGTCGTCGTGTGCGGGCCTGCTTGGTGGAACCAGCTCATCCTCCTTGATCACCTTCCGGAGCCCGTCCCGCACATGCAGTTCGCGCGGCGCTCCTGGCAGACGCTTGGGGGTACCTCGGCGGGCAAGGCTCTGCACCTTGCGGATCTAGGCATCAGTGTGCGCTTGTGCTCGCCTCTTGGGGCGGACGACGACGGCGCCCTGGTGGCGGCCGCCGATCTGGCCGTGATTGACCTGAGCGAGCTCGGCGTACTCCTGCTGGAACGCGATGAGGTCCGGCAGACCCCACTGTGGGTGGACCTCCACGACTACAGCGGATCGTCGTCGTTCCATGAGCCGTTCCTGCGTGCCGCCGACGCCGTGTTCATGAATGACGATCGAACCGGCGATCCTTGGGAGCTCATGAGCTCCTGCCTTGAGCAAGGCCCCTACCTGGCTGTATGCACCCGCGGGCAGCAGGTGCCTTGGCGCTGGAAGCGGATGGGACGAAGCATGAGGTTGCCGCAGTTCCCGCTGATGTGGTGGATACGAACCGCGCCGGCGATGCGTTCATGGCCGGCTTCGTGGCTGCGACCCTTCACGGTGCGTCAGTGGGGGATGCCCTCAAGGCAGCAGCGGCCCAGTCCCGCGTTGCCATTGAGAGTCAACACCTACACCCTGTGCTCGGACTGGCCTCCACCGCTAAGGCATGATTCGCTCATTCAGCCGCGCTCGGCACGCGGAGGTTAAGGTCCAGGCTGTTTTTCTCGACATAGTCCAGGGCGCTCCTGATGGCTCCGACAGCAACAATTGACTCACCCAAGGGGGAAACCGCGATCCGGGGCGGAGTCGCGGTAAATTCGCCCAGCCGTTCCGCGATGGGTCCAAGCAGTACTCCGGCGGACTTTGCCACGGCGCCGCCAATGACCACGAGTTCGGGGTTGAAGATTGTGGCCACGGCTCCGATGACTCTGGCCATCCTGTCGGCGAGGCGGTCCAAAATCCTTAGTGCCAGGGCGTCTCCTTCTGCGGCCGCGGCGAATACATGTTCGGCACTGATTTCCTCACGTGGGTGCTTTCGTAGGGATGTCCTGGTTTTGCCGGCGAGGGTTTCAGAGGCCCAGGTCCGGGCCATGAGGGCGATGCCAAAGGTATTGCCCACACCTTCGACGTACTTGAGGAATGCCAGTTCCCCGGCCCCGCCATGGCTGCCATGAAGGAGCCTCCCGCCATCGATCACTCCCGAACCGAAGCGTTCGCTGGAGAGGATCACTACGACGTCGTCGACTCCGGCAGCTTCGCCGTGCCAGCGTTCGCCCAAGGCCGCAAGGTTTGCGTCGTTTTCCAGCAGCACGGTCCAGCCGCGGAGGTCTTTGAAAGCAGTTTTGATGTCCAGGTCGAACAGTTCCCAGAAGTGTTGGGTGGCCAACACGTCCCCGTTCCGGTCAACGGGTGCTGCTATGCCAATGGTCACGGCGAGCACCATGTCGGCTAAGGCACCTGCATCCTGAAGGGCCGTCATGGCCGTCTGATCGATGATGGCAAGGCGTTCTCCGGCAGTAATCTGGCTCCCGGGAATGCGGTCCTCAGCAGTGATCTGGACACCAGGGAATGGCTGGCTGGATCGTCCGACTGTCTGCCCTCGGAGATTTGACACCACCGCTGTGACCTTGGCGATTCCTACGTCCACGCCCAGGACGAAACCGGCACTTTCGTTGAGCTCGAATCGGCGGGCGGGCCGGCCCTTCCGGTATTCGCCAAAAGCGCGCTGGTTCTCAAGCTCCCTGATCCAGCCACGTTCCACGAGTTCCTCGCACACCGATATCGCAGTGGCGCGTGCGAGCCCGGTTGCCTTCATGATCTCGGTGACTGTCACTGCGCGAGAAGCCCTCATGAAGTCGAGGACAGCGCTGTTACTTACCCTGCGCAGCAATTGTGGCTCCGGTGCGGAGATCACGGACGACATTGGTGTGGACCTCTCTTCCGGGTACGTCCCACAATACTGGCCGACTAAATTTAGTCATGAATTAAATTCAGGGCTCGCCGGCCACCCTTGCGCAGCAACGTGACCCATGCCATACTACTGGTCGATGCGCATCGACGAAGCGTATCGATGCGTCAGGAACCGTTCAGCAGAGAGCACAGGAAGGCCAGGCCATGCCCACAAGCAAGGACGTTGCCCAGGCCGCCGGCGTTGCGCAAAGCACGGTCTCCTACGTTCTTAGTGGCAAACGGCCCATCTCCGAGAAGACCCGGAAAAAGGTGGAGGATGCCATTCAGCAGCTGACCTACCAGCCGAACGCCGGAGCCCGCGCGCTGGCCAGCCGCAGGACCCGTGTCATTGGCCTGGTCATTCCTTTCATACCTGAGTTGCACATGGCCTCGATCATGGAGTTCGTCTCCGTGATCGCCAATACCGCACGCCTCTACGATCACGACATCCTGCTGGTCACGGAGGACGAAGGTGCACCAGGCCTGCAGCGCGTGGTGGGCCAGCAGATCTGTGATGGCTTGATTCTCATGCAGGTAGAGGGCGACGACGAGCGGCTGCCCGTGGTCCGAAGCCTCCACGTACCTGTGGTCCTGATTGGCATCCCGCATGACCCTTCCGGTTTGGTCTGCATCGACGCCGACTTTGAAATGGCCGGCGAACAGTGCGTTCGGGACCTTGCCGCAGTGGGCCACACGGTGATCTCCGTCCTTGACTGGCAGCGGGAAGTGGTAGACCGGCACGTGAATTACGTGGAACGCTTCATGTCCGGCACCGACAAGGCGGGGGAGAGCCTGGGTGTCAAGGTACTCCACCTGCCAGGCGGCACCGACCGCGATGTCCTTGCCGAATCCGTGGACAAGGCCCTGGCCGAAACCACGGGCGTGCCTGCGTTTATTGCTCCTGATGGCACGGTTCAGGACGTACTGCGACGGGCACTGTCGAACCGCGGGCTAACTCCCGGCAAAGACGTCTCGGTCATCGGCAGCGCCACTCCCACCCTTGCTGAACTCCAGCCCATTCCTCTCTCCACCATTGACCTCCGTCCGGCCGAGGTCTCGCGCCGGGCAGTAAAGCTCATTTGCGAACTCCTCGAAGCCAATGTGCAGGGACCAACCGAATCCCTGCAATTGGTACCCACGGTCATTACGCACCGTTCCAGTACGCTCCGCACACCCCCCGGCAGCTGAATTATCCTCCCATCGCCCCACCCAGTTCGAAGTTCACGTCCATTCATCGATCAGCATCGTCGATACGCATCGACGAACCGATCCGCACACAAAAGGAACAGACAATGAAGTCAGCACACAGGACCGCGCGCCCGCTCTCCTTGGCCATGGCCGCCCTGGCAGGCCTTCCACTGCTTATCTCAGGCTGCGGCGCAGCGGGTAATACGGCTTCCTCCACTGATCCCGTCAAGGAGATCTCAGTGGTGGACTATTACAACAATGAGCCGGACAAGTCCTTCATCGGCGATGCGCTCACCGCCTGCGGGACGAAAGCGGGCGTGACGATCAAGCGCGAGACGGTTCCGGGCAAGTCGCTGATCTCCAAGGTGCTCCAGCAGTCCTCTTCCAAGACGCTTCCCGATGTACTCATGCTGGACAACCCCGACCTTCAGCAAATTGCCGCCACGGGCGCGTTGGCTCCCTTGGCTGATTTCAAGATCAACACCGAGAACTTCGCTGAAGGTGTCCTCAGCGCAGGCACCTACAAGGACAAGGTCTACGGCCTGGCGCCCACAGTGAACACCATCGCCCTGTTCTACAACAAGGACATCCTGGCCAAGGCTGGCGTCACCCCGCCCACCACGTGGGATGAGCTGAAGGCAGCAGCCGCGAAGCTCACGAGCGGGGATCAGTACGGGCTGGCGTTCAACGCCAACCCCACCTATGAGGGAACGTGGCAGTTCCTCCCCGTCATGTGGTCGAACGGAGGTGACGAAAAGAAGATTGACACCAAAGAGACCGAAGAGGCCCTGCAGCTGTGGACAGAATTGGTCAAGAGCGGGTCGGTTTCGTCTTCTGCCCTCAACTGGACCCAGGCTGATGTGAAGGATCAGTTCCTTGCCGGCAAGGCAGCGATGATGGTCAACGGCCCGTGGCAGATTCCGTCCCTGGACAAGCAGCCGAGCCTTCAGTATGGCGTCGTGAAGATCCCGGTCCGCGAAGCCGGGCAGACCTCCGTCGCTCCGCTCGGCGGAGAGGTATGGACAGTCCCGCAGACTGGCAACAAAGCCCGTCAGACGAAGGCAGCCGAAGTGGTGGCTTGCCTGAACAATGACGAAAACCAGCTGGCGATGGCCAAGGTCCGCAACACCATTCCTTCCAAGACCACGCTTGCGGAAACCTTCGCCTCCGAGAATCCCAAGCTCGCTACCTTCACCGAACTGATCAAAACCGCCCGGGCACGGACCGGCCAGCTCGGTGAGCAATGGCCCGCCCAAGCCACAAAGATCTACACCGCCATCCAGACCGCACTGACGGGCAACGCCTCGCCGGCCGACGCCCTCAAGCAAGCCCAAGGCCAGTAAGAAGGCCGCCATGTCATTGACAACCGACGTATCGCACACTGCAGCCGGGCCGGCCACGGGAATGGCTTCACGGAAGCACCGCCGCACCGGTTCAGGGGCACAAACTCAAGTCCCGCGTCGGCGTACCCGCCAACGCAGTGAACATATCTTCCAGTGGCTCTTCCTCGTTCCCGCTGTGGTCTACATGGCCCTGTTCTTTGGCTACCCCGTGGTCAAGAACGTCGTCATGAGCTTCCAGGACTACACCACGGCGACGTTCTTTACCGGCGAAGCCCCCTGGGTGGGGTTGGCCAACTATGCAACGGTGTTGTCGTCGTCGTTGTTTTCAACCTCGCTGCTGAACACCGCGCTGTTTACGCTGGGGTCCATCCTGGGGCAGTTCGTGATCGGACTGGCGCTGGCGATCTTTTTCCAGCGCAAGTTCCCGCTCAACGGAATCCTCCGGTCATTGCTACTGCTGCCCTGGCTCCTGCCGCTGATCGTGTCGAGTGCCGTGTGGCGCTGGATCCTGGACAAGGACAGCGGTGCCCTTAACCGCTTCCTTGGCGACCTCGGCCTGATCGACACCGGCATCCCGTGGCTGACCAGCACCTCGCTTGCGTTGCTGGCCGTAGTGGGCGTGAATATCTGGATCGGTATTCCCTTCAACCTGACCATTCTCTACGGCGGTCTCCAGGAAATACCGGATGAGCTCTATGAGGCTGGGTCCCTGGACGGTGCCACCGGCTGGAGGGCCTTCCGGCACATCACCTGGCCCATGCTGAGGCCGGTGGTGAGCGTAGTACTGGTGCTCGGCGTGGTTTACACGCTCAAGGTGCTGGACATCATCCTGGGCCTGACCAACGGCGGCCCGGCAAATTCAACCCAAACCATCGCCACCCAGTCCTATGCCCTCTCCTTCCACGAGTTTAAATTCGGCGAAGGCGCGGCCCTGGGCAACGTACTGGTGATCATTTCCCTCGTGTTCGCGGTCCTCTACCTGCGGGCCAGCCGACGCGCCGTGGATGAGTGAGGAAACGATGACAACCCAACTACGGGCCCCCGTCCGCCGAACGTCAGCGGTCCCACGAACCACCAGCAAGAACTGGGGTTACACGGCACTGGCCATCTTCTTCCTGGCCGTCATGCTGTTCCCGGTCTACTGGATGGTCAACGCCTCCCTGCAGCCCAACGGCACTACCTTGGAAACCTCGTGGCTGCCGCTTAAGCCGGATTTCACCGGCTACGCGACCGCGATCAACGAACAGGCCGGCAACCTGGGCACCAGCCTGGTCATTTCACTCGGAAGTGTGGTCTTGAGCCTAACCATCGCAGCCCCCGCAGCCTACGCTTTGGCGTACTTCAAGGTCCGCGGCGCAGGCGTGGTCCTGTTCGCCATCCTCATCAGCCAGATGATCCCGGGCATCGTGGTGGCTAACGCCCTGTACACCGCCTACAACGATCTAGGCCTGCTCAACTCCATTCCTGGCCTGATCCTTGCGGACTCCGCGCATGGAATCCCGTTTGCCATCCTGATCATCCGGGCGTTCATGAATGGCATGCCGGCCTCTGTCATCGAGGCCGCGCGGGTGGACGGCGCTGGCCACCTCCGGGCGTTCTGGTCGATCGTGCTGCCCTTAAGCCGGAACTCCCTGATCACCGCTGGCCTGTTCACCTTCCTGTTTGCGTGGAGCGACTTCCTCTTCGCACTCACCCTGACTACCACCGAAGCCGTCCGGCCCGTGACGCTGGGAATCTTCCAGTACATCGGGGCCTATGTGAACGACTGGAGTTCAGTGATGGCGACGGCAGTACTTGCCTCCATCCCGGCCATCGTCCTGCTGGTCGCAGCCCAGAAATACATCGCTGCCGGCACCACCGGCGGCGCGGTCAAATAGACCGCCTTCAGCACCTAAAAAGGAGAAATCATGACTGACAGCAAGCCCATCCATGTCACTGTGTGGAGCGAGAACCGGCACGAGAAGCGGGACGAACTGGTGGCACGCCTGTATCCGGAGGGAATGCACGGCGCCGTCAAGGCGGGCATCGAGGAGAACCTGGGTTCCGCCGTCGTGGTCCGTACCGCCACCCTGGACGAGCCGGAACATGGCCTCACGGAGGAAGTCCTCGCCAACACCGATGTCCTGACCTGGTGGGGGCACATGTCCCATGCGGACGTCGACGACGCGATTGTTGAGCGCGTGCACCGCCACGTCCTCGCCGGCATGGGCCTGCTCGTGCTGCACTCCGGACACTGGTCCAAGATCTTCACCAAGCTCATGGGCACTTCCTGCACCCTTCGCTGGCGGTCTGAGCAGGACCGCGAACTCGTCTGGACCGTGGACCCGACCCACCCCATCGCCAAAGGGGTGCCGCACCCCATCGAGATTCCCGAGCAGGAGATGTACGGCGAGTTCTTCGACATCCCCACACCCGAGGAACTCGTGTTCATCAGTTCATTCAGCGGCGGCGAAGTCTTCCGTTCCGGCTGCACGTTCCGCCGCGGACACGGCAAGATCTTCTTCTTCAGCCCCGGCGACCAGGACTACCCCGTGTACCACCACAAAGATATCCGCCGGGTCATCGCCAACGCGGTGGAATGGGCACTCACCGACCGGCCCGAACGGGCCGTCCCCGAACTGCTTCGCTATGAAACCGGCGATTTCTTCAACGGCAAGAGCTACCAGGGAGCCAACGCATGAACACCCCCTTCGCCATCATCCCCGATGACGGCACGCCCCTTCGCGTCGTTGTGGTCGGAGCCGGGGGCATGGGACGCGCCTGGCTTCGCACTGTTGAGGAATCTCCACTGGTGGAGCTTGCGGGCATCGTCGACCTGGACCTGGACGCCGCCCGCACGGCTGCAGCCGCGCTGGGGCATCCCGATCTCCCGGTAGGTGCCAGTACAACGGCATTGGCGTCCGACGTCGGAGCCCAGGCAGTCATCAACGTCACCATCCCTGCCGCTCATCATCCGGTCACCACGGAAGCACTTGCCGCTGGGCTGCCGGTCCTTGGCGAAAAGCCAGTTGCATCCACAGTGGCCCAGGGACTCTCGCTGGCGGCCGCTGCTGAACTCCACGGCCAACTGTTCATGGTCAGCCAGTCCCGCCGCTACAACCGGCAATTGTTCGAAGCGAAGCGGCTGTCCGCATCTTTGGGTTCCGTTGGCATTGTGTCGGCTGAGTTCTTCAAGGCGCCACACTTTGGCGGTTTCCGCGATGCCATGGACCACCCCCTGCTGCTGGACATGGCCATCCACCAGTTCGACATGGCCCGGTTCCTGCTCGACGCCGATCCGGTCTCCGTCTTCTGCGAGGAATACAACCCCGCCTGGAGCTGGTACCGGGGAGATGCATGCTCCACGGCCATCTTCGAAATGACTGGAGGCGAACGCTTCGTGTTCACCGGGAGTTGGTGCAGTCCGGGCCAGGAAACCTCGTGGAATGCTTCGTGGCGTATCAGTGGTGAGCGCGGAACAGTTTTGTGGGACGGGGACAACCACCCTGTATCTTCGCTTGCCTCTGATGGCGGCACCAGCGAAGACCCGGGCCTGGAAATCGCCGGGTCCTTGCGGGACTTCGTGGACGCGGTCCGCACGGGAAGCGTGCCGATGGGAAGGGTCCACCAGAACATCATGAGCCTTGCCATGGTGGAAGCTGCGATCCGCAGCGCCGCAGCGGGATCGCGGGTGTCCGTGGACGTACTCCTGGCGGACTCCTACGGCCAGGCCATCCTGGCCGAGCGGGACCCGGCCGTTCTGGAAGTCCTCAAATCATGGACATCGGTTCGGAGTGCACTCACCGGCGAAAGCGTCGCCCGCTGACGGGCGATTCTCGTGTGGAGTTGGTGGGTTACTCCATTACCGTTGAGTGCTCACGCACACGCGCCAGCCATTCGGCAAGGAGTGTTTGGACCAGAATGGGTTGCTCGTGCATCAGAGCATGGCCGGCTCGATCCAGCACCGCATAGGTGGCACGAGGATAATCGTTTATCAATTCCCAAGTGTCTGCGTACCCGGCCGTGGCATCCTGACGACCGGCAAGGACGAGCACCGGATGTGGATAGACTTTCGCTGCTTCTGAAACGGACCGCAGCTCCCAGTGCGAAAAGATGCGCGTCAGGCCTCGCTCGTCAACGAGAGCGGCGGCGGGAGCCACATCCGCCTGGAACCGGCGCAGGGTTTCCGCGGTCTGCACCACAAAGTAGTCGCTGTAGGAAGCCTCAACATCCGGGTCCAGCGCGCCGGCCGGCGCGGCCGACGAAACAAGGACCTGGTGTCCGGGCACCTGGCCCGTGTGTGCGCCAACTGGGCAGATCAGCGCCAGCCCTATGGCCTGCCCGGGTCTGCGGCCGGCAATCGCACGGGCCAGGTACCCGCCGTAGGAGTGGCCTATGACAAGAAATGGTTTATCGCCGATGGTGTCGTCGATCAGTCCGAACAGCACATCCACGACGTCATCATTGCTGTTGATAGTTTCCGGCGCCGGAGTGCGGCCCATCCCTGGCAGGTCCGGGTAGAGGCGGCGAAAGCCAGAGAGGCCGGAGAACATCGGTTCAACGGCGGCGGCGATCTCGCGATGATCCACACCAGCCCCGTGCAGGGCGAGAACCGGTGTGCCGCTTCCGTATTCGGCGTAGTGCACGGGCACTTCGCTGTCCGTGACCTTCATCCAGTCAGTGTAGGTCGCGTCGCGACGCTCGTGCAGCGGGTCCAGTCATAACCAGGTGCCTCGTAAGCGGATCAGGTCTCAGTCCCGGCAGTCGGGCCAGAGTTCTCCGTCTTGAACGAAGTTGCTCGAAGTCCACTTCTGCGGAATTGCGGATGAGGCCGCCAACCCGGTGGTGGGGCTGACTCCGCTCGAGGCGTTTACCTCTATGCCAGTGCGTGAAGGACCGCCGAGGGCCCGGGGCGCTGATCTCCGCTTCATGGGTTAACCATGCCGCCGCTGGATCAAGAGTTCCTTTGGTTTTCCCTAGTCCCAGGGAAATTCTTGGGCAGGGAAAGGCAAGCATTCCTGCGAATCGCATTTTGGTGCACCGCCGGGCGCTTGGTCCCTCTCCTAAGGGATTTCCTGGTGCCGCGTTGGCTTCGCCGATAATCCGCGTTGATGCTGACGGAGTGCCAGGAGCGGAAACAGGAGTACCGAGAGCATGCCTGCTCCAACGAGGGCGGATGCGATTCCGCCCGAGATCAGCCCCTCGTCCCGGCCAATGGCTGTCACCGCCACGATAATCGGCAATCCCGTTGCCCCAAACAGCATGATGGCCCGTTTCTCTGCACCGCTGGAGTGAGGGGGAGCAGCGAGCAACGACGGCAGACCGCGGATTATGAGCAGGAGGATCAGGAAGAGCGGGACCAGGGCTAGGGCGGCCGGGCTGGCGGTGAGCGCACGCAGGTCGAAATCTATGCCGGTGTCGATAAAGAAGATCGGCACCAGGAAACCGAACGCGATGGCGTCGATTTTTGTCTCGATGACCTTCCGGTCCAGTTCGGGAGCCCGCGCGATGGCCACCTTCCAGAGGACTCCGGCGGCGAACGCACCCAGCAGCATGTCCAGTCCCAAAACCATGCTGAGAACAACGAGCACAGTGAGGATGAACATGATGGACCGTACGGCGAACTGGCCGCTGGTGTGCAGGGTCATGGTGACCTGGGAGTGGAGAAGTGAGTGCCGTGCGCGCGAGGCGAGGTAAATCGCCAAGCCAGTCAGGAGGACAAACCCGAGAAGTACACCTGTTGCCGGACCGAGCTCCCTGCCACTGAAGAACAGCGAGATCGCTACGAGAGGACCAAACTCCCCGGCGGCACCCAGTGCGGTTACCGCGATGCCGAGCGCGGACTTCGATTCGCCGGCGTCGCGAAGGATGGGCAGCAGCGCGCCCAGTGCAGTGGAGCACAGGGCGACGCCGACAATCACGGCAGCCTCCGGTGCCGGGGCCAGGACGAGGCCTGCGCCAATGCCTGCCGCCAACGAGATCACCCAGCCAGCAGCTGCACGGTTAGCCGGCCGGCCGCTAATGACGGCGAAATCGATCTCGTTGCCTGCAACAAAAAACAGCATGGCGAGCCCGAACTGGGCCAGCGTATCCGTAAACTCTGCCGGATGGATCCAGCCCAGCAGGCTGGGGCCGAGCATGATTCCGAGGACAATTTCGAAGACCACAATCGGTACCTTGACCACGCGGTCAAGGAAGCGGGCCGCAAGGGGCGCTGCGATAGCCAGCAGGGCGATCAGAACCAGTGACGTGGACAAGCCCTGCATCGGTGGTACCTCCGGCACCTCGCTGCTTCGACGAAAAGTAATCCAAAGCTACCGCCACCATAGCGATGGCGCCATAAGGCCAAACAACAACACCGGGTACCGTACGTGATCGTCCATATATCCGCGGTTTTCTGCCATGGGTCGCGCCGGGGGTGCATTCATAAACTTGCGCCGTGAAGAACACCTGCGTGACCGCGCGGCGGCCCTTTCCACGCCGTATTTTCTAGTCGTCCAGCGGAAATGCGACGGCCTCGCCCACAACCCGAAGGCACAGTTCCATGCCTGGCCGCGCGATGGACGCATTCCAGTGGCGGATGGTGATGACTTCGCCCCCACCGGGGTAGCGGTGGTCGGCGCCGGACGCCAGCTCCGGGGGAACTGCCAGCTTGAGGCGCACCGTCGTCTCAGGGCCGAAGTAGTCGGTATCCACCACCACGCCACGGATCGGGCCGTCCTCGGCAATCCGGATCTGTTCGGGCCGCAGCATCAGCTGCACACGGCCCTGGGCCGGCGGCCGGCGGACCGGGATTCCGCCCAGCGAACAGGTGGCCAGTGAGCCTTCCAGCCAGGCGTCGAGGATGACCGCGTCGCCCAGGAATTCCGCTGTGGCACGGTCTGCGGGACGGGTATAGACGACGAAGGGATTGCCGATCTGGGCCAGCTTGCCACCGCGCATCACGGCTACCTGGTCCGCGAAGGAGAGTGCTTCGGCTTGGTCGTGGGTGACCAGGATGGTGGTGACGCCGGCCTGGTTGAGGACTTTGGCTACCGCACGCCGGGTGGCAACGCGCAGGCCCGCGTCAAGGGCCGAGAACGGCTCGTCCAGGAGCATGAGTTCGGGTTCGCGGGCCAGAGCGCGGGCCAGGGCGACCCGCTGCTGCTGCCCGCCCGAAAGCTGATGCGGACGCCGCCTGGCCATTGCCGGGTCCAGGGAGACCATCTCCAGCAGTTCATTGATCCGGCCCGCCACGGCGCGCCGCCCGCCGTCGAGCTTTCCGGCGTCCAGGCCGAAGGCGACGTTCTGCCCCACGGTGAGGTGGGGAAAGAGGGCACCATCCTGTGCCACATATCCCACGTGACGCTTGTGCGCCGGCAACCAGACGCCGTCGCCCGCCACCTTGGTACCGTTCAGCGAGATGCTGCCGGTGGTGGGGTGCTCGAAACCGGCGATGAGCCGCAGCAGAGTAGTTTTGCCGGACCCGGAGGGACCAACGATGGCGGTAGTCCCACCCTTGGCGACAGACAGATTTACGCCTTTGAGGACCGCCTGGGATGAAAAATTCTTGGTGACGTCGGTGATCTGCAGATGGCTGTTGGTGCTGGGGGCCACCGACGCCGCAATCCGCGGCTCCGGGAGCCGCGAGGGAGATTGTTCGGTCACTGTCCGGCCACTTTCTTGGACTGGTGGAAGAGGAGGTAGGTCATAGGGGCGGAGAGCAGGATCATCAGCAAGGCGTAGGGTGCCGCACCTGTGTAGTCGATTTCACTGCTCTTGATCCAGAATTCCGTGGCAAGCGTCCGTGTGCCGTTGGGGGATAGCAGCAGCGTTGCGGTCAACTCGTTGGCGATGGCAAGGAACACCAAGGCGGCGCCGCCCGCAGCGGCGGGCGCAGTGAGCCGGAGGGTCACCCTGATGAAGGCAAGGAGCGGAGGTTTACCCAGTGCCCGCGCGGCTTCGTCGAGTTCTTTGGGGGCCTGGGCCAGGCCGGCACGCAGGTTCACCAGCGCCCGCGGCAGGAACAGCAGGACGTAGGCGGCAACCAGGACCGCACTGCTCTGGTAAACGCCGGGAACCACACTGATGCTGACGGTGACGAACGCCAGGCCCACTACGATGCCGGGGAGGGAGCTGGTGACGTAGTTGGAGAGCTCGAGGGCCTTGCTGAACCAGCCTGGATGCCTTACTGCCAGATAGGCCATGGGGAAGGCGACCACGGTAGTCACCGCCGCCCCGGCCAGGCCGTAGCCGAGGGTCGTCAGAAGGGCGGGCACGAATTCGTTTGCAACCCAAATCACGGGGCCACCGGCGAAGACCCAGCGCAGGACTAACACCAGCGGCAGCCCAAAGGCCAGGGCGGTGAGCGTCAGGAGGAAGAGCTGGGCAGGAACGTGGTAGCCGTGCAGCGGCAGGCGCAGGGCCTTTCCTTGGGCTCCGGAACCGATTCGCGCATACCGGGCCGATCCGCGGCCGCGGGCTTCGAGGAGCAGCAAGACCAGGCAGAAGAACACGAGCACGCTGGCCAGCATGTTGCCGGCGGTGCCGTTGAACGTGGATTGGAACTGGACCATGATCGCGGTGGTGAACGTATCAAAACGGATCATGGCAAAGGCCCCATATTCGGCCAGCAGGTGCAGGGCCACCAACAGTGCGCCGCCGGTGATGGCAAGCCGGAGCTGCGGGAGAACCACGCGGAAGAACACCCGCCAGGCCCCGAGCCCCAGAGCTGCGGCGGACTGTTCAATGGCCGGGTCCAGCCGGCTTAGAGTCGCTGCTGCGGGGATATAGACCAAGGGGAAGTAGGACAGTGTGGCGATCAGGACGCCGGAGCCCAGGCCCTCCAGGGACGGAACAGCGGATACCCACGCATAGCTGTTCACAAAAGCCGGGATGGCCAGGGGAGCGGCCAGCAGGACAGCCCAGATTTTGTGGCCGTGCAGTTTGGTGCGTTCCACCAACCAAGCCCCGCCGATTCCCAGGACGAGGCAAAGGGGCACTGTCACCAACATCAGCAGGACGGTGTTGAGGAGCAGCTCGCCCACGCGGGGGCGGAAGATCAGTTCGACGGCGGTGTCCCAGCCGGTGGCTGCGGTCATGAACACGACGTAGCCCAGGGGAATAAGCGAAAAGAGTGCGATCAGCACCGCGATGACGGACACTGCTGAGACGCCGAAAGGCGGGCGGGGGCTGCTGCCCCGGCCCGCCGTCGTCGTGCTCCCTTTTGACGGGGAAGCCGATAGATCGGTTGTCACTGAATTACAGGAGTCCTGCCTTGGTCATCAGCTCGGTGACCTTCTCGGAGTTCAGCTTGGCGGGATCCACGGTGGGAGCCTGCAGTTCCGCCAGCGGAACCAGCTTCTCGTTGGCGGGGACGTCAGAGGCGATGGCGTATTCGAAGGAGGTGCCCTTCTGCAGGACTTCCTGGCCCTTCTTGCCGGTAATGAACTTCAGGAACGCCTGGGCAGCTTCTGCATTCTTAGTGGTCTTCAGGACTCCGCCGCCGGAGACGGACACGAACGCGCCCGGATCCTGGTTCTTGAAGTAGTACGGCGTGACGTTCTTGGAGTTCTCGCCGGTCTTGGCCTGGTCGCCGTAGTAGTAGTAGTGATAGATCAGTGCGGCATCAACTTCGCCGGCGTTGACGGCCTTCATGGCCGTGCTATTGCCCTTGTAGGCCTTGAAGTTTTCCTTCATGCCCTTGAGCCATTCCTCCGTTGCGGCCTCGCCCTTGAGCTCAAGCAGTGCGGAGACAATGGCCTGGAAGTCGGCGCCGGACGGGGATGCGGCCCACTTGCCCTTCCACTCCGGCTTGGCCAGATCAAGCATGGACTTGGGCAGCTTATCCTCGGCCACCTTGGCTTTGTCATAGACCAGGACGGTGGAGCGGGCGGCAATGCCGGTCCACTTGCCGGTGGACGGGCGGAACTCTTCGGGGACCTGCGCGATGGTGGCCGCATCAACATCCGCAAAAAGTCCCGCGTTTTCCACCTGGGCCATGGCGGGGGAGTTTTCGGTGAGGAAAACATCGGCCGGCGAGGCAGTGCCTTCCTGGACGATCTGATTGGACAGTTCCGTGTCCGAGCCCTGCCGCATGGTCACCGTGATGCCTGTCTCGGCCGTGAAGGCCTCGATCCACTCTTTGGTCAGGCTCTCGTGCTGAGCGTTGTAGACCGTGATGTCTCCGGCTTCGGCGGAAGCGGAACCGGAGGCTGCGGGGGCAGTGCTGCCGCCGCAGGCGGTCAGCCCAAGGGCTGCGGTGGCGGCGATGGCGATGCCGGCCAGCGCGTGGGTGCGGATCTTCATGGAGGCTGCTTTCTGGGAACAAGTCTGGTGGACCCTGGGGCCGACGGGCTGAGATTGCCCACAAAGGAACTTTAGGTTAGCCCAACCTAAGTCCCAACAAGGAAAGCGCTTAAAGTGATGGAGATCACATCAATTACGGAACTGTTGCATAACGTAATTCGCGCCGTTGCTTGGGTTGTCATTTATCCAGTTGTAGTTAGGCAAGGCTTACTTTATGGTTACGCCGTGACCTTACCCCTCGAACTCACAGGGGTCGCCCTTGCCGCCAATCTGGCAAGCCACGGTGACCGGCCCGCCGTCCTGACCGGCGGCCGCGTCCTCAGCTACAGCGACCTCGCCCAACGCGTGGAAGCTTTCGCAGCGCGCCTCGGTACCGTGCGCCGCCTTGTGGTGCTTGCCGCCGACAACAGCATTGAGTCGCTCGTTGCCTACCTCGCGGCCCTGGCATCCGGACACCCCCTCATCCTCGCTCCCGCCGGCAACGACGCCGCGCTGGAATCGCTCATCACCTCCTACGATCCCGACGTCATCATCCGGCCGGGCGCCTCCCTGCCGAGTACGGTGCCGGGCCATCAGGCGGGGCCGCTCCTGGAAGAACTCCGGCCCGGTACCCGGCATGAGCTGCACCCGGACCTCGCGCTCATGCTCAGCACGTCCGGTTCCACAGGATCCCCGAAGCTCGTGCGCCTGTCGCACCAGAACGTGCAGTCCAACGCCGAGTCGATCGCTG
Organism: Pseudarthrobacter sp. CCNWLW207; assembly: GCF_037203945.1. Classification (NCBI taxonomy): domain Bacteria; kingdom Bacillati; phylum Actinomycetota; class Actinomycetes; order Micrococcales; family Micrococcaceae; genus Pseudarthrobacter; species Pseudarthrobacter sp. CCNWLW207. The sequence goes on along the minus strand of NZ_JBBCBS010000005.1, from coordinate 37,265 downwards.
AGTATCTCAACATCCATGCCGGCGACCGGGCCATGACAACGCTCCCCATGTACTACTGTTACGGGCTGTCAGTGATCAACAGCCACCTTCTCCGCGGGGCGGGGATCGTCCTCACTGAGCTGTCTGTGGTGGATCCTTGCTTCTGGGAACTGTTCCGCAACCGGCGTGCCACTTCCTTTGCTGCCGTGCCGTACACCTTCGAATTGCTGGACCGGGTCCGGTTCACCGACATGGAGCTGCCGAGCCTGCGCTACATCACCCAGGCCGGGGGCCGCCTGGAACCGGAAACGATCGTCCGGTACTCCAAGGAGGGCCAGCGGAACGGCTGGGAGCTGTTCGTTATGTATGGGCAGACGGAGGCCACGGCACGGATGGCCTATCTTCCACCGCACCTGGCCACCACCTTTCCCGGCAGCATCGGGATTCCGGTGCCGGGCGGGAACTTTCGCATCGAACCCGTCCCTGGCCTGGACGACGGAGAACTCGTCTACACCGGACCCAACGTGATGCTCGGCTACGCGGAAAGTCCGGCCGACCTCGCGGCCGGCCGCGCCGTCCACGAACTGCGCACGGGCGATCTCGCCCGCAAGCATGATTCCGGTCTCTATGAGGTAGTGGGCCGAAGGAGCCGGTTCGTCAAGATCGTCGGGCTGCGCATCGACCTCGGCCAGGTGGAGAAGACGCTCCACAACCTTGGCCTCCAGTCCGCCTGCGCTGGAACAGACCAGAGGCTCGTGGCCGCCGTCGAGGGCAACCACGACGAGCGCCTGCTCGCCAAAACCCTGGCCCAGAGCCTGGGCCTGCCGCGGGCCGCGGTGGAGGTGCGCGCCGTCGAGCGCCTCCCGCGCCTGGCCACAGGCAAAACCGACTACCCGGCTATCCTTGGGCTTGCGGCTCCGCCCGAAGGGCCGGTGCGGACGACGGCGAGCCCCGGCGCCGAAGCGTCAGCGGCCCCCGAGGACATCCGCCGAATCTTCGCCGAAGCGCTTGAGATCACGGACATCGACGACGGCGACACGTTCGTATCCCTCGGAGGCGATTCGCTGTCATATGTGGCGGCCTCGGTCCGTCTCGAGAAAGCCCTCGGGCACCTGCCTGCCGACTGGCACGTAACCCCGGTCGGGAACCTGGTTGCCAAGGCGCGGCCAGCTCGCAAACGCTGGAGGCTCTTTGCGCCACTGGAGACAAGCATTGTGCTCCGCGCCGTTGCCATCGTGGTGATCATCAGCACCCATATGGACCTCATTGCGTGGCCCGGCACCGCACACGTCCTGATGGCCCTGGCCGGCTACAACTTCGCGCGCTTCCAACTGGGCGGGGACCGGCTTCCCCGGTTGAAACGCCAGGCACGGAGCCTTGCCCGGGTGGTCGTGCCCACTGTCGCGTTCATCGGCGCTGTGATGCTCCTGACGGACAAATTCAACTACACACCGGCCAACCTGTTGATGCTCAACACGATGATCGGGCCCAGCGGCTGGACAGATGCCTGGCATTTCTGGTTCGTGGAAGTCCTGATCTATGTGCTGGTGGCCATGATGGCACTTCTGGCCATCCCGTGGGCGGACCGGGCAGAAAAGCGGTTCCCGTTGGCCTTTCCCGTGGCGCTTATCGGGGTGGGGTTGCTGGCCCGCTACAACCTCGTACCGATCGACATCCTGCACACCAGGCCCGTCCTGTGGCTGTTCGCGCTCGGGTGGGCCCTGGCGCGGGCCCGCACGGTTCCCCAACGGCTCATCCTCTCCGTCATCGCGGCTTTGGCCCTTCCGGGCTACTTTGACAACCCCTGGCGCGAAGCCACAATCCTCGCCGGGATCCTCCTGCTCGCCTGGATTCCTGCCCTTCCCCTGCCTGCAGTCCTTCATGGACTGTTCGGCACGCTGGCCAGCGCCTCCCTGTACGCGTATGTGACGCACTGGGTGATTTTTCCCGATTTCAAGGAGCACACCCCTGTGCTGGCAGTGGTCCTATCCCTGGCCGTTGGAGTGGCGTACTGGGGGGTGTCCATGAGGATCATGGGCCGCCTGCTTCGCTTGGGAACTGCAGCCCCTCGGAAACCCGTCAACTATGGGCGGACTCAATCCACGAAACGCGAAGGGTTGCCCCCGGCCGCCCGAGCCTAGCTGCTTGGTGCCTCAGCGCCGGTCGGGGTGGGATTGGGCGTCGGGGTGACAACAGCTGGTTCAGCGGGCGCGGTACTCGGTTCCTGCATGGGACCTTCCTGGGTGAGACCTTCCTGCGTGGGGCTGCCGTCGGTAGCCGCACCACCAGTGACAGGCGCGGCGGGAGTGGGTGCCGCCGTCGTGGCCTTGGACGTCACGGATGCCGGTTCAGTGGTTCCAGGAGAGGGGGCCGTTGTGCCGGCAGAGGGGGCCGAGGCCGGGGGAGTACCGTTCGTGGCGCCGGGGTCGCTGCGGACAATTTCCATGATTTGTTCCTTGAATGCGTTGAGGCGTCCCTGGATCTCAGAGAAGGGGACGTTGTGGAGCTCCCGGCCGTACTCGGCGATCTCGGCCCACAGCGTGTTGAGCCGGGCTGTGCTGTCCTCGCTGAGGGGTCCGTCCAAGGTGAGGACCAATTGGCTGGCCAGCGCGTAGGTGAGGCACCGAAGGCAGTTGTAGTTGGCGGCGGCTGACAAATTCTCCGGAACTATCACGTCGGCCTGACCCACGATCAGCACTACCTGGAAGCCGACGGCGACTGCGGTGCAGTCTGTGCAGCTGGCGAACGCGTAGGCCTCGTTGGTGGTATCGACGGGTTTGCCGTCTTCTGCCCAGACCAGCGCGAAGGCGACGTCGTAGGTCACAGAGCCGTCGCTCGTGTTCACGGCGAGGGCCTGGTTTCCGTCCTCCTCTGGTGCGGCAGGCTGGTTGAACGGGAACACCCACGACGGCGCCGGACTGGCCCCTGGGGCGCTGTCGGCCCGTGTCCCAGCACTGGCGGGACCAGTATGCGGTACCAGGACCGTGCTGAGCTGGGGGTTCTCGCGTGTCGGCATGGCTGCCCCTGCGGGCCATAACGCTACAGTCTTCCCGGCCTGCCCTTCCCGCAGGGGAGAGTGTGACGCAGCGGGGAAAACGGCGGTGGCTACGTCTGCCAGGGTTCCGCGTTCGTACGGCTGGACGGGCCGGTAGGTGTCTGCCGCGGGCCACCAGGCCCAGGCAAGCCCGGCGGTCACCGCTGCGATGGTGGCCATCGCGGCGGCTCGCTGCAATGCCTTTCCGCGCGTTTTGTGCCAGAGCCCGAGGGTCAGTTGCCGGGCCAGTCGGAGCAGGATGTAGAGGATGCCAAGAATGGGAAGGGCGACGGCGGCGATCGCCAGGGCGCGCAGCGCAGCGCCGCCAAGGTCGCCGTCGGCGAGGCTTCCGGCAAACTGCGCCTGCTGATCCAGGACGCTGGCCCACGCCGTCGCGAGGAGCCGAGGGAGCGAGAGGACCATCATGGCCATGCTGACCACGAGCAGCGGCACAGTGACCAACACCCAGACAGTGACTACGGCCCGGGCCCATGGTTTGAGGGCCTGTGCTTCGGGACTCGTGCGGCGCCAGGGGAGCAACCCCAGCAGCGTCGGTTTGATACGTTGGAAAAGGTCCGGGACCCCGGTGGCATCGGCCAGGATGTGGTACCCGTCGAATCGGACCAGGGGCAGGAGCTGCCGGACCATCTGGAGAATTTGGGTGACCACAACCAACAACAGGGCGTCAAAGCCGGTGGCCCACCAGAGACCCATTATGGCCACGGCAACGATCGCGTTGAAGTACAGCCCGCCCAAGTCGGTCCGGATCCGGCCCCCGCGGCCCAGCCTGTACGAGTCTGTGACGTCCGTGAAGAATGCAGGCCAGATGAGGTACAGACCCGCCCCCATGGCACCGGGCGTGGCGCCGCCCCGGCGTGCGGCCGCGGCGTGACCGAACTCGTGAAAGCCGGCCGAAAGCACTGTTACGGCCAGGACCAGCAGGACCAGGGCCGGGTTGGCGAAGGCGTCGTGGGTCGCGGAGGCGAGTCCCTTGACCCCGAGAACCCACCAGGACGCGGCGATGAAGGCTGCGCAGATGGCCGCCACGATGACCGGGTTGAAGAGCAACGCGAACGGCGCCGTGAGCTTTCGGGTACGTTCCGGATCCGTGACGGTGTAGCGGAAGCGCATGCCCAGCAGGGGGTCCGCTTTCCGCACCTCTGGCTGTGAACCGTCACCCAGCCGGAGCAGTCCCAGCGGCAGCAGCTGCGAGGCGACCAGTGTGCGGACGTTGTCTTCGCTGACTAATCTTCCGAAGCGTGTGCTGGCGTGGGCGGCAATCTGTTCGGTAGTGCGCTGGCCGTCCACTGCTTCAAGTACCAGGTACAGCAGGCGGGTCAGCTGGATGGCCTGGCCGTCTGCCCGGCGGACCAGCGAAGGCGGTTCCCGGTACCCCGATCCCTTTGTTTCACCCATCAGTTCCACGCCGTCGGCCAGCACAGGAACGTCAGGCAGCAGGACGTGGGAAGGGTTAACAGTGCTGGTACCGGCAGACGCGGGAGAAGTCAGCGGGCCGTCCGGCCGGGACGGCCCGCCGTCTACTGTGCTCATGAAGCAGTGCTCATTCTCGGAGGTAGTGTGCGGACTCTACTGCCTCAGGTCTGACTGCTGGTCGGCAGACGCGGTTGCTTCACCGTCGATGTGCTGGCTGATGATGGCGTCCTGCTGGGCCACTGCGAAAGCGTCACTGTCGATGGAACCGATGTTGGCGGCAACGGCGGCGTCGATCGGCGCGGCGACGTTCGCGTTGGCAGCCACGGCGCCGTTGATCGGGGCCGCAATGTCTGCCTGCGCCGCCAGGTCAACGTTGACGTTCAGCAGGTCCCCGTCCAGCGCGGCAGCCGGATCCACCGGCAAGGCACCCACGTCGGGGAGTGTGCCATCCGGGAGAAGGTCACCGCCTGCGGTTCCGTCCGGTGCGGTCCCGCTGTCCGCAGTTCCGGCGTCACCGGCCTCTGTATCTGCGCCCTGGTCAATGCTGCTGTCCTGCGTGGAGTCTGCTGTGGCATCGGCAGTGATGCCCTGTTCGATGATCACTCCCTGGTCCGCTAGGGCCTGGGCCTCGGATCCGTAGGAGAGGATGTTCGCGGACGCTGCCGCGTCGATCGGGGCTGCTACGTTGGCGTTGGCCGCGACGGCGAGGTCGATGGGGGCCGCAGCGTTGATGCCCAAGTCAAGATCGGCGTTGAGGTCCAGCACGGAAGCTACTTCCTTGTCGGGGAGCGCCGTGCCGCCCTGTGCCTGCAATTCTTCGTTGGTCAGCGGAGTCATTCCCTGTTCAGTGCTCATGCGAAACTCCAGTTCCGGCACGGTCGCCGCTGCCCCCAGTGAGCAGTTCCTACACCGATGTGCCTAATGCCAGTCAATAGTAAGCATGATGATCATATTTTGGTATATCCCCCGACGGTGAGTACGGGACAGGGCCGACCTGCAGATGGAGCCTGTTCCGCACAATCAGCGTCGAGTCGAGGCCGGCCGTCATATCGGGCCGGGCCTGGGCATGACCGGTCCCGCCGCGGTGGATTACATCTTGTGGAGCCAGCCGAGCCTTGCGTGAAGGGTCAGAAATGTGCCCCCTCGAGCGTGGCGCGTAGCGCGTATGGCCGGGGCTGTGGGCGTTGGCCGCTCTTCCCCGACCCGGTGACTCTCTTACAGCGACGACGGCCGTTTGCCGGACGAGGGCCTTTCCCGACGGACCTTCCTGACCTTCAGCCTGCGCCGTCTCACGGGAACTCCGGCGTTCCGGTCCGGGATCGCATGGCGTCGGCGCATTGGCCGGTCGGGGCGGCCGGGGGCTTGGTCTGCGGGGGCGGTAGCGGAACGTACCAGCGTCGAGCCACTTCTGCGCCGCCGTAGCCGGAGCATCGCGATCGCCGTCAGGCCCAGCCAGACGAATGCTGCCCCAATAACGAGGAAAACCGCCGGGATCGTGTCCATGATCAAGTCTAGATCCGATTCCGTAAGTACACTTAGCAACTAAGCTTCCGCGCTTGGTCTGCACCCCGCACGGCCTTCCAACGGCGCCTCGCTCGTTTGTTCCTCCGGGCTAGCCGTTCTTATTTTTGCCTTTACCCTCGCTGCCTCTTGCCGGCTCGGGAGCAGGCGCAGGTACAGGGGCCGGCGGCGGGACCACCGATACCTGTTCCTGGGCTGCCTTCGCCGCCGCTTCTGCTTCGGCCCTTGCCTTCTCCGCTTCTGCTGCTGCGGCAGCGGCTGCTTCGTGCTCGCGTGCTTTCGCGGCAGCCTCGGCGGCCGCTTGGATGGCGGTGGTGAGGTCGGTCCTGACAGCGGTGATACTGGTCATGATGGCCCGGCGCCGTTCCTCCGAAACCTGGCCGCTGCCCGCCGCCGACGCTACGTCCGCTTCCAGGCTCTCCAAGGCTGTGAGCGCAGCAGGGTGATCATTCGCTGCCGCTGCCTGGCTTACGCCCAGCACCAGTTCCTGAAAGTGCCGGGCCGTGTCCGGCTGCAGGCCGGTATCGGCCGGGGCGCAGCCTGCCATGGACGCCGCCAGCATCATCAGGGCCGCGGCGAAGCCGGCTCCCCGTGTACCGGCTCCCCGTGTACCGGTTCCCCGTGTACCGGGCCGCCGAATGGCGGCATGAAACCGGGTCACGGTTCCACACTCTTTTGCAGTTCCAGGAGGTGGTCACCCAGCGTGCCAGTAACCGCAGGGTAAGGAACGACGCCGGACGTTGAGTCCGGGGTCTGGGCCGCCGTGAGTGCCCCGGCGCCGCCCGCCAGTGCAATAACGACCAGGCTGGCCGCCGCCCAGAGCCGGCCTTTGCGCGTGGGGCGGGTGGAGCGCGCAGCCCTGCGCGTCCTTAACGGGCCGCCGGGCTGATCTTCACCAGGCACCAACCCCGACCACCCGACGCCGGCGGAGAGCGGGCCCACCTGGCCAGTATCGTCGGTACCGGAATCGGCCGGTCGTGAATTTGGCGAGCGTGGCTCCGCAGTGATGGCGGGTGCCCTGAATGGCATGGCGGGCAGCACTCGAGTGGTTTCCGGTGCAAGCTGACCGGGGGTGGATGTCGGGGAGATGAGGGCCTGCCGGAGCGCGGTCTCGATGTCAGCTGCTGTGGGGCGGTCCAGAGGCTCGATCGCGGTCATTGAACGGATCAGGTCGGTCCACTCGGCCGGCAGATCCTCGGGAATGCCTGGCGGGCGGTGCAGCCTGGCCACAGCGGATTCCACCGCGCTGCCCGGGAACTCCATTGTCTGCTTGACGCATTCGAGCAGCACCAGTCCCAGCGAGTACACGTCGGTGGCCGGGCTGAGCGGCGATCCCATGGCCTGTTCAGGGCTGAGGTAGGCTGCGGTGCCCACCATGGCTCCGGTGGCAGTCAGGCGTGTGCTGTCGGCAATTCTTGCGATGCCAAAGTCGGTGACCTTTGCCCTGAGTGGTTCCCCTGGCCGGGTCTGCACCAGGAGGATGTTTCCTGGCTTGATGTCCCGATGGATGATGCCGAGGCCGTGGACGTAGGCCAGGGCGTCAGCGATTCCGGCTCCAATAACGGCCAGCTCGTCCAGTGGAACAGAGCTGTGCCGGATGCGGCTGCGCAGGTCCTGTCCTTCGACGAGTTCCATGGTCAGGAACGGCCGTGGCTCATCCGGGATGCGCGTGTCGATGCCGGCATCGAACAGCGTTACAAGGCTGGGATGGTTCAGGGTGGCCAGCAGCCTGATTTCAGCTTCCTGGCGTTTGAGTTCGTCCGCATCCGGGGCCTGCGGCGCGAAGAGTTTCAGTGCAACGTCGCGGCCCAGGTTCTCGTCCCGCGCGCAGTACACGGACGACATCCCGCCACGGCCGATCACATCACCGAGGCGGTAACGGCCGCCGACGACTTCAGTCCTGATGGAGCTGGGCGATTCCGCCACCATATTCGTTCCTCCCGGCGCCCCACGGCACACTACACTCCAAATCATAAGGCAACTTACTTTATTCTGTGGAACCACGGAGTGCTGAGGTATGACGGACGTGACCCCCAGTGTCCCGAGGCCATGGAGGTACTGTGGGGCACATGGAGATGCGCCTTGAGGTTGTGCAAGTACCGGTCGCGGATGTTGACGCGTCCAAGTCCTTCTACACGGAAAAGCTGGGATTTGTCCTCGACCACGATGTTGAGCACATCCCTGGGATGAGGGTCGTTCAGCTGACACCTCCAGGATCCGCTACGTCGATCGTCATAGGTACCGGAATGACGAGTATGGTGCCTGGCAGCCTGGAGGGGCTACAGCTCGTTGTCCCCGACATCGGCTCAGTTCGCGCGGAGCTCCTGGGGCGGGGCGCAGACATCAGTGAAATCCACGACATGGGCGGAGTGCAATTTGCCTACTTCGGTGACCCGGACGGCAACCGCTGGGTCTTGCAGGGCATGACACCCCCTGGTATCAGGGACGCACACCTGAACTTGGGTACGCGCTAACGAAGCTGGCCGGGACGGGACAGGCGAAGTCTCTCGGCCCGTTCGACAAGAAGTGGAATGTAGTCCCGGACTTCGGGTTCGTTGGTCCCCAAAGTTTCGGCCCGACAGGCAGGACAGTCAACTGCCGCGCGTGCGCCTCTGCCGTACCCGGATTGCATCCGTTGGCCGGGGTCGCACGGTTAAATAGCTGGCCGTCCTAGGTGGAGTAGGCCCAGGATCGCTATGCTGATGCCATACACGAGCCGGGGGGCGCCATGTCGAGGGGAATCTGCCTTGTCATCGAGGATGACGAGGATATCGCCGGCCTGATCGGCGTCGTCCTCAAACGTGTTGGGTTTGAAGTCCGCGCCGTGCGAACAGCTTCTGCCGCGCTGCATCAGCTTCGGGGCCTTGACCCGGCACTCATTACCCTGGATCTGGGCCTGCCTGACCTGGACGGGCTTCAAATAGCCAAAAACGTCCGGGAACTGAGCGCCGCCCCACTGCTGATGATCACGGCACGGGCCTCAGCAGCCGACCAATTCAACGGCATGGCTGCGGGAGCTTCCGCGTACCTCATCAAACCTTTCCATCCTGGTGAACTTCGGGACGCGGTCAATGGCCTCTGCCCGGCCCCCAGCTCTATGCAGACACCGGAGTAGCCCAACTCTTCGTGAAGGCGTTTCGGGCCGCCGGATGAGGTGGGGAACATCGTCGGAGGCGTTTATTCGCGGTATTCGAGTGTTTGACCGAAGGGGACGTCGCGGCTGACTGCCACTGTGTATCTGGTGTAGCCGTGCTGGGTGACCAGTATTCCGTAAAGTCCTTGCTGCATGGCGTGCTCGCGCGCGATCTCTACGGCGGTATTGAGGTCATTTTCTATGGTGTGGGGATCGTAGCCGGTGATTTCCAGGACGAGGTCAGAGTGGCGCTGGATCATTGTGGTCTCTTTCTCAGGGGAGAGATGCCGGTGCCTCGGGCTTGTTTCGGGGCGGGAACGCCCCTTGGAGGCTGAAGGGCTGTGATTCGAAAGGGGTGCCCGGCATGCTCTGATGGGGCGGTGGTCGGCGAGGGCCGGCTGTGTGGATCGGCGGAAGAACTCCTGCGGATCTGTAGTCAGTCTGAATGATCAGTGGCCCTGGGCGCAACATAAAGCATGATGAATCTTTCGCGGACCGGGTGAACAAAAGGGAGCGGGCCTGCCGCATGCCATTCGGTTATGGGCGAACATTTGTGCGGAGGAAATTCATAGCGTCTCCAAAGATGTTTCTGGATCTGTTCTCAACCTGCGGCATCATGATCGGGTTATGAGGCTTTGGAAGAAGACCGTTGTTCCTGCGCTGGCGGCCGTGGCGGTCGTTCTGATGGCGGCGGCTGGTGCTGCAGGGGTGGACCAGATCGCAAACACCATGGTGACGAACACCGCCTCAGTCACCGCCTTCGCTGCCGGTGCTGACAGCCAGCCATCGCTGCGGCATGTGCTTATTCGAGGCCTGGCGGAAGGAGGCCTTCCTGGTGGGTCCCCGTTCGACGAGCCGCGTGAAGAAAGGTACGACGAGAACCATCAGGAAGCACGTCATGTTGAGCCGAGCACTCCGGCGTAACGCTGGTTCCTGACCTTGGATGATGGCCTTCAGAGGCTGCGCTCAAGCATCTCAAGCGCTCCGGACCTTCATCGCAGCACGGCGGCCACCGCACTGATCTCGACGAGGGCGCCGGGCACACCCAGCCCGGCCACTCGTGCTGCTGTAACCAGGGCAGGTTCATCGGACGCCAGCTCCGACGCGATCGCCCCATACCCCGCCGCGAGGTCGGCGCCGTCGACGAAGAGCACCGTCCAGTGCACAACGTCGGCGAGGGTCGCGCCGGCCGCGGCGAGGGCGGTTCTCGCGTTCTCGAGGGCGCGGGCGGACTGCGCCGCCACGTCGCCCCTGCCGACGAGCGAGCCGTCGACGTCGACCGCGTTCTGACCGCCGACGTAGATGGTGGTCGCGCCGGGCGGCACGATGGCGACGTGGCTGAAGGCCGGGCTCGAGACGAGCCCCTGGGGACGGATGCGCTGTATGGATGCCATGCCTGTATGTTCCCACTGACTTCAGATTGAGGGCACGCCCATCTTTTGGCGATGGCCTGGGATGGTGAACGCCACGAAGATCAAAGGCGCCACTTTCCCTCAGTCCTGCCCCCTTGAACTCCTGTTCGCCCCGGGGCTAGCATTGCCGGCACGGGCGCCGACGGCGCACCTCTGCAGCGTGGCGCCGGTCATGGACTGAGCGTCCCGGGCAGACAGCGACGTCGACCAGATTCAGGAGACGGCCATGGGCGAGCAAACTGCGGAAACGTCATCAGCGACATTGATGATTGACCTGATCATCTCCCTTGACGGGTATGCCTCAGCCGAGGGATGGCCCGGCTGGTGGGGTTTGGAGGGGCCGGAGTACCTGGCTTGGCTGGAGCAGGAAGGGGAGAAGAACTACACCTTCCTTCTCGGGGCCAACACGTACCGGCTCATGTCCAGCATGTCTGAGGAAGCCGCGGCTGAGGGCTCGGGATTCTCCGAAAATGAGGGTGCCAGCCTCACCGGCCTTGCCGCCGTCCCCAAAGTCGTCTTCTCCTCGACGCTGCAGGCGCCCCTGACGTGGCCGAACTCGGAGCTGGTCACCGAGGACGCGGTGGAGGCCGTGAGGGAGATGAAAAGGACCAGGACTGGATCCCTGAGCACCCTCGGCAGCCTCAGCCTCTGTCGTTCGCTGCTGACGGCTGGCCTGGTGGACAGATTCCGGCTCGTCATCTTCCCGGTCATCACAGGCCGCACCGGGCAAGAGCGGATCTACGACGGCTATCCGGACGTATCGCTCGAGATGGTGGATAGCAGGATCTTCGATGGCAGGCTCCAGTTGCTCGAATACATCCCTACGGTGCTCAGCGGCCCACCTGGCAGCAGTCTGGCCTGAGTCAAACCGTGGGCAGCGGCTCAGTTTATTGTCCAGCCCGCCCGCCGCAATGGCTCACCCGCGGTTTGCCACGGTGACAGTCCGGGGAGCCTGAAAGGACAGGAGCCTGATCCAGTCGGGCTGGTCCACCCGCAACTGCACTTCCGGCAGTGCAGTGGCGGCCTCCTGAACAATGACAGCAGCTTCCAGTTCCGCCAGCTTGGCCCCGAGGCAGCGGTGGATGCCGGAGCCGAAGACCAGGCCAGGGCCTGTAGTTCTACCGCGCTGGGCCTCCTTCGAAGACATGGCCTCCTTCGAAGACATGGACAGACGCTCGGCTCCGCCCGGAGCGGTGATGTGATTTCCACTTAGTTCGAGGAGAATTTCCGCACCGGCAGGGATCAGGCCGCCACCAAGCTGTGTATCGTGGGCTGCCACGCGGCGCCAGGTCGGCACGGACGACTCGGTGGCCAGCACGTGCTGGACCATGGTCCTGGAACCCGCTTCGGTGGCAGCGTCTTTCCAGCCCACGGGCCCAGACCCCTCCAGGAGGCGGAACAGCGTGGTGCTGATCAGCTGCGTGGTTGTTTCCTGTCCGGCGATCAGCAGGAAGTAGCCCAGCGAGCAGATTTCAGGTGTGGACAGCCCGTGTTCGGCCAGGGATTTGAACAGGTTGCGCCCAGGGGCCTTCTTGGATTCCGCTGCGAGCTGCCGGAGCCAGACGTAGAAATCGGCGGCGCTGCGGGCCAGTTCCAGTTGCCGGTCCTCATCGGGCCAGCCCCAGAACAGCTCCATGGAATCCAGGCCCCAGCGCTTGAGGTCAACAAGATCCCGAACGGGAAGCCCGAGAAGTTCGAGCATCACGACGGCAGGCGGAAACGCCGCAACTGCCTGCACGAGGTCCACGTGGCCGGAAGATTCGAGCCCGCCCGCGGCGTTCCGTGCAGCTTCGCGGGCCAGTTCACGGATCCGCGGCTCGAAGGCCCCAACGGTAGCTGGAGTAAAGAATCCCGCCACGACCTTGCGGATTCCGGCGTGCGTGTCGGTATCGTTGCTGGCCAAAACGGGAGGCAGCGCAAAGCGCACCCCCTGCAGCACGCGCAGGGCAGGCCCTGCGAGGGGCGTGACCGCGACGAGTGCGTTCCCTGGGCTGAAGTCGCCAGGCCGGTGCAACACGTCACGGACCGCGTCCGGGTCACGCACCACGAGGTACGGGCAGCGGGCCCCGGCAACGCCGTCGACCACCCCTGGGACGCCCTGCGGTCCCGGGCTGTCTACCAGACCCTCCGCGGGTTTCTGGCCCATCAACGCGGGGTTCATGCGGGCAGTCCGTTAAGCCAGGCAGCTGCCCCGGTACGGAAATCCGCAGGGGACAGGTCAGAGGCGTGCTCCGGGAGGGCGCCCAGCAAGGGCACACGCAGCGATCCGAACACCTGCCGGTTGCTGAAGTGCACAACATCCGGCGTGTGTGGCCAGCTTCCGAGTACCACGCCCAGGACCAGAAGATCCCGCGCGGCCAGCGCCTCGAGTGTCAGGGCAGTGTGGTTCAGCGTGCCGAGGGACGGCCGGGCGACCAGTACGAATGCCGCGGCCAGGATTGACCCGAGCTCCGCCAGGGTGCCGCCGTCGGAATCCAGCTCCACCAGCAGGCCGCCCGCGCCCTCAACCAGGACGTGGTCGTGCGACGTTGCCAGCTCGCGGACCCGCTCGGCGTGCGCAGCCACTCGTGGGAGCGGCGTCCCGTCGACGGCGGCTGCGGCCACGGGTGCCAGCGGTGGCTGCAGTACCACTCCCGTCTCAGCAGTCACGGCGCCGGCGAGCCGGACGACTTCGGCGGCGTCGGAATCGCCCTCGGCGGCGCCTGATTGGCACGGTTTGTACACCGCAACGCTGCGCCCTGCTCCGCGGAGGACGGCGGCGAGGGCCGCCGTCGTAATGGTTTTGCCAACGCCGGTGTCGGTTCCAGTGACCAGGATGATGCCAGGCAAACTCATTGATGCTCCTCCAAAATGCCGCGCAGCACTGCGCAGCCGTCTTCGATTTCCTCGAGGGTAAGGGTGGCGCGGGCAGTGAGCCGCAGCCGTGAAATCCCATCCGGGACGGATGGGGGACGGAAGCAGCCGATCCGGACGCCGGCGGTGCGCGCGGCAGCGGCAGCCGCCAAGGCCGATTCGGCGGACGGCATGGCGACAGATTGGACCGCCCCTGCTGTTTGTTCGACGACGGGATGGCCGATGACGGGACGGCCGACGACGGGCACGACGTCAGCCGTGCGGCGGGCCTCGAGGGCCGGGGCGAGGCCAGCGGCCAGCGCCGCTGCGTTGCGGTGAACAGCTCCGGCCCGCCAGGGCTCGTCCCGAATGATCCGTACCGCGGCGAGGGCTGCCGCCGCAGAGGTGGGCGCCAGGCCAGTGTCGAAGATGAAGCTCCGGGCCCTGTTGACGAGGTGCTCGCGCAGCAGTCCGGATCCCAGGACAGCCCCGCCCTGGCTCCCCAAGGCTTTGGACAGCGTCGCCGTCACCACCACGTTCGGATGTCCGGCCAGGAAAGTTCCGGCCACAGAGCCGTGGCCCTGGAAGTTACCGGTCCCGGTGACGCCGAGGCTGTGCGCCTCGTCGATAAGCAGCATGGCGTCGTACTGTTCTGCCAAGGCCAGCAGGGCAGGAAGCGGGGCTTCGTCGCCCAGGACACTGTAAACGGATTCGACGGCGATGAGAGCGCGCGGTTCATTCCGGTCGGCCAGCAGGCGCCCGGTTTCCTCCACGCTGTTGTGGGCGAACGTTTCGGTGCGGGAGCGGCTAAGCCGGAAGCCGTCGATCATCGAGGCGTGACAGTGTTCATCAGCGACGATCAGGGTCCCGGGGCCGCCGAGCGCAGTGATGACCCCGATGTTGGCGAGATAGCCGGAGGAGAACACCAGCGCCGTCTCCATTCCCGCCAGCCCGGCCAGTTCCTGCTCCAGGTCCAAGTGCAGCCTGGTGGTGCCGGCGACGAGGCGTGAGGACGTGGCCCCAGCGCCCCACAGAGATGCGGCCGCCGCCGCAGCAGCAGCCACCCGAGGGTCGGCCGAGAGGCCCAGATAGTCGTTGCTGGCCAGGTCGGTGAACCGTTCGTCCGCGCCACGGGCGAGTGGGCGGCGGACAAGGCCCCGGCGGTCCCGGACTGCGGCCTGCCGCTCAAGCCACTGGGTCATCGATCCGGTCATCCCCGACCACCCAATCCTGTAGGGACGTACTTCCGTGCCGGGATACGCTCATGGACTTCGGCGATGGCGGCCGTCATCCCCGCGGTAATCTGCCCAATATCGGCCGCGGCGCTGATATACGGTGGCATCGTGTAGACGAGGTTGCGGAACGGCCGGAGCCAGACCCCGTGCCGGATGGCGGCGGCAGTGACCGCCGTGACGTCGACGGCGTCGTGCAGTTCGATGACGCCGACGGCGCCGATGGTGCGGACATCACGGACGGACTCAAGGTCAACTGCAGGGGCGAGCCCCGCTTCCAAGCCTGCACGGATCCGTGCGACGTCGGCCCGCCAGCCGCCGCCGTCGATGATGCCGAGGCTGGCGTTGGCCACTGCGCACGCCAGCGGGTTGCCCATGAACGTGGGGCCGTGAAGCAGCGCCCCGACCTTGCCGCCGGATACCGTCGACGCAATTTCCCCCGTGCAAAGCATGGCGGCCAGGGTCAGGTACCCGCCGGTGAGGGCTTTGCCCACGCACATGATGTCCGGCACAACGCCACCATGATCAGCCGCGAACAGTTCGCCGGTACGGCCAAAACCGGTGGCGATCTCGTCGAAGATGAGCAGCAGCCCATGCCGGTCCGCCACCTGTCGCAGCACCGTCA
This sequence comes from Pseudarthrobacter sp. CCNWLW207, assembly GCF_037203945.1. NCBI lineage: Bacteria > Bacillati > Actinomycetota > Actinomycetes > Micrococcales > Micrococcaceae > Pseudarthrobacter > Pseudarthrobacter sp. CCNWLW207. The sequence goes on along the minus strand of NZ_JBBCBS010000005.1, from coordinate 22,063 downwards.
GGCATTCGGCCGGGTACGCGTGCATCCCGCCGGCACCCTGGAGGACCGGTTCGACGATAATCGCGGCCAACTCCCCGGCATGCGCGGCCGCAATGTCCGCGAGTTCGGACGCCCAAACCCGCACGGTCTCCGGTGTCGCCGAAGAAGCCGCCGGCGGTCGGGGTGCAAAGACGTTGGCGGCCAGCAGGCCCGGGAAGGCGGAGTGCATGCCGTCAACGGGATCGCAGACACCCATCGCCGCGAAGGTATCGCCATGGTACCCGCCACGGATGCTGAGGAAACGCTGCCTCCGGGGGTGCCCGGAGGCGGTCTGGAACTGTACGGCCACCTTCAGCGCAACCTCGACGGCCACCGAACCCGAGTCGGCCAGGAACACCCGCTCCAGCCCCGGCCGTCCAGGTGCGGACGGCGCCATCTCCACCAACCGCTCGGCCAGTTCAACCGCCGGGGCGTGCGTGAGGCCGCCGAACATCACATGGCTGAAGCTGTCCAACTGCCGCTCTGCCGCCGCATCCAACACTGGATTGCGGTAACCATGGATGACCGACCACCACGAAGACATCGCATCCACCACCTCGTGGCGCGTGCCGTCCTCGCCCCGAATCCGCAGCCGCACGCCGTCGGCCGCCTCCACTTCCCACAGCGGAAGGCCCGGCGAGGCGGGCGCATACGGATGCCACAACCGCGCACGGTCCCGCTGGATCAGGCCCGGCTGCGCCTCATCGATCATGGTGCGAGCACCCCATGGCGGGAGCACTCGGCGGACCAGCCCAGCGGAGTGACCTGGACCTTCATGCGGCGCCGGCAGGCGGCGCAGTACCGCGGCGGCTCCATGGCGAGCCGTTCGCGGCAAGGGTGGTGAACGTCCGACGCCGGGCCGGTGCCGCCGTCGGACGGCTCGCCGCAGTGACCGCAGAACGCAGCCGTGGTTGGGCCCACTGCGTCGGCGGCGGTGGAAGCGTGGGGGAGCGAAACCCGGTTCATAGCGTCTTCTGGAGTTCCTTGATGGGCATGTTCAGCTCGACCAGGAGGTTCAGGTCCGCGGTAGCCGGCCGGCCCAGGGTGGTGAGGTAGTTGCCCACGATGACGGCGTTGATGCCGCCCATGAGGCCTTCGCGGGTTCCGAGGTCGCCGAGGGTCAGTTCCCGGCCACCGGCGTAGCGGAGCACGGTGCGGGGCATGGCGAGGCGGAACGCGGCGATGGCGCGGAGGGCGTCCTTGCCGTCCATGATGCCTTGGTTTTCCAAGGGAGTGCCGGGCCGGGGGTTGAGGAAGTTCAGTGGCACTTCGTGGGGTTCCAGTGCCGCCAGTTGGGCTGCGAGTTCTGCCCGCTGCTCCACTGTTTCGCCCATGCCGATCAGCGCTCCGCAGCAGAGCTCCATGCCGGCGTCCTTGACCATGTTGCAGGTGTCCAGGCGTTCCTCGTAACTGTGGGTGGTGACGACCTCTGGGAAGTAGCTGCGGGCGGTCTCGAGGTTGTGGTTGTAGCGGTGCACGCCCCAGCTGGCGAGCTGGTCCACCTGCCGCTGGGTGAGCATGCCGAGGGAGCAGGCGATGTTGATATCCACTGCTTCGTTGATTCGGTCGATGGCGAACTTGATCTGGTTCATGAGCTTGATGTCGGGTCCGCGGACAGCCGCGACGATGCAGAATTCGGTGGCTCCCGTGGCGGCGGTTTCCTTGGCGGCCTTCACGAGTTCGGGGATGTCGAGCCAGACGCCGCGGACGGGGGAGTCGAAGAGGCCGGACTGGCTGCAGAAGTGGCAGTCCTCGGGGCAGCCGCCGGTCTTGATGGAGATGATGCCCTCGACTTCGACGTCTTCGCCGCAGTGTTTGAGCCGCACTTCGTGCGCCAGTTGCAGGGCGGCGGGCAAGTCGCTGTCCGGCAGCCGGAGGATTTCCAGGAGCTGGTTTTCGGAGAGGCCGATACCCTGGTCAAGGACCTGCGTGCGGGCGGTTTCGAGGATGGTGCCGGGCTTGGCCTGGAGGTCTGGCTGCATCGTCATTGATCGTCCTAGGGTGCTTAGGTGCGGATATTTCTTGTGATCTGACGGTAGTTCCCGGTTGCAGGCGAGATTTTGTTGGGTTTCGACAAGGTGGTGAAGCCGACGTTGGACGGACCGGGTACTGCTTTACTCAGGAGGGCGCGCGCGACTCGCGCCTGCGGAGTGTCCTCGTAGACTCGCCATTGCGTTAGCCCTTCGGGGGTGGCAACGGCCGTCCACAGCGCAGGTCGCTCAAGGGCAGGAAACCCTGAGCAGACGGAGCGGCGGCGCAGATGACGGCGTCAGGTTCCAACGGGGTACCGCGCTCAAGCTGGACGGCCGCGCCGTCAAAGGACTGCACTGCACCGACGACTTCGAAGCCAGTTTATCGCCGGCTTAACACGGGCGACAGGGACCCGGACGCTATGAGGGCGGCACTCGCGGGAGCAGAATGGATTCATGGTCGACGCCGCGGTGTCTGAACGCCTTAGAGAAGGCGAAAGCCTCCTTGCGTCTGCCGAATGGGCAGCGGCCGCAGCCGTATTCGACTCCGTGCTGGCGGTCCATGACCAGCCAGAGGCCCACGACGGACTGGCAACCGCTTTGTGGTGGCTTCGGAACGTGGACCAGGCTGTGGCCGCGCGCACGGCGGCTTACGCCGGCTTTCGTCGTTTCGGCCAGGACGCGAGGGCATTCCGCTCAGCACTGTGGTTGGCGCGGGAATATGCAGAGTCGCTGGGCAACGAGCCGGTCAGCCGCGGCTGGCTTGCGCGTGCCGAGGGCATCGCAGCCGGCCTCCCGAACGGCGTCGACCGCGGGTGGCTGGCTGTGACTCGCGGGCTGTTGCGCACTGACCCGGCAACGGCGCGCGACGACGCCCGGACCGCGCTGGAAGTTGCGCGGAGCTGCAAAGATCCGGATCTTGAAGCAACAGCCCTGGCGCTCCTGGGCCTCGGGACCATCGCCGCTGGCGACGTGCCGGAGGGGATGACGCTGGTTGATGAGGCAATGGTGGTGGTTACGGCGGGCGAACTTCGCGACAAGATAGTTTTCGGCGATATCTGCTGCATGGTTACACGGGCCAGCGAAGAGGCCTGCGACACCTCCCGCCTGGGCCAGTGGAACAAGATCCTCCTGCGCTTTATGCAAAGTACGGGGCACCCCGCGCTCCTGGAATTTTGTGGCACGTGCTGCGCGGAGATCTTCCTCGCCTCCGGCGATATCGCCAGTGCCGAGGACTGGCTCAGCAAGACGCTCCGCGAGCTGGAACAGGGCGGTCACCGTGCCCGATGCGTGCACCCGGCAGCAAAGCTTGCGGAGCTGCGGCTGCTGCAGGGCCGCGTGGAGGAAGCAAGCCGCTTGCTCGCGGGCTTTGAAGACCGCACCGACGCGTTGCGGGCGACGGCGGCGGTTCGTCTCGCGGCTGGTGACACAGCCGTGGCTGCGGCGCTGCTGCACCGCCGGATCCATCAGGTCGGCGAGGGCTTGCTTACCGTTCCACTGCTCGCGCTGCTTGCCGAGGTCGAACTTGCTCAACACGTCCCGAGCCAAGCCGTGGCGACCGCAGAACGCCTGGACAGGATTGCTTCCGCGACACGCTGGCCCCGCGCCATCGCGTCGTCCCTCCTGACAGGTGGTCGCGTCGCGGCCGCCGTCGGTAACACCGACTTGGCGCACGAACGGTTCGACTCAGCGATCGCGATCTTCGGCGAGTTGACCATGCCGCTTGAGGCTGCGCGGGCACGGCTCGCACTAGCCGAAGCCTTGCGCGAGTCGGACCGTGAAGTGGCTGTGCACGAGGCCGGGGTGGCACTGGCAGTGTTCGACGGCGCCGGCGCTAACGGTTTGGCCGACAAGGCGGCTGCGCTCCTTCGATCCCTGGGCGGCCCTGCCCGCACGGGACCGAAGGCACTGGGCCTGCTGTCGCGGCGGGAACGTGAAGTACTCGCCCTGCTCGCAGAGGCCATGACCAACGCCGAAATCGCGGAGCGCCTTTTTATCAGCGCCAAAACAGCCGAGCACCACGTGAGCAGCATCCTGGCCAAGCTGCAGCTTCGCAGCCGTGGCGAAGCGGCCGCCTTCGCGCTGCGGCACTCCCTCGCGGAATAGGACCGCAAATGGGGGATGCCCCCCATCCTTTTCATCCGGCCGCAACGCATTCTTGGGGTGTCCGCAGAATATTGCCCTAGGAGGTGCGGAAATGAAGCAGCAAAGAACAGCAGCCAACGTCCTTAATCGCGAGGTTGCCGTGACCGTCCGTGAACACAGCGCCGCCCCAGCACATACGGTTTTCGATGTCCTCGCTGATTTGGCAGGCCATCCCGGGTGGGGAGGCGCCGAGGCTTCAACGCTCTTGTCCATGGATGCCCCACCGGGGCAGGCCACGGCCGGGACGGAGTTCACGTCCACGGCCGAGGACTCCATATGCCGGATGCGGGACTCCTCAGTGGTCACAGAAGCCATTCGACCATCAACGTTCGAGCGGGTCACGGAGTCGGCATTGGAGTCCAAGAAAAACGGGACGCCAGCGGACTGGCTCCTGGTGCACCGGTATGAAATACGTCCGGACGGAAACCAGAGCGACGTGACTTACACCTGCCGCCTGGTCCGGGCGACCGCCCTGCCCGGCATGCTGGCGATGTTTGGAACTCCCGTCTTGCGGTCACTCGCCGCGCGTGAGTGGGCGCGGGCAAGCAGGGCAGGGCTGCAGCGGCTGATCGCGGCGGCGGAATCCACAGCACGGGCGTGACCCGCGCAGAAGACAAGAAAAGGAACAAGACGATGGCAAAGCTATCAAAAGACGACGAGACCGCACGGGTGGAGCGCATGACCGGCTATGAGGGCCGCTATCGGGAAGCCGACGGATACACGATCGCATTCGAAAAATTCGAGGAGGGAGGCGATTTCACGCCGTTCTACCAAGGCTTGCCGGATGACCTGTGCCAGAGCCACCACTGGGGGTATGTCGTCAAGGGCAGGCTCATCATGCACACGCCCGCGGGAGACGAGATCGTCGAAGCGGGTGAGGCCTACTACACGGCTCCTGGCCATACCGATGAGCTTGCTCCAGGTACGGAATTGGTGGAGTTCAGCCCGACCGACGAGCTCGCCCGTACGCTGGCAGTGGTAGCGCAGAACCTGCAATCCGAGGCGAGCTGACTATCCGAATGGACACCCGTGGCGACTGAGCTACTCGGCGGGCGGACGCTTCCTTTGCTGTTTCGTCGCCGCACGCTGTTGCTTTGCGGCAAGACGACGGCGGTTCGAGCCCCGCGTGGGTTTGGTCGCCCGGCGGCGGGCCGCTTCGGGAGCAATACCCTCTGCCACCAGGCCGGCGAGCTTGGCTAGGGCGATCTCGCGATTGCGGAGCTGGGAGCGCTGCTCGGAGGCGGTCAAAGTGATCACCCCGGCGATGAGACGCGGTTCGAGACGCGTCAGCAGCCTCACTCGTTGGACGTCCGACAGCGCCGACGAGGTGCAGACGTTCCAGAAAAGCTCCACGCGGCTGTCCGAGGTGTTGACGTGTTGTCCGCCAGGTCCGGACGACCTCGAAAACCGCCAGCCGAGTTCCGAGGCGGGTATCGTGAGCGCGGGCGACACTTCCAGATCCATGTACCAAGCGTTGCACAACATGGGCACGGTGAAGACTCCTTTCGGGCGGCAACACCGGGGTCCCGGCTGGGTCGCAAGGTCCCAGGAGTACAACTCCAGGAGTAGGGTTTGCCCTAGTCGACGAAGGGGTCACCATGAGCTACAAATACCGAACTGTCCGGGTTCGCGGTACCGACCTGGTTGGAACAATTGCCCGGAAACATGGAAGTGCGCCTGATATCTACGAAACCTCCAAGGACCCCAGCACATCAGTAGTCCCGGTCTTCTTCGAGGCGACGGGCGAGATCCGTTTCTTTGACAGGTCGATGCTGGAGGACGTCGTTGCGCCCGCCGGTTAGTTGCGGAAACCGCTGCGATTAGTTCCTGGCCGCATCTGTGAAGCCGATTATCCTCCTCGACGTTGATGGCGTGCTCAACCCTGTGGCCCGCCCTGGCACGGAAGGGGATCCGACGGAGTTGGAGCTGTCGGATGGCACCGTTTCCCTCGTCAGAAGGCTTGCCCGGTGCGGACGGATCGCGTGGGTTTCAACGTGGCCGGCAGACTCAACGGCCAGCTTGGAGTCGCAGCTGCAGCTGGAGGAGGAACCCTTGCGGGTGACGGTGTCCATGCGTGCCGAGGACATCGAAGAGCCGACGCCGAAGCTCCGGTCGGTGCGCCGGTGGTTGGCCACAAAGGAACTCCTCGGCGAAGCAGACTGGGACGCCGTGGTGTGGATCGATGACGTGCTGGGGTCCGACGCCCGGGAATGGGCCCACAACCATCACCAGCCGGTCCTGCTGGAGAAGCCGGCTCCGGCGCAGGGGCTGTCGGAAGTGCACGTCGTCGCTGTCGAGGTGTTAACGAATGACAGTCCGGACGATTGATCCGCCCGGGCCCAGAGGGCCTCTTCCCGCGGCGCGCGTCCGGTGGGACGATGCCTTTATGAGTGATAAATACCCAGAACAGCCGCATGATCTTGGCCCGCACCAGCACGCGCATGCGGCTCCAACCACGCAGCAGATACGGACTGTCGGACAGCGCCGGCGGGACGCGGAGGAGAAGCTGGAGCATCACCTCGATGAGGCACGCCATAAGGCCGAACACCATGAGGAGACGGCCAAGCCGGGTACGGAAACGGGGAGTTCCGGTGCTCCGGAGGTCAACGGTGGGGATGTAGCAGCCATACAGAACGATGAGCGGCTGACCGCCGCCGACCGCGTGGACCTGATTGCCAATCAGGTCGTCCCCGAACCGGAGGACAAGCAGGCATCCCAGGCAGGCGAACAGGAGCAAGGACCGTAGCAGAGATGAAGGACATGACCTTCAGGACGGGAGAAGCCCGGGACGCCGCTGCGCCTGAACCGGCGGTGGGTGGCGATCTCGCCGGCCAGCTCAGCGATCTCGCCCGGGAGCTTCAGCAGGAGGAGGACACTGAAGCACTGCTGGTGGACATTGTTCACGCTGCCCTGGACCTGATCCCGCACGTTGCCGATGCCTCCGTCAGTCTCGTCATGGGCAGGAGGACCGTCCAGTCCCGGGCAGCCTCAGGAGATCTCCCCAGGAAGGTGGACGCATTGCAGAGCGCCACGGGTCAGGGACCCTGTATTGATGCCGCCTACGAGGAACGGATTGTCCGGGTCCCGAATATGGGCCGTGAGCAACGTTGGCCGGATTTCGCGCGCGCAGCCAACGACGCCGGTGCCCGGAGCATGCTGTCATTCCAGCTTTTCGTCGAGGGGGACAACCTGGGCGCCCTCAACCTGTACGGCGACGACGTTGACGTCTTCGATCAGGAATCAGAACAGGTCGGCCTGCTGGTAGCCGCCCACGCGGCGGTCGCTTTTTCCGAGGCACAGGAAATCAGCCAGCTCAACCATGCCCTGGACACACGAGACCTCATCGGACAGGCCAAGGGAATCCTGATGGAAAGGTTCAAAATCAGCTCCCAACAGGCGTTCCAAATCCTGACCAGGGCCAGTTCCGAATCCAATATCAAACTCAGGGACGTCGCCGACCACCTCGCCCGCAGCGGAGAAATCCTCACTCGCCACCGCGGCTAGGGGTCTTCCCCTGTACGTTCCGTTCCTTGGAGTTTAGGCAATATTGCCCGGATCTTGAGCCGATCCGGCGTGTCCGCAAGTACTCCTGAAGCTACTGTTTCCGTAGTGGTTCAGGCAGATGGACCCCCACTCTGAGTGGTTGGAGCACCGAATGGCTGACAGCAAGCACAACGATGGAGAACGTCAGAAAGCCCAGGAGCAGGCCGGAGACGAAGCTTCTGAATCGGCAGACAGCGGTGAGAAGGTTCATGAGGACCGTCCTGACCAAGCACAAAGGCCGCGCCGCATTCCAGGCCTGCACGGCTACGACCCGGATCAATGGCCGGACGCAAGCGTTTAGCGTCGTCACGGCCCCGCCGGCGGACCTTTCATTGGAAGGCGTACCACGCATTGAGCCTCAACCGTAGCGCTAACTTAGAGTCATGGCTGATTCTGAAGCGGTTACAACGCAACGTTCGACGGTTGAAGACTGGACGCGGGCTTTAGCGGAGTCCCACGGTTCGCCGGGCGGTGGGGCCGGCACGGGAGTGATGCTGGCCATCGCCGCGTCACTGACGTCCATGGTTGCCGGATACACGGAACCAGGGGCGGCCCAGCACGGGGAGCTCAACGATCTCCACGCGCGGGCGCATTCCCTGCGGGAGGCCGCTCTTCGGCTGGCCGACGACGATGCTTCGGCGTCTGCTGCTTTCGGGGCTGCCTTCAGGCTTGAACCGGGGCCGCAACGTGAGGACGCGATACACCGTGCCTCCATCGAGGCCGCCAAGGCATCGGCGGTGCTCGGCGAACGCGCTATCGACGCCATCGATGACCTGGGGTGGCTGGCATCCAACGGAAACCCAGCGCTCATTTCCGATGTCGTCGTCGCGTTCGGTGCCCTGCGCGCCGCGGTGACAGGGGCACGCACCAACGTCAGTTTTGACCTGGCGCAACTGACCGCCGCCGGTGCCACGCTCGAACAAATCCGGGAACAGCATCCCGTTTTGTGGGCCACTGTTGAGCGCTTCAATGCCGCCCTGGACCGCATCGACGGCTTGACGGGCAAAATAGACCACCGGGCCGCCCCCACTGACGCCTCGCCGTTGGGGTGAGCCCGGAAGGTTCAGCAATAACGCCTCAGTAACGGCACTTCCGTAAGTTCAGGGTGAACCGAACCGATCAGTGGGAGGTAAGCCATGGCACCGCGACTCATCGAAGTCCGCCAGCCCAAATCAGGCGATGTCGTTGGCCGGGACTTTACGATCGCCGGCTTCGGCACGGGATTTGAAGCCACTGTGCTGTGGCGGGTGCTCGACGCTGCCGGGCACATCGTCGCCACCGGCAACATCCAGGGCGCGGGGAGCATGGGGGTGATCCGTGACTTTGGGCATCAGGTTTCACTCGGCGGATTCACGGCCCGGGCCGCCCACATGATGCTTCAGGTTTTCGGCGAAGACGCCTCCGGTATGAATCCGCCCGGGACGGATCTGAACGTCGTCCCGGTTACGGTATTCACGGGGCTGGAGGGCTTCAGGCTCTACGAAGTGGTTAGCGGTGACAACCTGACAAAGATCGCCCGCGATCAGGGACAAAACACCACGGCCGACGACATTTTCCAAGCCAACAGGGATCGAATCAGCAACCCGAACCTGATTTTTCCCGGCCAAGTCTTCCGCATCCCGCTCCTTGCCTGACGGTTGCCCCGTGGCGTGAGGCCATAGGGGAGGCAGTCCAGCCGCAGTAATTTTGATTCAGGACATGAAGGAGAAGCCCGAACAGCTTGGGGCCATTGCGCCTGCGCTTCGTAAGTTCAGGTAAATTTTGTCCATTGAAATGCCAAACTTCCCCGGGTGGAGTCGTACGATGGCCTCGTCCTATCACTCAAATTTGGGGGAAATCACCATGAGCTATCCGCAATACCCGCAGCAGCAGGCACAGCCGCAGACCTTCCAGGGCGGCGAGCCGCCGCTCTGGGCACCGTACTACGGAGCGCCGTTCCCGGCTGCCGTCAAGCGGTTCTTCAAGAAGTACGCCACCTTCTCCGGCCGGGCCAGCCGAAGCGAGTTCTGGTGGTGGGCCCTTGTTTCATTTGCTGTGAGCATTGTCCTTAACATCATCAGCGGCCCGGCGACGACGGCCGACGGCACGCCAAACTTTGGCGTCGGAAGCATTCTGGCCCTCATCTGGGGGCTGGCCACGATCGTCCCGTCCCTGGCGCTGGTTGTGCGTCGTCTCCACGACGGCGGCTTCAGCGGCCTGCTGGCCCTGCTCCTGCTGGTGCCTTTCATCGGCGCCCTGGCGGTGCTGGTCCTGACGATCCTGCCGTCCAAACCGGAAGGCCAGAAGTACGACAGGCCGGCGGGCGTCTAGCTCGCAACTCGGTCAGTCCACGAAGCTGACCCACCACATGCAGAAGGGCCCGTTCGGACGAACGGGCCCTTCTGCATTCCTCTTCAGTCAGCCGCCCACACGTGCCGGAGGGGGCTCGGCAGTCAGGTTTCATCCAGAAAACTCCGGAAGAGTGGAAGGCTGCGGGCCTTGCGCCCGCGAAATTCAGTCGAGCATCGAGGGCCCAGTTCCTGCCTTGGACCAGCCAAGGCCGGCACTGGCCGGACGGAAGCCCCGGAGGTTATGTGACGTTACTCATTGGTGGACCCGTGAAGACGGCCGCCCCGCAAACTACGGTTCGCCAGAGGCTGGGCGGACTGGATGTTCTACGCGGTGCCGCAGTTGGCGCCGTCCTGCTGGGGCATTCGTGGCCCGGAGTCTTCCAGGGCGCCGGAATCGTCGGTGTCATTGTGTTCTTCGTGCTGAGCGGTTACCTGATCACGGGCGTCCTGATGAGGGATGTCGAGCGGCACCGAAAGGTCCGTTACGGACGCTTCTACGCGCACCGGGCCTTCCGACTGCTGCCGGCATTGACCGCCTTCCTGGGCGTATACGCCATCGTGGAACTCATGGCCGACGTCCTCGGGGACCGGTCGGAGGGAATCATCGGTTACACACTCCTGGCCGGTTTCGGGTACCTCAAGGACCTGCCGCTGCCGTTCGATGTCAGCATGGCCATCGGGCCGCTTTGGACACTTGCGGTGGAGGAACAGTTCTATCTCATCTGGCCGGCCCTCCTGGTGCTTGCCCTGCGGACGAACCGGCAGGCGCGCCTGATTAGCTGGTCGGCCGCCGTCGTCTATTCACTAATGGCCGCAAGCGTTTTGGGGATGCTGATCCTTGCCCCGCACCTGCACTCCCTGGTCTACGCGCTTCCGACGACGTGGGGCCTCGGGCTGATCATCGGTGCCGCACTGCGCCTGTATCGTGTGCGGCTGTCCGGCTGGTCCTCGGGGCGCAGCACCCGGCGGGCGGCCCTTCTTGGTGCGGCCGCGGTCCTGGGTGCGCTGATGTTCTTTCCCAAGGCCAACGAGTCCCCGGCTTTCTTTTTCGCCTGCGGCCCCCTGGCCATGGTTGCCGCCGCCGTCTTGGTGGTCCTGGCCTCTTCCACTCAGCGCCAAATGCCTCAATGGTCCCGGCCATTGCAGTTGCTGGGCACGGTGTCCTATGCGGCGTACCTCTGGAACTATCCGGTTATCCTGTGGCTCAACCACGGATCAACGGCCAACCTTCCGCCGCTCGTGGCAGTGATGGCCATCGTGCTGACCCTGCTCGTGGCGGTGATCAGCTGGCACACAGTGGAAAGGCTTGGCCGCATGGGACGCGTACGGTTCGACAAGCGCTACGGCACCTAGGGGCTGGTCTCCTCGGTCGATGGCGTCGTCGAAGCTTTGGCCACGTCGGCGGGGGAGCCCTGCCGGCGGCTCGCCAGCAGGAACGGGACCACAAAGAGCTGGATCACACCGGCCATGGCAAGGGATGCGGGGTAGCCGAACACGTCGGCACCCCGGCCGAGCGCCGGCTGGACCACTACGCCACCGCTCGATCCCATCAGCGAAGCAAAGCTGAGTACTGTGGCCCGCTGCTTGGACGGGATCATGTCGTTGACGTAGGCCTGCCGCACGGGCATTGCCGCGGAGTCGACCACAGCCCACAGCGTCAGCAGTGCCAAGGCCACCCAGAACACCTGGGTAATCCCGAGCACCAGGAGAAGCAGCGCGCTGATACAGGCGCTAAGGATCAACACGGACGTGCGTTTGCGGAACAGGCCCCGGACATGGGGGGCGAGCCAGCCGCCCACTACCTCCGCGCCGGCCACGATTGCCGCCGCCAGGCCGGCCACGGAGTACGCCCGCGGATCCCCGAAGAGCTCCAACAGGTACGGCTGCAGGGCATAGAAGACGTAATATCCGACGCCGGTACTGAAGGGGGCAGCCAGCATCACGTACCGCACGGGCGGGATTTTCAGGCCGTTGTCGATCGAAGCGGACAGCACAGCCCGCGTCGCGCGCAAGGGGTGCGCTGACCGTTCAGGGGTGAACCCGACGTCGTGCATGAGCCAAAACGCCAACGCGAACATGGCCAACAGCACGCCCACCCGCACAAGGAACGGCACGCCGAGGTCCGTGGCCTGGGCAATGACGCCGCCGGCCACCGAGCCAACGAGCATCGCCACCCCGGACACCATCTGCCCGCGCCCGAAGACCGACTCGAGCCCGCCTTCGTACCCCGAGAAATGCAGGGCATCCACCAGCCAGGCCTCAACCGCCCCCGAGAAGAACGTGAAACCCAGGCCCAGCAGTATCGACACCGCGGCCCACCAGGGGAACGGCGCAGACAGCAGCCACAGCAGGTAGTAAAGGTAGGTCGAACCGGCCAAGGTTACGGTGCCCAGCAGGAACGAAACCCGACGGCCCCAACCGTCGGCGATCACTCCCGTGGGAACCTCGAAAATTACCATTCCGGCCGTGAAGAAGGCGTTCGCGGCGAAAGCTTCGAAGTTTGTCAGCCCCGCGTCAAGCAGGAATAGCGTGTTGACGCCCCAGATGAAGGAGGCCGCAAGGGTATTGCCCAGCGTCAACGTCAGATAGATGCGCTGAATCTTTCGGGCGGCAGCGTTCATCGTTTCGCCGTCCCCGCCGCGGCGAGTTAGGAACACGAGGCTATTCTCGCCCCGTTCAACGTGGTGTGCCAGAGAGCCGGCGAAACCCCAGCATCCCCCTACGCTTCGTGGGTCGTCGGAATGTCCTGGGACGCCGCCCATTCGCCAACGTCGCGGCGTTCAATGGCCGCTGCCATCAAGTCAGGGAACAGGTCGGGCGTGCAGGCGAAGGCAGGGACGCCGATTCCCGCGAGGGCCGCGGCATGGCCCGAGTCGAAGGACGGGTGGCCGCTGTCGCTCAGCGCCAGCAGCGCGATCATGGTGGTCCCCGAACCCACGATCGTGGCCGCGCGCCGCAGCATTTCCTCCGCTATCCCTCCTTCGTAGAGGTCGCTGATCAGCACCAGGATCGTTTCGGTGGGCTGGGTGATCTGCTCCTGGCAGTAAGCCAGGGCTCGGTTGATGTCAGTGCCGCCGCCAAGTTGCACGCCAAAGAGCACATCAACGGGATCGTCCAGTTCATCGGTGAGGTCCACGACTTCGGTGTCGAAGACCACGAGCCGGGTGCGCACGGACCGCAGCGAGCTGAGCACAGCTCCGAACACGCTGGAGTACACCACAGACTCGGCCATGGACCCGGACTGGTCGATGCACAGGATGATTTCACGCTGGATCTCGGTGCTGCGCCGGGCATGGCCGACCAGCCGCTCGGGCACGATCGTCCGGTATTCGGGCTGGTAGTGCTTGAGGTTGGCCGCGATCGTCCTGGCCCAATCAATGTCCCGATGGCGGGGCCGCCGGGACCGTGCCGCCCGGTTCAGCGCCCCGGAGACCGCCTGGACAGTCTTAGCGCGCAGGCGGTCCTCAAGCTCATTCGTCACGTGCCGGATGACTGTCCTGGCAGTCTCGCGGGAATGCTCGGGGATCACCCGGCCGAGGCCTACCAGCGTACTGACGAGGCCGACGTCGGGCTGTACCGTTCGCAGCATCTCCGGCTCGAGGAGCAATTGGCGCAGCCCGAGCCGGTCCATCGCATCGGCCTGCATCACCTGCACGACACTGGACGGGAAATAGCTCCGTATGTCACCCAGCCAGCGGGCCACCCGTGGGCTGGAGGCGCCGAGGCCACCACGGCCGTTCTTTTCCGCCCCGTACAAAGCCTCGAGGGCCTGGTCCCGGCGCGCGTCAGCGGTTGAAAGCACCACGCTATCGCCGTCCGCCGTGCTGATACCGTCCGCAGCCTGCCCGCCAAGAACCAGGCGCCAGCGGTTCAGCCGGCCGCGCGGGCCGATGACATCAGGGTTCGCGTCCGTCACGCGACCACCTCCCATCCGAGATACCTGGCCATGGTCCGGATCGCAGGGCCGGCCGACGCCAAGTCCAGAGTTGTCTGGCTGTCCGTTTGCCCGGCGTCGTCAATGCGGCTCACCTGCTCGCCGATCTCCCGCCTCTCCGGCTGGCTGAATGCCGAAAAGGTCCTGCGCAGCAGCGGGAGGACGTCGTCGAAGACGTCGTCGTCAACGCCGGCGACCCAGTCGTCCACGATCTTGAGGAGGCGCCGGTCATAAACCAGCAGCGTCGCGTCGCCGGAGAGCAGGCCCTCCAGCCAGGCAGCGGCTTCCCGCGCCGGAGTGGCCACTGAGAGCCGGCGACTGAGCCGGGCGGCGACGTCGTCCGCGTCCACAAGGCCCGCGTCCAGCAGCAGCCTGGTGGCGCGTCCCGCCACCGAACCGTGGATCCGGTCCGAGCCGGCGACGGCAGCGAGCGCCCGGTGCCAGTCGCCGAGCGGCAGGTCGGGCATCAAGGACAGTCCTTGCTGGGCCGAGTCGATGGCGCGCCGCATGGCGTCCGCAGCTTCATCGTCCAGGCCTGCGCAGGCTGTGGGCAGTCCCACGCAGGCGCGCACCACCGTTGTGTCCAGGATCTTCCGTACACCCGTGACGTCAACCCCGCGGACGTTTCCATACCTACAGGTCCGGGCTAGCGGGGCGATGGTTTCCAGCAGCGGCGCGACGTCCTGCTGCAGGGCCGTGCGTTCAGCAAGTACCGTGACGACGCCACCTATGCCGTCGGGCAGGTCAGCGAGCAGGCAGCTTGCGAGCAGTTCGCTAAGCTCGGCCAGGCTGCCGGCGGCCTGCGCACGTTCGGACACACAGGTCGAGGCAGCCGAGGCGACCGTCGTGCCGTAGCGGCTGGCTTCAACCACTGCAACCGCGAGTTCCGGCTGCCAATGGAGCGTCCAGACCTCCTTGAAAGTGCCCGTGGTCCGGCCGGTTTCGCTCTGCGCGCCCCAATGCACTCCGAGCAGTGCCAGCCGGTGCAGCAGGACCGAGCGGGCCAGCTGATTAGGCTTGCGCAGGTCCAGGGTCAGGACCTCTTCCATGGCGCTGGGCTTCCACCGGAGCCTGCGTTGTGTGGCTGCCAGATCGGCGGCCAGGGGGAGGGTCGGCGCGGAGTCCGGCACGCTCCCGAGTTCGAGTCCAACGGTGAGTTCGCGATGGACCAGGGCCAGCGGGAGGGGCGAACCGTCGCACAGCACGGCCTGGGCGGCGTCGTCCAGTTCCGCCAATCCCGGGCTCGGCCGGCCCCGGACGGCGGCCAGGGCAGTCGCCATCCTGCTCGCTTCCACCACCGAGGCTGTTGATGCGTCGAGGTTTTCCCGGCGCAGGGCATGGGCTACCCGGACCAGCCAGGTGGTGGACACGTCCGGGCCGGAGCCCCGGGTCATCCAGTGCGAAAAGAGATGCTGGTACCAGCCCGGTGCGGTGACCCCGGCACCGTATCCGCTGCGCAGGCTGAGCCGGCCCGAGGTCCATGGCACCCAGGTGACGGCGACCTTGGCTTTAGGCAGGCCGGCGAGCACTTTATTGTCTGCAGACACCGGGGGAAAGTCGGCGGGCACCAGCGCCGGGGCATGATAGGCACCGCACACGACGGCGATCCGTGCGTGCCCTTCACGCATGGCCGCCCTGATCAGGCGCCGCATCGCGGCTTCCCGCCGGTTGTTTTCCAGCACGTCGGGGTGGTCGCCCGGCCGGCCGTCGGCCGCACGGATCTCTGCAATGGCCTCGGTCAGTGCCGTGAACCGGTCGACTGGGTCAGTGTTGCGGTGCTCGATGGCATCCTCCCACCACCGTTCGGCGTCGCTGTAGCCGGCGGCCGCGGCGAGCATCCCGATCGCGTCGGGCCGGTAAGGCTGCTGTGGAGGGGCAGGTGGTTCCGTACCTTCTGCGGAGGGGCCGTCGTCGTCCTCCCTCTCACTGTCCGACGGCGGCACGGGAGGCACAGTTGGCACGTCCGACGGCGGCATGGGAGGCACAGAGGGCGCAGGGGCCATCTGCAGCGCGAAAGTGTGCGCCGCCGGCAGGTCGATCGCCCGCACCTGAGTGCCGGTGGAGAGGGCCCAGCGGATCGCCACCCATTCCGGCGAGAAACTGGCCATCGGATAGAAGGAAGCCAGCCGTGGCTCATCTGCTACGTAGATGAGGCCGGCGACTGGCGGCACCATCTCGGGATCGGATAGTAAGGGGATGACCTGGTCCAGTTCCGGAGGTCCCTCGACCAGCACCAAATCCGGTTTGAGGCTGGCCAGTGCTTCAGCGACGGAGTGTGCTGAGCCGGGGCCATGGTGCCGGATCCCCAGGATGTGGACGTCTGTCATCGGTCAGGGCTCATCGGTCAGGGCCAATCGGTCAGAAGCCACAGTCAGTTGGTCGATTCGAGGTCGCGGCAGGCCCGGTAAAGGTCCTTCCACTCTGGCCGGTTCCGCACGACGGTTTCCAGGTATTCCTGCCAGATCACCCGGTCCTGGACAGGGTCCTTGACCACCGCGCCCACCAGGCTGGCCGCTACATCCTGGGCCCGGACGGTTCCGTCACCGAAGTGCGCAGCGAGGGAGAGCCCGTTGGTCATGACCGAGATGGCTTCTGCTGTCGACAGGGTCGCCGAGGGCGATTTAAGAGTGGTTCGCTGGTCCTGGGTTACGCCTGCGCGCAGTTCCCGCATGACGGTGACCACCCTTCGGATCTCGGAGAGCGCGGCCAGGTCAGCCGGAAGCTCAAGGGCCTCGCCCAGGCTCCGGACCCGGGTGGTGACAATCTCCACCTCCTGGTCGATGCTGTCCGGCAGCGGCAGCACCACGGTGTTGAAGCGGCGGCGCAGTGCCGAGGAGAGATCGTTGACGCCTTTGTCGCGGTTGTTAGCCGTCGCGATGATGTTGAAGCCCTTGCGTGCCTGCACTTCTTCGTTCAGTTCGGGGATTGGCAGCGTCTTCTCGCTGAGAATCGTGATGAGGGAATCCTGGACGTCGGACGGGATCCGGGTGAGTTCCTCCACGCGAACCAGGCTTCCGGTTTCCATCGCGCGCATCACCGGCCCGGGGACCATGGCCGCCCGGGACGGGCCGTCGGCGAGCAGCCGCGCATAGTTCCAGCCATACCTCAGTGCCTCCTCCGGAGTTCCGGCGGTGCCCTGGACCACGAGCTTTGAGGATCCGGAAACGGCTGCGGCGAGATGCTCTCCCAGCCAGGTCTTAGCGGTGCCCGGCACACCAAGCAAGAGCAGGGCCCGGTCCGTTGCCAGGGATGCCACTGCGATTTCCACCAGCCGTTCCGAACCCAGGTATTTGGGCGTGACTTGCACTCCGTTACCGCCCAGGGTGACAGCCGCCAGCTGGGCGGACGGGGCCGGTCGTCGACGGTGGCCAGCGCGCTGAGCTCGTCGGCGTACGCGTGCTCGGCGTGGGCGCGAAGGACATCGGTGCCGTTAGGGGCATTGGTCATGGAAAAGCCTCCGTCAGGGATTGTCGGAATGATTGGTACTGCAGGGCCTCACGGAGCACGCGGCGCCGCGCGGCGTCGTCGTCTGAACGCTCCAGCAATCGCCGGGCCTGCTCGGCCGCCTGCGGCGGCAGTGCCGCGGGCAGGACGTCGGCCAGCATGCTTGCCAGCTGTCCGCCGTTCTTGGCCGAAATCTGCTCAAGCACGGCTTCAGCCAGGGCAGTTCCCCAGGGACGTGGCATGTCACGCAGCGGTGTGGCCAGTGCGAAGGGGTTTGCGGCGCTGGCCCGGATGTGCCGGATCAGTGTCTCTTCGCGCTCATCCTGAGGCAGGCAATTGAGCAGCCGCAAGTCCAAGCGGAGCTCCAGGAGCGCACGAGCCCAGTCACCGTCACCCCGCAGTGCGGCAATGTCCCGGATCGTTTCGAGGACGCGCTTTTCGCTTTTAAGCAGTGCCACAGTTGCCGCGGGGCTGCGGCCAGAGGCCTTTGTCCAGACGTCGAGCGGGGCGCCGCGGACGACGGTGTCGAGCCGGCCCAACAGGTCGGGCTCACCGCTGAGTGGGTCCGGCGCGATCCCGTCCCGCAGGGCGACCGCGTCCGGTTCCGAAGGGAGGTCGATCTCGAATTGCTTGCGCAGCACGCCCTTGACGCGCAGCAGCGGGAGAAGCCGGGTGGCCATACGGCGGGCGCGGGCGCTGGCGGGGAGTTGGTCGAGCAGGCCGGCGGCAACCTCTCGGACCACCTTGGCTTTGTCATCGAGCGCCTGCTCGAGCAGGTCCTCGTCGTCGTCCCCGAGGTTCATCGCCAAGGTGCCCAGGTGGGCGGCCCGCTCCCGCGCTCCGAGCGTGTCCCAGTGGGCGGCAAGGTATTCGCGGGCGGCGGCAGGGTTACTCCTGCGGAGGCGTTCCAGTTCTTTGGTAGCGTCCGCGCTTTTCAGCTCCGCCCAATCCGTTGCACTGGCTGCCGGCAGGTCGGACCCCCGCGCTTTGAGGTCCTGAAGCCAGCGGCCCCGGGCACCGATCGCCGGCTGCAGAAGCGCTGCGACCCCGGGCTTCGTGTCCGCCAAAGCCAGCAGCACAGGCAGCAGTCTGTGCGGAACTCGTCGGCCGAAGGCTTGGGCCAGCTGGAGCCAATCGGCCACCAGCATGTCCCGAAGCTCCTGTCCGACCGGCGGCTGGGTAAGCAGCAGTTCCAGCAGTCGGGCGGCCGCATCGGAGGCTATGGGGGCATCATCCGGTGGGGCTGGCTCGGGCAGGTCAGCTGCAGCCAAAGTGGTGGATTCCCGGGAGGAACGGCTGACGGCGTCGGCCAGGGCCGCCTGGTCAAGCACCAATTCCTCGCTGGACAGGCCTTCCGGGGGGCGGACGCCCAGTTCACTGGGCGGCGGCGGTGCCGGATGCCGGGCGGTCCCGACGAGCGCCGCCGTCCTGAGCTCGGCCAGCCAGGTCATGGCGTCACCACCGTTCCACCAACGACGGCGGACAGTGGCCGTAGGTGGCCCTCGTCCAGTTCGCCGAACACGTCCACGGGATGACCGCCGGTGAGGGCCAGCAAGGCGTCCAATGGTGCGTCGACCAGGGGGAGGGCGTCTCCCGCTCCGTCCCGCAGCCAGCCGTGGTCACCAGGACAGATGCGCACTCCGCCCAGCAGGAAGGGGTGGCGCTCACGCCAGGGGGAGAGGGCTACCGCGGCCGATTCGGCTTCCATCGCTTGGGCGATACTGCCACCGTCGCCCAGGCTGGTTGCCGTTCCCAAGGGTGCGGCGGGGCTGGTGAACATGGCGCGCCTCGGTGCGGAGCCGGGGTATCGTGCGAGCGTGGCGTCCAGGACAGCGCCGGCGAGCTGGGGCGTCGCCAGGGACTCACTCTGGGCAGCAAAATCGAGGACGACGACGACCGTTCCGTCGGATGCTCGGAGCCAGGTCCGTTGCTGCTTGAGCCTGCCGTCGTCGCTGCGGTGGGCGCCCAGGACCAGCCAGGGACCGTGCAGGGCCTCGGTGCCGTGGACGTCCGCCGTCGGAACTGCCCAGCCGACGGCCACCCGGAGATCGGCGAGCTCCTCCGGCGTCAGGATTTCTCTCATGCGCCAGGCCTTGGTCACGGCCCACCAGCGGCCTGCGCGGAACAGCAGATGGTCGGCCCAATCGGCCCGGGCGTGTACGTCCGAACCCATGGCCCTCACCTGTTCAGCCAAACCCGGAAGCTGGGCGTCAACAAGGCGGGCTGCCACCCCGTCCCACCAGGAGTACGGCTGGGTGCGTGCGGACGCCAGCCCGGTCCTGACCAGATCTGTCAGCCACCGGGCGAAGTCCTCGATCCCCGCATCCATCAGTGCCATTCGGTCGGCCAGCCGCTTCGCCTGTGCTGCAGGATCCGTCGGCTGATCAGTAGGGCGTTTTTCCCGCGCAGCGGACCGTTCCGCCCGCTGGGCCGCCCATTCCTGGGCGAAACCGGCGGTCTCTGTGCCGGCGTCGGCCGCTTCACCCCGGGACCACATAAGCAGCAAAGCCAGGGCGTGCTTGCAGGGGAATTTCCGGCTGGGGCAGGAGCACCGGTAGGCGGGGGCCACGGTGTCCACGCTCACCTGATAGGGCGTCTTTCCACTGCCTTGGCATTTGCCCCAGACCAGGTCGTCGTTGCTGCCCGTATCCGACCAAGGCCCCGGCCGTGCCAGCTTCCGCGCGGCCGCGAGGGACGACGCGTCGGGAGCGGCGCCTATCACCTGCTGCTCGCTCCATCGCCCCATGAAGCACATTGTGCCCGATGTCACAGGAAGCGCCAAGGTGAGCAGCGCGGCCTGGCCCTCAAGATCTGAACAAGATTGCCAGGATCCGTGACGTCCGGCTATGTGCAGGAGTCTGAGCCGCCGAGCAGGCCCAGTCCCTTGCCTGCGTCCTCCCATACCGCGGCTGAAACGGGCGTTCCGTGGAGGCCCAGGACAAGGACCCCGTTACCGTTTTCGTCGTAGTAGAGCTCGACGCCGCTGACGCGGGGTTGAGGCATGCCACCAGCGTAGGCCTGCCAGTTAACCTGCGAAAGGCCCGCGTGCAAGGCCCTCGGGAACGCGGAGAGCTTAACTGAAGACTCTTGCGCACCCTCCCAGGGCTGAGCGAGACTCTTTAGGAACTTGATGCACCGATCAATGGGATTGCACAACAAAACCAGCGGTAAGGGACGCAGCGTCGCGTCCCTCAGCTCAGCGGCAAAGCCGTCGCGGGGTTTGATCGCGCAGACTTGAGGAGAGCCATGGCCGGCATGTTTGAACTTTACGTGGACCCCGAATCCTGTTTCAGGTTTCGGCTCACAGCACCGGATGGAACGGTGATGGCCATTTCCAAAGCCTTTGACACCAAGACCGCAGCGGTTGCCGGCATTGCCGAGGTGCGTGAGTATGCCGGCATGGGACACATCACCGATCTCTGCCCGAAGGCCGTGAAGGAGGCGCGGCCGGATAATTACGACCTCCCGGTTGTCCAGCCCCATGAGGTCCGGCGTATTCCGGCCGCTGACCTTCATGGCCGTATCAGGCCGATCCGTCAGCCCGCCGGGCCACGGTGGGCGGGCGCGGTCTAACGCTGCTGGCGCATCCGTGTCAGGATCAGGTATGCCACACCGCCTGATGCTGCTCGACACCGCGTCACTGTACTTTCGCGCCTTCTACGGCCTGCCGGATAGCATCCGTCGCCCCGACGGGACACCAGTGAACGCTGTCCGCGGCCTTCTGGACATGATTGCCAGGCTCACCACCGATTATGGTGCGACGCACCTGATCGCTTGCTGGGACAACGACTGGCGCCCGCAGTGGCGGGTGGATCTCATTCCGACCTACAAGGCCCACCGGGTCGCGGAGGTCATGACGGATGCAGCCGATATCGAGGTTGTTCCGGATGCGCTGGAGGCCCAGATTCCGATGATCCGCCACGTGCTTGACCTCGCTGGCATAGCCGTCGTCGGGGCTGACGAGCACGAGGCGGACGACGTCGTGGGCACGTACGCCAGCCACGCCGAGTTTCCGGTCGACGTCGTCACGGGAGACCGCGATTTATTCCAGGTGATCGACGACGCCCGCCAAGTGCGCGTGATCTACACGGCGCGAGGGATGAGGAACCTCGAAGTGTTGACGGAAGTGGTCGTCGTCGGCAAGTACCTCGTGCTGCCCCAACAGTATGCCGACTATGCCACGCTCCGCGGCGACGCATCGGACGGGCTGCCAGGCGTCGCCGGTGTCGGTGAGAAGACCGCCGCGTCGCTGCTCGGGCAGTTCGGCACGCTGGACAATCTGCTCGCGGCGGCAGCTGACGGGGGAGGCGGCGTTTCCGCATCCGTGCGGGCAAGACTCGAAGCCGCTGCCGGTTACCTCATGGTCGCGCCCACGGTAGTGAAGGTGGTACGCGACCTCAAGTTGCCCACCCTCGAGGAAGCCGGAGCGCAACTTCATCCCGTCGGAGCCGACTCGCGCGCCGAACTGGAGCGTCTTGCTGTCGACTGGAATCTGGGCAGCTCTGTTAAACGGCTGCTGGCCGCCTTGGACCAGCGCTAGCCTTGGGCCAGCGCTAAAGGTGCTGGTCGGGAACCAGTTCGCTCAGTACTTGGGGTGGCCAGTGGGGTGGTTCCCAGTCTTGGTGTTCGCTTTGGTAGTGGCGTCCGGTGGGTGAGGTCCAGCCGGGTGGTTTGTCGAT